>NZ_CAUQDV010000002.1 GCF_963517015.1 uncultured Devosia sp.
CTCGACATGGCAGCACCTGTGTGAGGTGTTGCACTTGGTTTGTGAACTCAGGGGGATCCATCCTGAGATGCCTCTGTTTTCATCAGACCCACCTTGCGGCTGTGACACGATCTCGGGATGGGCCCCGGCTCAAGGCCGGGGTGACATCGTGGGTGTGATTAGTTCTGCTGTCCTGCCGCCACAGCGGTGCGTGGCATTTCGGAGAAGATTTCGGCCTGGCCGTTGCGGATGATGACGATTTCTTCCAGACGCAGGCCGAACTGGCCCTGGAGGTAGATGCCCGGCTCGATGGAGAAGACCATGCCTTCGTCGAGAACGGTGTCGGACGTGGCGGTGATATAGGGCGTTTCGTGGATGTCGATGCCCAGGCCATGGCCGGTGCGGTGGAGGAAGTTGGGGCCATAGCCGGCGGCGGTGATGACGTCGCGGGCGGCCTTGTCGACATCGCTGGCCAGCGCACCGGGCTTGGCGGCAGCAAGGGCTGCCTCGACGGCGCGGTCCACGATGGAATGGATCTGGCCATAGCCTTCCGGCGCCGAGCCGAAATAGCCCATGCGGGTCATGTCGGAAGGATAGCCATCAATACGGCAGCCGGTGTCGATCAGGACGGCGTCGCCCTGCTTGAGCGGGGTGGTGCCGGTATGGTGATGCGGGAAGGCGCCGTTGGGGCCGAAGCAGACCGAGCAGAATTCGAGCGTCGCGCCATTGGCCTTGTAGAAATCGTGGATGAAGGCGGCGACGTCGAGCTCGGTCATGCCGGGCTTGAGGGCGGCGAAGGCGGCGGTCACGGCGCGGTCGTTGAGCAGGTGGGCGGCCTTGATGCGCTGGTATTCGCTGTCGTCCTTGCGCGAGCGGAGATGGCCGACGGTGTCCTGGGTGAAGCGGCGCGTGGCGCCGGGCAGCGCGTCGAGAACGAGCAGGGCGAAATCGGCGCGCATGGTTTCGTCGAGGACGATGGAGGGCGCGCTGTGGGTGATGCCGGTGGCGGTCAGGATTTCTTCGAGCGCGGCGCTGGGGCCGTCGGCGTCGGTCCAGGGGAAGAAGGGCAGATCGGTGTGCTGGCGGGCGCTATCGACATTGAGCGCGGGCATGAGGAAGCCGGCAAAGGTTTGCGACACCATGAGCATGACCGGACGCTCGTCGCCGTGGGGCGAGAGATCGGCCAGGTAGACCATGTGGCTGGAGGGGCCGATGACGACGAGGTCGGTGCCGGTGGCCGACATGCGGGCGCGGAGGTTGGCGAGGCGGGTGGTGAGGGTGGTGGACATGGGTGTTCTCTTGATACGTGCTTTTGTGAGGTGGGTATCATCTCACCACACCCGCGGTGTCACCCCGGCCTTGAGCCGGGGCCCATCTTGAGATCTAGCCGTTGCCGCAAGGTGGTCGTGATCATCACAGCAACCTTGCGGCGAGACGGCCATCTCGGGATGGGTCCCGGCTCAAGGCCGGGATGACACCGAGTGTGTGGAAAGACCGTGCGCTCGATTTGCTCGAAATAACCCACCAGCCGCCCGCCCCGGTTTGGGGAGCTTGGGCAGGAATTCCCTGCCCCGCTCGATGACTTGACGTCTCGCGGCCCGGCCCGAAGGCTGGGTGGGGGCTGGTGGATCGGTTTCGACCTAGAAAAATGAAGCCAGACACGAGGGACTGAGCCTGACTTCGGATTGCGGCGGTGACTTGGAGTTCGCCGCCGCAATGGGGTTTTCGAGTGAGGTCCCACTGTTGGTTCCTCACCCGCGATGTCACCCCGGCCTTGAGCCGGGGTCCATCCTGAGATCATTTTGCAGCCGCAAGGTGGTTGCGAAAAACACCAAGACCTTGCTGCAGATCTGAAATCTCAGGATGGGTCCCGGCTCAAGGCCGGGATGACACCGAGTTTGTGGAGGGCGCGATGCCTAAAACTCGCGCCGTCTTAGTTCTTCGTCACCAAGCGGTAATAGACGAAGTCCGAGTTGGAGCCGTTGACGTAGCCGCTGACGTTGCTGGCCATGCCGATCTGGAGCGCGGCCTGGAACATGATGACGATCGGGCTCTCGGCCTGGACCTTTTCCTGCAGGTCGACATAGAGCTCGTTGCGCTTGGCCTGGTCGGGTTCGGCCAGAGCGGCGTTGACTTCGTCGTTCATCTCGGCCGGGACTTCCCAGGCATTCCGCCAGGTGGTGGTCGCGGTGTAGGTGGCGTCCGAATTGTCGGAGTTGTAGGCGAAAGCCTTGGCGTTGGAGTGCGGGTCCATGAAGTCGGGGCCCCAGTACAGCAGCATGGCCTGGTGGGTGCGCTCGCGGTACTTGGTGATGACCTGGGCGCCGGTGCCGGGCAGGATTTCGAAGTTGATGCCGGCTTCGGCAAATCCAGCCTGAAGCGACTGGGCAATGTCGGTGAAGGGGGCAGAGTTGATCACGTCGAGGGTGACGTTGATCGGGGTATCGACACCAGCATCGGCCAGGATCTGCTTGGCCTTTTCGACGTCATAGCTATAGGGCGTTTCGTCATAGGAGCCGGGGAAGCCCTTGGGCCAGAAGGCCTGGTGCTTTTCCATCTGGCCCTTGAGGAAGGTCTCGGTCATGCCGTCATAGTCGACGAGATAACGCGCGGCTTCCCAGACGGCCGGCGGCGTCAGCGACTCGGTCTTCTGGTTGAACGATAGGAAGTGGACGGCGGCCTGGGGGAAGGTCTCGACCTTGACGGTTTCCGGCAGGCCGGAAATCTGGTCGGGGGTGAGGTTCTTGGCCATGTCGACGTCGCCCGAGGTCAGCAGCAGCTGCTGGGTGGCGGCTTCGGCGACGTGACGGATGAGGATCTGCTTCATGGCGGGGGCGCCACCGAAATAGGTCTCATTGGCGGTCAGGCGCACCAGTTCGGCCGGACGATAGTCGGTCAGGACATAGGGGCCCGAGCCGGCGGAATTGGTATTGAGCCAGGCATTGCCCCAATCTTCGCCCTCGACATGCTCGGAAACGAGCACTTCGTCGACGATGGAGGCGGGACGCGAGGCCAGGACGTTGAGCACAAAGGCCGAAGCGAAATCGCCATCCCACTTCACGGTGACGGTATTGCCGTCAACGGTGACCATGTCGTCGATGTTTTCGGGGGTCCAGCCAAGCTGGGTCAGAATGAAGGCGGGGGTCAGGTTGAGCGAGACGACGCGCTTGAAGGTATAATGCACGTCTTCAGCGCGGACCGGATTGCCCGAAGCGAAGGTGGCGCCATCGCGCATGGTGAAGGTCAGCGACTTGGCGGCTTCGTCGGCCACCCATTCCGAAGCCAGGCCGGGGGCGAGAACGGTGGTGTCCTCGGCGTCGTACTGCACCAGGTGGTCATAGAGGTTGGCGTTAATTTCGCCGGCCGAGAATTCATAGGCCTGGGCGGGATCGAGGGCGACGATGTCGTCGATGTTCTGGGCAATGACCAGAGCATCGGCCGGGGTCGCGGCGTAGACGGCGCCGGCTGCCAAAGGCAGCGAAAGCGCGGTAGCCAGTAGGGCTGCGCGAAGCATCCTCATGTGCGTTTCTCCTTGGGGGTGACTATCTTTTTATTCTTCACCGGCTTGAGGCCGGGTTTTGCCGCCGTCACGACCTGCCTTGTGGGCTTGGCCGAGGAACGGAAGAGGGTGAGCGTGCCGGTCCAGAGGAGGCGCGCGGGCTGGTCGGTGTGATTGGACCAGGAATGGGGACGGTTGCCGCGGAAATGCAGGCTGTCGCCGGCGCTCATGATCATCTCTTCGCCATCGAGGCGCTGGGTGATCGAGCCTTCGAGGACAAAGAGGATTTCCTCGCCCTCATGCGCCACAGTTTCGGAGCGATAGCCTGGCGGCACGGTCATGACGAAGCTGGAGAGCTGATTGCCGGGAAAATCGGTGGCGAGGCGCTCGTAGATGATGGAGGAGCCGTCGACGGAAAAGCGATTGCGCTCCCCTGCCCGGGTCAGCGCCGTTTCGGGCTTTGGCGCGGAGACGAAATAGTCGATGCCGACGCCCAGGGCGCGGGCAATGCTGGCGAGCGTGCCCAGCGATGGCGTGGCATGATCGCGCTCGACCTGGCTCAGATAGCCAACGGAAACTTCGGCAGACTTGCCAAGGGCTTCGAGGGTGAGTTGCTGCTGGCGGCGGCGCGCACGGATCAGCGCACCCACCCTGGGGTGCCCTTCAGGCTCGACATTGGCCAGCGCATTGATCGTCATCAAACCACCAAAATTTTTTTGATATAAGCAAAGATTTCTGTATGGTGAAAGCGAAATGTGAGGCCCCTCACAGTCTGCAAGAGAGTCATCTTGCGGGCTTATTCCTCTGTTTTTGTTGAGGTATTTTGCTTGAGCCAAGAGCTGCAGACTGCTGCCATCGCTGACCCCGTTCCGCCGAAAAAGCGCCAATGGGGACGCATTGCATCTGCCGTCGCCGGCTTCCTGATCACGCTTTTCCTCACTTTTCTGGGGCTGCTGGCCATCACCTTCTTCATCGGCCGGGTGATCCCGATCGATCCGGTGCTGTCGGTGGTGGGCGATCGCGCAACGCAGGCGCAATATGACGCCGCCAAGATCGCCATGGGGCTGGACCGGCCGCTGTGGGAGCAGTTCATCTCCTATGTGGTCAATGTGTTCTCGGGCAATCTGGGGCAGTCGGTGTCGACCGGCCGGGCCGTGGTGGACGATCTCAGCCGGTTCTTCCCCGCAACGCTCGAAATGGCGACGATCGGCATCTTCCTGGGCGTGGTGGTGGGCGTGCCGCTGGGGGTGATTGCCGCCAGCAAGCAGGGCTCGATCATTGACCAGATCATCCGCGTGGTGGGACTGCTAGGCTATTCGGTGCCGGCCTTCTGGCTGGGGCTGGTGGGGCTGGCGCTGTTTTATGCGCGGCTGCGCTGGGTGGGTGGTCCGGGGCGGCTGGACATTTTCTATGACGGGCTGGTGTCACCGGTCACCGGCCTGATCCTTGTCGATAGCCTGCTCGCGGGCGAGATCGACATTTTCTGGAATGCGATCAGCCATCTGATCCTGCCGGCGTCGGTGCTGGGCTTTTTCAGCCTGGCCTATATCGCCCGCATGACGCGCAGCTTCATGCTCGACCAGTTGAGCCAGGAATTCGTCACCACTGCCCGGGTCAAGGGCGTGCCGGAGCGCGTGGTGGTGTGGCGGCATGCGTTCAACCCCATCAGGGTCCAACTCATCACGGTGATCGGGCTGAGCTATGCCGGGCTGCTGGAAGGCTCGGTGATGATCGAGACGGTGTTCGCCTGGCCGGGGATTGGCGACTACCTGACACGGGCCCTGCTCAATGCCGACATGAACGCCGTGCTCGGCGCGACGCTGGTGATCGGCGCGGTGTTCATCTTCATTAACAAGATTTCGGACGTGCTGTATCGCGTCCTCGACCCGAGGGCCCGCTGATGTCGACACGTAACTGGCTTTTGGCCGACTCGCCGGATTCCCGCTTCCAGGCCAATGCCGGGCGGTTTTATCGGGTCGTGACCGCGCTGATGCGCAATCCGCTGTCGCTGCTGGGCGGGCTGATCGTCCTGGTGCTGATCATAACGGCGATCTTTGCGCCGTGGATCGCGCCCTATTCGCCGACCGGGCAGAGCCTGACCCAACGCCTGTTGCCGCCTTCGGGCGAGCATTGGATGGGCACGGACGAGCTGGGCCGCGACATCTATTCGCGCGTGATCTGGGGATCGCAGATTACCCTGACCATCGTGGCGCTGGTGGCGCTGATCTCGGCGCCGCTGGGGTTGCTCGTGGGTGCAGTCGCTGGGTATTTCGGTGGCTGGGTTGACCGTATCCTGATGGGGTTCACCGACATCTTCCTGTCGATGCCCAAGCTGATCCTGGCACTGGCCTTCGTCGCGGCGCTTGGGCCGGGCATCAACAATGCGATCATTGCCATCGCCATCACCTCGTGGCCGGCCTATGCGCGCATTGCCCGCGCCGAGACGATGACGATCCGCAATGCGGAGTTCATTTCGGCGGTGCGGCTGTCGGGCGCCGGGCCGATCCGGGTGATCGTGCAGCATATCCTGCCGCTCTGTACCTCATCGATGATCATCCGCGTGACGCTGGACATGGCCGGGGTGATCCTGACCGCCGCAGGGCTGGGCTTTATCGGGCTGGGTGCGCAGCCGCCGCTGCCGGAGTGGGGCGCAATGATTTCGCGTGGCCGCACCTTTATCCTCGACCAATGGTGGGTGGCGACCATGCCGGGCTTTGCCATCATCATCGTGTCGCTGGGCTTCTGCTTCCTCGGTGACGGGTTGCGCGACGTGCTCGACCCCAAGAGCGAGGGCAAATAATGGCACCGCTTCTTTCGGTTGAAAATCTGCGCGTGAGCTTCCCGACCCATACGGGACGCGTCGAAGTGGTGAAGGGGATTTCCTTCGAGCTGGGCCGCGAACGGCTGGGCATCGTGGGGGAGAGCGGATCGGGCAAGTCGATGACAGGCCGGTCGATCCTCAAGCTGATCCGCAAGCCGGGGCTGGTGACGGCGGACCGGATGGAATTCGACGGCGTCGACCTGACCCGCCAGAGCGAGCGGCAGATGCGCGACATTCGCGGCGCGCGGATTTCCATGGTGATGCAGGACCCCAAGTTCTCGCTCAACCCGGTGATGACGGTGGGCGAGCAGATCGCCGAAGCGCTGGTGACGCATGAAAAGTTGCCGCGGCGCGAGGTGAACGAGCGGATCTACGCCATGCTCGAAGCGGTGCGGATCCATGATCCGAAGCGCGTGGCGGGGCTCTATCCGCATGAAGTGTCGGGCGGCATGGGGCAGCGCATCATGATCGCCATGATGCTGATCCCCGAGCCGGAACTGCTTATAGCCGACGAGCCGACATCGGCGCTGGACGTCTCGGTGCAGGCGCAGGTGCTCGACATCATCGATAATCTGGTGACCCAAAAGGGCATGGGGCTGATCCTGATCAGCCATGACCTCAGCCTTGTCAGCCGCTATTGCGACCGAATCCTGGTGATGAATTCGGGGACCGTGGTGGAAGAATGCGCGGCGGGGCAGCTGGAACAGGCGGGTCATCCCTATACGCGGGGCTTGCTGGCCGCCATGCCGGTGATCGACGAGACGCGAGACGAATTGCCGGTGCTCGACCGGACACAATGGGCGGGTACATGAGCGCGATCACTCTCCAAGACCTCGATATTTCCTATGGCGACACCAAGGTCGTGCATGGGGTGAACCTCGACATCGCCGAGGGCGAGAGCTTTGCCCTTGTGGGGGAAAGCGGCTCGGGCAAGTCGACCATCCTGCGGGCGATCGCGGGGCTCGCGCCGGACTGGACGGGCAAGATTGCCGTGCTGGGCCAGGCGCGAACGCATCGAATCGAGCGCAGCGTGGCGCGGCAGGTGCAGATGGTGTTCCAGGACCCCTATGGTTCGCTCCACCCGCGCAAGACGATTGATGCCGTGCTGAGCGAGCCGCTGGTGATCAACGGGATCGGCGATCGCGGCGACCGGGTGGAAAAGATGCTGACGGCCGTGGGGCTGGACCATCGGTTCCGCTTCCGCTTTCCACACCAGCTTTCCGGCGGGCAGCGGCAGCGCGTGGCGATCGCCCGGGCACTGATGTTGGAGCCCAAGGTGCTGCTGCTGGACGAGCCGACCTCGGCGCTGGACGTCTCGGTGCAGGCGGAAATCCTCAACCTGCTGAAGCGCCTCCGCAAGGAACAGGGGCTCACGTATCTCCTGGTGACGCATAACCTGCCGGTGGTGAGCTTTCTCTGCGATCGGCTGGCCGTGATGCGGCATGGGCGGATCGTGGAAGTGGCCGATGTGGGGCTGCTGAAGCAGGGGCAGTTGCGGGAAGAGTATTCGCGGGAACTGCTGGCGGCGACGCCGGGCTGAAGGGAGTCTTCCTTTGTACCCCCTCCTATCCTCCCCTGAAAAGGGGGAGGGACTCGTTCGGTGGCTCTCCAGCACCGGCGCTAAATCAAGACTAAGGATGTTCCAATGACTGACCACACGACAGCGCTTGCACAATTCAATGCCGAGATCGCTTTGGCGAAGGGGGCGGATGCGGCTTTTACGGCGCTGCAGAAGCTGGTGCAGGACGTGGTGGGGGCAAAGCTGTTCACGGTGATGATCGTGGATATGGCCAAGGAAGAGTCGCGACGGGCGTTTACCAGCCACCCGGTGGACTATCCTGTATCGGGCACCAAGCCGCTCAACTATGGGCCGTGGTTTGACCTGGTGCACAAGGAGCGGAAATACTTCGTCGCCAATACGATCGAGCAGATCGCCGAACGGCTGTTCGACCATGAGCTGATCAATGCGCTGGGCTGCCAGTCGATCGTCAACATGCCGGTGTTTCTGGGCGACGAAATGCTGGGCTCGGTGAACATGCTCAATGTGGAAGGGTATTTTACCGAGGAGCGCGTGCAGGTGATCCGGGATGAGCTGGAGATCCCGGCGAAGCTGGCGATGGCCGTGGCGCTAAGGTAGGCAGATTGCGTCGAGAGAAATGAGAAGGCCCGCGGAGTGATCCGCGGGCTTTTTGTTTGCCTCTGCCGCCTCCACTCACTCGGTGTCATCCCGGCCATGAGCCGGGATCCATCTTGAGATGGGCGTTCTGCCGCAAGGTAGCCGTCAGTGCCACCTTGCGGCTGTGGATTGATCTCGGGATGGGCCCCGGCTCAAGGCCGGGGTGACACCGTGGTTGGGGAAGGATAGCGACAGCCTACCCCGCCGTTGCCATCAGGCTGGCGTTGCCGCCTGCCGCCGTCGTGTCGATGCAGACGTGGCGTTCGAGGAGGAGCCGGCCAGCATCATTTACCGAGGTCAGCAGCGGCAGGATGGCGCCGGTGCGGGCGCTCAGGGCGATGCGGATGGCGCGGAGGGTGGTTTCGTCGCCGAACCAGGCCACTGCGTCGAAGGTCGTGGCGTGGGACAGGGCGTCGAAATCGAGTTCGGCGAGCATGGCGGTGCTGCCCAGAGTGGCCGCCATGGCAGTCTGGGCCTGCTGGTCGGCAGGGGTTGGGCCGAGGCAGAGCACGGCTGCGCGAGGGGCGGTGTGCATGACATTGCTTTCGCCGGTCGGGCCGGGCAAGGGCAATGGGGCCGGTTCGGCGTGGATATGACCCTTGGTGAAACGGGGCAGGTAGTGGGGGCCGCCGGCCTTGGGGCCGGTGCCGGACATGCCTTCGCCACCGAAGGGCTGCGAACCGACGACGGCGCCGATCTGGTTGCGATTGATGTAGATATTGCCGGCCTTGACGGTCTGCGACAGCTGGCGGACGCGCGAGGAAATGCGGGTGTGGAGACCAAAGGTCAGGCCATAGCCGGAGGCATTGATCGCGGCGATGACGGCCGGGAGATCGTCAGCCTTGAAGGTTGCGACATGAAGCACGGGGCCGAAGATTTCTTCCTTGAGGTCTTCGATGCCCTTTACGCGAAGGACGGTCGGGGCAACGAAGGTCCCCTGTGGTTCGAGGCTCGCTGACGCTCGCACCTCACCATGAGGGGCTACGGTTCCGCCGAGATCGCCGGGCAACTTCATGCGATGAATCAGATTCCCGTTTTTCTCGTAAGTATTGACGTGGGCTTGGATTTTGGTTCGGGCGGCATCGTCGATGACGGGGCCAATGTCTGTGGCAAGGCTCCAGGGATTGCCCAGGGTCAGCTCGTCCATGGCGCCCTTGAGCATTTCAATGGTGCGCTCGGCCGCATCCTCCTGAACGTAAAGAACGCGCAGGGCGGAGCAGCGCTGGCCGGCGGACTGGAAGGACGAGGCGAGAATGTCGCGCACGGCCTGTTCGGGGAGCGCGGTGGAGTCCACGACCATGGCGTTGAGGCCACCGGTTTCGGCGATCAGGGGCGCCCTGGGGGCGAGATTGGCGGCCATGACGGCGTCGATCTTGCGGGCGGTCGGGAGCGAGCCAGTAAAGACCACGCCGGCAATGGCGGGGTTGGAGGTCAGTGCCGTGCCGACTTCGCCGGCGCCGGGAAGAAGCTGGATCGCATTGGGTGGAATGCCGGCCTTATGCATCAGTTGAACGGCGCGGAAGGCGATGAGCGGGGTCTGCGGCGCGGGCTTGGCAAGGACCGGATTGCCGGCAACGAGGGCCGCGGCGATCTGGCCAGTGAAAATGGCCAGCGGGAAATTCCAGGGCGAAATGGCGGCGATGGGACCAAGGGGAGCGTCGAGCGGCGCAGCTTCGGCCTGGGCGGCGTAGTAGCGGAGGAAATCGACGGCCTCGCGGACTTCGGCTACGGCGTCGGCCCAGGACTTGCCGGCTTCGCGGGCGAGGAGCGCGAAGAGTTCGGCGCGATTGGACTCGTAGAGATCGGCGACCGCGCGCAGGCGCGTGGCACGGACGAAGGCCGAGGTTTTTGGCCAGGCGGAAGCCATGGCGGACTTGATGGCGGTGGCGACATCGGCAGTCGATGCGTCGGTGACGGTGCCGAGGATGTCGCTGTGGTCGGCAGGATTCTTTAGCTCGACAGCGGTCCCCTTCCCCGCGGCCTTAGCGGTCAGCGGCTTGGCGTGCCACTGGGTGGTGCAGAAGGCTTCGCGGTCAGCCTGCATGGCCGGGAAGTCAACCGGGTCGGTGAGGTCGAGGCCGATGGAATTGCGACGGGCGCCAAAGATCGCCAGAGGCGCCGGAATGGCGGGATTGGGGATGGAATCGAGGGCGAGCAGTTTGCCGATCGGGTCTTCGGCCACTGTCGCGGCCGGGATATCTTCGTCGGCGATCTGGTAGACGAAGGAGCCATTGGCACCATTTTCGAGCAGGCGGCGAACGAGATAGGCCAGAAGGTCCTTGTGGGCGCCGACCGGAGCATAGATGCGGGTGCGCGTGTCGTGATTGGTGCGCAGCACCTCATGCAGCCGCTCGCCCATGCCGTGCAGACGCTGGAATTCGTAGCTATCGTTGTAGCGGCCGGCTTCGGCAGCGAGGTGGAGTATGGCGCTGGCGGTGTGGGCGTTGTGCGAGGCAAACTGCGGATAGATATGGGGCGAGGCGAAGAGCTTTTTGGCGGCCGCGATATAGGAGATGTCGGTCGAGGCCTTGCGGGTGAAGACCGGGTAGCCGTCGAGGCCCATGACCTGGGCGCGCTTGATCTCGGCATCCCAATAGGCGCCCTTGACCAGACGCACCATGATCTTGCGGTCGAGGGAAGCCGCCGTGGCTTCGAGCCAGTCGATCAGCGGCAGGACGCGCTTGCCGTAAGCTTGGACGACGACGCCGAAGCCTTCCCAGCCCGCCAGTTCGGGCGTGGCCAGGACGGCGGCGATGATGTCCATGGAGAGATCAAGGCGATCAGCCTCTTCGGCATCGATATTGAAGCCCATGTTGGCATTTTTGGCGGCGATGGCCAACTTGCGGGTGGCGTCCACCAGTTCGGTCATGACGCGGTGGCGCTGGGCGGTTTCATAGCGCGGATGCAGCGCCGAGAGCTTGACCGAAATGCCGGGATTATCGCGGACGGAGGGCGACTTGCAATGGGGCGCAAGGCTGGCGATGGCGCGGGAGTAGGCCTCGAAATAGCGGATGGCGTCTTCGCTGGTGCGGGCGGCTTCGCCCAGCATGTCATAGGAATAGCGATAGCCGAGGGACTCGGGCTTTTTGGCGTTCTGGATGGCCTCGTCGATGGTGCGGCCGAAAACGAACTGCGAACCCAGCAGGCGCATGGCCTGGGCGACGGCGGTGCGGATGACCGGTTCGCCCAAGCGGGCCACGGCGCGGTGCAGCGCGGACCTGGGGCCGACTTCGGGGTCGCCCAGCACATCGGCGGTGAGGCTCAGCGCCCAAGAGGAGAAATTGACCAGCTGGTTGGAGGAGGCGCCGAAATGGGATGCCCAGTTGGAGCCGCCGACCTTGTCATGGATCAGCGCATCGACGGTTTCGGCATCGGGCACGCGCAACAGGGCTTCGGCCAGGGACATGAGCGCAACGCCCTCGTCGGTGGCAAGGCCATATTCGGCGAGGAAGCTTTCCATCAGGCCGAGGCGATTGCCGGTGCGGACGG
Organism: uncultured Devosia sp.; assembly: GCF_963517015.1. Taxonomy (NCBI): domain Bacteria; kingdom Pseudomonadati; phylum Pseudomonadota; class Alphaproteobacteria; order Hyphomicrobiales; family Devosiaceae; genus Devosia; species uncultured Devosia sp. The sequence continues at coordinate 11,965 of NZ_CAUQDV010000002.1, forward strand.
TGGTGACCAGTTGCTCGGCGTGGGCCGAAATTTTCTGGCGCGCTGCCGCGTCGAGGCCCGTGTCGGCGATGAGCTGGCGGACCAGGGTCGTCTCGTCGGCGAGGTTGCGGGCGTGGAGGTCGGCACGGGCGGCGGCAATGTCAGTCATGACGGGGCTCTGGGGCTTCAGGATGGCCGACAATGCCACGAGTTGAACAGGCGTTTCGCCTGATCTGGTGGCGCATGACGCGATCGGACGTTATGATGGCGGCATAATGCAGACGGAACGCCTATGAAAACCGTTACATACGAGACTTTAGACCAGATCGATCGCCGCATTCTCGATGAACTGGCCCGGGATGGACGGATCAGCGTGGCGGAATTGAGCCGGCGGGTGAACCTCAGCAAGACGCCGTGCCAGTCGCGGATCACGCGGCTGGAGAAGGCGGGCTATATCCTGGGCTATCGGGCGGTGATCGATCCCAAGCGGCTTGGCCTGCCGCATGTGGCCTTTGTGGAAGTGAAGCTATCGGACACGCGCAAGGCGGCGCTGGCGGCGTTCAACAAGGCGGTGCGGGCGATCCCCGAGGTGGAACAGGCGCATATGATCGCCTCGAGCTTTGACTATCTACTCAAGGTGCGGACCAAGGATATCGCGGATTATCGCGAGGTGCTGGGGGAGAGGATCAGTGCGCTGCCACATGTGGCGCATACGAGCACGCATGTGTCGATGGAGGCGGTTAAGGGGGATGAGGAGTAGCGGCAAAGGGGAATCTTTGTGGGATACCCCCTCCTAGCCTCCCCCTGATAGGGGGAGGGACAGATCGAGTTTTTGGCACGATCCGACCACACCCACAGCGCGGTCCCTCCCCCTATCAGGGGGAGGATAGGTGGGGGTATCCCCTACCCTGCGGGAAACAGCTTCCAGCGCTTGGGGCGGAAGGCCAGGCGGGTTTTTTCGCCTGCCGGATGATCGAAGGGGAGGTCGACTTCGACGGGGAGATTGTCGCCGCCGATGGCGAGGTCGACGCGGCGGGTGCCGCCGACGCGGCGGGAGGTGGTAACGACGCCGGCGAGGGCTGCGTCGCCCTCGACCAATTCTGCATCGTGCGGGCGGAAGAACAGGCGGGCATTGCCGGAGGGGGTGTCGCCGGCGGGAATGCCGATGGCGCGGCCGCCGATCCAGACTTCGCCGTTTTCGACGGTGACGGGGAGTTCGCTGGAGTCGCCGATGAAGCCGAAGACGAAGGGCGAGGTCGGACGATCATAGACATCGTCGGGCGTGCCGACCTGCTCGATACTGCCCTGGCTCATGACGCAGAGGCGGTCGGAGAGTTCGAGGGCTTCTTCCTGGTCATGCGTGACGAAGACCGTGGTGTGGCCGGTGCGGTCGTGGATTTCGCGCAGCCATTTGCGCAGCTCGCGGCGGACCTGGGCATCGAGCGCGCCAAAGGGTTCGTCGAGGAGGAGGACGGCCGGTTCGATGGCGAGAGCCCGGGCGAGTGCGACGCGCTGGCGCTGGCCGCCGGAAAGCTGGTTGGGATAGCGCTTTTCGAGGCCGGAGAGCTGGACCAGGTCGAGCAATTCCATGGCGCGACGACGGATTTCGCCATTGGGCGGGCGGGTCGAGCGCGGACGGACTTTCAGGCCAAAGGAGATGTTTTCAAGGATCGTCATATGCCGGAACAGGGCATAATGCTGGAAAACGAAGCCGATATTGCGCTCCTGCACGGTCTTTTCGGACGCGTCGGTATCGCCAAAGAAAATCTTGCCCTGGGTGGGCATTTCGAGGCCGGCGATGAGCCGCAGCAGCGTGGTCTTGCCCGAGCCTGAGGGGCCGAGCAGCGCGATCAGCTCGCCCGAGCGGATATCGAGCGAGACATCATGCAGCGCCGGAAACCGGTCGAATTCCTTGCGCACATTTTGAACGCGAACTTCCATATCGATCTATTCCGTTTTTGCCGCGGCGAGTTCTTCGCCGAAGCGCCATTCCAGCGCGGTCTTGAGAACCAGCGTCACGAGGGCCAGCATGGCCAGCAGGGATGCCAAGGCGAAGGCCGCCGCGGCATTGTATTCGTTGTAGAGCATTTCCACCTGCAGCGGCATGGTGGTGGTCTGGCCGCGGATTTTTCCGGAGACCACGGCCACGGCACCGAATTCACCCATGGCGCGGGCATTGCAGAGCAATACGCCGTAGAGCAGGCCCCATTTGATATTGGGGAGGGTGACGCGCCAGAAGGTCTGCCAGCCATTGGCGCCCAGCGAAAGCGCAGCTTCCTCGTCGCCGGTGCCCTGATCCTGCATCAGCGGGATAAGCTCGCGGGCGACGAAGGGGAAGGTGACGAAAATGGTGGCTAGCACGATGCCGGGCAGAGCGAAGAGGACTTCGATGCCGTAGCCCTTGAGGAGGGGGCCGAGGAAACTGCCGGAGCCGAACAGTAGGACATAGACCAGGCCCGAAATCACCGGCGAGACCGAAAAGGGCAAGTCGATGAGGGTGATGAGGAACGCCTTGCCCTTGAATTCGAACTTGGCGATGGCCCAGGAGGCGGCGAGGCCGAAAATGACGTTGAGCGGAACGGCGATCGCTGCCACCAGGAGCGTCAGGCGGATGGCAGCCTGGGCGTCGCGATTGCTGAAAGTGGCAAAGAATACGTCGAGGCCCTTGGCCAGCGCTTCGTGGAAGACGGCATAGAGCGGCAGAACCAGAACCACCGCCATGAAGGCCAGCGCGAGGCCAATCAGCAGCAATTGGACGGGGCGGCTTTCGCTGGTGGGCGAGACGCGGCGCTTGCGGCGGGCGGTGAGCTTAGTGGCCATAACCATACCTCCGGCGCGACCAGGCCTGGATCAGGTTGATGGCGAAGAGCAGGACAAAGGAAATCAGCAGCATGACGGCGGCGATGGCTGCGGCACCGGCGTAGTTGTTTTCCTCGAGGCGAATGAAGATCAGCAGCGGGGCGATTTCCGAAACGAAGGGAATGTTGCCGGCGATGAAGATGACCGAGCCATATTCGCCGACGGCGCGGGCGAAGGCGAGCGCAAAGCCGGTGAGAACGGCGGGCATCAGGCTGGGGAGGATGACTTTCGTCACTGTCTGGAAACGGTTGGCACCCAGGGTGGCGCTGGCCTCTTCGACCTCGTGGCTGACCTCTTCGAGAATAGGCTGGATAGTGCGGACGACGAAGGGTAGACCGATGAAGATCATGGCGATGACGATGCCGGTGGGCGTATAGGCGATGCGCCAGCCGAGCGGGGCAAAGAGCGCGCCGAGAATGCCGTTGGGGGCATAAATGGCGGTCAGCGAAATGCCGGCGACGGCGGTGGGCAGGGCGAAGGGCAGATCGATGATGGCATCGAAAATTCGGCGGCCCGGAAAGCGATAGCGCACCAGCACCCAGGCGATCAGCGTGCCGAAGACGACGTTAACGGCGGCAGCAAAGAGTGCCGTGGTGAAGCTGACGCGCAGGGCGCCGAGCACGCGCGGATCGGTGGCGGCGCGCCAGAACCCTTCGGGGCCGAGGCCGGCGGAGCGAACCGCCAGGGCGATCAACGGGATCAGGATGATCAGCGAGAAATAGGTGAGCGTGAAGCCGAGGGTCAGCCCGAAGCCGGGGATGACGCTGGGCTGACGAAAGCTCCAGCCGCGACGCGACGCGGGCGACGGCGCGGCGCTCAACCGGCGCCCCACGGGCTATGTCTGGCAGCTTGCGTCATGTCGACCCCTCAACCGGTACGGCGGTCGCGACCCTATTGGATCGGTCAGGTTTATCAAAGCGAGGCCGTGGCGTTTACGCAAGGGGCGAAAGAAAATTGTGCTAGCGCGAGGGCGGAATGGAGATTGCGGCGGCCGGGATGGACAATTTGTGCTGCCGGAACAGAAATTTGTGGCGTGGTGCTGAGGCTATTCGATCGACCTTGCGGCTGCTCGAAGATATCGGGATGGGTCCCGGCTCAAGGCCGGGATGACACCGAGTGTGGTGAGGCGCCAGTGGTCTCGAAGACTACGGCTCAGGCGTCCAGATCGGCGAGGGCTCACGTTCGAGCGGGCCGAGGGTGGTGATGTCGTCGCCGCGGCGCATGTAGATGTTCATGCGGAAGGAATTGCCGATGCGTTCGGAGCGTTCGATGAAGAGCGCGGCGATGTCGGGCGGGCAGAGGGTTTCCACGGTGCGGCGGAAGAGCGAGAGCCAGCGCATGAAGTGTTCATCGGAGAGTTCGGGCATGGCCATGTGCTTGGGCATGGGGCGACCGGCATAGCGGCCGGTGCCGAGCAGCATGGAGCTCCAGAAGTCGGAGATGGTGGCAAGGTGATTGGGCCAACCCTCGGGCGGGACGACGCGGTTGAAGATGGGGCCGATAACGGGATCGCGGCGGGCATCGGCGTAGAAGCTGTCGACAACCCTGCGGATCATGGCCTCGTCGAGGCCTTCGGGCGTTTCCCAGCCGACGCGCTTGTGCTGCGTGCCGACCGGCGGGCGGGGATTGTGGTCGTCAGTCATGAGGTGATCCCGGAGATGGAATAGGTGCAGCGGCGGCCACCCATGACGATGTGCTCGCTGCGCTCGATCTGCGCCTGCGGGCCGAGAATGGCACGGAAGACGTCGAGTTCGGCGCGGCAGAAACCCTGGCAGGCGGTAGCGGCGGCACAGATGGGGCAATGGTTTTCGATCAGGGTGAAGCTGCCGTCGGCTTCCTCGCGCCAGTCGGCCATGTAACCTTCGGCGGAGCGCAGGGCGACGAGCGCCACGACCTTGTCGCGCAGGGGCATGTCTTCGGCGATGGCAGCAGAATAGGCGTTGCGCGTCTCGGCTTCGCGAACGGAGATCAACGTATCGAGGGCGGCTTCGCCCAAGGCGTTCTTGACGATGCCAAGCAGCTGGACCGTTAGCGCGGCATGGGTGTCGGGGAAGCGGGACTGGGCGGCGGGGGTGAGGCTCCAGCGCTGGGTGGGGCGGCCAACGCCTTTAGCCGCGCTGGCAGACTGGACCAGGCCTTCCTCGGACAGGCGCGCCAATTGCTGGCGGGCCGCCTCGCCCGTGGTGGACAGCTTGCTGCCCAGTTCGGCCGAGGAAAGCTCGCCATGCATCTTGAGAGCCATCAGCACGCGCTCGGCCGGATTGCGCGGCGACCACGTTGCGTTGGTCGCGGCGGCGCCGTCTCGCCCCCCCCCTATGCCGGTGAAGTCGAACTGATTATCCAAGCCTGGGCTTGACATATTGCCTTCAGAGGTTTTCAAAGTCATTACTTGGAAATTAGATGGCAGGCGTTGCGAATGCAAGAGCCGTGCTGTCGCAGCAAAATCCAGTTTGCCGCGTTTCAAACCCGAAAGCTTAAGAGGAGAGCCAAATGGCCTTTGAACTTCCCGCCCTGCCCTATGCCCATTCCGCCCTTGCCGAAAACGGCATGAGCCAGGAAACGCTGGAGCTGCATCACGACAAGCACCACCAAGCCTATGTGACGGCGCTGAACGGCTTCGTCGAAAAGAATGCCGACCTGCAGGGCAAGTCGCTGGAAGAGATCATCGCCTTTGCCAATGGCAAGGCCGACCTCGCGCCGGTGTTCAACAATGCCGGCCAGCACTGGAACCACATCCACTTCTGGAATGCCCTGTCGCCCAAGGGCGGCGCGCTGCCGGGCAAGCTAGAAGCCAAGATCGTCAGCGACCTGGGTTCGGTCGAGGCGTTCAAGGAGCAGTTCAAGACTGCCGCCACGACGCAGTTCGGTTCGGGCTGGGCCTGGCTGGTGCTGGGCGAGGATGGCAAGCTCAAGGTCACCAAGACGCCGAACGGTTCCAACCCACTGGCGACCGGCGAAGGCAAGCCGCTGCTGGGGCTCGACGTCTGGGAGCACTCCTACTATGTCGATTTCCGCAATCGTCGCCCGGACTATGTGACCAACTTCCTCGACAAGCTGGCGAACTATGAATTCGCCGAAGCGAACCTTCTCTAGCGGATTTCCGATCGCTCCTCGTGGCGGTCGGTAACCAAGGTTGCATTCCGGTCTTGAGCCGGGATGCTTCCTGCTTTTCATTGAAACACCTTGCGGCTTAGGCACCATCCCGGGATGGATCCCGGCTCAAGGCCGGGATGACATCGTGGGTGGGGCTTGCTCCGGTTTCACGACATGGTTCCGAAGACGATGCGATGGGCGGCCTGTTCATTGCCGGAGACAGAATTGAACCTGATGGCTGATTTCGAGCTGCCCGACACGATGCATTTGCGCCCTTCGCGGCGGCCGGTGATCGGCAATGCCGAATTCCGTTCGGCCATGGCTGCCACCGCCTCCACGGTGAGCGTGGTCACGGCTCGCCGGGGCGACGAGCGGATCGGGCGGACGGTGACGGCCGTGCTGTCGATGTCGGCCAATCCGCCGGCGGTGCTGGTGTCGATCGATATCGTCAGCCGGATGGCCGATTTCATTGCCAAGACAGGCGGTTTTTCGCTGGCCATGCTGGCCGAAGACCAATCCCTGATCGCCGACGCCTTTGCCGGCAAGGTGGAAGCCAGCGGGCGCTTCGCGCTTGGCGAGTGGCAGGCGTGGCCATCGGGGCATCCGATGCTGATGGGGGCCGTCACTGCGCTGGACTGCGAAGTGATCGGGTCGATCGAAACGGGCACCCATGTGCTTTTCGCCGGCGCCATTGTGGAAGCGGAAACCACCACGGGCAAGAAGCCGCTGATCTGGCAGCGGCATGCCTATCATGGGCTGGGCGGGCTCGACTGACGCGCCCGAAGGTGGCAAGCTAGGGCATTCACTTCGCCGCGAGGGCAACTCTCCCCTGCCCTCGGCATTCTCCCAGTATTGAGGGAGGCGTATATGCCCCAGTTCTTCTTTCATTACCGCACCGATGACGAATTGATCCGCGACGTGGATGGCAGCGAGCTGCCGGACCTCGACGCGGCAGAGCACAAGGCTGCAGCCCTGGCCAAGGCGATCGTCGAACATGCGGCGAGTACCGGTGGCGACACCCGCCTGCCCCGCTCGATCGAGATCACCGACGCCAGCGGCGAGGAATTGCTCTACATCGTGTTCTGGGCGGGGCCAAAGATTGGCACCGAGAGCGACGATGACGAGGCGCTGATCGAGCAAGTGCCCACCGTCCATTGAAATTATCAGTTTGAACTGATATAGGCTAAAAGCTATAATTCTCGCGCTTGGGGGAGCGCGGGACATGGCTGGTGCTTGGGTTGTTTTAGACCATCCGGAGTTTGCGAGGGAGCGTGAGACACTATCCCTTGCGGTCAAGGAAAAGCTCACGGAAGTCATCAATGCGCTGATGGAGGCTGGCCCGGAGCTTGGCCGGCCACTGGTCGACACATTGAAAGGCTCTATGCACAAGAACATGAAGGAGATCAGATTCAACGCCGATGGCGTATGGCGGTTCGCCTTCGCGTTTGATCCTGAGCGACAGGCGGTAATCCTTGTCGGTGGAGACAAGGAAGGACAACAACAGTCCAGATTTTATAAGGCGCTCATTCAGGTGGCCGACCAACGGTTCGATGAATGGCTTGAGAGTGAGAACTGATATGGCGAAGTACAAGAAGTCCGATTTTCGACCTAGTTCGGAATGGATCGCCACACTGCCTGAGGATGTGCAACAGCGCGCTCAGGAAGGCGCTGCGCGGATCCTTGAAGAGATGCATTTGTCTAATGTCCGCAAAGCACTCACGGTGACCCAATCTGACCTAGCGGAGAAAACCGGGATCAAGCAGGGTGAAATTTCGCGGATAGAAAATGCCGTTACCAGTGTGCAAATCAAAACGCTGCAGCGCTACGTGGCCGGACTTGGTGGCGAACTGCGGATCGTAGCGGATTTCCCCAACGGTTCGCGGGCAGAAATTCCCCTGCGGAACGGAAAGCCGGTTAAATCCCGCGCCTTTATGGTCGGGCCTCCGGAAGACACGAAAAAGTCAGCCTGACAAACAAAAACGCCGGCCCTCGGGCCGGCGTTTTGCGTCCGGGAGGACGTTGATCGCCATTCGGGCGCAGCCCTCATGGCCTTCTCACCTCAAATCGCGCCACTGGCGCGATTTGCCCTGCGGGACGGCTCGAAGTTATTGTGCCGGGGTGCCGGAGTAGATCTGGTCGAAGATGCCGCCGTCGCCGAAGAAGTGGGGCTGGGCTTCGCGCCAGCCGCCGAAATCCTCGATAGTGACGAGGTTGACCTCGCCGAAGCGGGCGACGTCTTCGGGGGCTGCGGCTTCGGGCTTGAAGGGGCGATAGTAGTTGGCAGCAGCGATGGCCTGGCCTTCGTCGGAATAGAGATAGTCGAGATAGGCCTGAGCCAGGTCGGTGTTGCCCTTCTTTTCGGCATTGCCGACAACCAGCGCCACCGGGGGTTCGGCCAGGATCGAGACGGAGGGCGTCACGATATCGAAGGCCTCGGGGCCGAGTTCCTCAAGGGCGAGATAGGCTTCGTTTTCCCAGGCGAGGAGCACATCGCCGATGCCGCGCTGGACGAAGGTGGTGGTGGAGCCACGGGCGCCGGTATCGAGCACGGGGACGTGCTTGTAGAGCTCGGTGACATAGGCTTGAGCCGTTTCGTCGGAGCCGCCGGGCTGCGCCTTGGCCCAGGCCCAGGCCGCCAGCAGGTTCCAGCGCGCGCCGCCGGAGGTTTTAGGATTGGGCGTGATGACTTCGACGCCGTCCTTGGTCAGATCGCCCCAGTCGGCAATGCCTTCAGGGTTGCCCTTGCGGACCAGGAAGACGATGGTCGAGGTATAGGGGGCATTGTTGTTTTCCAGCGTGCCGCGCCAATCGGCGGGGATCAGGTTGGGATCGGCGTCGGAAATGGCGTTGATGTCGGATTCCAGAGCCAGGGTCACGACATCGGCTTCAAGACCATCGATGACGGTGCGGGCCTGGGCGCCGGAGCCGCCGTGGGTCACCTGGATGGCGACGTTCTCGCCGGTGGTTTCCTGCCAATGCTTCACGAAGGCATCGTCAAACTTCACATAGAGTTCACGGGTAGGATCGTAGCTGACATTGATCAGGGTACGATCCTGCGCATGCGCCGTGGTTACGGCAAAACCCAGCATCAGGGATGCGGCCAGACCGGCATAGGCGATAAGTTTGGAGGCGTTCTTCATCTCTGTCTCCCGATGAGATCGATGACGAAAAGACTACCAGATCACTCGTCTATCGCAAGGCGAGGGCCTCGCGCTGGAGCAACGCGCGAGAAAACAGTTTGCTGCATTGCGGGCGATCGCGAGAAAAACATGGCAAGTGCCCCGGTTTGTCGCGCGCTCGCGCAAAATCATTCTGAATGGCTGGTGGGCGCGCAATCGTGGCGCTTTGTCACTCTGCCATCGTGACGCCGCTCTAATGTCGGAGGACGGCAGACAGGGGCAGCTCACATGCCTAGACTGATGCGGCGAATTGGGGAGTCGATGAATGGACCGTGGGCAATCGATGCGTCCGGCACTGCTGGACCGTGCTGAGGCGCTGATGGGCGAGGACGAGGGTTTTGCGCGGTTTTTTCGGGCGGCCATTCTCGCCACCGACAGCGAGGACCTGGCGCGGCAGGTGCCGGAGCGGTTCGAAGCCGATCTGCGCCGGGCCTATCAGCTGCTGGTCTCGTTCAATGGCGACGGCAGCACGCTGACGGCCATGTTGTCGGAAGCGTCGGGAGACGCGCTGGTGGTGGATGTGGTGTCGCCGGACATGCCGTTCATCGTCGACAGTGCGCTGGCCGCAGTGCGGGCGGCGGGCGGCAATGTAAGGCTGTTCACGCATCCGGTGGTCAAGGTCGACCAGGGCCAGGTGAGTGCGCATGGCGGGCGGGCGCTGAGCCTATTACATATCCAGAGCGACCCGGTGGACGATGTTTCGGCGCTGACCGGCGAAATCGAAGCGACGATGGGCGAGGTGACGCGGGCGGTCAGCGACTGGCAGCCGATGCTGGAGCGGCTGCGGCTGGCCATTGCCACGCTGGAGCGGAGCCCTGCCCCCAACAAGGACGAGAAACTGCGCTTTCTCGACTGGCTGACAGAGCATAATTTCACCTTCCTCGGGATGCGCGAATACCGGCTGGAGGCCGATGGGCTGGTGCCGGTCGAGGGGAGCGGGCTGGGCATTCTGCGGGATGGCGATTTCAAGGTGCTGCGCAGTGGCGCAACATTCGTGGAATCGACACCGCAGCATGCGGCTTTCATGGCCGAGAGCGACCCGCTGCTGGTGACCAAGGCCAATGTGCGGGCGCGGGTGCATCGGCGCGTGCATATGGATTATGTGGGCATCAAGCTGTTTGGCAGCGACGGCAAGCCATCGGGCGAGTTGCGCATTGTGGGCCTGTTCACGGCGCAAGCGCTGGCGACGCCGCATACGGATGTGCCCATCATCCGGCGCAAGATTGCCGAGGTGATGCGCAAGTCGGGCGTCGATCCGCTGGGCCATGACGGGCGGACGCTGCTGAGCGCGCTGGACAGCTATCCGCGCGACGAGCTGTTCCAGATCGAGGGCGAGCAGCTCTATGAGTTTGCCACCGCCATTGCGGGGCTGTTCGATCGGCCGCGGGTGCGGGTGTTGCCGCGCATCGACCGGTTCGACAATTTCGTCTCGGTATTGGTCTATGTGCCGCGCGATCGCTATGACAGCGAGGCGCGGGCACGGATCGCGCGCTATCTGGCACAGGTCTATGACGGGCGCGTCTCAGCCTATTATCCGCATTTCCCGGAGGGGGAACTGGTGCGGCTGCATGTGATCATCGGCCGGGTGGCCGGCGACACGCCGCGACCCAGCCGGGCGGAGCTGGAGCGACATGTCGATGCGCTGACCTCCAATTTTGGCGATGTGCTTGCGGCGACAGCCTTGGATCCGGCGACGATCAGCGATTATCGCGGAGCGTTTTCGCAGGCCTATCAGTCGCGAAATACGGCGGCAGATGCGCTGGCCGACATCGAGGTGCTGCGGAGCCTGGGCGATGGCGCGGGCGTGGCGATCAAGCTGCGGACGCGCGAGGGCGCCGATGGGGCGCTGGGGCTCAAATTCTACCACCGCGAGAGCGCCATTCCGCTCAGCGATCGCGTACCGATGCTGGAGGCCTTCGGCTTCCGGGTGATCGACGAACGCACCTATACGGTTGTGCCGCGCGACGGGGTGGAACGGTATCTGCACGACATGGTGCTGGCGCCGGCGGATGGCGCAACGTTCGATCTAGCAGCGCGGGGCGAGGCCATCGAGGAAGGCTTGCTGGCCGTGTGGGACGGGCTGGCGGAAAGCGATGCGCTCAATGCGCTGGTGAGCCGAACGGCACTGGGCTGGACCGATGCGGCGCTGCTGCGGGCGCTGTCGCGCTATCTGCGGCAGATCGGGACAAGCTATTCGCAGCGTTATATCGCCAATGTGCTGGTGAAACAGGCGGAAGCGGCATCGGCGCTGGTGGCGCTGTTCAATGCGCTGCACGATCCGGCCCAGGACGACCGGGATGTGGCGGCAGAAGTGGCGCGGGAGCGGATCGTGGCGGCGCTCGATGCGATGGCTTCGCTGGACGAGGACACGATCGTGCGGCGGTTCGTCAACCTCGTGGAGTCCTCGGTGCGGACCAATGCGTTCCAGCGCGATGACGAAGGCAAGCGCATGCCGGCGCTGGCGATCAAGTTCAACTCGGCGCTGGTCGAGGGCATGGTCGCGCCGCGGCCCTATCGCGAGATTTCGGTTTATTCGCCGCGCGTCGAGGGCGTGCATCTGCGGTTTGGGGCGATTGCCCGTGGCGGGTTGCGCTGGTCGGACCGGCCAGAGGATTTCCGGACGGAAGTGCTGGGGCTGGTGAAAGCGCAGCAGGTCAAGAATGCGGTGATCGTGCCGGTGGGGGCCAAGGGCGGGTTCGTGCCGAAACATCTGGTGGCGGGCATGCCGCGCGAGGCATTCGCGGCCGAAGGCGTCGCCGCCTACAAGATCTTCATCGGCGCGCTGCTGGACGTGACGGACAATCTGGTGAATGGCCAGGTGGTACCGCCCAAGGATGTGGTGCGGCGCGACGGGGATGATCCCTATCTGGTGGTGGCGGCAGACAAGGGCACGGCCAGCTTTTCGGATACGGCGAACGGGATTGCGATTTCGCGCGGCTTCTGGCTGGGCGATGCCTTCGCCTCGGGCGGATCAGCCGGCTATGACCACAAGAAGATGGGCATCACGGCGCGCGGCGGCTGGGAAGCGGTAAAGCGGCATTTCCGCGAGATGGACCGCGATATCCAGAAGGAGCCTTTCACGGTTGTTGGCGTCGGCGACATGAGCGGCGACGTGTTCGGCAATGGCATGTTGCTGTCGCCGGCAATCCGGCTGGTGGCGGCGTTTGACCACCGCGACATCTTCATCGATCCGGCGCCCGACGCGGCGGCCAGCCTTGCAGAGCGGCAGCGGTTGTTCACCCTGCCCCGATCGAGCTGGCAGGACTACGACAAGGGCCTGATCTCGGCCGGTGGCGGGGTGTTCTCGCGGTCGCTGAAGTCCATTCCGCTCAGCAAGGAAATGCAGGCGGCGCTGGGACTCGATGTGGCGCATGCCACGCCGGCGGAAGTGATGACGGCCATCCTCAAGGCCGATGTGGACCTCCTGTGGTTTGGCGGTATCGGGACCTATGTGCGGTCGAGCCTCGAAAGCGATGCCGAGGTGGGCGACCGGGCCAATGATGCGATCCGCATCACCGGTGCGGATGTGCGGGCCAAGGTGATCGGCGAAGGCGCCAACCTGGGCGTGACGCAGCGCGGGCGCGTGGACTATGCGCTCAAAGGCAGGCGCATCAATACCGATGCGATCGACAATTCGGCGGGCGTCAATTCGAGCGACCTCGAGGTCAATATCAAGATCGCGCTGGCGCCGCTTTTGGCCGATGGGTCGCTGAGTCTCGACGCACGCAATGCGTTTCTGGTGACGATGACCGACGAGGTGGCCCAGCTTTGCCTGCGGAACAATTATCTGCAGGGGCTGGCGATTTCGCTGGAGCAGCGCGCGGGGCTGGATGCGTTGCCGGACCATCGCGAGCTGATGCAGCAGCTGGAAGAACGCGGGTTGCTGGATCGCGTGGTGGAGTTCTTGCCCAGCGAAGCGACGATCGATGTGCGGGCGGGCACCGGGAAGGGGCTGGTGCGGCCGGAACTGGCGGTGATCCTCGCCTATGCCAAGCTGACGCTTTATGCGGACCTGCTGGATGGCGTATCGATCGACGACGACTATCTGGCGGGCGAGCTTTATCGCTACTTCCCGGAAACGCTGCACAGGACCTACCCAGAGGCAGTGGCGCAGCATCGGCTGAAGCGCGAGGTGATCGCGACAGTGCTGGCCAATGCGATGATCAATCGCGGCGGTCCGGCCTTTGTCAGCGAGCTGACAGCAGCAACAAGTGCCAGCCCGGGCGAAGTGGCGCTGGCCTATGCAGCGACGCGGGATGTCTATGGGCTGACGGCGCTCAACACCGCGATCGATGCCCTGGATGGTGCGGTCGGCGGCGATGTGCAGCTGGGTCTCTATGCCGAGGTGGCGGACCTGTTGATGCAGGAAAGCCTGTGGTTCCTGCGCAATGCCGATGTGACGCAGGGGCTGGCGGCGCTTGTCGAGCGGCACCAAGGGGGCGTCGAAGCCCTGCGCAGCATGCTGGGCAGCGCCCTGCCCGCCTCGCTGCGGGCGCGGGTGGATGCCAAGGCGGCAGAGCTGGTGGACCAGGGTGTGCCGGAGCCGGTGGCGCGCGACATCGCGCAATTGCCGGTGCTGAGCTATGCCAGCGACATCGTGCTGGTCAGCGAACGTGCCGGGGTGAGCGTGGCGGATGGTGCTGCGGCTTTCTTTGGTGTGCTGGCCCAGTTTGCGCTGTGGCCGGTGATCGAGCAGGGTCGCGATATTCGTCTCAGCGACCGGTTTGACCGCATGGCACTAGACCGGGCGCTGGCCAACCTGATGCGTGCGCAGCGTGACCTGACCGCGGATGTACTCAAGACCGAGGGCGGGCTGACGACATGGGCGGCGCGGCCGGGGATTTCGCGAACGGCGGCTTCGGTGACGGAGCTGACGCAGGGCGAGCTGACGGTGTCGCGGCTGAGCGTGGCGGCGGGACTGCTGGCGGATCTGGCGCAAGAGGGGTAACGGCCTCCAAAGTCTCCACCCGCTCGGTGTCATCCCGGCCTTGAGCCGGGATCCATCCTGAGATGTTTGAACGGCCGCGAGGTCGATCTGTTGCCACACGGATACCTTGCGGCTGGGGAGAGACCTCGGGATGGGTCCCGGCTCAAGGCCGGGATGACATCGAGTTAGGGGGGAACCCGGAAGTGCTTTAACCCGAAAGTCTGCCTTGTCTTGGCTGGCTTGCTGGTGAGACTGCAGACACACTGCCCCCAAATGTGAGTGACCTGATGACCACGCTGACCCAATGGCTTGCTGCGCAGACCGTCGAACCGAAACTGGCTTCGGTGGTGGCCACGATGGGAGCGGCGAGTGCCGAGATTGCGGGCGTGTTGCGGCTGGCGCCGATTGCCGGGCAGACAGGGTTGGCCGGGCACACCAATGTGCAGGGCGAGGCGCAGAAGGCGCTGGATGTGGTCTCGAACGATATAGTTTTGAATCACATACGGGAAAATGCGGAGATTTCGATTCTGGTCTCGGAAGAGCTGGATGAGGAGGTCCGGTTCGACACTTCCGGCCAGTTCATGGTGGCGACCGATCCGCTGGATGGGTCCTCCAATCTCGATGTGAATGTGACCGTGGGCACGATCTTTTCGGTGCTCGATGCCGGAAAGGGTCTGCTGCAGAAAGGCTCTGCGCAACTGGCTGCGGGTTACGCAGCCTATGGGCCGGCGACGAGCCTGGTGATCACATTCGGTTCGGGCGTGGCGGTGTTCACGCTGGATGGGTCGGGCACGTTCGTTCTGACGCAGGACAAGGTTTTGGTGCCGGCGGCATCGGGCGAATATGCGATCAACACGGCGCGCGAACGGTTCTGGGACGCGGCGACCAAGGGCTATGTGGCGGAGAATGTCGCTGGCGAAGAAGGCGCGGCCGGCAAGCGCTACAATATGCGCTGGGTCGGCTCGATGGTGGCCGATATCCACCGCATCCTGATGCGGGGCGGGATCTTTCTCTATCCGCTGGATAGCGAGACCATCAGCAAGGGCGGACGGTTGCGGCTGCTCTATGAGGCGAACCCGATGGCGATGATCGTCGAGGCGGCAGGTGGCAAGTCGACGACGGGGCCAGCGGGAATTCTGGATCTTGTGCCCACGGGGATACATCAGCGGGTGCCGGTGATCCTGGGGTCGGCGGGCGAGGTTGAGCGCGTCGAGGGGTGGTACAAGAGGGGGTGAGGCCTTCGGCCGAGTCTTTGTGGGGTACCCTCACCGCCATTCGGCCATAGGCCTCATGGCCTTCTCGCCTCAAATCGCTCCACTGGAGCGATTTGCCCTTCGGGACAGCTCGAAGTCCCCCTGATAGGGGGAGGGACCGCGCTGTGTATTGGTCAACGTCTAGCCAAAAACCCGATTTGTCCCTCCCCCTTTTCAGGGGGAGGTTAGGTGGGGGTATTCTTATCTTGGGCAGATGATCCAGATCATTTGCAACGTTCTTACGGTCTAGCTATAGCTCCTCCAACCGAGGAGCCTTTTCCATGACCGACACGCTGCCGCCGCTTGCCAAGACCAATTCAAGCCCGTGGCCGAAGCGGCCGTTTCATCGGCAGTATCTGATGCGGCAGGCCAACAATCTCTATGATTTCTTCGAGGCGGCATCGATCAATCCCAAGGGCGGTTTCTTCGAACTGGATGACGAGGGACTGCCGCTGGACGAGGCCAATTCCACCCGGCAGATCCACGTGACCACCCGCATGGTGCATTGCGCGGTGATCGGGAGCCTGCTGGGCCGGCCGGGTTCGGACGAGATCGTCGATCACGGCATGCGGTTCATCTGGGAGCAGCATCGCGACGCCGAGCATGGTGGCTATGCCTGGGGCGTGGATGACAGCGAAATCGTCAATGGCTCGAAACAGGCCTATGGCCATGCCTTCGTGCTACTGGCGGCGTCGAGCGCCAAGCTGGTGGGGCATCCGCTGGCCGAGCAGATGCTGGCGGATGTGACCAGGATCATCAACGAGCGGTTCTGGGACGACAAGACCGGAACGGTGAAGGACGAGTATAACCAGGACTGGTCGAAGCTCCTGCCCTATCGCGGGCAGAATGCCAACATGCACATGACCGAGGCGCTGATGGCGGCCTTCGAGGCCACCGGAAACAGGGATTATCTCAAGAAGGCTGAGCGGATTGCAGAGCTGATCATCCTCAAGAATGCGGTCGAGCTCGACCATCGCGTGGCCGAGCATTTCGATGCCGACTGGGTGCTCGACCGCAATTACGAGGGCAATGAAATGTTCCGTCCCTCGGGCACGACACCTGGGCATTGGCTGGAATGGTCGCGCCTGCTGTATCAGCTGTGGGTGCTGGGCGAGAAGCGGTTGAGCTGGATGACCGGCGCAGCGCGCGCGCTGTTCCAGCAGTCGATCGACCTCGGCTGGGACAAGGAGCACGGTGGGTTCTTCTATACGCTGGATTGGGACAACAAGCCGATCATGCGCGAGAAGCTGTGGTGGCCGACGGCGGAAGCCATCGGCGCGGCGGCCTATATCTCGGCCTATGACACGCATGACTATTTCCAGACCTGGTATCGCAAGCTCTGGGACTATGCAGAAAACCACGTGATCGATCATGCGCGCGGCGGGTGGCTCAGCGAACTCAAGGAAGACCTGACGCCGACCTCGCGGCTGTTCGTGGGCAAGCCGGATATCTACCACGCGCTGCAGGCCTGCCTGATCCCGCTCTATCCGGCCAATGGCAGCCTGACCAAGGCGATCATCGAGGCGGATCACACCGAAAGGCACGGCATCTAGCCGTTTCCGCAAGGGCCTTGATTTAGCGCAACAAAATGCTCCTCGATATTGGCTAGCGTGGCCGTGTTATCGAGGACATTTTTCATGACACAGCACACTGCCGACTCCTGGTTCGTCACCGCAATGGTCAAGGCGACCTCGGACATGTGGCTCAAGGGTTGGGACGAGCGTAACGGCGGCAATGTCAGCCTGCGCCTGTTGCCGGACGACGTCGCGCCCTATCTGGCGATCTGGCCGGCAAACCGCGACGCGCCGATCAGCGATCCGCTGCCCGAACTGGCCGGCCAATATTACATCGTGACCGGAACGGGGAAGTATTTCCGCAACGTCCAGCTCGATCCGGCCGCCAACATGGGTGTCGTCCAGGTGGCGGCAGACGGGGCTTCGGTAAAGATCCTCTGGGGGTTCACCGATGGCGGGGCGCCGACGTCCGAACTGGCGTCGCATCTCAAGTCACACAGCGTCCGCCAGCAGGTCAGCAATGGCCGGGACCGGGTGATCATGCATTGTCATGCGACCAATCTGCTGGCGCTGACCTATGTGCTCGATCTCGATCCGGCCAATGTCACGCGTGCCCTGTGGGAATCCAGTACCGAATGCCTCGTGGTCTTTCCCAGGGGCGTTGGGACAATGGGATGGATCGTGCCGGGCACGGATACGATCGGCGATGCCACGGCCCGGGAAATGTCCAGGCACACGCTGGTGATGTGGCCCTATCACGGCATTTTCGGCTGCGGCGAGACGCTGGACGAAGCGTTCGGGCTGATCGATACGGCCGAGAAAGCAGCGGAAGTGCTGGTGAAGGTCATCGCCATGGGTGGCGCGCGCCAGACGATCAGCACCGCCAACCTGGTGGATCTTGCCGCCCGATTTGGCGTCGATCCCCTGCCCGAAGCCATGGCCATGGAGCGCTGGCGGATGGCTGGCGAAGCGAACCCGGAGATCACACTGAAAAGCGCGGCCAACAGCCGCTGGCCGTAAGGGTGTTGATCCAGCGCAATAAGGCGCGCCCGGAAAGAGACTAGTCTTCTCGCGTTTTCGAGGAGACTTTTCATGACCAAAGACTTTGCAGGCAAGGTTGCCGTCGTCACCGGGGCGGGTTCAGGCATCGGACAGGCGGTTGCTGAACGATTGGCCGGACGCGGCGCGAAAGTGGTGGTGGGCGACCTGGACATGGCCGCCGCCCAGTCCGTCGTTACGGGCATCACCGAGGCGGGCGGAACGGCGGTCGCCTTCGGGATCGACGTTGCCGACCGGGCGGCCAACCAGGCCATGGTGGCGCTTGCGGTGAGCGAATATGGCGGGCTCAACTATGCGGTGAACAATGCCGGAATGACGGGGCCCACCGCGCTCTTCGCCGACTATGACAATGCGGCATGGGACCGGGTCATTGCGGTCAACCTGTCGTCGGTGTTTTACGCCATGCAGGCGGAAATTCCGGAAATCCTCAAGGCCGGGGGCGGCGCCATCGTCAATACCGCGTCGCTTGCCGGGCTGGTCGGCAACCCGCAGATGGCGGGCTATGGCGCATCCAAGCATGGCGTTGTCGGGCTGACCAAATCTGCGGCGATGGACTATGCCGCCAAGGGCATCCGCATCAATGCCATCGCGCCCGGAGGCGTCGAAACACCGCTGCTGCGCGGCAAAGGTGACGAGTATGTCGCCGGGCTGGCTGCCGCCCATCCGGTCGGCCGGCTGGCGACGCCGGCAGAAATTGCGGCTTTCGCCGTGTTCCTGCTGTCGGAAGAGGCCGGCTTCATGACCGGCGTGGCCTATGTCACCGATGGCGGGCTGTCGATCGGCCCGCATTGAGCTAGCACCTCCGCCAGTTGCAACCATCGCGGGTCGCGCGTAAAGCAGCGCGACTTGCGGTGGAGTGAACCAGAATGACGACGGTAGCGCAGGCGAAGACCGATGCGGCATTGACCACATTGGTGCTTGAAGCGTCGATTGCCGCAGCGCGCGTCATCATGGATGTGTATTCCCGCCCGATTGCAGCCGTCAGCAAGGCCGATGGGTCGCCGGTGACGGAAGCCGATGCGGCGGCCGAGGCGGTGATCCTCGACTATCTCGGACCCACGGGCATTCCGGTGCTGGGTGAGGAAAGCGTCGCGGCGGGGATCATTCCGGTGCTGGGCGAGCGCTATTTCGTGGTCGATCCGCTGGACGGGACCAAGGAATTCATCAAGCGCAATGGCGAGTTCACCGTCAATATCGCGCTGGTGGAGCATGGCGTGCCGGTGCTGGGCGTGGTGCTGGCGCCGGTGACCGGGGAGACTTTCATCGGCGACGCGAGTGGCGCGTGGATCTGTAATACGCTGGGCGGCATTGCCTCGGAACGGCAGAGCATCGCGGTGGCTTCGGCCACGAGATTGCGCATCGTGGCGAGCCGCAGCCATGGACATGCGGCATTGGGCCAATTGTGCGAAACGCTGGACGTGGAGGCCGATGTTTCGGTCGGGTCGTCGCTCAAATTTTGCCTGTTGGCACGCGGGGATGCACAGCTTTACCCGCGCTTTACCCCAACCTCGGAATGGGACACGGCCGCCGGGCAGGCGGTGCTAGAAGCTGCAGGCGGTGCCGTGGTCACGCTGGACGGCGAGCGCATGGGTTATGGCAAGCATGACCTGGCGTTCCTCAACCCCTATTTCGTGGCGGCATCGAGCCGCGAGCTGGCGCAAAAAGCCGCGGTTGAAATGAGCCGATTGCTGGCCTAAGGTAAATCTGACTGGTTTAGTCAGGAATAATACGTATTGTTTACCGCACCGGCCGCAGCCTGGCCGTGCCAACTTGCACTATTCTCGACGAGCATATAGAGAACCGGCATATATCGATTCAGCATATGCTGATGCCGGAGTACGCATGAACGTCAGAACCCTCTGTCTATCCATCCTCTATGAAGAAGACGCGACCGGCTATGACATCCGCCGGATGTGCGTCGAGGGTGAGTGCGCCTATTTCGTGGAAGCCAGCTTTGGCTCGATCTACCCTGCCCTTGCCAAGCTCGAGGACGAGAAGCTGGTCACCAGCCGAACCGAACCGCAGCCTGGCAAGCCGGCCAAGAAAATCTACTCGATCACCGAGGCTGGACGCGCTGCCTTTGCCGAAGCGCTGTGCGGCTCGCTGGGCGAGGATGTGTTCCGCAGCCCGTTCCTGCTGTTTGCGCGCTACGCGCATCTGGTGCCGGCCGACCTGGTCGAAACACGGGCAAACGAGTTTCTCGATACCTTGCGCGCCAAACACAGCAAGCTGGAGCAGGCCTTTTCGCGGCACGCCAGCAATGCCAGCGACGCATGGGTAATAAAATACGGACGTGCCATTATGGAGGTTGCCGAAGGGCACATGCGCACCCATATGCACGAACTGATCACATTGGCGCGAGCCGAGCCGAATAAAGACGCGGCTGAGTAAAGGGGCAAATATTCATGCGTGCATTGTTTTCTTATGGCCTGGCTTTGTTGATCCTGCTCGGTGCGGGTGCATGGCTTGCAACCGGAACGCTGGTGGTGGGTGGCAACGGCCCTGGCAATGGCGAGCGGCCGATCATCTCGGTCATCGAAGGCCAGGACCATGGCCCCCTGCACACGACGCTGGCTGATGCAGGCGTGCTGGCAGAGCATGCCGAGCCGGAAACCGATCCCCATCTCAGCATTGCGCAGCGCAATGAGGAACAGAGTGGCGCGAGCGAAGCGCTGGCCACTGTTCGCACCGTGACCTATACCGCCAAGCCGATGCAGATCGACGTGCCGCTGCGCGGCCGCACGCAGGCCAAGTCCACGGTCGGCGCCTTGGCCGAGACTGCCGGGATCGTCGATGTGCTGCATGTGACCAAGGGCCAGCAGGTTGCGGTGGGCGATGCCCTCTGCACGCTGGATCGCGGGACGCGCGCTGCTGCCGTAGCCCAGGCCGAAGCCAGCCTCGAACAGGCCAATGCCGGCCTCAATCAGGCCCAGCTCGATTTCGATACCAATGCCGATCTCCGCCAGCGCGGGTTGGCTGCGCCCAATACGGCGCGCGCAGTTGAAGTGGCGCTGAGCGGCGCCAAGGCCCAGGTATCGTCGGCACAGGCCGCGCTGGATAATGCCCAGCAGGAACTCGATCGCACCGAGATCAAGGCCAAGGTGGCGGGCGTGGTGCAGGATCCGATCGCCGTTGAAGGTTCGATGCTGCCGCAGGGCCAGGCTTGCGCGACCATCGTGCAGCTCAACCCGATGAAGTTCATCGGCCAGGTGCCGGAGTCGCGTATCGACCTCGCCCGGACGGGTCTTGATGCAACGGTCAAGACCGTCAGCGGTGCGGAAGCCGAGGGCAAGGTGACGTTCATTTCGGCTTCGGCCGACGATGCGACCCGTTCCTTCCCGGTGGAAATCGAATTTGCCAATGACGACCTGGCTTTCCGCGATGGCACGACGGCGCAGGCCGTGGTGACGCTGGGCAGCGCGCCCGGTCAGCTGCTGCCACAATCTGTCCTGACGCTGGATGATGAGGGTGTGCTGGGCGTGCGGACCGTGGAAGACGGCAAGGTTGCCTTCCACGAAATCACCATCGTCAGCGACACCCGCGACGGCGTGTGGGTGACGGGCCTGCCGGATGTGGTCGACGTGATCACCGTCGGCCAGGAGAATGTGACTGCAGGACAGGCCGTCGAGGCCTCGTCCGATGAGAATGCTCCCGCTGTCAGCGAAGAAAGCGTCTGATCATGGTCGACTTCATCGTCAGAATTCTACGCATGCCGCGTGTCGTGCTGACCGTCATGGTCATCATGCTGGGCGCGGGTATCTCGGCCTATGTGTCGCTGCCCAAGGAAAGCTTCCCGGCAATCGACGTCCCCTATCTCTATGTGTCGATCAGCCAGACCGGCGTTTCCCCGCGCGACGCGGAAAATCTCTTGGCCAAGCCGACGGAAGAAGAACTGGCGACGCTGCCGGGGCTGGAAAACATCAGTTCCACCTCGACGACCGGCCACGCCTCGATCTTTCTCGAGTTCGACATCAATACGGACAAGGACCAGGCGCTGGCCGACACCCGTGCCCGCATGGATGCGGTGAAGGCCGAGCTGCCCGACGAGGCCAACGAGCCTGTGGTCGCCGAAATCGACCTGGTCGGAACGCCGATCATTTCGGTGGCCGTGTTCGGCAATGCGCCGGAAAAGGAACTGGTGCGCCGCGCCGAGGACCTGCAGGACCATCTCGAAGGTCTGGCCGATGTCCGCGAAGCCGAATTGTCGGGTTCGCGCGACGAAGTGCTCGAAGTCAAGATCGACCTGCTGCGCCTCGAAGCCTATGGGCTGACGGCCAACCAGTTGCTCGATGCGCTCAACCGCAACAACATGGTCGTGCCGGGTGGTACGCTCAACACCGGCCAGGGCTCGTTCAATATCGAAGTGCCAGGCCTGATCACCAATCCGGCCGACGTCTATAACCTGCCGCTCAAGACCGACGGCAATACGGTCGTGACCTTTGGCGACGTGGCCACGGTTACGCGGACGCTGGAAGACGCCGAAGACTATACGACGGTCAATGGCTCCCCTGCCCTGATCCTGGGCGTATCCAAGAAGCTGGGCACCAATATCATCGACGTGTCGGGCCAGGTCCGCGCGGCGACGGCCGAATTCGCCAAGGACTGGCCGGAGGGCGTGCAGTATTCGTTCTTCCTTGACCAGGCCGAAACCACCAATGCGATGTTCCGCTCGCTGGAAGCGGCGGTACTGACGGCCGTGGCGCTGGTGCTCATCACCTGCGTGGCGACCCTTGGCGTGCGTCCGGCCATCATGATCGGCCTCTCCATTCCGCTGTCCTTCATGATGGCATTCCTTGTGGCGCAGATGCTGGGCATGACCATCAACATGATGGTCATGTTCGGGCTGGTGATCGCGGTGGGCGTGCTGGTCGACGACCCCGTGGTGGTCGTTGAATATGCGGAGCGAAAACTGCAGGAGGGCGTCTCCAAGAAGGAAGCCTTCATCCTGGCCGTGCGCAAGATGTTCGTGCCGGTGGTGGGTGCCACGGCAACGACGCTGGGCGCCTTCGTGCCGCTGCTGTTCTGGCCGGGCATCATCGGCAAGTTCATGGCCTTCCTGCCGACCATCGTGATCATCGTGATGATCGCGTCGCTGATCTCGGCCCTGATCTTCATGCCGGTGATCGGCGCGGTGATCGCCTCGACCCATGTGGACGAAAAGCAGAAAGAAGCTGCCGACGTCGTGATGTATGCCGACAAGTTCGACGCCAAGAAAGTGCGCGGCATTACCGGCTATTATGTGCGGACAATGGAGCATCTGCTGCATTGGCCGATCCCGACGCTGGCCGTTGGCTTTGGCATCATTGCGGCGATCTTTGTCGCCTATGCCACCAATCCGACGGGCACCGAAGCCTTCCCGGCGTCGGAGCCGGAATTTGCCACCGTGGCGGTCGTTGGACGCGGCAATTATTCGCCGGAAGAAATCCGCGACATGATGGCGGAAATCGGCGACGAGGTCATGCAGGTGCATGGCATCCAGGACGTGATCATGCAGTTTGGCGACACGGGTGCCTTCGGGACCATGCCGCCGGACACGATCGGCAATTTCCAGCTGCAGCTCACCAATTACAACCATCGCGTCAAGGCCGAAGAAATTTTCGCCGATATCCGCGAGCGGGTGAGCCATTTCGCGGGTCTCGATGTCCAGGTGCTGGCGGCGGAAAATGGTCCGCCGGCGGGCAAGGACATCAACCTGCGCGTCGAAAGCACCAATTATGATGACCTGGTTCCGGTCGTCGCGGCGATCCGCGCGCATCTCGAGTCCATGGAGAATACGGTCGACATCGAAGACGGCCGCCCCTCCCCCGGCATCGACTGGCAGATCACCATCGACCGCAACGAAGCGGGCAAATATGGCATCGGCGTGCGCGAGCTCGCCCCCTATGTGCAGCTCGTGACTTCGGGCGTGGAACTGGGCACCTATCGTGACGAAGAGACCGGCAAGGAGCTCGACATCAAGGTGCGCCTGCCGGAGAGCGAGCGCACATTCGATGCGCTGGACTCGATGCGTATCGCCACGGCGAACGGCATGGTGCCGGTGAGCAATTTCATCGAGCGCAAGGCCGTGCCGAAGGTGGCCAATATCCAACGCCGCAACCAGGTCTACCAGATGCCGGTGGCGGCGAGCCTGGCCAACTTGCCGGAGGGCGTCTATGCCGCCGACAAGGTTGCCGAGGTGCAGCAATGGGTCAACGAGCAGGACTTCCCTGACTCGATCACCGTTGCCTATACCGGCGCCGAAGAGCAGATGGGCGATGCCAATGCCTTCATCGTGCAGGCCTTTGGGGCGGCCATGTTCCTGATCTTCTTCATCCTGCTGCTTGAGTACAACAGCTTCTACCAGGTGATGGTGACGCTCTCGACCGTCATCATGTCGGTGGCGGGTGTGCTGCTGGGCATGCTGGCGACGGGGATGAGCTTTTCGGCGATCATGACGGGCCTTGGCATCGTGGCCTTGGCGGGCATCGTGGTGAAGAACGGCATCGTGCTGATCGACACCTACAATGACTACAACCGCCATCAGCATGTGGAGCCGGTCAAGGCGATGCTGCTGACCATCGGACAGCGTGTGCGCCCGGTGCTGCTGACGGCCTTCCTGACCGCCCTCGGCGTTATCCCGATGTGGGCCAATGTGGAGTTCGACTTCATCCGCCGCGAAATCGTGGTGGGGGGCCTTGCCGGTTCGTGGTTCATCCACCTGTCGGCGGCGCTGGTCTCGGGCCTGTTCTTCTCGACTGCCCTGACGCTGGTGATGGTGCCGGTGATGATCACCGCGCCCAGCGTGATCTGGGGCCAGATGAAGGGCACGGGGCATCAGTTCGGCCGCTTGCGCAATTATGTGAGCGGCGGCTGGCGCGAGCCCGCCACGGCAACGCCGGCCGGCTTCGACGGCATGGCCGTTGAAATCCCGGCCGATGCGGACGGTTCCAAGCGCTACATTGTCAGCCCGGATGCCGGGCTCGACAACAAGGGCAAAGATGCCGCCAACAGGCCGGACCGGCCCGAAGCGGCGGAATAGACGAATAGAGAAAGGCCCGCAGCGATGCGGGCCTTTTGGTTTCTTGATCTTCTGATCAGTCGTAGCTGAGCTTGGGGTACCAGTCCTTGCCCCTGCCCTCAGGGGTGAAATCCAGGATGGTCCATAGGGAGGCGATGTCGGGGGCGTCGCGGGGATCCTGATCGGGATCGGCCATGTCGCCGTTCATTTCGCTGGCCCAGAACAGGCGCACCTCGTCGCCTTCGCGTCGGAAGACGATAAAGGCGGGGATTTCGCCGCCGTCTTCCATGATCAGGCCAAGGTCATTGGCCCAGTCGTCAGTGAGGGTCTGGACGAAATCGAGATGCTTCCAGCCGCGCTCGTCGGCAAAGGCGCGCTGGCGGGCGACGGGACTGCGGCCGATTATCTTGAAGGCGACGCGTTGCTTGATGTCGGCGGCATTGCCGTCGACGCTGCCCAGCCAATTGGTGCACATGGGACAGGGGCGCTTTCGCTGCGGGCCATACATCCAGAAATAGGTGACGAGGGTGTCCTGCTCGCCGAACAGGTCGAGGAGGCTCAGATCGCTGCCGTCGGCGTCGAGGAAGCGATAGTCCTTGTCGATGACGGGACCGGGCGGCAGGGCCTGGCGCTGCGCGGAGAGCCGGGTCATGTGGCGGCGAAACTCGATCTCCTCGGCCAATAGGGCTTCGCGGGCCTTGCGATAGTCTTCGGACTGGCCGGGAAAGGGCGTCCTGGCGCCGCAGGCGAGTTCGGTGGCGGGGGTGAGTGGGGTGGTCATGGGCACGGCTCCATCACTTGTTCCAAGTGATGAACAGCGATGGGAGGCGGGAGTTCCCGCGGACCGCGCGATGTGATCAGGCGGTGAAGGCGTGCAGGCGCCAGCCGTCGCCATCAAAATTGATGTCTTTCGCTTCGGGGTGATGCGCGGCGAGCGCCCTGCCCCAGAAGGCCTGCGCGGGTGTGTTGGCGTGTGGAACGCCGATGTGCCAATTGCCGGGATGGTTGGCGATGATGGCATTGACGCTGGAGCGACCCAGGCCGCGCTGGCGATAGGCCTTGAGGATGAAGAATTCTGCGATGAAGAAGCAGGGATTGCGGCCGGTCAGCGGACATTGGTCGACGACGAAGGCAAAGCCGGCGATCTCGTCACCGGACTTGATCAGATAGGGAAATTGCCAGAAGCGGTCGAAGAAGTCGTATTCGAAACTTCCGTCCGCGCTGATGGGGAACGGCATGGTTTCGGTCATGTCGTAGAGATAGAGCTGCAGCAGGTTGGCGATCAGCGGCTTGTCGGCGGTGGTGGCGGGGATGACGGTCATGGCTGTGCCTGGCAAGGGTTTTGCCGGAGGATACCCCCACCCCATGACGACGACCAACACATTGAATCAACTTGCGGCCGTGGCGGGATCTCGGGATGGGCCCCGGCTCAAGGCCGGGGTGACATCGTGGTTTTGGAAGGCTTCGCGTTCTACTCGGCCGCCGGCGTGCCGCGTTTGACGAAGCCGTCGGGGTCGTTGGCGGTTTCGAGGAGCTTTTCCTCGGCTTCGGTGGCTTCGCGCTGGCGGTTCCACATCTGGGCGTAGAGGCCGTCCTGGGCCAGGAGCTCGGTGTGGTGGCCGCGTTCGGCAACGACGCCTTCGCGCAGCACGATGATCTCGTCGGCATTGACCACTGTTGAAAGGCGGTGGGCGATGACGACCGTGGTGCGGTTCTTCGAGACCACGTCGAGGGCGGACTGGATGTCGCGCTCGGTCTTGGTGTCGAGGGCGGAGGTGGCCTCGTCGAGAATGAGGATGGACGGGGCCTTGAGGATGGTGCGGGCGATGGCGACGCGCTGCTTTTCGCCGCCGGACAGCTTCAAGCCACGCTCGCCGACCGGCGTGTCATAGCCATGCGGCAGCGACTCGATGAAGGGGCCGACCTGGGCCATGGCGGCGGCGGAGCGGACTTCCTCGATATTGGCGCCGGGGCGGCCGTATTCGATATTGTAGCCGATGGTGTCGTTGAACAGCACGGTATCCTGGGGGACCATGCCGATGGACGAGCGCAGGCTGGTCTGGGTGATGTCGCGCAAGTCCTGGTCGTCGATGGTGATCGAGCCGCCGGTGACGTCGTAGAAGCGATAGAGCAGACGCGAGATCGTCGACTTGCCGGCGCCAGTCGGACCGACGATGGCGAGGGTCTTGCCGGCGGGCACTTCGAAGCTGACGCCCTTGAGGATGGGGCGCTCGGGATCGTAGTGGAAAGTCACGTCATTGAAGCGGATGACCGGGCCGGTAACGGCCAGTGGCTTGGCATCAGGCTTGTCGACCACTTCAGGCTTCTGGTCGAGCAGCTTGAACATTTCCTCGATGTCGGTCAGGCCCTGGCGCAGTTCGCGATAGACGAAGCCGATGAAGTTGAGCGGGCGATAGACCTGCATGAGGAAGGTGTTGAGCAGGACGAAATCACCCAGGGTCAGGGTCTGGTTCATCACGCCGACCACGGCCATGATCGAGATGATCAGGAAGCCGGCGTAGAAGATGACGGCCTGGCCGAAATTGAGGAAACCGAGCGAGGTCCAGATGCGGATGGCGGAGCGTTCATAGCCGGCCATGGAGGCGTCGTAGCGTTCAGCCTCCATTTTCTCATTGGCGAAGTACTTGACCGTCTCGTAGTTGAGCAGCGAGTCGATCGCCTTGCCATTGGCGTCAGTGTCGGAATTGTTCATGTCGCGGCGAATGGCGATACGCCAGTTCGACGCCTTGATGGTGAAATAGAGATAGCCCCAGATCATCGCGACCAGCACGCCAAGATAGCTGACGCCGAAAAGCCAGACGAAGATTACCGCTGTGACGATGAATTCGACAATGGTGGGGACGATGTTGAGCATGGCGAAACGGACGACCGTTTCGATGCCCTTGGTGCCGCGCTCGATGACGCGGCTCAGCCCACCGGTGCGGCGCGCCAGATGGAAGCGCAGCGAAAGGCGATGCATGTGGTGGAAGGTTTCGAGCGCCAGCTTGCGCACGGCATGCTGGCCGACGCTGGCAAACCAGACGTCGCGTAGCTGCTGGAAGCCGGCATCGATGACATTGCCCAGGGCATAGGCGATGACGAGGACGATGGGCACGGCCAGGCCCATGACCAAGGCATTGTTGGGGGCCGAACCGTCGAGGCTGTCGATGATGCCCTTGTAGGCGAAGGGAATGAGGGTGGTGGCGACCTTGCTGGCAAGCAAAGCGCCGATGGCCAGCACGACGCGCCAGCGCAGATCGGGGCGATCTGCAGGCCACATGTAGGACCACAGGTTCCTGACGGTAGAAAATACCGATCCTTCGTCCGCGCTAACGGACGGCTTGTTTTCAGCGCTGTCAGACGACATCAGGCGAGTTCCGCTTCCAGTTTCACCGGCGCGGGGGCAAAGCCCGCGATCATGCCGGAATAGGCGCTGCCCAGGGCAGAGAGCCGTTCATGCTGGACGATATAGCAATTGCGTGTGCCACGCGGACGACGCTCGATCAGGCCGGCATCGAGCAGCACCTTGATATGCTGGCTGACAGTGGACTGAGCCAGGGTCAATTCATCGGTGACATCGGCACAGCAGCATTCGCCGCGCTCCTGCTTGGCCAGGATGCGCAGGATGTTGAGCCGTACCGGGTGGCCCATGGCTCGCATGATATTGGCAATATCGTCGTCGTGCATGGCTCTGCTTGGGTTGATCGTCATTTACCGATAAAATGGGTAAGGTCGCGACAATAATCAATGGCCCACTCGAAAGCGGGCCATTTTCTGCTCAGATTTCTAGTTCGGCAGGTCGAATACCTGGCCGGGATAGATGCGATCGGGATCGCGGATCTGGCCGGTATTGGCTTCGTAGATGGTGGTGTAGCGGATGCCCTCGCCATAGACGCGGCGGGCGATGGTCCAGAGATTGTCGCCACGACGGATGATAGCCTTGCCGGCGGCGAAGCGTTCGGAATCGGGGCCACCGACGGAGATGGCGACGAGCGTCGGCACGGCGTCGGTTGCCACAGGCGGCTCGGCCGTGGGTGCCGGGGTGCTTTCCGCCACGGACACCGGGGCCGACGTTTCGGCCGGTGCAGCTGGCGCAGCCGCGGCAGGAGTGGATTGCGCTGCAGGTGCCGGTTGGGCAGGAGTAGGCGCGGCCGGAGCAGCTTCGGCTACGGCGGCCGGTGCGGCTTCGGTGGCGGGCGCCTCGATCTGGAAGTCGACTGCGGCGCGAGCGATGACGTCGGCGCTATTGGCGGCGAGCACGTCGATGCGGACGCGCTGGCTTGGCTTGGTCAGCACATTGCCGCCTTCGACCAGCCAGCGGCCGTCCTGGACCGTGGAATCGGCGACGAAACTGTCGTCGACATAGAGGCGGATGGGCGCGCCCTCGGTGCCGGCGCCAGCGAAGAAGGTGCGGTCACCTTCGATTTCGATGGCGTCGATGGTGGGTGCGACAGCGACCGCAGCGGGTTCAACTGGTGCCGTGGCAGGCGCCGGATCAGCCGCGGCAACGGTGGCGTCGGCAGCGGGAGCCGGGGTTTCGACAGGAGCGGCAGGCGTTTCCACGGCGGCTGTTTCTGGCGCTGCGGGTGTGGGTTCGACAGCGGCCGGAGCGGCTGCGGCAGGCGCAGATGGCTCGGCAGGTGCTGCTGGTTCGTCGACCGGCGCTGCGGTCTGTTCAGCAGGCGCCGGCGTTGCGGCTGGTGCTGCGGCCGGCGGGGCCACGGGATCGGCGGCGGCGACTTGGGTGTCGATGGCGGGGCGGTCGAGGCCCTGGAGAATGTCGCTGGCGGCGCCGGGGGTGCTGGCCACGACGAGAGGTTCGCTGGTCTTGTCGTCATTGATGACGACGACGAAGGACTGGGCAGAGCGGCCCTGCTTGCCGGCTTCGGCGAGGGTGATTTCGGTGCCGCCGGGGGTGATGGGGGCGTCGGGGACGATGACCCAGTCACCGCTCGCTTCGACCTTGGCGGAACCGATCAGGGCATCATCGGAGTAAACTTCGACTTCGCTGCCGGGCGTGCCGCTGCCGGCGATGACGACGGAGCCATCTGGCTCTGCGCGCAGCAGGCCAAAGGTGGCGCCGATCAGATTGTCGGGGACTTCGGTGGCCGGCGGGGCGACGTCGAGTTCGGGTTCGGGGCTAACCGTGGCTTCGGGCTCGGGCGTCGCCGCAGGCGTCACGGCCGCAACTTCAGCCGGTGCTTCCACGGCCGGCTCGGTGGCAGCGGTCGGTGGCAGCAGGCCGGAATTGGTCATGGCGCCGCGCAGGCAGACGCCCATGCCATCCGGCGAATTGAAACAGGAGACAACCGTGGGGCCGGTGAGGACGCCCAGAATGACGAGCAGGGTAACCGCTGCTGCCCCGATGGTGAGAGCAAGAGGTTTCTTGGGAGCAGTTTCGGCCAGTTTATCCTCCAGAACCGTTGCAGCAGCCCGAAGGCCGCCCGGTTAAATCGTGCCCCGCACCGTCTCGGTCTTCAACAGCTTGTAGGTGATTGATTCATACAAGGCTTCAAATGACGCATCAATGATATTGGGTGACACGCCGATCGTGTACCAGCGTTCGCCAGTAGCGTCGCGGCTTTCGACCAGTACACGGGTGACCGCGCCCGTGCCGCCGTCCAGAATACGGACCTTGAAGTCGACCAGTTCGAGGTCTTCGATGCGGGACGAATACTTGCCCAAGTCCTTGCGCATGGCCAGATCCAGCGCGTTGATGGGGCCATTGCCCTCCGCGACGGACATCAGCAATTCGCCCTCGACGCGGATTTTGACAACCGCCTCGGTCATGGTGATTTCCTCGCCCTGGGCGTTGTGGCGGCGTTCGACGCTGGTGCGATAATTCTCCACCTGGAAAAATTCGGGCAGCGTGCCGAGCACTTCATGGGCCAGAACGGCGAAGGATGCGTCGGCGCCGTCGTAGGAATAGCCCCGCGATTCGCGGTTCTTGACCTCGGCGAGGAGCTTTTCGAGACGACGGTCGTCCTTGCTCAGCTCTATACCATGGCGGGCCAGGGCGGTCAGCAGATTGGACTTGCCGGCCTGCTGGCTGACCATGATGGAGCGCTCGTTGCCGACGCTTTCAGGCGGGACATGCTCATAGGTCGAAAAATCCTTGAGCAGTGCAGAGGCGTGAATGCCGGCCTTGGTGGCGAAGGCGGAACGACCGACATAGGGCGCCTGACGCATGGGCGCGCGGTTGAGGCGATCGTCGAAGGCACGGGAAATCTGGGCGAGGCGCGACAGGCGATTGGTATCGATGCCGGTTTCGAAACGGTCGGCATAAAAGGGCTTCAGCGCCAGGCTCGGGATCAGCGAGACAAGGTTGGCATTGCCACAGCGCTCGCCGATGCCATTGAGCGTGCCCTGGATCTGGCGAACGCCGGCTTCGACAGCGGCCAAGGTGTTGGCGACGGCCTGGCCGGTGTCGTCATGGGCGTGGATGCCCAGATGGTCTCCCGGCGCAACGGTTGCCACCTTGCCGACAATGTCGCGGACTTCAGCCGGCATGGTGCCGCCATTGGTGTCGCAGAGCACGACCCAGCGGGCACCGGCGTCGAGGGCGGTTTTCACGCAGGACAAGGCGTAGTCCGGATTGGCCTTGAAGCCGTCGAAGAAATGCTCGCAGTCGACGAGCGCTTCCTTGCCGGCGGCGACGGCGGCGGCAACCGTGTCGCGAATATTGGCGAGGTTTTCGTCCAGCGAGATTTCGAGCGCCAGCTTGACCTGGTGATCCCAGGTCTTGGCGACAAAGCAGGCGGCTTCGGCGGCGGAATTGAGCAGCGCCTGAACGCCCGGATCATTGGCGGCCGAGCGCCCTGCCCGCTTGGTCATGCCGAAGGCGGTAAATTTGGCTGTTCTAGTGCGCTTGCTCTCGAAGAATTCGGTGTCCACCGGATTGGCGCCAGGATAGCCGCCTTCGATGTAATCGACACCAAGCTCTTCCAGAAGGCGGGCAATGGAAATCTTGTCCTCGAGCGAGAATTCGATGCCGGCCGTCTGGGCGCCGTCGCGCAATGTGGTGTCGAAGAGATAGAGGCGGTCTTTGGACATTAGCTCAACTCAAATGTCGTTCTTTTGGCTCTTTTGGATCAGGGCCAATTGGAGGTGTCGTGATCGGGATGCTGGTGGTTGGTCTGCTTGATCGCCGAGGCCCAGGCTTCTTGCCCGGTTTCGGTCGCGCCACCGCTTTCAATGGTGGTCAATGTCTCGAACCAGGGCACCTGCCCTTCCTGGCCGGTATTGGCGTGGGGCGGGAAGAGTTCGGGGTGATCGAGCGAGCCGATGGTGAAGTTCACCCGCGGGCCTTCGGTATTGTCATAGAATAGCGGCGTGCCGCATTTGTCGCAGAAGCCGCGATCGACATGTTCGGAACTGCGGAAGCGGGCTGGCGTGCCGCGGGTCCAGGTGATGGACTCTCTTGGTGCAGCCACAAGCGCGGCGAAGATATTGCCCATGGCCTTCTGGCACATGCGGCAATGGCAGATGTGGGAATTGTCGAGCATTTCCGTGGCGTGATAGCGCACGGCGCCGCATTGGCAGCCGCCGCTGACCTCCATGGCGTAACGATCCATCACTTGTCTCCGCGTGGCGGCCAGTCGGCCGTGTCGTGGTCGGGATGCTGGTTGGAATGAATGCCGGCAAGAAAATCGCGCCACTCGTCGCTGGTTTCCTCGCGCATGGGCAAGGCCGTCAGGCCATCGAAGAAGGGCAGCTTGTCGTGCGGATTGACCTGGATTTCCGGGGCAGCATGCTCGGGGTGATCGAAGGCGCCGATGGCCAATTCGAGACCGAAGCGCGTTTCATAAGCCAGGGGCGTGCCGCAATCGCCGCAAAAGGCGCGGCGAGCGGCGTTCGAGGACTGAAACCACTTCGGTTCGCCACGGGTCCAGACGGCATTGTGTGCCGTCACCAGCGGGCCGAAGAAGCCACCGAAGGCCTTCTGGCACATGCGGCAATGGCAGATGGAACCGCGACCGAGCCGGGTGACGCTGAAGCGGACGGCGCCGCATTGGCAGCCGCCGGCATGAGCTTCGGCACGTTCAATCACCGCTTCATCTCCCATTTGGTGGCACGGTTGCCGGCCTCGTCCTTGTAGTCCATCAGCGTGATGCCCTGTTCGGACAGTTCGTTGCGGATGGCGTCGGCACGGGCGAAGTCCTTGCCATTGAGCGCATCAAGGCGCTGGGCAATGGCGGCGGCGATATGGGGCGGCTCTTCCCAGCCATCGTCGGAGGTGATGAGGCTGTCGAGACTGAAGCCGAGGAAGCGCAGCGTCGCGGCGAGGCAATGGCGCGCATTGCCCTCCTCGCGATTGGCTTTCTTGGCGATGAAGTCGAGCGCGACGGATGCGCGATGAAAATTGAGGTCGTCGGCCAGTTCCTTGACCACGCTCTCGTCGGGCGCATCGCCTTCGGAAACTTCTGCACCACGGGCAGCGCGCTGCCAGTCGCGGAGCTTTGCCTCAGCCTCGTCGAGACGCTTGATCGAGAAGTCGATCGGCTCGCGATAGTGGGTCATCAGCATGGCGAGGCGCAGCACATCGCCAATCCAGGCGCGACCGCCCAAGGTGCCGGTCTCAAGCAATTCGTTGATGGTGACGAAATTGCCGAGCGACTTGCTCATCTTCTGGCCTTCGACCTGAAGGAAGCCATTGTGCATCCAGACATTGGCCATGGCATGGGTGCCGTGGGCGCAGCGGGACTGGGCGATTTCGTTTTCGTGGTGTGGGAAGATCAGGTCGAGACCACCGCCGTGGATATCGAAGGTCTGGCCGAGATAGCGCTCGCTCATGGCGGAGCATTCGATGTGCCAGCCTGGGCGGCCACGGCCCCAGGGGCTGTCCCAGCCGGGCTCGGTTTCCGATGACTGTTTCCAGAGCACGAAATCGGCCGGGTTCTTCTTGTGCGCTTCGACGGCAATGCGGGCGCCGGCAAGGTTGTCGTCGAGATTGCGGCCGGAGAGCTGGCCGTAATCGGGCATGGACTTGACGTCAAAGAGGACTTCGCCCGAGGCGTTATAGGCGTGGTTGTTGGCGATGAGATCGCGGATCAGCACCTGCATCTGCTCGATATTGTCGGTGGCGCGGGGCTGGATGGTGGGCTCCAGCGCGCCAAGGGCTGTTGCGTCGGAGAGGAACTGGCGCTCGGTCTTTTCGGTGACGCGGCGGATGGCCTCGTTGAGCGGCAGATCGGGAAAATCGCGCAGGGCGCGGGCGTTGATCTTGTCGTCGACGTCGGTGATGTTGCGCACATAGGTGACGTGTTCGGCGCCATAGACGTGGCGCAGCAGACGGAACAGCAGGTCGAAGACGATGACCGGGCGCGCATTGCCGATATGGGCGAAGTCATAGACCGTGGGGCCGCAAACATACATGCGCACATTGTTCGCATCGATGGGGGCAAAGGCCTCTTTGGAGCGTCTGAGCGTGTTGTAGAGCGTCAGCGAAGTCATATGGTCCGTCCTCTGGGCCAAGCGCATGTGTGCTGGCAGACGGCTCTTCGGGTATCGGATTATCGGGATGAAGAAGACCGCGCCGCCAACGAGTGGTTAGCAGGTAATAATGCAGGTCGAAATCAGAATGATCTGGTTCTTCATGACGCCATGATTGACCATTGGTCGCAGGGAAAGCAAGCCGAAAACAAAAAAGGCGGGCCCGAAGGCCCGCCAATCGCTTTGGAGGCGATGGAAACTACGATCTAAACTGCTGATGGCACTGGCCGCAGGTGCCCTGGATGGTCTGGAGGGCCGCAGCATAGCCGGCGGCATCGCCAGCTTCGGCGGCAGCCAGACCGGTTTCGGCACCGGCGCGGCCGGTTTCGATGATGGCGGTGAAGCCTTCCCAGTTTTCCCAGATGGCGGGCAGCGCTTCGCTGTCGCCAACCACCGAGCCTTCGGGGAAAAGGGCGGGCATGTTGGTATAGTCATCGAGCAGGGTCTGCATGGCGGCAACGGCCTCGGCGCCGGTCAGCGCGCCAGCGCCGCGCAGGGTCTGGCCATTGGTGCGCATGATGGCCTTGCGGGCGGCAACGGCTTCCTCGGAGGTGGCCGGCGCAACGAATGCGTCCTGCGCGACAGTGGCGACGACGCCCAGGGTCATGAGACCGGCGATGGCCATGGCGGAAATCTTCTTGATCGACATTTTCGGGTTGCACCTCAACTTGCACCAGACGGAGATTGCAGCCCCGCATGATGGCAGAGTGGCACGCCCGCATGACACGCCCAACGCGGACACGGGAATGTTATCAGCTATAGCAAGGTGTTAGCGGCGGCGGTTGCCGGGTGGATTCATGTTGCTTGGTGGAAGGCCATCCAAGAACGCGGTGTCACCCCGGCCTTGAGCCGGGATGACATCGAGGGTGGGGCGTGCTTTGTGGCTCTAAGCCAAAACCACCTTTTGAGCGATGTCGCCGAAGACTGCCCTGCCCTCGGCGTCGAGCGCGCCGATGCGGACCACGTCGCCGGGTTTGAGGAAGGGCGTGCGGGCGCGGCCGTATTTGAGCTTTTCGACGGTGCGGGCTTCCGCAATGCAGGCAAAGCCGATGCCGTCGCGCTTGATGGGCAGGGCCTCGTCGTGGCGGTTGGAGACGGTGCCGCCGCCAATGATGGTGCCAGCAGCCAGATCGCGGGTGCGGGCGGCCTCGACGATCAGATCGGCGAAATCGAAATGCATGTCGGTGCCGGCATTGGGCTGGCCATAGAGATTGCCATTGACCTCGATGCGGACGGGCAGATGCAGGCGATTGTCGCGCCAGGCATAGCCGAGGCTGTCCGGGGTGGCGACGAGGGGCGCAAAGCTGGTGGAGGGCTTCGCGTGGAAGAAGCCGAAGCCGTTTTGCAGGTCATCGACAACCAGGCGCCGCAGGGACACGTCGTTGCAGACGGTGACGAGGCGGATGGCGGCGGCGGCTTCATCCTTGCCGGCGCCCATGCTGACGGCGCCGATGATGACGGCGACTTCGGCTTCAAAATCGAGCGCCAGGTCAGGATCGGTGATGCGAATGGGGTCATGGGGCGCCGAAAGCGAATCAGATCCACCTTGGTAAAGCAGCGGCCGGGTCGATTGCAGCTCCTCGTCCTTGCTGCCTTTGAGCGAACGGACGCGTTCGAGATGGCTGAGATAGCCCGAGCCGTCGATCCACTGATAGGCGCGCGGCAGGGGCGCGAGTGCCTGGGCGGGATCGAAATTCTGGCCAGCGATGGCACCTGCATCGAGTTGCTTTGAGAGGTCGGAAAGCGCCGGAGACAGGGCGTTCCAGTCGTCGAGCGCCGCCTGGAGGCTCTGGGCGATGCGGCCGGCCGAGACATAGCGCGCGGAATCATTCGAGAGAACGACGAGCTGACCATCGGGGCGGCCATTGCGGAGCGTGGCAAGTTTCATTGGGGCGCAATCTCGAACTTGTGTGGCCTTGCAGCGCTACCATGGCAGGCCGCGGGCGGTATAGTGGTGGCAATGGTGGAGAGTCTGCGGCTTTTCGCGTTTCCAAATTGGAAATGTCGAAGCCTTGCCTTAAGGCCGACACAGGGACGCGCGACGCGTCGGCAGTTTTGAGAGTCGAGGACAGAGCTTGGGCAGGAACAGCATGCGCGCCATTATTCTCATGGTGCTGGCCGCCATCCTCGCCGTGCTCGATGTGAACGTGGCCTATGCGCAGGCGGCGCAATGCGCCCAGCTCGACAATGCGCTGCGCCAGTTCGACCGCAATTCCGACTTCCGGCAGATGGGCGGCAATTCGCAGGCGGCCCTGCAGGCAGCGCGCGACGTGCAGCAGATGGAAAGCCGCTATGTGCGCGAGGGCTGCAATGATGCGGCGCGTGCCGGCCAGCAGCTGACGCGCCAGTGCCAGCAGATCGGGCGCGAGGTGCTGCGGCTGCGCGATGTGGCAGCGCAGGTGAGCCAGCAGGTTGATTCAGCCAATGCCGTGGCAGGCCAGCGCGAGGCAATCCTTCAGGAAATGGCGCGGTTTGGCTGCAATGCCGGGTCGAGCGCCGGTTTCAGCAACGAGCGCCAGTCGGTGTTCGATCGCATTTTCGGCACCACGTCGGAAGGCGACTTCACCAATGGCCAGATGGTCAATGACGGCAGCTATTGG
Organism: uncultured Devosia sp.; assembly: GCF_963517015.1. Taxonomy (NCBI): domain Bacteria; kingdom Pseudomonadati; phylum Pseudomonadota; class Alphaproteobacteria; order Hyphomicrobiales; family Devosiaceae; genus Devosia; species uncultured Devosia sp. Next base: position 48,917 of record NZ_CAUQDV010000002.1, read on the forward strand.
GGTTACCAGGGCTATCAGACGGTGCGAACGGTCTGTGTGCGGCTGAGCGACGGCTACTTCTGGCCGATCAGCTATTCCACCCTGCCCGACTATGTCAGCCAGGATGCGCAGCAATGCCAGGCGAGTTGCCCCACAACGCCGGTGGAGCTGTTTTTCTACGACAATCCCGGCCAGGAGCCGGAGCAGATGCGCAACCAGTATGGCGAAAGCTATACGGCGCTGCCGCAGGCTTTCCGCTATCGCACCGAGCTCGACACCAGCGCGACGGCCAATTGCAAGGTGCCGGCGATTTCTCAGGGCACGATGAGCGTGGCGACCGCGGATGATGGCACCACGCGTACGATGATCGAGACCGCCGAGCTGAACTTTCCGCTGCCGCTGCGCGATCCGCGCCGGCAACAGCCGGTCGCTGCTGCAGTTGCCGCGCCGGTGATGCAGACGGCGACGCTGGTCGATGTGCCCCTGCCCCGCGTGCGTCCGGCCGGTCCGGGCGAGACGGCCGTGACGCGGCCGGCTCAGGCGGCGAGCCAGCCGGACCTGCGTCTCGTGCAGTTTGGCAACAAGGTGGTCAGGGTAGTCGGTCCAGACACGCCATACGCCCAGCCAGCGGGAGCAGGGACTTAAGCTCCGGTCCGTCGTGGCGGCCGGTGAGTGCTAGCCGCAAAGGAAGAAACAGCGCCTTGCCCTTGCGGCCGGTGGCGGTCTTGAGCGCGTCGGTCCATTGACCCCAGGTGGTTTCGTCCCAGGGCTCGGCCGGTAGAAGGGCTTTGGCCAAGGCGAGGAAGTCACGATCCTCGTCGGCAATGACGGGCTCGACCGGGCCGGTGACGAGCTTCGCCCACTCTGCGATGTCGTCGAACTTGCGCAGGTTGCTGCGCAGCAGCAGCCACATCGCTTCGCCCTCAAGTCCCATCGAGGAGAGCCGGCCAAGGGCGCCTTCATAGGGCAGCGCATGCAGGAGGCGGGCATTGAGATTGTCGAGTTCGACGGGATCGAAGCGCGCGGCGCCATGCGAGATCATCGTGAAATCGAGCCGGTTGGCGATCTCTTCGAGAGTTTCATAGGTCTCGATGGGCAGGCTGGTGCCGGTGAGGCTGGCCATGATGGCAATGGCCATTGGCTCGTAGCCGTCATCGCGGAAGTCGCTGATCGACTGGGAGCCGAGGCGCTTGGAGAAGCCCTGCCCTTCGGCATCGGTCAGGAGATTATGGTGGGCGAAGGTGGGGACGGCGCCGCCCAGGGCCTCGAAGATCTCGATCTGCGTGCCGGTGTTGGAGACGTGATCTTCGCCGCGGATGACATGGGTGATGCCCAGATCGATGTCGTCGACGACCGAGGGGAGCGTATAGAGGTAGGAGCCGTCGCCACGGACCAGGACCGGGTCGGACATGGAGGCGGTGTTGACGGTCTGGGGCCCCTTTATCAGGTCGTCGAAGAGAACGGGGCGACCGTCGAGCTTGAAGCGCCAATGCGGCTTGCGGCCCTCGGCTTCGAGTTTTGCGCGATCCTCGTCGGTCAGCGCCAAAGCGGCGCGATCGTAGATAGGCGGCTTGTTGAGGAGGCGGGCGCGGGCGCGCTTGCGGTCGAGCTCTTCCTCGGTTTCGTAGCTAGGATAGAGCCGGCCGGACGCCTTGAGCGTTGCGACGGCGGCGTCGTAAAGCGCTGTGCGTTCGGACTGGCGGACCAAGAGGTCAGGCGTGATGCCGAGCCAGCTCAGATCCACCTCGATGCCATCGGCAAATTCGCGCGTGGAGCGGGCATGGTCGGTGTCGTCCATGCGCAGGATGTACTTGCCGCCGTGGCGGCGGGCAAAGAACCAGTTGAGCAAGGCCGGACGGGCATTGCCGAGATGGATGCGGCCGGTGGGGGACGGCGCCCAGCGAACGGTGATATTGGCGCTGGTCATCCGATCACGCGATCCTTGTAGCCATTGGTGATGGGGTAGCGGCGGCCGAGGCCGAAGGCCTTGACGGTGAGCTTGGGGCCCGGCGCGGACTGGCGGCGCTTGTATTCGGCGATGTTGAGCAGGCGCTCGATGCGTTCGACCAAGGCCTGGTCGTGACCCTGAGCCACGATCTCGGCGATCGACAGTTCGTCTTCGACGATGCCCTTCAGGATCGCGTCGAGCACCGGATAGGGCGGCAGCGAGTCCTGGTCAGTCTGGTTGGGACGCAATTCGGCGCTGGGGGCCTTGTCGATGATGGCCTGGGGAATGACTTCGCCAGAGGGGCCCTTGCAGTCGCCGGGAACATGCCTGTTGCGCCAGGCAGCGAGGCGATAGACTTCCATCTTGAACATGTCCTTGAGCGGATTATAGCCGCCGTTCATGTCGCCATAGATGGTGGCGTAGCCGACGCCCATTTCCGACTTGTTGCCGGTGGTCAGGAGCATGGAACCGAGCTTGTTGGAGACGGCCATGAGCACGACGCCGCGCATGCGGGACTGGATGTTTTCCTCGGCAAGATCGGGCGCGCGGTCGGCGAAGATAGGGGCGAGTTCGGTCAGTGCGTCATCGACCGGATTGCCGATGGAGACGATGTCGTAGCGCACGCCCAGAGCGAGGGCGCAGTCTTTGGCGTCCTTGAGGCTGGCCTCGGAGGTGTAGCGATAGGGCAGCATGATGCAGTGGACGTTTTCTGCGCCCAGCGCATCGACGGCCATGGCGGCGACCACGGCGCTGTCGATGCCGCCCGAGAGGCCGAGCACGACCTGCTTGAAGCCGTTCTTCTTCACATAGTCACGCAGGCCGAGGACGCAGGCGAGCCAAGGGGCCTCGTCTGTGGTGGTCAGTTCGGTGACTTCGCCACTGGCGCAGGTCCAGCCATGCTCCCCGCGGGTCCAGTCGGAGACGATGAAATCGCTTTCGAAGCTCTTGCCCTGGAAAACCAGCTTGTTGCCCGGTTCCATGCCGAAGGAGGCGCCGTCGAAGACCAGTTCGTCCTGGCCGCCGACCTGGTTGAGATAGAGCATGGGTACGTCGTCTTCGGCGACGCGGGCGCGGACGAGGTCCTTGCGGACATGCTGCTTGTCGGTCCAGTAGGGCGAGCCATTGGGGCAGAGCATGATTTCCGCGCCGCGCATGGCGAGATGTTCGCAGACGGATGGGTGCCAGACGTCTTCGCAGATCGGGATGCCGACGGGGACGCCCTTGATGATCACCGGGTCGGGGAGCGGACCGGCGGCGAAATAGCGCTTTTCGTAAAAGACGTCGGAATTGGGCAGCTCGCGCTTGTAGCGCGTGGCGATGATCTCGCCATTTTCGGCCACGACGACGGCATTGTGGAGGCCGGTCTTGTCGAGCCAGATGGAGGGCAGGATGAGGACGGTGTCGATGCCCCTGGTGTCGGCCACCAGATCGCGCGCTGCCTGGATGGCGTCAGCGACGAATTTTGGCTTGAACAGCAGATCGTCCGGGAAATAGCCGGTGAGGAAAAGCTCGCTCAGCAGCAGGATATCGGCGTTCCGGGCCTGCGCGTCGGTCAGCGCCTGGCGGGCCAGAGCGAGATTGCCGACGAGATCGCCGACCTTGGGATTGAGCTGCGCGAGCGCAATTCTGAGGCGGTCTGTCACGGTGATACTGACCCGAGGCTGAGAAAATGAAAGGCGCGCCGCGGCAGGTTGCCGGGCGCGCGCAAGACTTAGCGACTTGCCCGGGTGGGAGCAAGGGAGGGGTTAGAAACGACCGGTCAGTTCAGCCAATGCGCCGTAACGCAAAAGAGAGAATCCAGACAGTGGCGTGTCAGAGTAGAGGTAAGATTCAGGTGTCGCAGCATCCCAATACTTCGCCTGCAAGCTGCTGGGGCCAGTCAACAGCCATGCGCGACCGCCAACCCTGAAAGTGAGGTTATCCGATGGGTGGTAGCCCAGCATCAGCTGGCCGCTCGCACCGTAGAGAGCGCCGGTCGCAATCAGGCTGCTGCGGTTGACGTTGACACCTTGCATTAATGTATCAGCGAATGGACGCTCCGCAGTGGCGCCATGCGCAAAGGCATAAGGTATCGCGACAAGTTCGGCGTTGATGTCAAACATGCCGAAATCGGCGCGCCCGGTGACACCAAGCCGAAGTTCCTGAATGTTGAGGCCATCAATGTGCTCAATGTCGAGCCGATTTCGGTCCGGCGATTCCTTATGGTACTGGTATCCCGCCAAGAAGCCGATCGTCGCATTTTCGTTGCCAAAGGGTGTCCACCCAAAGTCGGCGCCCACCGCGCCAATCTGTCCGCCTTCAAAAGTCGCCACTGATTGCCCATCGGTCACGTAGTCGCCGCTAGTGACGGCGCCATAGGCAGCCTGGCCTTTCACAAATGTGCTGGTCGACAGATCATCAATGCGGAAATGGGCTTCAAGAATATGGGTTGTGTCCTCCGTGCTGTAGGTATCACCCGCCAGTTCTGCCCATTGTTCGCCTAGGGAGTACCAGTAGCGTAGGCCTGCTTCATACTTTAGCGGGTTGGCGTCACTGTGTTCCCAGTTGGTCGGGTAGGATGTTCGGATGCCGGGCGAGGCCATCCAGTCGGCGGCCAAGGTTGGCACTGCCGCCAGGAGCGAGGAAAGGGCCACGGTGCCCAGAATGATCCGATTCATTATAGCCTCCGGCATTCTGCCAAGTATTGGAGACAATTCATGATGCGTTAGGGTTAAAATCCCGCTAAGCGATTGCAATTGGCAGTTTGGTAACTCCATGGGCGCAGATTTGATCGTATTGCACAGGAATGTGCGCCGGCTGTCGCAACTGCTTGGTTGCTGAGGAGTTGCCCAGAATACAGCAGGCCTTTGGTCGAAGAGTTTTTTTGATGACGCGTATTTTGGTGGTCGAGGACGAGATTTTCGTCGCGACCGAAATTGAGCATGTGATCGAAGAGATGGGACATGAACCCATCGGCATAGCGCATGACCAGCGTTCGGCCCTGGCGCTCGCATCGCAAGCCGAGATTGCGCTCGTCGACATCAACCTGCTCGATGGCCCGACGGGGATCGGCATTGGCCGTATCCTCGCCCAGACCCATGGCGTGATCGTCGTCTATATGACCGCAAATCCGTCGCAACTGGGCGACGGCGTCCCCGGCACGATGGGCGTGGTGGCCAAGCCGGCCAGCGACCGCGATCTGCGTTCGGTGATTTCCTATGCTGTCGCCCGCCGCGATGAGGCCGATGCGGTGCCCCCTCCCCGGCTGCAGCTGTTTCGCTGGCCGGACGACATGATCCCCGGCTAACTGGTCTGAAGCTTCCCTGAGCGCCGCAGCGTATCGAGGGGCAAGTCAATTTCGACGCGCAGGCCGTCGGTCTCCCACACACGCTGCAGCGTGCCGCGCATCTGGCCCTCGACGCTGAGGGTGATGAGGCGCGAGCCGAAGCCGGACAGTTCGCCTTCGCTCTCGATGGCCGGGCCGCCCTGTTCCTTCCAGGACAGGCGATAGCGTTCACCGGCTTGGGCGCCGGTGAGGTTGACCCTGCCCGCTTCGATGGAGAGCGCGCCGTATTTGGCGGAATTGGTGCCCAGTTCGTGGAACAGCAGCGCCAAGGGCGTTGCGGCGCCGTCGTCGATCTGCGCGTCGTCGCCGGCGAAGAGAATGCGCGTGCCTGCCTCGCTGCCATAGGGCTGCATGAGGCGATCAATCAGCGACTTGAGCGAGCCCTGGTTTTCCGGCGGGCGCGAGACATGGCTGTGCGGGCGCACGAAATCATGGGCTTCGCCCAGAGCGTAGATGCGCTGGCGCAGCTCGGTCGAGAAGGCCTTGACCTCGTCGGACTTGTTGCGGGCCGAGAGGCTGATGATGCTGGTGAGGACGGCGAAGATATTCTTGATACGGTGGCTGAGTTCCTGGGCCACCAGTTCGCGTTCTTCGGCCACCAGCTTGGTCTCGTGAATGTCGGTGCAGGTGCCGATCCAGCGGACGATCTGGCCAGACAGATCGCGAATGGGAAGCGCCAGCCCGAGCGTCCAGCGATAGACACCCGTATAGTGCTTGAGGCGGTATTCGATCTGGTAGGGTTCGCCGGTCTCAAGGCTGTGGCGCCAGGCTTTCCAGGCACGTTCCTGATCTTCGGGATGGAACATGTCGTTCCAGCCTTCGCCATCAGTGGTGCCCTGTGGCACGCCGGTGAACTCGTACCAGCGGGCGTTGTAATAGTCGTGGTAGCCATCCGGCAGGGTCGACCAGACCATTTGCGGCATGGTGTCGGCCAGCGTACGGAAACGCAATTCGCTTTCGGCCAGGGCATCGGAGATGCGGCGCTGTTCGCTCACATCGACGATGACGCCGGGAAAGCGGGTGGCTTTGCCCTCCGCGTCGAGCCGAGGACGGCCCGAGGCGATGACGTGGTGGGTCGCGCCCTGCCTGTCGACCAGCCGATATTCGCTGCGATAGGGCGAACCGTCCTCGAGGACAGCAGCAATCTCGTCGCCGACACGGGTGACGTCATCGGGATGGATGGCGGCCAGGAATTCCTCGATCGGTACGCCGAGGCCGGCTCGCAACGGATCAAGGCCGAACATGGCGGCAAACTTGTCGTCGGATGTGACCACATTGGCGGCGACATCCCAATCCCATGTGCCAACGAGGCTGGAGCCGTTCAGCGCCAGCGACAGGCGCTCCTCGCTGCGGGCCAGAGCCTTCTGCGCGAGGATGCGATCGGTGGTTTCGTGCACGATGCAGAGCGTGCCCATGGACTGGCCGTCGTCGCCAACGATGGGACTGTATTGCAGATCCATCCAGGCCGCTTCTGCCTGACCATGGCGGTTGAGCATCAGTTCCTGGTCGCGGAGGGACCAGGATTCGTTGCGCAGGCCGCGCTCGATATTGCCCAGGTTGAAATCAGCGATCTCAGGCCAGGCCGCTGCTGCCGGCATGCCAAAGATATGGGGGTGCCTGCCGCCGGCAAACAGCGCATAGGCGTTGTTGTAGATCAGGTGCCCCTCGACGCCCACCATCATCACCATGGGCGTGGCGGTGGACATCATGAGGCGGACCGAGCCGCGCAGGCTTTCCGGCCAGCCCGGAATGGGGCCCAGCGGATGGCTGGTCCAGTCGAAGTCATTGATCAGCTTGAGCGTGGGATCCCGCTCCAGGCGCTCACGCGCTTCGGGGCTGGCAGCGGGAAACAAAGACTTGGGCATGCTCAGCTTTCGTGGGCGGGCGATGAGTCAGGACTATAGCTGGCCGCAGGGCCGATCTGCAACGCGGCGCCGCGCTTGAGGTTCACCTGCCCTATCAATTATTCTCCGGCTGCGAGGCGTTGGCGTGGCGTCTTCTGGGCATGGACTTCCTCAGCGACGAGGAAAGCCAGTTCCAGAGCCTGCGACGCATTGAGGCGCGGGTCGCAATAGGTGTTGTAGCGATCGGCCAGGGTCGCCTCGGTGACGGCCGAAACGCCGCCGACGCATTCGGTGACGTCGTCGCCAGTCATCTCGATATGCACGCCGCCGGCATAGGTGCCCATTTCGCGATGGATCTCGAAGAAGCTCTTCACTTCCGACAGGACGCGTTCGAAGGGGCGGGTCTTGAAACCGGTGGAGGCCTTGATGGTGTTGCCATGCATGGGATCGGAACACCAGACGACGGTGCGGCCGGCCTTCTGCACGGTTTCGATCAGGCGCGGCAGGTGTTCGTGGATCTTGTCCGATCCGAAGCGCGAGATCAGCGTGATGCGGCCGGCTTCGTCGGTCGGGTTGAGGCGATCGAGCAGGCGCAGCAGGTCATCGGCGCTCAGCGATGGGCCACATTTGATGCCGATCGGATTGTGGATGCCGGCGAAATATTCGACATGGGCGGCATCGGGCTGACGGGTGCGATCGCCAATCCAGAGCATGTGACCGGAGGTGGCGTACCAGTTGTTGGAAATGGAATCGCGACGGGTCAGCGCCTCTTCATAGCCAAGCAGCAGGGCCTCATGGCTGGTGTAGAAACTGGTCTGGCGAAGGGCCGGCGTGTTCTCGGGGTTGAGGCCGAGCGCGCTCATGAAGGTGATGGCGTCGTCGATCTTGCGCGCCACTTCCTCATAGCGGGTGTTCCAGTTCGACCCCTTCATGAAGCCGACGGTCCATTCGTGGATGCGGGTCAGTTCGGCGTAGCCACCCATGGAGAAGGCGCGCAGCAGGTTGAGCGTGGCCGCGGACTGGCGATAGGCCTGCAGCATGCGATCGGGATCGGGCACGCGCGAGGCTTCGGTGAAGTCGATGGCGTTGATGATGTCGCCGCGATAGGAGGGCAGCTCGACGCCATCGATGGTCTCGGTATCGGCGGAGCGCGGCTTGGCGAACTGGCCGGCAACGCGGCCGATCTTGACCACGGGCTTGGACGCGCCATGGGTCAGCACCACTGCCATCTGCAGGAAGACGCGGAAGAAGTCGCGGATGTGATCGGCGCCGTGCTCGGCAAAGCTTTCGGCGCAGTCGCCGCCCTGGAGCAGGAAGGCCTCGCCACGGGCAACGGCGGCCAGACGCGCCTTGAGCTCGCGCGCTTCACCGGCAAACACCAGCGGCGGAAACGTCGCGAGCTGACGCTCGGCTTCGGCCAGCGCCGCAGCGTCGGGATAGGCCGGAACCTGGGAGATGGGCTTTGCACGCCAGCTATCGGGGGTCCAGGTGGTCATCGGCGGGTTTCCTTGTTGCTGGCGCGGAATACCAAGCGGGGACGGATGGGACAAGGGCGAGTTTGTCCTCAGCCTCCCACTTTGGCGCCATCGCGATAGGTGTAGCTTGGGCCCTTGAAGGTGACCAGTTCTTCGGCGGCCGAGGGATGGAGGGCCATGGCGCGGTCGAAGTCGGCCTTGACTGCGCCCATCCCCATGGGGATGGCGACGAGCTGGATCATTTCGGCAGCGCCCGGCCCCAGGATGTGGCAGCCGAGGATCTTGCCGCCGTCTTTTTCGGTGATGAGCTTGAGGATCATCCGCTCGGTGCGGGTGGAGAGCGTGTTCATCATCGGCCGGAAGCGGGCGCAGTAGACGTCGATATCGCCATGGGTGGCTGCTTCCTCCTCGGTCAGGCCGACAACGCCGATCTCGGGATCGGTGAAGACGGCGGTGGGGATCAGCGAGTGATCGACGGCCATCCTGTTGTTGTTGAAGACGGTCTCGGCAAAATACCAGCCTTCGCGAATGGCGACGGGGGTAAGCTGGGCACGGCCCGTGACGTCGCCGACGGCATAGATGGACGGTACCGAAGTCTGCGAGTAGGCATCGACCTTGATGATGCCATTGGGGGCCAGTTCAACGCCCGCCTGTTCAAGCCCAAGGCCTTCGACATTGGCGCTGCGGCCGATGGCAAACATGACCTTGCCATAGGGCGCGGTCACGCCATCGCTGAAGGTGACAGCGGTATCGTCGCCCTGCTGGTGCATCGACGCAATGGTCGTCTGGTAGATGAGCTTGACCCCACGATCGATCAGCCCGGCTTCGAGGCCACGGCGCATGTCTTCGTCGAAGCCGCGGAGGATGCAGTCGCCGCGGTAGATCAAGGTGGTATGAACGCCCAGGCCGGCAAAGATGGCGGCAAACTCTACAGCGATATAGCCGCCGCCCGCGATCAGGATCGAATGCGGCAGGGTTTCGAGGTCGAAGGCCTCGTTGGAGGTGATGGCGAGTTCAGCGCCCTCGATGTCGGGCGCATTGGGCCGCGCGCCGGTGGCGACGAGGATATACTTGGCCGTCAGCTCGCGATCCTGTCCGACGAGGCGCACGGAATTGGGGCCGGTAACGACGCCCCGGTCCTTGATGATCTCGACGCCCGGCTTTTCGAGATTGGCCGTATAGGCATTCTCGAGCCGGGTGATTTCCTTTTCCTTGGCGGTGACCAGGGTCTGCCAGTCAAAGCTGGCTTCAACGTACCAACCGAAGCTCGAGGCCACGTCGAAGAGATCGTGGAAGCGGCTGGCATAGGCGTAGAGCTTCTTGGGGACGCAGCCGCGGATGACGCAGGTGCCGCCGACCCGGAATTCCTCGATGATGGCAACCTTGGCGCCGTAGGTCGCTGCCATGCGGGCGGCACGAACGCCGCCGGAGCCAGCACCAATGACAACGAGATCATAGCTATCGGACATGGCGTTACTCCTTGCACTTCATCGTCGATTTACGATGAATATCGGGTGGCTGATCGCATAAAAAAAGACCCCGCACAAGGCGGGGTCTGATTGCTGCCATGGAAGTGGCACGATTGCTAGACTTCGAAGCCCTTGGCCCGCAGTTCGGCGCGCACCTTGGCGTAGAATTCGGGACGGGTGTTGTTGGTGAAGACCTGCAGGATGGCCTGCATGTCGCCGTTCACTTCGGTATTGGCAACGGACAGCTTGCGGCCGGTCGGGGTCTCGTAAAAGGCCACGATCTGCTGCAGCTCTTCCATGGTGAAGCGCGTGGCATAGACGCGAGCAAACTGGTCGAGCAGTTCGCCCTTGCGGTTCTGATAGGTCTCGAGAACCTTGCCGATGGCCAGATCGATTTCGTCGGCCAGCTCGGGATTTTGCTGGGTGAGCTGGCTGAGGCTGCCGAGGCCGATTTCCACCAGGGTGATTTCGAATACGCCGGCGCTGTCGGTCAGATCGACATATTTGCGGGCGAGAGCAAGCTGCTCGGGCGGCACTTCCTGGGCCATCGCGGGCGCGGAAACGGCGAACATCGCCACGCTCATCACTACAGCCACCAGCGCCTTGGCGCGCGACATAAGACCGGTCATCATCGAATTCCCCACTTGATTGGTCAGTTCAGCTAGCCGCCAGCGTTCTTACGCCATCGGCGGTCGCCACATAAGCCGTCTTGCACATTTTGAGGAACAGTCCGTGCTGCACTACCCCGGCGATGTCAAGCAAGTCGCGTGAAAGCGCTTCTGGCTGTGAAATGCGGCCAAAAAATGCATCCAGAATAAGGTGGCCGCCGTCGGTCACGAAGGGCGTGGCCGGCGCCGTCTCGCGCAGACGAAGTTCGCCTTCTGCACCATGGGCGGCAATGACCTCGGCCACAGCGCGGCGCGTGGCGCCGAGCCCGAAGCGGTTGACCTCGATGGGCAGCGGAAAGCGCCCCAGCGTTTCGACAAGCTTGGAGCCATCGGCAATGACCAGCATGGCGCCTGAGGCCGCCGCGACGATCTTCTCGCGCAGCAAGGCACCGCCACCGCCCTTGATCAGGTTGAGCTGCGGATCGATTTCGTCGGCGCCATCGATGGTGACGTCGAGATAATCGAGCGTATCGAGATCGGAGAGCGGGATATTGAGCGACAGCGCCTGCTTTGCCGTGGCCTCGGACGTGGGCACACAGATGCATTCGAAGCCCTGGGCCACCTTCTCGCCGAGCAATTCGACAAAGTGTTTCGCGGTCGAACCGGTGCCCAGCCCCAGACACATGCCGGAATGCAGGGTCGCCAGAGCCATGGCCGCGGCCTCACGCTTCAATTGCTCGCTCATCATTGCCTCGCGCTGTTGGAGCGCCTGCAAATGCAGGGGTTAGAGCCTCAAGTCAATGCAACCTTCGACAGTCGCTCACGCATTGGTGAACGACCACTGTAACCTCCTTGCAACACATTTTCTTGAACGTGCTGCAAGTGTGGCGAATCGGGGGCAGAGCGCCCTTCCCGCCCTCCGTCAAAGCGCGTAAGCAACAAAAATTCCTGGGGGCGGGAGACTTGATTCCTCGCTCTATTTCAGAGGCCAAGTCGTCAGATGCTCAATACAAAAACAATGGTGGCTCTCGGGCTGTCGCTTATCTTGTCGGCAACCAGCGTCCTGCCCGCCACGGCAGCGCTCGTCTATGATCGCACCACCGGCACTTTCGTCGAAGAATCCACCATCGCGCCGCGCCCGCGCGCCGGCCAGAGCGCGATCAAGAAAGAGATCGTGGAGTATGCGACGACGCAGAAGCCCGGCACGATCGTGATCGAGACCGGCGAGCGCCGCCTCTATCTCGTACTCGAAGATGGCAAGGCCATGAAGTATGGCATCGGCGTCGGTCGTGACGGGTTTACCTGGTCGGGCACGCATCGCATTACCCGCAAGGCCGAGTGGCCAGGCTGGACGCCGCCCGCCGCCATGCGCAAGCGCGTTCCCGATCTGCCGGCCTTCATGGAAGGCGGCCCCGACAATCCGCTGGGCGCCCGCGCGCTCTATATCGGCTCGACGCTCTACCGCGTGCACGGCACATCCGAGCCGTGGTCGATCGGCCAGGCCGTGTCGTCAGGCTGCATCCGCCTGACCAATGACGACGTCACCGACCTCTACGAGCGCGTTGCTGTCGGCGCCAAGATCGTTGTGAACCACTAACAGCGACCAGCTCTCCGAGAATTGCGAAGGACCGTCTCCGGGACGGTCCTTTTTCTTTTGGCGGTGCTTTGAATGTCGGGCCGCAGTAGATACATTCAGCCGATGACGCAGGCCCCCTCCCCTGACAGACCGCTGATCGACCGTTTCGGACGGCAGATTTCCTATCTGCGTATCTCGGTGACCGATCGCTGCGACTTCCGCTGTGTTTATTGCATGGCCGAGGACATGACCTTCCTGCCCAAGCGCGGCGTGCTGAGCTTCGAGGAAATCGAGGCCATGGCCAATGCGTTCATTGCGCGGGGCACAACGCGGATCCGCCTGACGGGCGGCGAGCCGCTGGTGCGGCGCGATATCATGGACCTGGTGCGCAGGCTGGGCGGCCGGATCGGCAATGGGTTGAACGAGCTGACGCTGACTACCAATGGCAGCCAGCTGGAAAAACACGCCGAGGGCCTGTTCGACGCCGGTGTGCGGCGGATCAATGTGTCGCTGGACACGCTGGATGCGGACCGCTTCAGGGCGATCACGCGGCGCGGCAGGCTCGACCAGGTGATGGCGGGGATCGATGCAGCGCAGGCGGCGGGGCTGGCCATCAAGATCAACATGGTGGCTATGGCTGGCGTCAATGAGGACGAAATCGAGCCGATGATGGCTTGGGCGCATGGCCGCGGAATGGGGTTGACGCTGATCGAGGGCATGCCGCTGGGCGAGGTGGGGATCGACCGGGTCGATGCCTATCTGCCGCTGCGCGCGTTGCATGACCGGCTGGCGCGGCGTTACACCCTGACCAAGCTGGACAAGACAACAGGCGGGCCGGCGCGCTATCGCCACGTTGCCGAGACCGGGGGCGTGCTGGGCTTCATCACGCCGATGAGCCACAATTTCTGTGAAAGTTGCAATCGGGTCCGGCTCACGGCAACGGGACAATTGTTCCTCTGCCTGGGCCAGGAAGACCAGGTCAACCTGCGTGATGCCTGGCGCGAGGGTGGGCTTGAAGGGCTCGATGCAGCCTTGGACCATGCCATGGCGATCAAGCCCAAGGGACATGACTTCGTCATCGATCGCAGCAAGACTGCACCGGCATTGGGCCGTCATATGAGCGTAACCGGAGGATAGAATGGGCGAACGGACAAAGATCACGGCCAGCGACGGCTTTACCCTCAACGCCTATGTGGCCAAGCCAGCCGGCGCCCCGCGTGGCGGCGTGGTGCTGATCCAGGAGGTCTGGGGACTCAATGACTGGATCCGCAGCGAGGTCGATCGCTATGCCAGCGAGGGTTACCTGACCGTCGCGCCCGCCATGTTCGACCGGGTCGAGTTTGGCTACGAGAGCAACAACTACGGTCCCGAGCAGTTCGCGGTGATCGGCGAGTTGATGAAGAAATTCGACCACAAGACCGCCCTGCTCGACGTTTCGGCGGCGATCAAGGCAGCTTCCGACGGCGGCAAGGTCGGCATCACCGGCTATTGCTTTGGCGGTGCGGTGAGCTGGCGCGCGGCGGCGCATGAAGGCATGGGGCTGAGCGCAGCATCGGGCTATTATGGCGGCGGCGTGCCCAACTATATCGAGCTGGCACCGCGCATCCCGACCGAGATGCATTTCGGCGACCGGGACAAGGGCATTCCGCTCGAACAGATCGAGGCGCTCAAGGACAAGCATCCCGAAGCGGACGTCTACACCTATCCAGCCGATCACGGCTTCTGCAACAGCGGCCGGCCAGCCAGCTTCGACGCCGGAAGCTGCGCCAAGGCCAATGCCCGCACGCTCGATTTCTTCCGCAAGCATCTTGGATAGCCTGCGGAAATATCAGGACTTTCTTGCGGAGGAATGGCGCGCGCTGCAGGCGGCGCCACTGTCCGCGCGCAAGGCCATGCTGGTGGCGGCGCTGGTGGATGCCCAGATCGATCGGCTGTTTGCGGCGCATGACAGCACAGGCGACCTGCTGGCATTTCGCCGCGACATGGCGGAACGGCACCCCGACCTCGGACTGGTCATGGCGCTCTGCAGCCGGCGGGCCGGGATGGATCTGGTGACCGAGGCGGTCGCGGTGCCGATCGCCGACTATGGCGGGCTCTCGGTCGCCGACTTCATGGTCAGCCTCTACAATGATCACAGCGTGCAACAACTCCGGCTCGTGCTGCCAGATGGCAGTCGGCGGGGCATGCTTGAGATGCTGGGTCGGGCGATGGAGGGGTTGACCGGATTGAATAACCCAACAAGATAGGTTATTTTATCAATGATCACCGTGTTTCGTTCAGGGGGAATGCGGTTCGTGATTTATGTGGATGACCACGAACCGGCACATGTCCACGTCTATGGCGACGGCGAAGCCAGGATCGATATCGTAAAGTTGTCTGCCATCAGCAACCGCGGCATGAGCAAACGCGATCTGGCACGCGCTTTGGCGGTGGTTGCAGAGCAACGTGCGATGTTGCTGGCACAATGGGAAGAGATACATGGGCCACGGGGAATTGGACGATAAGCAATATGAGGACGCGACGCGACGCGGCGAAGAGGAACGCCTGCGTGGTCCCGTCCCTGCTCAGGCAAAATTTGACCGCAAGACAGGCCGAGTCATTGTTGAATTTACCAATGGAGCCGCCTTGCTGGTCCCTGCGCGTGCGCTTCAGGGGCTTGAGGACGCGAGCGACGAGGAACTGGAAGAGGTCACTCTCGCCGGCGAGACGGGCCTGCACTGGGAAAGCCGGGACGTCGATTTCACCATTGGCGGCCTGATGCGTGGCGTTTTCGGCACTGCCACATTCATGGCTCAGCGCAAGGGCGGCCAGTCCCGATCGGACGCCAAGATCACCGCAAGCCGAGCCAATGGAGCCAAAGGCGGCAGGCCGCGCAAGGCCGCCCCCTAACGCCCTTCTGCGCGTTCGACCAATTCGACGATCACGCCGTCAGGGTCGCGGACGAAGGCGACGCGGGTGAGCATTTCGGTGAAAATTGCGGGGCGTGGGGCTTCGAGAATCTCGATGCCGGCAGCTTGGAGCCTGATGGTGATGGCGTCGACGTCGTCAAAGGCAAAGGTGATGTGCCGGATGCCTGATTCATGGGGCGGCACGTCGCGCGATCTGGTCACCGGTGCATAGGGCGAGCTGATTTCGAGCATGCCGCTGCCGGTGTCGAGGAAGGCGATCTCGCCGCGGGTGTTCTTTTTGCGCAGGGCCAGGGTGAGGCCAAGCAGACCACAGTAGAAATCGATCGTCCGGTCCAGATTGGACGAGGTCATGCCTACATGTTCGAAGCCTAAAAGCATATTCCGTTCCCGCGGAAGTCCTGCTCAACCACTCGGCGAAGCAGGAGTTCCAAGTGACGCATGCTTATTTGTCGTCGTCAACGACAATGGCAAAGTCGAGCGGGAGGGCTGTCGTATATTTGATCTGCCCCATGGCGAAGGCAGAACTAACATCGGTTAAGTTTATCTTGCTGATGAGGCGCTTGTAGAAGGTGTCATAGGCGCCGATATCGGGCACGACAACGCGCATCAGATAATCCACGTCGCCACTCATGCGATAGAATTCAACGACTTCGGGGAATTCGTCGATGACGCCGGCAAACTTGCGCATCCAGGCTTCGTTATGCTCGTTGGTCTTGACCGACACGAAGACAGTGACGCCGACATTGACCTTGGCCGGGTCGAGCACGGCAACGCGGCGCTGAATGACGCCGTCTTCTTCCATCTTCTGGATGCGGCGCCAGCAGGGGGTGGTGGAGAGACCGACCTTGCGGCCGATTTCGGCCACCGGCATGGTCGCATCCTTCTGCAGAAGGGTGAGGATTTTCCTGTCGATCTTGTCCAAAGCCATAATGCCCCCGCGAAATCAGTTTGCGCATTTCAGGCCAAAAGACGCCGATTGCGCCAGATTAACTGCCACATTCCCCATGCGCTCGCAATAATCTTGCGCAAAATAAGTAGAGCGGCCTGTTTTACCGATAGCTAACCATAAGCCTAGCGCCATAACCCGTCAAACCAGCCGAACAGCGTCTGCGGGCGCGCCCGGTCATCTCGCCAATCGCGCGGCGTTTCGAAACTTCCGGCCCAGATGCCCAGGCGATCACGGCGCGCGTCGGCTTCTTGCGTCCAGTAGTCACCCGAGGCGATGGCGAGGCCCTCGGCGACCATGGTTGCGGCAATGTCCTGCCCCTGGATCCGGCAGGTTGCCAGCAGCCGGCCGTATTGGTCGCGGCCGTCCGGTTGGCAGGTGACCGGCCCCGATGCCAGGAGGTCCGCCATCCGGTTGCGCGCGGCGCGCCCACACGGCCATTGGCCGCCAGTCTCGCTATCGCAGTTCTGGGAGAGTTCGGGCGCGTCGAGACCGAGCAGGCGGATGCGCTCATCGCCCAGGCGAAAACTGTCGCCGTCGCTGACCCGCGCGACGCCATCCACTGGCGGCATTGGCGTGTCGAGCGCAACGGCCAGAACAGCGACGCCGGCCAGGATCAGGATGGCGAGCAGACTGCCGCCCCGGGTCCGGAAAATGCGGTAGGGATAGAATTGCCGTCGTCGGATTTCACCACCCGTTAACTACGCGCGCCTAGTGTGACCTATAGTTTAGCGGACGCGTTTATGTTCGCATTTGTTTAGTAATGAGTAACGAGTCCAATGGCGTCCCCACCGGTTGTCACCGATGACGTCCGTTCGCAGATGGGACGGGACAGCAAGCGCGCAGCGCAAAAGACCGTGCTTGACGCGCGGCAGCGCCTGACGTCGAGCTCCGGCACGCGCGCCGATTTCGATTTCGAACTGCTGCGGGACTATGCACAGGCCCGGCTCAACGCCGCGCTGCCGATCGCGGCCATCGTTTCCATCCTTGCTGTCGTCGCCAGCTTCTGGGTTCCTGTGGTCTTCACCACGCTCTGGGCGGGGCTGGTTATCCTGAGCCTGGTCATCGTGGCGCTGATGGCGCACCGGTTCCGCGAGAGCGATCCCGGTAAGTTCAATGCACGGCAATGGACGGCAAGTTTTGTCGCAGCGGAGACGCTGTATGGCCTGACGTGGTCAACACTGGCCTTGTTCACGCTGGTGGCCGATGCCAGTACGCTGACGCCGGTGATGTTCGCCATGGTGCTGGTTTCCATCGCCGCCAATGCCGTTTCCAGCAATGCCCTGCCCTGGGCCACGCTGATGAGCACCCTGCCCGTCACGCTGACCGTTTCGGGCAACCTGCTCGTGCTGGGCGGTACGCTGAACTATACGCTCGGCGCCGTCGTTCTGTTTGGCGAGCTGTTCTTCCTTTATCTGGCGCGCCAGATGCACGGCAAGAACCTCGAGACCATCACGCATCAGTCGGAAAAGGATGCGCTGATCGGCGAGCTGGAAGAAGCCCGGCAAATGTCGGACGAGGCCCGTCGCCACGCCGAGCAGGCCAATATCGCCAAGTCGCAGTTCCTCGCCACGATGAGCCACGAGCTGCGCACGCCGCTCAACGCGATCATCGGCTTTTCGGAAGTGCTGAAGTCGGAACTGCTGGGCCCGCACCAGGTGCCGCAATACAAGGAATATGCCGGCGACATCCACGGTAGCGGGCAACACCTGCTGAACCTGATCAACGAGCTGCTCGACCTCAGCCGCATCGAGGCGGGCAAGTATGAGCTCAACGAGGAAGTGGTGTCGCTGGTCGATATCGCCGAGGATTGCCGCCGCATGATGGAATTGCGCGCCAAATCCAAGGGCATCGAGCTGGTGTTCAATGTGGGCAACAACCTGCCAAGGCTCTGGGGCGACGAGCGTGCCATCCGCCAGGTGGTGCTGAACCTGCTCAGCAATGCCATCAAGTTTACCCCGCAATCGGGCAAGGTCACCCTGGTGGTCACTCGCAGCAGCGACGGCGGGCAGATGGTCTCGGTCAAGGACAACGGCCCCGGCATTCCCGAGGACGAGATCGAAACCGTGCTCTCCTCCTTCGGACAGGGCTCGCTGGCGCAAAAGACCGCCGAACAGGGCGCGGGCCTGGGCCTGCCCATCGTTCAGAAGATCATGGAGCTGCATCAGGGTCGGTTCGACCTGTTCAGCAAGCTGCGCTTCGGCACCGAAGTGATCGCCACCTTCCCGCGCGCCCGCGTTATGGACGCTCTGGCTCCGGTGGTAGAGAAGCGCAACCGGCTCGAAATCTTCTCGGAAGCCGGCTAGTCCATCACTTTTACTGAATAACTTCTCTCATTAGCTTTCAATCAACAATCATCCTGATAGCACTCTGCTGTCGGGAGAGGATTAAATGCTGAACACTTATGGCCGTCCTTCGGTCATTCTTCTTGTTCACGAAGATAAAAGCGAACACAACGCAGCATTGGCCTTGCAGACTGGCGCTCGCGCCATCTCGCTGGACGATTTTTCGCAAAGCCATCTGGCCAATGACCCCAATATCGTCATCCGCGTGGCGCTGGCCAATCTCGACACGGTACGCAAGCTCAAGACCGTCCTCGCCCATCGCGGCAATGGCCGGCGCATTTTTCTGGTTGATCCCGACAAGCGGGTGACCAGCGTTCATGCCAGCGTGCTGGGCGCCGATGTGCTGTTGCCCGAGCCCGCAAGTGCCCTGGAGATCAACCGGGCGGTGCGCAAGCAGCTGAACCTGCCCGCGCATAGCCCACATAGCGCCACGGTCATGAGCTCCATAAGCGCGGGCGTCGATGCCTTGGACGCCTCGTTCAAGGCGATCGTGGCAGGAACACAGCTCGATACCGATGGGGCGCAGCTTGCCAGCGAGCAGATCGCGGATGCCGTTGCTTTGGCGGGCATCAATGACTGGCTGGCGACCGTCAGGGGCTACCATCTGGGCACGTTCCAGCATTGCATGCTGGTGACCGGCGTCGCTTCGGCCTTTGGCAGCAAGACGGGCATGTCGCGACAGGATGTGATGCGACTGACGCTGGCGGGCCTGCTGCATGATATCGGCAAGGCCGTGGTGCCGCTGCGCATTCTCGACAAACCGGGTGCCCTGGACGAGGACGAGCAGGTCATCATGCGGCTGCATCCCTTGGCCGGCTACGACTATCTCAAGCAGCACAGCACGATCGATGCACAGACGCTTTCCAGCGTCAGGCATCACCACGAGGCGCTGGATGGCAGCGGCTATCCGGATGGGCTGATCGGCACGGATATCGACGACCTGACGCGCATCATCACGATCTGCGACATCTATGCCGCCCTGATCGAGCGCCGCAGCTACAAGGAGGCCAGAACGCCCCGGCAGGCGCTGGCCATCCTCAACGGCATGGCGGCCGACGGAAAGGTCGAAGCGAGCCTCGTGCGGGCGCTCAGCACGATCGTGATCGGGCAGAAGGCGGTCTAAGCTGATACGCGTTGATGCCGCTATGCAGCGTCCGTAAGGGGCTGCGCGCGATCGATACGTTCGCGCTGCACCGGGTCATTCATGGCGTTCCAAAGATCGGTACGCCGCTGCGTGTTGAGCCAGAAGTCCGCACTATTGCCAAAAACCCTGGCCAAGATCAGTGCGGTTGCGGCCGTGATCGTGCGGCGATTGTTGCAGAGTTCGTTGACATGCTTGCGGGGCACGCCCATGGCCTCGGCCAGAGCGGACTGTGTGAGGCCAAGCGGCTCCATGAATTCCTCGGTGAGAATTTCGCCGACACTGGCCGGCTGGCGTGTGGTCATCAACATTGCTGCACCTCACCGATAGGAGTGGTCATCGAGATAGACGTGGCTGGCTTCGCCATCTGACCATCTGAAGATCAGGCGCCATTGCTGGTTGACGCGGATGGAGCACCAACCATCCAGCTTGCCGCGCAGTTTCTCAAAGTGATTGCTGGGCGGCACGCGCAAGTCGGCATCCGTGGCTGCGTCGTCCAGCATCTGGAGCTTGCGAAACAGGCGACTTTCGAGGTCAGGCGGAATTCGCGGCGAGCGCTTGTCGTCCTTGAAAAAGACTTCAAGCCAAGCGTCGCGAAAGCTCACGATCATTGCTCACCTGCCGAGGCAATGTACCACTCCATGGTACAAACGGCAAGGTGTGGAGTTCAGCCTTCTCTTTCGCTGACCGCTGTCCGTCCCAATTCGGTCAGGCCGTAGATGCCGCGGCTTTCGCGCTGGAACCAGCCATAGACATTGCTGCGCAGCATGGTGGGGGCGCGGGCGACGATGGCTTTGAGCTGCTTGGGGCTTTGCGGGCCGGATAGAAGGGCCGTGGCGCAGAGGATACAGTCCTGGCGATAGGAGGTCATGATGGGCTTGCCTCGGCCGCCACCCTTCTGGGGATCGCCGACGCGGCGCTTGTGTTCGTCGAGGAGGCGCGAGCGGCGCTTGGCATCGCGGCGGGGTGTGGCGGCGAAGGGGGCGACGACGACCTCGACATGACCGGACTCGGCGACGGTGATGAGGCCGAAGCCGAGGCGGCGGCAGAGATTGCGGAAGCGCGCATCCTGCTCGCGGCCCTTGCCGGTGCGGGACAGGCGCGCCGCCAGCCAGACTTCGTCGCAATAGGTGGCGCGCTGGACGCCCTGCATGACCAGTTCGAGATTAAAGCTGAGCTTCATCTCGCAGACCACCACCACGGGCGGCTCGCCATCCATGACTCCGACGAGGTCGCAGCCATTGACCTCGCCCTTCACGGCATAGCCGGCGCCTTCCATGAAGGCTTTCAGGGGAAGGTAGAGGTCGGTCTCGGCCATCGGCGGTGTCAGGCGTCCTTGCCGCTCACCGCCGCACTTTCGAAGGTGGCCATGTTGTTGTGGAGGTGGAGCGCGGTTTTGGCGAGGACGGCGGCGAGGGCGGCGCCGGTGCCTTCGCCAAGGCGCATGCCGAGGTCGAGAAGACCCTTCTGACCCATGGCGCCCAGAGCGCGGGCGTGACCGGTTTCAGCCGAGACATGGGCAAAGAGGCAATGGTCGATGCTGGCCGGATTGACGGCATGGGCGACGGCGGCGGCGGCAGTGGCGACGAAGCCATCGACGATGACCGGCACCTTCTGGTGGCGAGCCGCCAGCAGGGCGCCCAGCATGGCGGCGATTTCGCGACCGCCGAGGCGGGCCAGAACGGCCAGCGGGTGGGTGAGTTCGTCCTTGTGGAAGGCCACAGCGCGATCGACGGCGTCGGCCTTGCGGGCAAGGCCAGCGTCATCGACGCCGGTGCCGCGGCCAACCCAGTCGGCGCCAGTGCCGCCATAGAGACCGGCATAGACGGCCGCGGCGACGGTGGTGTTGCCGATGCCCATTTCGCCCAGGCAGATCAGGTCCGGCTTGCCGGCGATGGCTTCCATGCCATAGGCGATGGTGGCGGCGCACATGCGGTCATCGAGCGCGGCTTCCTGCGTGATGTCGCCGGTGGGCAATTCCAGCGCCAGTTCGAAAACGCGCAGGTTGATCTCATGTAGCGCGCAGATCTGGGAAATTGCTGCTCCGCCATTGGTGAAATTGGCGACCATCTGGGCGGTGACTTCGCGCGGGAAGGCCGAAACGCCCTGGTCGGTGACACCGTGATTGCCGGCAAAAATGGTGACCATGGGATTATCGAGCCGAGGCTGCGCCCTGCCCTGCCAGCGCGCGAGAAACTCGACCAGGCCCTCCATGGCGCCGAGCGAACCTGCAGGCTTGGTCAGTTGCGCGTCGCGGGCGCGGACGGCCTCGACGGCAGCTTCATCGCCATCGGGCGCGATGGTGAGAAGCTCGAGCACATCGGCATAGGCAGGGTTCAGAGCAGGCATGGCGAGTCACGGAGGTTTTGGGATAGGAGATGGGGCGACTTGTTGCCCATCGGAGGATGAAAAGCAATTGAAGCCGGATGAGCCCCCCGTCGATACCGAGGCGCCGAGCCACTCCCGTGGCAAGGCGGGCGGGCTGGGGCTGGTGGACGATTTCATCATGGCGCTGCGGTTTTTCTCGCGCCTGCCGACGGGTCGTTCGCCGCATGTGAAACCAGACTTGGGGCGCATCGCCATGGTGTTGCCGCTGGCGAGCCTCGTCATTGGGATCGGGCCGGCGCTCTTGCTGGTGGGTGGCGTGTGGATCGGGCTGCCCAGCAGCTTTGCGGCGGCGCTGGCCGTGGGCGCGATAGCCATCGCCAGTGGTGCCATGGCGGAGGATGCGCTGGCCGATGCGATGGATGGCCTGTTCGGCGGACATAGTGTCGCGCGGCGGCTGGAGATCATGAAGGATAGCCGGCACGGCACCTATGGCGTGACGGCGCTGGGCCTGTTCGTGCTGCTGCGGGTGACGGGGCTTGGGGCCATTGCGGCGATCAATCCGCTGGCGGCGGGCGCCGTGTGGCTCGGGGCCAATATTGCCGGGCGATCTGGCGCGATGTGGCTGGCCGTGGTGCTGCCCCCTGCCCGGAGCGATGGCGCGTCGGCAACGGCGGGACAGGTTTCGACGCAGAGTTTTGTTGTTGGAGCGGTGTTCGCAGTCGTGATGCTGTTCGCGCTGGCGGGGCCGGCAGCGGGTGTCGTCGGCGTGGCGGTTGCACTGGCTGCCGCCGTTGCCGTTATCCTTGCCTGGACGATGCTGTGCCGAAAATTGGTGGGCGGGCAGACGGGGGACCTGATCGGTGCAGCGGGAGCCTTGGTGGAAATTGGCGTGCTCACGGCGCTACTGGTCCACATTTGATGGGAAGATCGCGCCATTCGGGCACAGCCCTCATGGCCTTCTCAGCTAATATTGCCCCACCGGGGCAATATTGCCTGCGGCCGCTTCGAAGCCTTGAAATGGCCACCGACCTTTCCTTTATGCATTATGTAGCATTGCGGCAGCTGGAGGCGCGGGCATGATCTTTATCGGCGTTGCGCTTGTGGTGGCGGTGGGCCTTGCCCTGCTGATCAGTGCCGATGCCGGCGTCATGGTCGGGCTGACGCAAGGCCAGACGGCGACGTTGATTCCGCTGCTCGTGGTCGCCATCGTCTTTGCCGGCGGCATTTTCACCCAGCGCCGCAAGGCATCCGAACTGGTGGGCAACCTGATGCTCTGGCTGGCCATTATCGGCGTGGCCGCACTGACCTATGCCTATCGCGATGAGTTGGGCGGTGTGGCGTCGCGCGTGGCTGGCGAGTTCCAGCCGGGCGTTGCCGTGGTGGATGCCGAACAGGGCCTCGCCACCTTCCGGCGTGGCATGGGCGGGCATTTCGAAATCGCGGCTACGGTCAACGGCCATACCACGCCGATGATTTTCGATACCGGCGCCAGCGCCGTGGTGCTGACCATTGCCGATGCCGAAGCTGCCGGCATTTCCACCAAGCGGCTCAGTTTCACCATTCCGGTCTCGACGGCCAATGGCACGGGTCGCGCGGCGCGGGTGCGGCTCGACCGCATGGAAGTGGGCGGCATCGTGCGCGAGGGGATCGTCGCCTTCGTGACCGAGGAGAATGCACTGGAGCAAAGCCTGCTCGGCATGACCTTCCTTGAAACGCTCAGCCGCTATTCGGTAACGCAGAACTCGCTGGAACTGGCAAACTAGCTGGCTTCAGCCAGCCTCGGCCGGTTCACCGCATCAAAGGCGCGCAGCATGACGTCGGCTGTCGCGCCGGGCTTGCAGGCGTCGACGCTGAGAATCTGGCGGAACTGGCGAGCGCCGGGCAGGCCATTGGCGAGGCCCAGCATGTGGCGGGCGATGTTGTTGACCTTGGTGCCCTCGGCCAGTTCGCGTGTCGTATAGTTGGCCATCTGCTGCATGATGGTTTCGAGGCTCGGCGTGGCGCGTTCGACGCCAAAGAAGCGGCGGTCGACGTCGCCCAGCAGCATGGGCGTGTTGTAGGCGGCGCGACCGAGCATGACGCCGTCCATATGGGCCATTTCGGCCTCGGCCATTTCCAGCGTCTCCAGCCCGCCATTGATCATCATCTGCAGCGGCGCGAAGCGCTTGCGCAGGCGATGGACCCGATCATAGTCGAGTGGCGGGATGGTGCGGTTTTCCTTGGGGCTCAGGCCCTTGAGCCAGGCCTTGCGGGCATGGACATACAGCGCATCGACGCCGGCGCCGACCACAGCCTCGGCGAAACGATCAAGGCTTTCCTCGGTATCCTGGTCGTCGATGCCGATGCGGCATTTGACGGTGATCGGGCGATCGGTCGCATCGCGCATGGCGCGGACGCAATCGGCCACCAGATCGGGCTCGGCCATCAGACAGGCGCCGAACTTGCCCGACTGTACCCGGTCGGACGGACAGCCGACATTGAGATTAATCTCGGCATAGGCGTGGGTTTCGGCAAGCTGAATGGCCTTGGCCAGTTCGGCAGGATCGGAGCCGCCCAATTGCAGCGCCACAAGGCCCTCTTCAGGATTGAGCCGGAGGTGCCGGTTGGCATCGCCGTGCACGATGGCGGCGCTGGTGATCATTTCGGTGAAGAGCAGCGCTTCGCCGGTCAGCAGGCGATGGAGATAACGGCAATGCCTATCGGTCCAGTCGATCATCGGCGCCACTGAAAAGCGGCGGGAGCGCCGGATGGCGTCGGCGGGAATTTGGACGGACTGCTGCATGGGCTTTCCATAGTGCCGAAAGCCTTTTGGGGCAATGCGGAAGGGATGATCTGAATCAATTCAGGGTGTGAGCCCAGCGCATAGACTGGGGCAGAAGCGAAAGGAAATGCGTCATGTATACTCGCATCGTCGTCGGTATCGATGGATCGGAACTGGCCACCAAGGCCCTGCGTCACGCGCTGGTGCTGGGCAAGGAAATGAATGCTCGGCTGCTGGTGATGACATCGACAGAACCATCAGTTCTCGTCGCGCCGGGCGCCGAATTCATGGCCGTGGACACGAGTTCGGTCATTCCCGACATGGACGCGGCCAAGGCCAAGGTGGCTGAAGCCACATTGACGGAGGCACGGGAACTGGCTGCGGCCAGCGGGCTGACCATCAAGACGCTGCATGTGCCGGCCAGCATTGCGGCCGATGCCATCGTGACCGTGGCAAATCAGCAAGGCGCCGACCTGATCATCATGGGATCGCATGGCCGTCGTGGGCTGGGCCGCCTGCTGCTGGGCAGCCAGGCCGCCGAGGTGCTGGCCCATTCAAAGATTCCGGTTCTCGTGGTGAAGTAGAAAACGAAGAACGCCAGACTAACATGTTAGTCTGGCGTTCCTTTTGAATCTCGGTTATGCCGCATCAGTCCTGTTTGCGAGCCTCCGCTATGTCCCTGCCCCGCCACATCGCCGTCATCGACATCGGCAAGACCAATGCCAAGGTCGTTCTGGTTGACTCTGGAACGCAGGAGCAGGTGGCGACGCGCAGCACGCCCAATGTGGTGCGGCAAGACGGCCCTTATCCGCATGCCGATGTGGACCGGCTGTGGAGTTTCATTACGGAGAGCCTGCTGGTGCTCAATGCCGAACACCGGGTGGACGGCATTTCGATCACCACGCATGGCGCGACGGCAGCGCTTCTGGCTGGCGACGCATTGGCCATGCCGGTGCTGGACTATGAATTTGCAGGCCCGGAAGCGCGTTCTGACGCCTATGCGAAGGCGCGACCGGATTTCGCCGAGACATTGTCACCGCGCCTGCCCAATGGGCTGAATTTGGGCGCCCAGATTTTCTGGCAGGCGCAGACCCATGCGGCAGACTTTGCCCGCGTCACAGCGATCCTGACCTATCCGCAATACTGGGCCTGGCGGCTGACCGGAAAGCTGGCCAGCGAAGTGACCTCGTTGGGTTGCCACACCGATCTCTGGGCACCGGGCAAGGGCGACTTCTCGTCCATGGTGGCGGCGCAGGGTTGGGCCCGCCTGTTCCCGGCGGTGCAGCCGGCGGCATCGGTTCTTGGCTATCTCAAACCGGACGTGGCAGAGGCCACGGGGCTAACGACAGACATCCCCGTGACCTGCGGCATCCACGATTCAAACTCGTCTCTGCTGCCTCATCTCGGCCGGCACGAGGCGCCCTTTACGATCATCTCCACCGGCACCTGGACCATTGCCATGACGGTGGGCGGCGATACCAGCCATCTCGACCCGGCGCGCGACAGTCTTGCCAATGTCGATGCGTTTGGCCGGGCCGTGCCGACCGCGCGCTTCATGGGCGGCCGTGAGTTCGACCAGCTGGTGCCCGAGATCAGGACGCCCGGCGCAGAGAGCATCGCGCGGGTGATTGCCGACGACATTCGCGTCCAGCCCAACTTCAACCCGGGCGTCGGTCCCTTCCCTGATGCCGAAGGTGGATGGACCAAGCCGGTGGAACAGCTATCGGCCGAAGAGCGGACGGCCGCCGCATCGCTTTATCTTGCGCTGGTGACCGAGGCCTGTCTGGGCCTCTGCGGGCTGGGCAAGGAAATCATCATCGAAGGCCCGCTGGCCCGCAATCTGCTTTTTGCCCAGGCACTGGCGGCGCTGACTGGCGTGACGGTGACGGCATCGGGCGATGCGACCGGCACAAGCCTGGGCGCCAGCATGCTGTTTGGCCACGGGGAAAGCCATGCCGCGGCAAGCGAGGCGGTCGTGCCATTGAGCGTTGCTGGCTTTGCCGACTATGCCGGGCGTTGGCGTGCGGCACTCGCCTAGCTCACCTGCAAGCTGAACCGATGTTGCCGCAGCCCATTGTACCCATATGCATGGGAACAAGGAGGCGGCATGGCGCGGCATCGTGTGGTTATCGTG
The DNA here is from genome assembly GCF_963517015.1 of uncultured Devosia sp. NCBI lineage: Bacteria > Pseudomonadati > Pseudomonadota > Alphaproteobacteria > Hyphomicrobiales > Devosiaceae > Devosia > uncultured Devosia sp. The sequence goes on from NZ_CAUQDV010000002.1 coordinate 75,705, forward strand.
GGCAGTGGTTTTGGTGGCCTTGCGGCAGCGCAGGAACTGGCTGGCGCCGACGTCGATCTGACACTGATCGACCGGCGCAATCACCACCTGTTCCAACCCCTGCTCTATCAGGTCGCCACCGCTTCGCTCAGCCCATCTGAGATCGCCTGGCCAATCCGGCATATCCTGCGCAAGCGGCGTGATGTCACGACGCTGCTGGCCACGGTCACGGGGGTGGACATGGACGGCAAGGCCGTGCTGCTCGAAGATGGCAGTCGCGTCCCCTATGACAGCCTGATACTCGCCACCGGTGCACGGCATGCCTATTTCGGGCATGACGAATGGGAGCAATTTGCGCCTGGCCTCAAGACCCTGGAGGATGCGACGACCATTCGCCGCAAGCTACTGCTGGCCTTCGAGGCGGCGGAGCGGGAGCCTGATCCGGACAAAAGGCGGGCGCTGCTGACCTTTGTCATCATTGGTGCCGGGCCGACCGGGGTGGAGCTGGCCGGCGCAATCAGCGAGTTGGCGCGGGTGACGCTCAAGGGTGAATTCCGCCAGTCGGACCCGGCCAGCGCGCGCGTGGTGCTGGTCGAGGCGGCCAACAAGGTGCTGGGCAATTTTCGCGAGGAGCTTTCAGACTATAGCCTCAAGGCATTGAAAGACCTCGGTGTCGAGGTGATCCTGGGGCAGCCGGTCACCACGGTGGACAAGGATGGGCTGGTCCATGGCGAGACGCGGCTCGATGCGGAATGCATCATCTGGGCTGCTGGCGTGCAGGCATCACCGGCGGCGCAATGGCTGGGCGTGGAGCCGGACAAGGCTGGCCGCGTCAAGGTCCTGCCGGACCTGACCGTGCCGGGGCATCCGGAAATTTTGGTCGTAGGTGATACGGCGACGGTGAACAAACCCGATGGCAAGCCGGTGCCCGGCGTCGGCGACGCGGCCAAGCAGGCGGGCAAGCATGCTGCACGACTTCTGGCGCAAAGACTGCGCGGTGATGCTTCGCCCATGCCCTTCCGGTACAAGCACGCTGGAGACCTGGCGACGATCGGCAAGAAGGCGGCGGTGATCGATTTCGGCTGGTTGCAACTGCGCGGCTGGATTGCCTGGTGGGTCTGGGGCATCGCCCATATCTACTTCCTGATCGACATCAAGAACCGTCTCTCGGTAGCGATGAGCTGGTTGTGGATCTATCTCAGCGGGCAGAGAAGCGCCCGGCTGATCACGCAGGGCGATGCCGAGAAAAAGGCGCCGATCAAGGAAGTGACGGAGAGCCCGAAGAGTTGAAGGCGTGTGCGTTGCGGCGTAGAATGGGGCTTCGGGAGACGAGCATGGCGACCCCACAACGCAAAGAACCTGCCACTAAAATTGACCGCGAGTATCTGCTGAAGGTGCTCGACATGCCTCTGGCCGAGTTTCGCGAAGCACGAAAGAACCGGTCTGAAGCCGAACGGCAGGAATTGACCCGCCTCTTCCAGAAAGAGTTTGCGGATGCGATTGCGGACTACAATCGCTATGTCGAAGAACATGGTCTCCCTCTGGAAAAGTACCGCACTTTCTGATGGGACGATTTGATGTCTATCGGCTCGGCGCTGTTGGACTTGTCGTGGACGTGCAGTCCGATCTCATACCTCCCATGACGACGCGGCTCGTTATCCCGCTAGCGGATGCATCAATCGCGCCTGGTGTGTTTGACGGACTCAATCCTGGCTTTGCCATTGGCAGCGAACATTATGTGCTGATGACGCAGCAGATGTCAGCGATCCCGGCCAGCCTGCTCGGAAAGCGCGTTGCTTCGCTTTCAAGAGAAGCTGACCGAATTGCCCGCGCGATCGACTACATCCTCTACGGCTTCTAGCGCTCCGCGGCTTCGACCGCCGTCCCCGCCTTGTGCAACGCCCGTTCCCTCAGCCAGATATACAAGCCGCTGGCGATGACGATGGGGGCGCCGATGAAGAACCACATGTCGGGCGGCTGATTGAAGAGCACCAGGCTGGAAATGGCGAAGAAGAAGATCTGCAGATAGCTGAACGGCGCCAGCACCGAAGCGGGGGCAAAGCGGTGCGCGACGGTGATGAACTGGTGGCCGGAAAAACCGATGACGCCGATCAGGGCCAGCACGGTCCAGTCCACGGGGTTCGACGGCCAGACCCAGGTGGCGAGTGCGAAGGGCGCAAGAACCACGGTCGGCAGGGCAGCGCCGTAAAACTGCTGGGTGGCGGCGGAGTCCACCCCGGCCAGGCGGCGGGTCAGCATGGCATAGCTGGCGTAGGAGACGGCGCCGCAGAGCGACAGCAGCGTTGCCGGGTGGAAGACGTCCGTTCCGGGACGGACGATGATCAGCACGCCGACAAAGCCGACGCCGATGGCCGCCCAGCGGCGCCAGCCGACCTGTTCGCGCAGGAAAAACACCGAAAGCGCGGTGATGATCAACGGTACGGTGAAACCGATGGCGCCGGTGACGGTCAGCGGCAGATAGCGCACGGCGGTGAAATTGCAGAGCGTCGAGCCGACGAGAGCTGCCGCGCGCAGCATTTCGAGCTTCATGTTCTGGGTGTGCAGCAGGGAAAGGCCCTTGCGCGGCAGGTTGATGCCGGCGGCCAGGCCGAGATGGACCGCATAGCGCACGAACATCACCTGAAGCGCAGGAATGCCGACCAGCCCCAGCCACTTGGCCGAACTATCGAGGCATACGAAGAGGAAATAGGCCGCAAGCGCGAGGCCTATGCCCATGAGGCGGCGCTCGGTGAGAGGCGCGATGGAGGTCGACATGGCTGGTCCGAAAGGGCGCGCAGGAGGTGCGCGCCCAAGGCTTGGTGGATAGCGTTGGCCCTGTCAACAAGCGATCAGAAAGTCTCGCTGAGATTACGGACCTTGAGCGACTGGACCAGCTCGGCCGGCGACGGCTTGGCACCATGGCGCGGCGTGAAGGTCAGCTCGGTCTGGCGCCCAGGGAGCAGCGTCACGGCATTGTCGGAGAAATAGCCCGGAATATCGACCGTGGCGGTCACGAAGAGCGCCGGCTGGTCGCTGGTGAGCGTCAGGACAAACCGGCCATCGACATCGGACCAGGCGGCGCGAACCTTCGGCTCGACCAGCTCATAGGCCTTGTAGGGCTTGGGGAAATAGTCGTTCTCGCCGAGCAGATTGCCCTTGGCGTCGCGCCAGGAGAAGAAGAGGAATTCGTCTTCCGCCAGATCGGCAAAGGGCAGTTCGGCCAGGGTGATGGCGCCGTCAGGGCTGATGGCGCTGTTGCCGGAATAGACCGTGCGCGTGCCGCCGCCGACCTTTACCGCCAGCACTTCGAGCGAGACGCTGACTGGACGGCCGGTGTCGTTGATGCCGCGCAGGCGGATCGAGGTGGGCGGCGCGTTTTCGACCGGCGTGCCGCGCGAATTGGTGGCGACGGCATCGTGATGGGGCACCGCCACCACATTGACGGCCAAGAAGAAGCGCTTGGCCATGTATTGCAGCAGCTTCCACTGGCCGCCGTAGTCGAGGCTGGACCAACTCGCCACCGGCCAGATGTCATTGATCTGCCAATAGAGCGTGCCCATGCAGCGCGGCTTGGTGGAGCGCCAGTATTCAATGGCGGTCTTGATGGCGAGGCCCTGCTGGATCTGGCTCAGGAACACCATCTGGTCGAAATCGCGCGGGAAGCGGAAGTAGCGCGTCATGGTTTCGAGAATGCGGGCATTGCCGCCGGCATTGCGCTGGTGGTTTTCCATGACCGGGGAAGAAGGATTGCGGTCCTTCTCCTCGGCGAAAGTCGCGATGACATTCATCGAGGTGAAGCTCTGGAAGCCAAATTCGGAGGCAAAGCGCGGATTGACCGAGCGATAGGCTTCAAAGCTCTTGGCCGAGTGCCAGACGTCCCAATAATGCAGGTCGCCGCGGGTATCAGAATGCCAGCCGTCGGAGAAATCCATGTAGCCGAGCGATGGCGACGAGGGCCAGAAGCGGCGGATGGGGTCTTCGTCCTCGACGATATTGCCGAGCATGGAATTGAGGCGGTCGTAATTGGCGATATAGCGGCCGGGATCGGCCTTGGTCTCGGGATACCAGCTGAGCGAGCCGATGACCTCGTTGTCGCCGCACCAGAGCGCAATGCAGGCATGGTGGCTGAGCCGGCGGACCTGCTGGGTGATTTCGGCGCGGACATTGTCGAGGAAGGGCCGGTCGGATGGGTAGCTCATGCAGGCGAACATGAAGTCGTGCCAGATGAGAATGCCCAGTTCGTCGCAGAGTTCGTAGAAATAGTCCGGCTCGTACTGCCCGCCGCCCCAGATGCGCAGCATGTTCATATTGGCGGCCCTGGCGCTTTCGAGCAGGTCGCGGATAACGTCGGGCGTGATGCGGGAGGGGATGGCGTCGGCCGGGATCCAGTTGGCGCCCATCATGGTGATGTCGCGGCCGTTGATGCGGCACTTGAAGCTGTGGTCGATTTCGTCCTTCTCGACAATCCATTCCAGCTGCCTGAGGCCGAGCTGGCGCGTGGTCTGTTCGCCTTCGAGATCGGTCACGAGCTCATAGAGCGGCTGGGCGCCCTGCCCTGCCGGCCACCACAGGTTGGGATCGCGAATGGTGACAGTGTGGGTGAAGACATTTTCGCCCTTTTGCACCGAGATCTTGTCGGTGATGGTCTGACCGTCGATCTGGTGGCTCAATTCAACCTCGCCGCGAGCAAAGGCGAAAAGACGAGTCTTTATCGAGAGTTCGACGGTGTTCTCACCATGGGCCTGATCGACCTGGACGCTCTCCTGCCGGGCCAGCCGCGACTTGCGCAGGCTCATCGTGCCATAGACGCCGATCGGCATGAGGCAGATACCCCAGTCCCAGCCCGCATGGCAGGCCGCCTTACGGATGAAGTTCATGTGGATGCCGGCCAGGCCATTGGTCTGGTAGTTCTTGGTGAAGGGGATGGGGAACGGGTGGGCTTCGGCCCGGGCTTTCGCGACGTCCGGCGCGATGTCGAACTCGATGCGCAGCGTGTTATCGCCTTCGCGCACCTTGCCCGTGACGTCGATGTCGTTGCGCAGGAAGCTGTTCTGGGTTTTGGCGACGACCTCGCCATTGAGCAGGACCGTGGCGATGCAATCGACTTCGCTGAGGGTCAGCGTCAGGTAGCCGTCGATATCGGTGGCGCTGGCGGTAAAGCTTCGCTCGACCGACCAGGCCGTCTCGTTGACCCACATGACCGTCTTTTCGTTCTCGCCGAAATAGGGATCGGGGATCACCTCGGCCTCAAGCAGGGCGTGGTGCACATCGCCCGGCAGGGTGATGCCGGTGCGAATGTCCCTGGTCGGCGAAGACAGGGCGAAGCGGCCCGTGAGATCAAGGGCGGAATAGGTGGCTGGCATGGCCATAGTCGTCTCCTCAAGGCACTTTGCGACGGTGCCCGACTGTATTTGGCGATAATGCGCGGATTGCCGGTGCAATCGATTGCACAACCCTTCTAGCGGGAAGAGCAAGGCCTTCCAATGGCGTGACGGGCAAAACCCGTATTTTTTGCATCGTTGCTATAGTTGGACGCCTTGCAATTGAAACAGGAGCCCTAGGCGGATTTTGCGGTCTATTAGGGATTTAGCGGCTAGTTTTCAGACAGTGGAGCCAGAAGGCATGACGAGTCTGAAGACTATGCTACGTATGTTTACTGTGCCGGATGATCCCGATCTGGTGCAGGCGCAAGCGCGCGCCCTGACGCGGCAAGTGCCGCTGATGTATGGGATTCTTCTGGTCAATTCGCTGGTTCTGGCCGCGACGCACAAGACGGCGCCGGACCTGTTGCGCCTCTATGTGCCTGGCTTGCTGTCTTTGGGCAGTGTGGCACGGATCGTGATGTGGTGGCGGGCACGCGATCGGATCATCGACCATGCCTCCGCCCGCACCATGCTCAACAGCACGGTCTGGATTTCCGGCGTGCTGGGGCTGGGCTTTTCGCTGTGGGCACTGAGCCTTTATCCCTATGGCGACGCCTTCCAGCAATCGCATGTGGCCTTTTACATGGCGCTGACCAGCATCTGCTGCATGTTCTGCCTGATGCATCTGCGCGGCGCCGCAATTCTCGTGGCGCTCAGCGTGGTCGTGCCGTTCACGGCGGTGTTCGGCATGGGCGGCAATGTGGTGTTTGGCGCGCTGGCCTTCAATTTCGTCGTCGTCGTGCTGGCCCTGATGTGGCTGCTGATGGGCAATTATCGCGATTTCAGCGCGCTGGTGGCATCGCGTGCCGATCTCGAGCGCAAGCAGGCCGAGACGCAGCGGCTGTCCGACGAGAATTATCGCCTCGCCAATCTCGACAGCACGACGGGCCTGGCCAATCGCCGCTCGTTCGAACGGGACCTGACCAACCTCCTGGAAGAAGCGCAGGACGATGGCCGGCAGATCGCGGTGGCGCGGCTCGACCTCGACAGCTTCAAGTCGGTCAATGACATGTTCGGCAAGATCGCCGGGGACAGCGTGCTGGAGGACGTGGCGCGCCGCATCAATGCGCTGCGCCGTCCGTCGACGCTGGCGGCACGGCTGGACAATGACAATTTCGCGCTGATCATGACCGAGCTGACCAGCGAAGCCGCCATGCAGGCCTGTGGTGATGTGCTGACCGCCGCGATGCGCCCCAGCTTCGAGACACCGCTCGGCATTGTGCATCTGACCGCATCGGCAGGCTTTGCCGCATCGCGGCCGGGCGACACCGCCTATACGCTTTATGACCGCGCCGACTATGTCACCTGGCTGGCCAAGCGCGAGGCGCGCGGCAAGGCCCTGGTGTTTACCGACAAGCATGCCGCAGACCTCGGCCGGGCGCGCAAGATGGAGCATGCGCTGCACACCTGCGATTTCGACAGCGAGATCAGCATCCTGTTCCAGCCGCAATTCGACATCGCGTTGAACCGGACCACGGGCTACGAGGTGCTGGCGCGCTGGAACAGTCCGACGCTGGGCGAGGTTTCGCCGGCCGAATTCGTTCCCATGGCAGAGCGGATCGGGGTGATCAGCAAGATCACCCTCGCCGTCTTGCGCAAGGCGCTGGCGGTTTCCGCCAAGCTGCCAAAGTCACTGCGGCTGTCGGTGAACCTTTCGGCCAATGACCTGGCCTCCCCAAATGTCATGGATTCGATCATTCGGCTGGTGCAGAAGCATGGCACGCCCTGCCGGATCGACTTCGAAATCACCGAAACCGCCATCATGCGCGACATGCGGCAGGCGCACGAAGCGCTGCTGCTGCTGCTGGCTCTCGGCTCTCGCATTGCGCTGGACGACTTCGGCACCGGGCATTCGAGCCTCACCCATGTGCAGAAGCTGCCGCTGGACCGGATCAAGATCGACCGCAGCTTTGTCAACGAAGTGACCATGGATGCCGCCAGCCGGGCGATCATCAAGACCATGGTGGACCTCTGCCGGAACCTAGGGATTTCCTGCGTCTTCGAGGGGATCGAGACCGAGGAACAGCTCGATGCGCTGCTGGGCCTGGGTGGCACGGTGATGCAGGGCTATCTGTTCGGCAGGCCGATGAGCGAGGCGGACATGCTCGGGCAGCTGTCGGGTGAGCGCAACAATTGGCAGTTTCACCGCAGAGCGATGTTTGGCGCGGCGAGCTAGGGCTCGGGCACTGACGGTTGTGCTTTCAACCTTCTCCCCTTGAGGGAGAAGGTGCCCCGAAGGGGCGGATGAGGGCTTCTGCGCCATCCATACGCTCTGAAGCATGGGATAGCTCAGAACCCTTCACCCTGCTTTTCTGCTGAACGCAGAAAAGCTGTCCCTCTCCCTCAAGGGGAGAGGGTTGAGCCGGTGGACTACTGCGCCGCCTCGCTCTGATCGGCGTCGATGAACCCGCCCGACTGGCGGCTCCAGAGCTGGCTGTAGATGCCGCCGGTGTCGACCAGTTCGGCATGGGTGCCGGTCTCGACCACCCTGCCCTTGTCGAGCACGACCAGCCGATCCATCATGGCAATGGTGGAAAGGCGGTGGGCGATGGCGATGACCGTCTTGCCCTTCATCAACAGTTGCAGCTGGCCCTGGATGGCGGCTTCCACTTCGGAATCCAGCGCCGAGGTCGCTTCGTCCAGCACCAGGATCGGCGCGTTCTTGAGCAGAACGCGGGCGATGGCGATGCGCTGGCGCTGGCCGCCGGAGAGTTTTACGCCACGTTCGCCGACATGAGCATCGAAGCCCTTGCGGCCCTGCAGGTCGCTGAGGCCCTCGATGAAGGCCGAGGCTTCGGCGAGATCGGCGGCCTCGCGCATCATCTCTTCGGTCGCATCGGGACGGCCATAGATGATGTTGTCGCGCACCGAGCGATGCAGCAGGGAGGTGTCCTGCGTCACCACGCCGATATTGGCGCGCAAGCTATCCTGCGTCACATGGGCAATGTCATGCCCATCGATCAGCACGCGGCCGTCAGCACGGTCGTAGAAGCGCAACAGCAGGTTGACCAGCGTCGACTTGCCGGCGCCCGAGCGGCCGACGAGGCCGATCTTTTCGCCCGGCTTGATGTGGAGGTTGAGGTTGTCGATGACGCCGGAATTCTTGCCGTAGTGGAAGGCGACGTTTTCGAACTTGATGTCACCCGCGACCTTGCCGATCGGCTTGGCATCGCTGGCGTCCGAGACGACGCGCGGCAGCGAGAAGGACGAGATGCCGTCCTTGACCGTGCCGATATTCTCGAACAGCGCCGACATTTCCCACATGACCCACTGGCTCATGCCCTGGAAGCGCATGACGAGGCCAAGCGAGACCGCGAGCGCACCGGGGCTCATGACGCCCTGCATCCAGAGCCAGATGCCCATGGCGCCGACCGAAGCCAGCAACAGCGCATTGGACCAGAGCACCAGCATGTTGAGCACGGTGAACAGGCGCATCTGGCGATAGACGGTGTCGAGGAAACCATCCATGGCCTCCTTGGCATAGGTCTCTTCGCGGTTGGAGTGGCTGAACAGCTTGACTGTGGCGATGTTGGTATAGCTGTCGACGATGCGGCCGGTCATCATCGAGCGCGCATCGGCCTGGGCCTGGGAAATCTTGCCCATGCGCGGGATGAAGTAGAACATCATCGAGACATAGGCGACGAGCCAGGCGAGAAAGGGGATGGCCAGGCGCCAGTCTGCCGAGGCCGCCAGGATCACCGCGCCGGTGAAATAGACGACGACATAGACCAGCATGTCGAGCAGCTTCATCACCACTTCGCGGACGGCGAGCGAGGTCTGCATCAGCTTGGCGCCGATGCGGCCGGCGAATTCGTCCTGGAAATAGCTCATCGACTGGCGGATGAGGTAGCGATGGCTCATCCAGCGGATGCGCTGGGGAAAATTGCCCAGCAGCGTCTGGTGCATGGTCAGCGTCGAGATCAGCGCGAAGCCGGGCAGGACGATGACGATCATCGCGCCCATCAGGGCCAGCTTCCAGCCGTCGGTCTGGAGGAAGGTTTCGGGATTGGCACCGGCCAACCAGTTCACCACATCGCCGATGAAGCCGAAGATGATGATTTCGCCAATGGCGACGGCCGCGGCAGCGGCGGCCATCAGGGCCAGCCATTTCTTGGCGCCGTGGGAATAGTGCAGGCAGAAGGCCAGCAGGCCCTTGGGGGGCTGGCTGGGTTCGCCGGCGGGATAGGCATCGAGACGTCGTTCAAACCAACGCAGCATGAAATCACCAGAACATTGTGCGGCGCATCGTAAGGCGACGCCTGTGCCTGAACCTGTCAGGAGCAAGACGTCCAGGCCGTGACGATGCCGACCGAAAATTTGGAGTTAGCGCTCGATACGTCCAGATTGACGCAGAGGAGCACGAAACAAGCCCCTCCCCAATACCAGTGAATTTGGCATAGAAGAAGGGACCGAAACGGGCGTAGCCCCGTTACGTTACACGATTGCGGCGAGTCTGCTGTTGCGGCAGGGCCACAGTGGATTTCAGACCGACGATTTCACGGATCAGTTCATGCGCACCGAAACCGAGCACACCATCTATCTCAAGGACTATGCCCCCAGCCCCTATCGCATCAGCGCGGTGGATCTGGATTTCAAGATTCTCGCCGACAATACGCGAGTGCGGGCACAGCTGACGGTGGAGCCGCGCGAGGGCACGGCGCCGGGCACGCCGCTGGTGCTGGACGGGGACGGTCTGGTGCTGGGATCGATCGCCATCGACGGCGCGCCGCTGATGCTGTCCGACTATGCCGCCGATGACGACGGGCTGACCGTGTTCGAGCCGCCGCTGCGCAAGTTCATTCTCGAAACCGAGGTGACGCTGCAGCCCGAGGGCAATACCAAGCTGATGGGGCTCTATCGCTCGAGCGGCACATGGTGCACGCAATGCGAGCCCGAAGGCTTCCGCCGCATTACCTATTATCTCGACCGGCCGGACAATCTGGCCGTGTTCAAGGTGCGGATGACCGCGCCGCTCGATCTGGCGCCGGTGCTGCTGGCCAATGGCAATCTGGTCGACAAGGGCGATGCCGGCGACGGCATGCATTATGCCGTGTGGGAGGACCCCTTCCCCAAGCCGGCCTATCTCTTTGCGCTGGTGGCGGGCGACCTTGGCTCGATCAGTGACAGCTTCACCACGGCATCGGGCCGCAAGGTAGCGCTGGCGATCTACTGCACCCATGGCAAGGAAGACCAGTGCCTCTGGGCCATGGACAGCCTCAAGCGTTCGATGGCCTGGGACGAGCGGCGCTTCGGCCGCGAATATGACCTCGACATCTTCAACATCGTGGCCGTCAGCGATTTCAACTTCGGCGCGATGGAGAACAAGGGGCTCAACATCTTCAACGACCGCCTGGTCTTTGCCCAGCCCGAGACGGCGACCGACGGCAATTACGACGGCATCGAGCGCGTCATCGCGCACGAATATTTCCACAACTGGACCGGCAATCGCATCACCTGCCGCGACTGGTTCCAGCTCTGCCTCAAGGAAGGGTTGACGGTCTATCGCGACCAGGAATTCACCAGCGACGAACGCTCGCGGGCGGTGAAGCGCATTTCGGACGTGGTCGGGCTGCGCTCGGCGCAGTTTCCCGAAGATGGCGGTCCGCTGGCCCATCCGCCGCGGCCGGACCAGTATCGCGAGATCAACAACTTCTACACGACCACGGTCTACGAAAAGGGCGCCGAGATCGTCCGCATGCTGGCGACGCTTCTGGGCGAAGCCGGCTTTCGCAAGGGCATGGACCTCTATTTCGAGCGCCATGACGGCGAGGCCACGACGATCGAGGCTTTCCTCAAGAGCTTTGCCGATGCCAATGGCGTGGATCTCGACCAGTTCAAGATCTGGTATCTCGAAGCGGGCACGCCGCGACTGAGCGTCGACGAAATTTACGACGCGGAGAAGCAGACCTATACGCTCAAGCTGCGCCAGGAGACGCTGCCGACGCCGAACCAGCCGAGCAAGGCTGCGCGCGTGCTGCCGATCAAGTTCGACCTGCTCGGTCCCAATGGCAGCCCGATGGGCTGGAGCGGGGTTTCGGGTGCGGAAGTGCGCGACGAAATGATCGTTCTGACCGAACAGAGCGCGGAAGTCACCTTTACCGGCATTGCCAATCGCCCGGTGGCCTCGCTGCTGCGCGGCTTTTCGGCGCCGGTGGTGCTCGACAGCAAGGCCAGCCAGGAGGACCAGCTGTTCCTCGCCCGGCATGACAGCGATCCGTTCAACCGCTGGCAGGCGCTGCAGGATGTCGGCATGGCGCTGGCGGTCAATGCGGTCAAGGGCAAGCGCTGGGGCGACGAGGCCGTTGCTGCGCTCAGCCAGGCCATGGGCGATACCTTGGCCAGCGACAGCCTCGACGACGCCTTCAAGGCGCTGGCTCTGTCGCTGCCCGACGAACAGTTGATCGGTCGCGAGATCGGCCGTGATATCGATCCGGACGCGATCAATGCGGTGAGCAAGGACCTGCTCAAGGCGGTGTTCCTGCCGCTGGCCGACCCACTCAAGGCGACCTATGGCCGCCTCGCCAGCGACGCACCCTATTCGCCCGACGCGATCAGCACCGGACGCCGCTCGCTGCGCAACCGGGCGCTGGGGCTCCTCGTGCATAGCGGCGCCGATGGTGCCGCAGACCTTGCCAGGGCGCAATATGACGGCGCGCGCAACATGACCGACCGCATGGCCGCCCTGGCATCGAGCGCCTATGCGGGCACCAGCCATGCCCCGGCCCTGCTTGCCGATTTCCGCACCCGCTACGGCGCCGATCCGCTGGTGCTGGACAAATGGCTGGCGGTGACCGCAGCGCAGCCGCGCGACGGGGTGATCGAGGACATGAAGGCAATCCTCGCCGATCCGGGCTTCCCCAAGACCAATCCAAACCGCCTGCGTTCGCTGGTGGGCAGTTTTGCCATGGGCAATCCGACCCAGTTCGCTCGGGCGGACGGGGCCGGCTTCCGCTTCGTGACGGAATTTGTTGCCGAGGTGGACAAGGTCAATCCGCAGGTCGCCGCGCGGGTCCTTACCGGCTTCCGCATCTGGCCAATGCTCGATGCAGGTCGTCGCGAGGCCGCCAAGGCCGCATTGACGAGCCTTCAGGGCAAGTCGCTCAGCCGCAACACTGCGGATATCCTGACGCGGACGCTGGCGGGATAGGTGTCAGACCCTTGAAGCCGCCCCACCCTCGGTGTCACCCCGGCCTTGAGCCGGGGCCCATCCCGAGATGGTGGTTCTGCCGCAAGGTCGTCGTGCCACCACTGCCACCTTGCGGTTGTGGCGAGATCTCAAGATGGGTCCCGGCTCAACGCCGGGATGACATCGCGTGTCTGGCCGGTCTGGTGCCAAATCCCCCACAACCGGGCCTACGTAGTCTTCTATGCAACCCCGTGCCGGGCTAGGGAAATTTCCCTGGTCCGGCGCTTTTGATTCAAGGACTTAGGCTAATCTGTGGAAGAATTTTTCTCGGCCGCTAAGTGACTCTATCGACTCGTGAATTTCCGATCACGCCAGCGAGAGCAGTTTCGGGGGTATGGACAGCAGAGTCCACGTGATTCATTGTTTGTTAAGGGCAAATCACGGGTCGGACAAACCCAATTTCACACCGGGAGAATTGCATGCGGACGGCGGAGGCATCCGGCGCCAGCGTAGCCGGATTCGGCACTGGCAAGAGCACGGCAGTTGGGCAGCGCAGCGCCCGCAAGTCCCGTTCCGTGGGGCTTTCTCTCCCGCAGTTCAACCTCACCCCCATTGCACAGGCCGTGCTGCTGACGGGGCTTCTCGCAGCCGCGGTCTTCGTGGTCTTCGATACGGCGCGCAGCTTTGGCGATGCCCGGCGGGACCTTGCCATCATCGGTTCGGCGCTGGCCGCCGATATTGCCGACATGTCGACCGCCGAGGCGCTGGGCGAGATCGGCCTGACCAACCGCCGCTACATTTCGATCGGCCGCGCCAGCCTCGTCAGCGCTGCAGCCGCCCCCTCCTCGTCCATCATGGCCGGGATGATCGTGCCGGCGCAGCCGCATGGCGTGCTGGCGATGGAAACGCAACCGGAGGGTGTGTGGGGCGGCATTCTGCAGCGCGGCGCGGCGGCTTTTGCGCTGGTCGGCATGGCCGTGCTCGTCGCCTCGCGCAAACGCCGCGACGACATGCCCGATGCCGTGCAGCGCGACAGCTATTCGACCCTGGCTGCGGCGATCCCGCTGGGCGTCGCCTGCTGGACCGGCAGCGGCAAGCTGATCGTCTGTAACGAACAATATCGCGAGCGCCTGAACCTGGGCAGCGGCAAGACCACCTATCAGGAAGCGGTCAAGAAGCTCAGCATGGGCGGCTATGTGAAGCTACTCAACGATGACGATGGCTCCCGTGTGCTGGAACTGCATCGCGAGGACGGGTCGTGCCTCCTGATCGACGAACGCCCGCTGGGCCAGGGCGCCTTCATGACGCTGGTCAGCGACGTGACCGAGGCCAAGCGCACCGACACGATGCTGCATGCGATCCGCCAGGAACAGCGCCTGCTGGCCCGCCGCTACCACGAGGAAAAGCTCAAGGCCGAAGCGGCCAGCCGTTCGAAGACCAATTTCCTCGCCCATCTCAGCCATGACGTGCGCACGCCGCTCAACCACATCATCGGCTTTGCCGACCTGATGCGCCACCAGACCTATGGGCCGCTGGGCGATGCGCGCTACGCCGAATATGTGGCCTCGATCAAGCAATCGGGCGAGCATCTGCTGGCCAGCTTTGCCACCATTCTCGACCTTGCCGAGCTCGAAGGCGGCCAGAAGGCGCTGCGCAACGACTTCGTCGATCTCGATGCCGTGCTCGATGGCGTGGTGCAGCGCTTCAAGGGCCAGGCTCATCGCTCCGGCGTATTGTTCATGCTGGGCGAGACCAGCGAGGCGATCGTGCAGGGCGACCAGCTGGGCCTGTCGCGCATGGTCTCCAACATTGTCGAGAATGCCCTCCGCTTCACCCCGCATGGCGGACAGGTGACGCTGGCGGCCTATGCGGCGCGCGACGGTGTGGTGATCGAGATCACCGATACGGGCCTGGGCATGAGCGAAGATCGCCTTGCCAGCCTGTCGCAGCCCTTCGCTTTGGGCGACGCCACCTTTACCCGCGAAGGCTCCGGTCCGGGCCTTGGCATTTCCATCGCCCGCACCATTGCCGAGCTCAGCGGCGGGCGTCTGGTGATTGACTCGACGCCCAGCCTGGGCACAACTGTTGCCATCTCCCTCCCCTTGGCCGGCATGGCCGGAGCACAGGCTGCAGAATGATCAACCGCGATTGGCACGAGGCACACAGAATGCCCAGGAACGCCAATCTGGAGCAGCGGGTCGATTGGCATGTCGAACATGCCGAACAATGCGGCTGCCGCGATATACCGGAAAGCGTCAAGCGCGCGCTGGAACAGCGCGGCGTGCCGGTGCCGCCGCGGAAAACAGATACGGTTTAGAGGTCAGATATGGTCTGGCCGACCACCAATCCCACCCCACCCACGGTGTCACGCCGGCCTTGAGCCGGGGCCCATCCCGAGATCGAGCCACGGCCGCAAGGTGCTCGTCATAGCGACCTTGCGGCAAGACATACATCTCAAGATGGATCCCGGCTCAAGGCCGGGATGACACCGAGTTTGTTGCCAAGATAGTGGGCAGCACCAGTTGGGCTAAAGCTCCCGCGCCTTCTCGTACCACTTCGCCGCTGCTGCACTCACCTCGCCGCGCATGGCCTTGAGGTCGAGTTCCAGCAGGTCAAAGCTTGGATAGTGCGTCAGCCCCGCCAGCAATTCCTTGAAGGCTGCGGTCCAGGCTTCGTCCTTGAAGGGGCTGACCAGGGCGGAGCTCATCACCTGCAGCACGGTCGAAAACAGCTCGTGGATTTCGGCGAGGCGCGTGCCTTCGGGGACAAGGCCGGTCTCGTCCAGCCGGGTCAGCACGCGGGCTGTCGAGGCCTGCGGCCGGGCCACGGTGGCGCCGGCCAGCAGTTGCGCAGACTGGGCGATGAATTCGAGATCGACCAGGCCACCTTCGGCCAGTTTCAGATCGAAGGGGTGCCGCGCGGGACGTTCCTTGGCCATCAGCGCGCGCATGGTCAGCACATCGTCGACGATCTTGCTGGCCTGGCGCTCGCGGGTCATCACTTCGGCCACGGCGCCGGCGACGGCGTCGCCAAAGGCAGCGTCGGCCATGATGACGCGGGCACGGCTGAGGGCCAGGTGTTCCCAGGTCCAGGCGTCGTCGCGGTGATAGGCGCGGAATCCATTGAGGCTCGTCGCCAGCGGCCCCGCATTGCCCGAGGGGCGCAGCCGCATGTCGGCTTCGTAGAGCACGCCTTCGGCGGTGGGCGAGGTCACCGCCGCGACGAGGCGCTGGGTGAGGCGGGTATAGTAATGATTGGTGCTCAACGGCTTTTCGCCGTCGGATTCTCCGTCGGGCGCATCATAGAGCAGGATGAAATCGAGGTCGGAGGTGACCGTCATCTCGCGGCTGGCCATCTTGCCGAAGGCGAGCAGCGCCACCTTGCCGCCAGGCAACTTGCCATGACGGCGCTGGAACTCGGCGCGCACGCTGTCGAACAGGCGATTGACCAGGGTCTCGGCCAAAGCCGTGAACTGTTCCCCTGCCCCGCTGGCGCTGACCGTGCCCGAGAGCAGGCCCGCGGCGATGAGGAATTTCTGCTCCTGGCCGATGATGCGGGCGCGGTCGATGATCTCCTCATAGGAGCGGCTCTCGGCCAGAAAGGCGTCGACCTTGGCGATCAGCACGTCGCGATGGGTGACGTCATTGGCAAAGGCCGGGTCGATCAGCCCGTCCATGACATGGGCGCGATGAATGACGGCTTCCGACATGCGGGGCGCGGAGGCCATCAGCTGGACCAGGAGGGTCCGCAGGCTCGCGTGGCTGCGCAGGAGCGCGAAAAGCTGCACGCCCGTGGGCAGGCGGGAGAGGAAATTATCGAACTTGGCCAGCGCTTCGTCGGCATTGCCGGCATTGCTCAGCGTGGTCAGCAGCGCGGGCAGAAGTTCGGTAAGATGGGCACGGGCGGCAGAAGCGCGGGTCGAGGGATAGGAGCCATAGTGCCATTTGCGCACGGTCTCGATGGCCTTGGACGGATTGCTGAAGCCCATGGCCGATAGCGTTTCCACCGTGCCGGGATCGTCGTCATTGCCGGTAAAGACCAGATTGCCTTCGGCCGTGCCGAGGCTCTCGCCCTCGGTGAAAAGCTCGGAATAGTAGGCGGTGACGCGTTCGAGTGCGGCGCGATAGTCGCGCTCGAACTGACGCAAGTCGGACTGGCCCATCAGCCGGCCGATGATGGCGACCTCTTCGGGGGACGCGGGCATGACATGGGTCTGCTCGTCGCGCAGCATCTGCAGGCGGTTTTCCACTGCGCGCAGGAACCAGTAGGTCTGGGTCAGCTCGGTGGCGGCCTTGGGCGTGATCCAGTTAGCGTCGGCCAACGCCGCCAGGGCATGCGCCGTGGGCTTGACGCGCAGGGTCTTGTCGCGGCCGCCGGCGATCAGCTGCTGGGTCTGGGTGAAGAATTCGATCTCGCGGATGCCGCCACGGCCGAGCTTGACGTTGTGGCCTTCGACGCGGATGTCACCGACATTCTTGGCGATATTGATCTGGCGCTTCATGGCCTGGATGTCGGCAATGGTCGCGAAATCGAGATGCTTGCGCCAGACATAGGGCGCCAGATGTTTCAGGAAGGCGTCGCCGACACGCTTGTCGCCGGCGCAGGGGCGCGACTTGATCCAGGCGGCGCGCTCCCAGTTTTGGCCACGGCTTTCGTAATAGGCGAGCGCCGCGTCAAAGGAGATGGCGACCGGGGTCGAGCCGGGGTCGGGACGCAGGCGCAGGTCGGTGCGGAAGACATAGCCGTGCGCCTGCCGATCTTCCATCAGGGCGACGAGCTTCTGCACCATGCGCGAATAGATCTTGGTGGCTTCCGACGGGTCGGCCAGCACCTGCTTTTCGGGATCGTAAAAGGCGACGATGTCGATGTCAGAGGAGTAATTCAGCTCCTGCCCGCCATGCTTGCCGAGGGCGAAGATGGCGAGGCCGGAATTGGCCGAGGTCGCCTCCTCGGCGGGAATGGCCAGCTGACCCTTGCCGGCGGCCTGGCGCATCAGGAGGTTGAGCGCTGCATCGAGCGCGGCATCGGCGAGGTCGGAGAGGGCTGCCGTGGCCTGCGCCGTGGTCCAGGCGCCGCCAGTCTCGGCAAAGGCGGCGAGCAGCGCCATGCGGCCCTTGGCAATGCGCAGGACCGGGGCAAGCTCTTCCTCGGTGGTCGCCGACGCGCCCATGGCGTCGACGGTCTCGATAATGTCGGTGAAGGCCCCATCGGCACTGTCGGCAAGGGTCGCGATCAGCCAATCGACGTTGGCCTGCGCCAGCCCCAGCAGATAGGGCGCGGCCTCCAGCAGCGGCCCCAGCGCGGGCACGGCAGGTTGGAGCGCCGCCTGTTGATCGGCGGATAGCTCGGCAAGCCAGGCATCAAAGCGCGGCGTGTCGGCGGACGGCAGGGCATTGAGGGACATGGTCATAAAAGAGGCATAGCTTGGGGGACCCCGCGCGGCAAGGCGGATGCGGGGCGATCCGGGTACCCCCACCTATCCTCCCCCTGATAGGGGGAGGGACCGCCCTGTGTGTGCCGCTAAACCTTGCTCAACACTCGATCCAGTCCCTCCCCCTTTTCAGGGGGAGGTTAGGTGGGGGTATTCTTGCTAACCCGGCAAATCCACCACCGCACGCACCCCCGGCTCATTGTCCTCGATCCGGAAACTCCCGCCAAGCAGGCTCGTCACCGCATTGACCAGTGATAGCCCCAGACCCGAGCCCGGTTCCGACCGGCTTTTCTCCAGCCGGACGAAGCGCTGCAGCACGCGCTGGCGTTCTTCGGCGGGAATGCCGGGGCCGTTGTCGGCGACTTCGATCAAGACGCGGCCATTGTCGCGGCGCAGGCCGACCATGATGCGTCCCTGCCCTTCGCCATCTGGCTTGGCGTATTTGACCGCGTTCTCCAGCAGGTTGACCATGGCCTGACCGATCAGCTCGCGGTTGGCATGGAGATGCACGCCCTCTTCCACGGCGGTCTCGACCACAATGCCTTCGTCCTCGGCCACCGGACCATAGAGTTCCGCAACATCGGCCACCACGGCGCTGACATCGACATCGGTCAATGCACCCGAGGGGGCCCCCGCCTCGGCGCGGGCAATCATCAGCAGGGCGTTGAAGGTCTGGATCAGCCGGTCGCTCTCGGCGATGGTGGCTTCGAGCGCCCGCTCGCGCGTCTCCTCGCTGGCACCGTCGCGCAAGGCGCTTTCGGCCTGGTTGCGCAGGCGGGTCAGCGGGGTCTTGAGGTCGTGGGCCACATTGTCGGTGACCTCCTTGAGACCCTGCAGCAATTGCTCGATACGGTCGAGCATGGCGTTGAGATTGGTGGCCAATCCGTCGAATTCGTCATTGCGTTTCGTCACCGGCACGCGTTCGCTGAGATTGCCCGACATGATCTTGGTGGAGGTATCGCGGATCGTGTCGATGCGGCGCAGCACCCGCTGGGCGGTGATACCACCGGCAATCAGCGAGAAGAGGATGATGCCGAGCACGCCGAACATGAAGCTCTGCACGATGATGGCAGAAAAGCCGCGGCGCTCGACCACGTCACGACCGACGACCAGCCGCATGCCATTGCTCAGTTCCACCGAGCGCACCACGGCAAAGCCGGTCTTGGCCGGGCGCGGCGGGGCGTCGGGATCAGCCGCAGGCCCATCCTCGGGCGGATCAAGCAAAGGATTTGCGCGCTCGTAGTCGAAGCTATAGATGCCCGGCTCGATCAGCACATTGGCCGGCACGTCGGTGACATTGCCGAGCAAGTATTGGCCGCTCGCATCGCCTAGATAGTATACGCCCGGACCCGGCGCGGTGGAAATGCGCTGCAGGGCAAAGGCCAGCGCGCGGATGCCCTGATTGGCATCGATGCGCTGCAGCACCCGCACTTCGCGATCGATGTCATTGGCTTGCTGGCGCTGGATCTGGACGGAGGACTGCCAGGTAATGAACGCCAGCAGCAGAATGGCGAACAGCGAAAAGATCAGGATGAAGGTCGCGGTCAGCCGGACCGTCGAGGTGCGCCAGAGTTGGACGAAACGGTTCACGCTCTACTCGCGGATCATATAGCCAGCGCCCCGCACGGTGTGCAGCAGCGGGCTGGCGTGGCCCTTGTCGATCTTGGAGCGCAGGCGCGACATATGTACGTCGATGACATTGGTCTGCGGGTCGAAGTGATAGTCCCAGACGTTTTCGAGCAGCATGGTGCGGGTCACCACCTTGCCGGCATTCTTCATCAGATATTCGAGCAGGCGGAATTCGCGGGGCTGCAGGAGGATGGTCTCTCCATCGCGCTCGACCTTGCGCGACAGGCGGTCGAGGCTGAGGCCCGCCACTTCATAGGCGGTCGCGGCTTCCGAGGGGCTGGAACGACGCGCGAGCACTTCGACGCGGGCCAGCAGTTCGGTGAAAGCATAGGGCTTGGTGAGATAGTCGTCGCCACCGGCGCGCAGACCGGTCACCCGGTCATCGACTTCGCCCAGGGCGGATAGAATAAGAACGGGGGTCTTGTCGCCTTCGGCACGCAGGCTTTCGACGATGGACAGGCCGTCACGGCGGGGCAGCATGCGATCGACGATCAGCACGTCATAGTCCATGCCCGAGGCCATGGCGTAACCGGTTTCCCCGTCAGCGGCATGGTGGGTGACGTGGCCGGCCTCGTCCAGCGCCTGGATCAGGTAGCTGGCGGCTTCGCGGTCGTCTTCGATCAAAAGGATTTTCACCGGAGCCCCCAAGGCTTTGGCACAGAAGGTAGTGGTCCCGGGCGCGAGCCCGGGACCGGTATTGCTTAGTTATCGCCCAGCGGCAGGCCGATAAAGGTATCACTGCCGTCGCGGCTGGCCTTGACCAGGGCCGTATTGCGGCCCTGAGCCTTGACCGCGTCAAGCGCTGCCTCGAATTCGTCGAGCGAATTGACCGGCGTATTGTTGACCTCGAGGATGGCATCGCCAACCGTCAGGCCCTTCTGGGCAGCCGGCGATTCAGGATCGACTTCCTGCACCAGGAGGCCACCATTGCCGTCCGAATTCGGAACCAGGGTCAAGCCAACGCTGGATTCAGCCGGCAGCGGTGCCGGCGGCGTGGGGGCTGCCTGTTCGTCATTCTGTGCCACGGCGGCTTCATTGAGCGTACCGAGCTGGACCGACAGCTTGGTCTCGGCACCATCGCGCCAGATGGTCAGCTCGACCGAGGAGTCGGGCGACTTGCCGGCAATGGTGCGGCTGAGGTCGAGCGCATCATCGATCGCATCGCCATCGACGGCGGTGATGATGTCACCGGACTTGACGCCGGCGGGACCGGCAGGACCATCTTCGGCGACGTTGCTGACAATGGCGCCCTTGGCGTCGGCCAGGCCAACACCATCGGCAATGTCACGATTGACGTCCTGAATGCCGACGCCGAGGTAGCCGCGGGTGACGGTGCCGGAGTCGATCAGCTGGGCGACGATGCCCTTGACCGTGGCAGCCGGAATGGCAAAGGCGATGCCGACATTGCCGCCATTGGGCGAATAGATGGCGGTGTTGACGCCGACCACTTCACCCTTGGTGTTGAAGGCCGGACCACCGGAATTGCCGGTGTTGACGGCGGCGTCGATCTGCAGGAAATCGCCGTAGTTGGAGCCGCCGATATTGCGGCCCTGGCCGGAGATGACGCCGACGGTCACGGTGCCGCCGAGGCCAAAGGGATTGCCCACGGCCACGACCCAGTCACCGACGCGGCTGGCATCGGTTTCGAAATCGACGAAGGGCAGGTTTTCACCCTCGATCTTGACCACGGCCAGATCGGTACGCTCGTCGGTGCCGACGATTTCGGCAACCTTCTCGGTGCCGTCATCGAACACCACGGTGACCTTGGTGGCGTTTTCGACGACGTGATTGTTGGTGACGATATAGCCGTCAGCCGAGATCACGAAGCCCGAGCCGGCTGCCATGAAGTGGCGCGGTGCCGGGGGCTCGTTGCCGCCACGCGGGCCATTGCCGAACTGGTTGAAGAAATCCTGGAAGGGATGGCCTTCCGGCAGGTCGGGGAAGTTGAAATCGAAATCGCGGCCGCGCGGGCCACCCTGCTGCATGCGCGGGCTTTCCTCGGCTTCGACGAGGATCGACACCACGGCAGGCTTTACCGCCTCGACGAGATCGGCAAAGCCGGCATGGGGCTGAGCGGTCTCGGGCACGGTGATCTGCGCAACGTTCTGCACCTGCGCATTGGCCGCCTGGCCGGTCATGACGAAAGCGGTGGAGACACCACCGATACCGACCAGCAATGCCAGGGCGGATGCCCCGAGCCAACGGCTGGTACGCTTGAGAATGGACGAGCGCATGTAGACAATCTCCTTCGGCAAGCCCTCAACAGCTTATGGGCCTACATATGGAATGCCGCGCCTTTCGGAGAAGTTGCGCCAACATTAAACCTTGGCAATGTTGGTGGCGGGAATGGGGCATATGGGGGTTTTCAGTCGGCGATCCTCTCCCGCCTGCGGGAGAGGGAGACCACGCGTAGCGTGGTGGAGAGGGGAGCAGTAGGCGCGGATAGTGGCGGTTATCCTCGGGGCCGCGCAAGCAGCTCCCCCCTCCACCGCCCTATGGGCGGTCCCCCTCCCCCGCAAGCGGTGGAGGTTGGGCTCGGTGCGTGGGGTTACTTCAGCTCGTCCAGCGCAGCCTGCTCTTCCGCGCTCAATCCCGCGGTCACCACCCGCCGCTTCCGCCCCAGCGCAACCAGCGTGCCCAATCCCACCAGCAAGAGCACCGGCGCTGCGACCCACAGGATCATCGTGTGGTTGTTCACCCGCGGGTTGAGCAGGACGAATTCGCCATAGCGATCGACCAAAAACTGCTCCACCGCCGCATTGCTGTCGCCGGCCACCAGTCGCTCCCGCACCAGAACGCGCAGGTCCTTGGCGAGGTCGGCATCGCTGTCGTCGATGGACTGGTTCTGGCAGACAAGGCACCGCAGCCCAGCCGAAATATTGCGGGCGCGCTGTTCCAGCACGGGGTCATCGAGCACTTCGTCGGGGCTGACGGCCAGCACAGGCGTTGTGAGGCAGAGGGCGAAAAGAAGTGCGCGGAGCCAGCTCATTCGGCTGGCTCCAGTGCTGGCTTGCTGGCCCTGCGCGGGGCGCCGATGCGGACCTTGCGGTCGGTCAGCGAGACCACGCCGGCCGCGGCCATGAACAGGCAACCGATCCAGATCAGGGTGATATAGGGCTTGAACCAGATGCGGACGACATGGGTGTCGCTCAGCGGTTCGCCGAGCTGCAGATAGAGCTGGGAGAAGCCATAGGTGGTGATGGCCGCTTCGGTGGTGGGCGTGCCGCTGGCCACATAGATGCGGCGTTCGGCCATCAGGTCGCGCGTGCCGCCGCCGGGCGCGGTGACGATGAAGTGCCCTTCCTCGCCCATGTAGTTGGGGCCCTGCTCCTGCTTGAAGTCATCGAAGGCGATGGAGTAGCCAGAGAGTTCGGCGGTTTCGCCCGGATTGAGCGTGGTAACCAGTTCGGTTTCCCAGGCCGTGACAGCGACAATGCCGAGCACGGTGATGCCGATGCCGAAATGGCCGAGCGCCGTGGACCAGGCCACGCGCGGCAGGCCGACGAGGCGGCGCATGCTTTCGCCAAAGGGAATGCGGCCGATCTTGCTGCGGTCGATCAGTTCAGCCACGGCGCCGAAGGAGACCCAGAAGCCGAGCAAGAGGCCAAGCGGGGCCAGCGAGATCGAAATGCCGCCCAAGGCCGAGATCAGGATGGTGGCAAAAATGGCCAGCGCTGCCGCGCCGATCAGGCGTTGTGCTGCGGCCATGATGTCGGCGCGCTTCCAGGCCAGCAGCGGCCCGAAGGGCAGCACCAGCAGCAGCGGCGCCATCAGCGCTCCGAAGGTCAGGTTGAAGAAGGGCGCGCCGACCGAAATCGACGTGCCGGTCAGGGCATCGAGGACGAGCGGATAGAGCGTGCCGACCAGCACGGCGCCGACGGCGGTCGAGAGGAAGAGATTGTTGAGGATCAGGCCGCCTTCGCGGCTGATCGGCGCGAACAGACCACCCTGGCGCAGCGACGGCGAACGGATGGCAAAGAGCACGAAGGCGCCACCGATCAGCACCGCCAGAATGGCGAGGATCACCATGCCGCGCGTCGGGTCGGCCGCAAAAGTATGGACCGAGGTCAGGATGCCCGAGCGGACGAGGAAGGTGCCCAGCAGCGACAGCGAGAAGGTGATGATGGACAGAAAGACCGTCCAGATCTTGAGCGCATTGCGCTTTTCCATTACCAGCGCCGAATGCAGCAGCGCTGTGCCGGCGAGCCAGGGCATGAAGCTGGCATTTTCCACCGGGTCCCAGAACCACCAGCCGCCCCAGCCGAGTTCGTAATAGGCCCAGTAGGAGCCCATGGCGATGCCCAGGGTCAGAAAGGTCCAGCTCAGCATGGTCCAGGGGCGCACCCAGCGGGCCCAAGCCTGGTCGATGCGGCCGGAGATCAGCGCGGCGATGGCGAAGGAGAAGCAGATCGAAAAGCCGACATAGCCGGCGTAGAGCAGCGGCGGATGAATGGCGAGGCCGATATCCTGCAGCACCGGATTGAGGTCGTTGCCTTCCAGCGGCGGATTGAACACGCGGTCGAAGGGATTGGAGGTGAACAGCGTGAAGCCTGTGAAGGCTGCGGTCAGCATGCTCTGGGTGGTCAGCACCAGCGCCAGCAGGTCATCGGGCAGGCGCTTGCCGAAGGCGGCGACCATGGCGCCGAAGCTGACGAGGATGAAGATCCAGAGGACCAGCGAGCCCTCGTGATTGCCCCAGACGCCGGAGATCTTGAAGATCAGCGGCTTCAGCGAATGGGAATTGTTGACCGCCAGCGCCAGCGAGAAGTCGGATGTGACGAAGGCCTGGATCAGCGCGGCAAAGGCTGCGGCCACGAGCACGAATTGCAGCACGGCACCCTGGCTCAACACCAGGCCGATGCGCTCGCCGCTGCGCCAGAAGATATAGCCGCCGATGGTCGAGAGCGTTGCGATGGCAAAAGCCAGGATCAGCGCGAAATGACCGAGTTCGATGCTCACTGGGCTGTCTCCGGCCGCCATTCGCCGCTGGCCTTCAGCGCGTCGACGACTTCCTTGGGGATGTAGTTCTCGTCATGCTTGGCGAGGACATTGGTGGCGCGAAAGGTGCCATTGTCCTGCATGGAGCCCTCGGCCACCACGCCCTGCCCTTCACGGAACAGGTCGGGCAGAATGCCGGTGTAGTGCGCCTGCACGGTCTCGGCCCCATCGGTGATGACGAAGTCATTCTCCTGGCCGTTGCGGACCCAGGACCCATCGCCGACCAGACCGCCGAGGCGGATCGGCGTGCCGGCGGCAACCTCGCGGGCGATCACGTCGCTGGGCGAATAGAAGAAGACGATCTGGTCGCGCAGGGCGATCAGCACAAGGGTCGTCGCCAGCGCGAGGACGAGGCCAAGGCCGGCGATGATGCCGAGGCGCTTCTGCTTGCGCGTCCAGCCCTTCTTGCGGACGGATGCCTGCACTGTCACGGCGTGCCTCCATTCAGTGTGAGGCCGGCGGCCAGCGCCAGCGTATCGAGATCGCCGCGATCGAAGGCCTGGGGATAGGCCGCAACGGCGCTGTCATAGGCGGACTGCGCCGATGGCAGGTCGCGCAGCACGATGTAGGAACGCACCAGCTGTGTCCATTCTTCGATCGTGCCGCCATCGGTCTCGAGCCGGGCGGCCAGGCCCGTGACCATCTGCGCCACGGCGTCACTCTCGGCCTCGGAGGCACCGGCGACACCATCATTTTCGGCCACGGCCAGCCCCTGGCGCGCCGATTCGACCCAGGGCTCGCTGCCATCGGCAGAAAGCGCCAGCGCGTCCTGCCAGGCGGCGACGGCGGCGGGATAGTCTTCCATGCGCGTCAGCTCGGCGGCGATGTAGAGCCGCGACAGCACGTGGGTCGGATCGGAGGCGGCTGCAGCGCGCAATTGGGCCATGGCCTCTTCCGAACCCTGGCCGTCGGCGGCCATCAGCAGGGTTTCTGCCAGCCGGGTCTGCAGATCGGGCGTCGCCCCGTTGAGTTCGATGATGCGACGATAGGCATTGGCGGCATCGCCGAAACGGCCGAGCTGCATATAGGCGGGGGCAATCACCGTCCAGCCGCGCAGATCGTCGGGATTGGTCGTCAGCTGGGCCTCGATGCGTTCGATGGCCATGTCGAGATCGATGGACTGCGCCGCCAGTTCGGGGCGTTCCGCCAGCGGCGCGCTGGGCAGGTCCGGACTGCCGAGCACTAGATAGGTACCAAGGGTCAGTGCTGCCACGCCACCCAGACCGGCCAGCAGCATGGCATTGCCCATGGTGCCCTTGGGCGCGCTCTTGCCCGACTCGGCCTTGGCGCGCAGGATTTCACGCGCCAGCTCGCCCTTGGCGGCCAGTGCCTCGGCACTGGCCAGCTTGCCGGCGGCAAGGTCGGCATCAATGCCGGCCAGGACGAGGCGAAAATGGCTGTTGGCATCGTCCAAATCGGGCACGGTCGCGTTGACCGTGCCGCGGCGGGCTGCGTAAAAAAGTGCAGCACAGGCGATTGCGGTAATGGCAGAGGCAATGAACCAGAAAAGCATGGGCCCTGGACGTCTGAAGCCGACACGCGGCAAGTTTGGAACACCTATAAAGTGTGTGGGGCGAAAAACCACCGAAACACGCGATTGTGGAGTTGACGCATTGCCACATGCGCATATGGCCGCATGAGCGACAGCAAGGCGGATTTCGCTGTCGTCGGCACCACGCCACTCGCCCAGCTGGTGGCCGGCCTCCTTGCTGCCAGACACGGCAAAAGCGTTGTTCTGATTGGTGAAACCGCCTCGCGCCATCGTCTGCCGCAGGGCGTCGACCTGTCGATTGCGCCCCTCACCCGACCCGACACCTGGTCTTTACTCAGGTCCGTGATGCCCGAAACGCTCAAGCTTGTGTCCCGCATCGGTGGGCGCGGCGCGTGGTCGCGGGTCGATCCGATCCTGCTTGCCGAGGGCGCGCAGGGCAAACAGGCCCTTGCCCATGTCCGGCACGTGGCCATGGCTTTTGGCTGGCCGGTCGAGACCCTGCGGCCCAATATCGTCGGGTCGGATCGCGAGGGTTTCGTCTCGCGCCATGCCGCATTGCTGCACCGCCCAACCCTCGATGCGGGGCTGGAGCGGTGGCTGCGCAAGCACAAGGTCCGCCGTTTTCCCGCACACCAGACACTGGTCATTGCGCCTGACGGCAGCGCGCAACTCACCGATGGCGACGCGCGCATCGCCATCGGCCAGACCATTCTGGCGGACGACGCGGCGCTGATCTCCCATCTTACGGCCAGGCAATGGCCCAGCCTGTTGCAGCGCCAGGACAGCAGCGCGGTGCTGACCCTTCCCACCAGCACCATGGCGGGACGCCTGCTCTTGCAGCTCGACCACGGGTTGATGCTGTCGCAGCAGGACAGTGGCGGCATTCTGGCGATCGGCCCCGGCAGCGTGGATCAGCTCAGCGCCAGGCTCATGGCCCTCCTCGGGCGCGATCGCGCCGCCCGGCATGCCGGCCAGGTCAGCTGGCCGTCGATCAACACGGCCGACGGCGCGCCGGCGGTGGGGCGGCTCAATGGGCCGGGCCCCGATGTGCTGGCCGGATTTGGCCCGACGGGGCTGTTCCTCGCGCCCGCCATCGCCCGCTGGCTGTCCGGCGTCTCGACCGAGAGCGAAAGCCAGTGGTTCGCTGCGCGCCTCGTCAATCGCAGTCTCCGCAACTTGCCGGTCGCCGAGTGGGGAGGCATGGCATGAAGGACCAGCCAGCGCGTCTCGATACGGGCCATGCCCTGTCCGGTCAGAACATCGATCGCAGCAGGCCGGGCCAGTTCCGCCTCAATGGCCGCGCCATCGCCTTTTTCGCCGGCGACACCGTGCTAAGCGCCGTGCTGGCCAATGGCGTGGACAGCGTCGGCTGGCATGATGGCCACGCCCTGGCGCTGACCCACCGCCACGCCCCCGCCATTGCGCCCGTCAACGCGCCCCATGCGGCCCTGCCCATGGAACGTACCCCGGCAACCGACGGCGCCGACTATCTCCTCCTGGACGAGGACCTGCCGCCCTCCCCGCTGGCTCGCCTGTTCCGCCGCGATCGCCAGAGCCTCGGCCTCGACCTCGCCAGGACCCTGCCCCGCCCCTGGCTCGATCAGGTCGGCACGCCCGGCGTGGAAACCGATCTCGTCGTGGTCGGAGCCGGTGTGGCGGGCATGTCCGCAGCCCTTACCGGTGCCCGGCGTGGCCTGGCCGTCACGCTGATCGAGGCGCGTCCCCATCCGGGCGGGATCGCGCGCCTGTTCGGCACGCAGGATGGCGAGGATGCGCCCGACGAAACCATTGCCCGCCTCAGCGAGGCCGTTGCCGCCAGCGACCGGATAACCCTGCTGACCCGGGCAGACGTCTTCGCCATTCGCCCGGGCATGCTGCGCCTGCATCAGGTGGTGGTCGACGATGGACAGCCGCATGGCCGCGTCGTGGATCTAGCGGCGCGCCACGTCATCCTCGCCACCGGCTCGATCGAGCGGCTGCCGCTGTTCTCCGGCAACCGGCTGCCCGGCGTCATGGGTCTCGCAGAGGCCTTCGAACTCGCCCATGGCTATGGCGTCTGGCACGGCAGGTCAGCGCTGTTTGCCACCAGCAGCAGCCCGGCCTATCGCCTCGCCATGCTGGTGCGCGACGCCGGCATTGCCGTGCCGCGGATCCTTGATTGCCGGACGCAGCCGCAATCGCGCTTCATCGAGTTTTCCAAGGCCTATGGCATGACGTTGGCCTCCGGCACGCTGGTCGCTGCGGTCACGCGCGGCAAGGCCGGGCTTTCCGTACTGCCGCATCTGTCGATGAGCAATGTGCCGCATGAGGACGTGGCGCTGGGTGCCGACCGCCTTGTGGTCTGCGGCGGCTTCCAGCCCGACCTGACGCTCTGGCATATGGCGGGCGGTGACAGCGTCTGGAATGCAGACAATGCCACGCTCAAACCCGTCGCCGGCCCGGATGGCGTGACACTGGTCGGCAGTGCCGCCGGCTGGCAGACGCGCAGCGCCTGCATGGCGAGCGGCGAAGAAGCGGTCAACGCCATGCTCGGTCGCCCGGTCCAGGAGATTGCGGATCACCTGATCGATCCGATCTATGAAACCCCGGATGCGCCTGCCTTCATCGGGCAAAGCGAGGCCAAAAAGCCGGAGCCGACCTATCTCGACGGCGGCAATTCCTATCCGGTCCGGCCGCAGACCAGGGTGCGCAAATGGCCCGGGTGGCGCAGGCCCCAGAACGACGCCTGGTCACCCACCGACACGCCTTTTGCTCTCGGCATCGCCGAAGTAGCCGCCAGCGTGCAACTGGGCGTGCTGGCACCGGAGAGCGCCGGCCCGATCGCCCGGGAACGCGCCGCCATGATCAACCTCTTGCCTGCGCGCACCGCAGCGGAAGAGAGCGCGCCCACGCTTCCCCCGCCCTACCTGCAGGGCCGCTATCCCGGCGCCAAGCTTTGGCTGGTTGCCGTGCAGGGCGAGCGCAGCGCCGAACCCGGCGCCCTGCTCTATCCAAGCGCGACCGAGACCGATCCGCTCAAGGCCGTCGGCGTGGTGTTGCGCGTGGTGGACAAAGGCGTCGTCGCGCTGGTGCTGGGCACAAGGAACGACACGGTCAGCCTGCACGAGCCGGGGCATATCACCCCGGTGACGCTGGCCGCCCGTTGGCGTCAGGACATGGATTAGCTGCGGCGCTCGGCCGAGGCGCGGGCGCGCTTCAGCGTTTCGGCATATTCCGGGTTGAAGCGGATTTCGGCCATCTTGATGCCGGCATCGAGCCGGGCACCGGTATTGGCGTCGCCCGGGTTCTGTCGGATCAGATCGAGATTGCGCTGCAGATGCATTTCCAGCGCCTCCCCGCTCTGGCTCCAGGCCTGGTCGAAGAGGGCGTTGAGCGCAAGCGAGTCGCGGCATTCGCGGATGGTGGCCAGCAGATAGACGCCATTGATGGCCGACAGGATGCCATCATTGTCGACGCGGTCATGGCCTTCGCGACCACGGCGCATGGCCAGATTGATGTCGGAGACGACATCGCGCAGGCGCGGCTCGACCCGGTCGGAGACCTGCTTGGTGATGGCCGAGATGATCTGCGCCCAGCGGCTGCCGCGGGCAAATTCGATATAGCCGGTCAGCGAGCGTACCAGGCGATGGAAGCGCTCGAGGCTGCGGCAGATCAGGTCGATATCGGCGAAGGGGCCGGTGGGCTGCAGCGCAAAGATCTTGTTCTGCGCATGGGCAAGAATGGCGTCGATCACCGGGGCAAAGCCCATGCGGGTGACGCTGGCTTCGGCTGCATTGCCCGAAAGCTTGATGATGGCTGTGGTCAGTCGCGTCGGGTTGCCGATCTGCGGCATGGCTGCATGAAACAGCAAGGCCGACAGCGCCTGGTCCTTGAGCGGCATGGATTGCAGCGCAGCGCCGACCGCCGCATCATCGGTCATGCCATTGATGGCCTTGCCAAAGGCTTGGGCCTTGCCCAGCAATGCGCGACTGCGCAGCGCCATGACGACATTGGGCAAAGCCTGCCGCGCTTCGAGGCTGCCGAGTGTGGCGCGCAGGCGGCGATCCTTTTCCGGATCAGCGGTCGCCGTGTCGATTCCCGCCTTCATCGCCAGCAGGATTTGCGGCATCACCGACTCAAGATCGGCCGCAGAAAAGCTGCCATCGGCCAAGGCGTCGGGGTTGATCAGTTCGGGGCAGAGATCGCGATACACCCAGACCCAGGCGGCTTCCGCATGACTGCGAAATACCGAGCCCGCAAAGGAAAACTGGGCGGGATCCTGCACGATGACCGGGTCGATGACACCGGCGAACGGACGTGTCGCGGCGCGGCCCTCTCGCCTCGTCGTGACGGTTTCTGATTGTGTGGCAGCTTGTTGCATCAACACGGCAGGATTGAATGGTTCACCTTAAAACCCTAACGGGCTTCGGTAAACAATCCATTCCCACCGCGATCACGATGACGATTTATGCAGCGCCCTGAACGACGGCCCAATTGCCGTTCTGTTCGCGGCAGGCGGTGCCCTTCTTGATATATTCCTGGCCACCGGCCTTCACGGTGTGCGTGAAGTCGCGGCAATCGAGATTGTTGACGCGGACATAGGGGCCCACGGCGACCGAGCCGGAGGTTCCGGCTTCGCCAGCCCAGGCGCGCGGGGCGCCGGGACGGCCGAACTGCAGCGCATAGAACTGGGCGCTATTGGCAGCAGCCGAGTCCTTGGCCGACATGGCGGACAGGGCGGCCGCGTCGACAAAACCATTGGACACGCTGGTGGTCAGCAGCGCCTGCTGCGTGGTCTGGGCCGGGGTCGGCACCAGCGGCTGCGAGATCACCGGGGTCGTCGCCACCGGGGCTTGCGACATCTGGGTTGGGCCGGTGCTGGAGCAGGCGGCAAGGGTCAAGGCAAGCAGCGGAGCGGCGAAAAGAGCGATACGGTTCATATGTCTGCGTTCCGATGGACGTTTAGAGTGGCTCAGTGTTGTCGCAATGCGGCGAAAGTGCGTCAAGTTGCATTGAGTTTGGAAGCAGTGCCAAGACGCGCTGTCGGCAGACGCAGATCGACCTGCAAGCCCCCCAAAGCCGCGCGTTTCAGCTCCAGACTGCCGCCATAGACGTCCACCAGTTCCTTGACGATATCGAGCCCGAGACCTGTGCCGGGCGTTTTCTCGTCCAACCTGACACCGCGGCGCAACACTTTCCGGGCGTCTTCTTCGCTCAGACCCGCGCCATTGTCCTCGATCTGCACCAGCAGCATGGCGCCCGTTTCACCGCGTTCGGACGAGAGCGCCACCCGCACCTGGCCCTTGGACCACTTGCAGGCATTGTCGAGCAGATTGCCCGCCATCTCCTCAAGATCGGCCTCGTCGCCGCGGAACCATGGCAAATTGGGATCGGACGCCTGGAAGGCGATGCTGACCTCGGGATGGATCTTGCGCATCACCCGCGTCAGCCGTTCAAGGATCATTGCGGCATCGGCTTTCTTGCCAACCACCGAGGTACGGGCAGCAAGCCTGGCCCGTTCGAGATAGGTGGCGACGATGGTGCTCATCTTCTCGCTTTCGCCCAGCACCACATCGGCCAGCGCCCCCTGCTTGGATGCGGCCTCGTTGCGCAGCACGGCGATCGGGGTCTTGAGCCCATGGGCCAGATTGCCGACCTGGTTGCGCGCCCGCTCGATGATCTGCGCATTGGAGCGCAGCAGTTCGTTGACCTCTTCGGCCAATGGGGCAATCTCGCGCGGATAGGTGCCGCCGAGGGTCACGCTCTCGCCTTCGCGCACGCTTTCAATGGCGGCGCTCAGCTTGTCGATGGGCCGCATGGCGAAGCGGGCGACGATGGCGCTCATGATGGCCAGCATCACGCCCACGGCACCCAGCACGATAAAGGCCTGACCGCGGAAGTCGCCGACGAGATCGAGAATTTCGCTCAGGTTACCGGTGACGACGATCTGGTAGGTGGTGGGGGCCACAGTGACCGTCCGCTCCACCACGCGCATGCGCGTGCCAAAGGCATCGTCCAGCACTTCGGTGCGCCGCCCGCGGCTATCGCGCTCGCCATCGAGCACGGGCATGTCGATGCCCACCGCAGAGGTGGAGAGATTGTAGAGCGTTCCATTGGCATCGCGGATCGCCCAATACCAGCCCGAGCGCGGACGGTCGAAACGCGGATCGCTGAGCGTAATCGCGCTGCTGGTCGGATCGCCCGTTTCCAGCAGCGAACCGGTCAGGCTCTCGACCTGAAAATCCAGCGATTCCGACAGCGACGTATCCAGCGCGCGCGAATAAAGGTCCGTCAGCAGGAAGCCGGTCGCCACCAGCGCCACGACTAGCCAGCCCGCCGAGAGCCAGAACAACGAGGCCGCAATCGAGCCCTTGCGCAGGGACGTCCCCTGCGACTTGGTGGCCACGTTGCTGTCGCCCGGCGCGGTCAGCGCTTAATCCTCGGCAATCTGGTAGCCAAGTCCGCGGACTGTCTGGATGCAATCATCGGGCAGCTTCTTGCGCAGGCGGCCGACGAAAACCTCGATCGTATTGCTGTCGCGGTCGAAATCCTGATCGTAGAGATGCTCGGTCAGCTCGGTTCGCGAAATGACCTTGCCCTTGTGATGCATCAGATAGCTCAGCAGGCGCAATTCGTGGCTGGTCAGCTTCACCGACTGGCCATCGACCGTCACCTTGCCAGACTTGGTATCGAGCCGCACCGGGCCGGAGACGATTTCATTGGAGGCAAGACCTGCTGCCCGCCGCACCAAGGCGCGTAGCCGGGCCAGCACTTCTTCCATGTGGAAGGGCTTGGCGACATAGTCGTCGGCGCCGGCGTCGATCCCCTGTACCTTGTCGCTCCAGCGATCGCGCGCCGTCAGCAGCAGCACCGGCGTGGTCTTGCCAGCGCGGCGCCATTCCTCGAGCACCGAAAGCCCATCCATGCGCGGCAGGCCGATATCGAGCACCACGGCATCATAGGGCTCCGTGTCGCCCAGGAAGTGCCCCTCCTCGCCGTCAAAGGCCACGTCCACCGCATAACCGGCTTCGGTCAGCGCTTCCTTGAGTTGGCGATTGAGATTGGTGTCGTCCTCGACAACAAGAATTCGCATGGCGCACCCGTGCCCTTGTTTTTGGTCTTATTGCGCGTTGATCGTCAGGTTCTGCGCCGTCCCATCGGCACTCAGCACCCCGATGATCCAGACATAGCGCCCGCCCTGGTCGCAGAGGCGGAAGTTCAGAATCTGATCCGCACTATAGCCCGCCGAGGCCACGGCGTCATACTGGCTCATGATCTGGCCGGAGCTGATCAGCGCCTGGATTTCCGCCGAGCTGTCGATACAGGCCTGCGCCTGGGCAGCACCGGCCGAAGCCAGGCCAAGCATCAGCGCCATGGCAATAGGAGCAAGAGTTTTGAGGGTCACGGTTTTCATGAGAACAGGTTATGCCGCCGTTGCTGAATGGGACATGAATAAGGCAAGGGCGGCGAAGGCTAGAGTTTGATGGACGAGCCAGCGTCGCGAAGGATGCTGTTGGCAGTATGGCGGCTCATCAGGTTGCGCGGCACCGTAACGACTTTCCCATGAGCGTTGGTCCACTTCTCGTGTGAACCCTTGGCATTGATCAAATAGCGAAAACCGTTGGCTTTCAATATCTTTACGACGGATGCGTAATATCCGTCGACCACATCAAGCCGCCTTGCCTGTGGGCCGTTGCCAGAGGATGGCAGGGATCAGGTCTTCAGGAGCCATCGACTTCAGGTCTTCCGGACTGACATGGTTCGCCATGACGAGGCCCGGTGCCAGATCCATCATGACCTCCTCGAATTCCTCGATTGTAGGTGCTTCGATGTGAAAGCCAAAGATGTCGCTCTCTGAGTAAAATACCTTCGCTTCATCGTCCCAGTGAGCCGTGACGCTGAACATGCGCTTCGCCATGCTTCACTCTCCCTTGAGCCCATTGAGTTCGATCAAATCCGAGATCGCTCCCAGCACCTTCATATTGAACGCTTCGATTGTCTCTGCTTCTACGCTCAAACCATCGATATCCGTGCTGGACGCGACCCAGACTTGGGCTTCGCTGTCCCATTGAGCGCGCACGGCGATTGAGGAGTGCTTCATGATGCCTTCGCCTGTTTCCGTTTCAATATCGGACAGGCAAGGCAAAGTTGCAATGATCCCTCAAGCCCGGCCGATATCCCCCTTCAGCCCCTTACGCAGGAAGAGTACGGCCAGGGCTTCCATCACCAGTTGACCGGCCGAGCTGCTGTCGAGCGATGGCAGGTCCATGCCCAGCATCTGCAGAACGCCGGCAACGAGCATGAAGGCGGAGACGATATAGGTCTTGTAGCCGTTGAGAAGGTCCATGATGGTTTTCCTATCAGGGGTTTGATTTTCAAGAGAGTTTCCGGCGACGGCCAGCGCCGCCTTGCGCACCGAGGTGACGCGCGCGGTCCAGCCACGGCCGAAGGTGGAGAAGGTTGTGAGACGCTGGAGGAAGCCGAGTCGCTGCTCGCAGAGCGTCGCGACAAGGCCTGCAGCAGAGCGCTTACCGATCGCCGCCAATGTCAGTGGTCCGATGATCCCGTCGGCCACGACACCGACTGCCGACTGCAATGCCTTGATGGCGCGGTCGGGCCCGGAATTGACGGCATAATCGAACAGCGCCAGATCGAGGCCCGCCGGCAGCGCCTCGGCCCGGCAGCGGTCCCAGTAGCTGGCGCGATAAATCCGCGCTGCCTCATCGCGCTTGAGGTCTTTCACGGCCTGTTTGGGCAGGTTCCACCAGGGCGAGACCTCTCGCCAGCGCGCAAGGGTCTTGTGGGTAATGCCCAGATTGGTCGCGCCGCCGGGGTCCTGCGGATGGTCGGCATAGCCGCCCTCGTGGCGCAGCACCTCGTCTAGGCAGATGTCAAACCGGTCAGCCATGAAACACTCCCTGCGCCGCGTGTCCGGCGCCGAGCACCGGGCTGATATGGGCGATGGTGAAGGTGAAAGCCGCTGCCGGCCCACCGAAGTCGGCGAGCTGCTGCGCGGCGGAATAGGTGGCGAATGGCGTTGCGCAGTCGAACTGGCGCGACACGGCGGCAATCGTCACGCGATAGAGCTCCGGACTGTGTTCGAGCGGGCTTTCCGCCACGCCCCAGCCATCGCCATCGGCCCGGCTGCAGCGCGTCCAGTGCAGCGCAATATCGCCCCCTGCCCGCCTCGCGCGCAGATGTACCGGCGGCAGCGGCAGAGCCGGACCAAGCCCCGTCGCAACCGACAGGCTCGTCCCCTCCACATCCCGCGCTCCGGCATAGATGCGCAACGCCCGGCTTTCGCCCAGATATTGCGTCTCGACCGGCAGGCCCCCGTCGCGCCGATTCAGCACGAAGACGCGCCGGCCCGTGGATGCCGGCCGCATGGCCGGCCCAGTCCCCTCCTGCCCGCGCAGTAATTGGCTCAGCCGATAGCGGCCCGGCGCCACCAGTTCGGCCCTGGCAAAACCAACGATCTCCCAGTCGCCGGCATCGGTCTCCACCGCCAGCCGATTGCTGCCGGCCAGCACCGCGCGTTCATCCGCTGCGGCCAGATGCCCGGCGAAGAGATTGATCTCGATGGCATTCGCCCGATCCCATACGCCCAGCGGTCCGGGTCGCAGCGGCGCCAACAGTTCACCGACCAGTCCGCGCCGCCCAATCTCGACCAGGCTCAATCCCGTCGCGTCATCCACCACCTGCACCACGCCCGGCCAGGGCTGGGCATGGGTGGCCAGAACCAGCCGGCTCCGCGTCGGCTCGCCTGGCAGCGGCGGCAGATGCGCCGCGACGACCAGCGGCAGAGACCTCGGCGCGACACCCGTCCCCTGCGTCAAGCCCCGATCGACGCCCGTCGCCACGGCCAGCCCCGAGAGCAGCCCATGCGCGACAACCTTCCGCGCCAGTCCATCTCGGATCTCGCCGATCTCGAACGGCCCTTCGGCCAATCCGTCGATCTCGATCAGGTCGCCCGGCTCCAGCGCCAGCGCGCTCGGCGGCAGGGTCAGTTCCAATGTCTCGCGCCGCGCTGCACGGCCATCGAGCATGCGTTCCGCAGCCAGCCTGGCGCTCGCGCCATCCAGCGTCAGCGCCAGGCTTTCGCCAACCAGCGGACCATCACCCGCGATCATCGCCGTCACGGTGGCCGCGAGGTAATCGCGCTCGCGATCCTGATAGGTCAGCGCCAGCCGACCCGGCATTTCGGCCGGATCACCCGAGCGCCGTGACAGCACCGCGCCGTCGTCCCGCACCAGATCATCCGGCGCGAAGGTGGTCGCCACCACCCGCCGCGCCTTGCCCTGATGCAATCCATCACGCCGATTGCGCAGCGTCAGCCCGCTCGCTTCCACCAGAGGCTCCAGCGCCTGCCTTGCCGTGGTGGCACTACCCAGCACGCAGCCGGTGACAAAAGGCGCGGCCGGCTCGGCGGTAAGCCTCACCCCATGCTCCGCCGCGACGGCCTCGGCCAGTTCATCCATGCCCATGCCACCCAGCCGGCCAGTCAGCCAATGGCCATTGCGATGGTTCTCGCCATCGCTCCAGACCTCGGTCAGCGCCGGAAAGGCCGGATAGGGCCGCGCGTCCCAGGTCCACAGATACAGCCGCTCGACATCCACCATGCCGGGCGGATTGTTGGCCGGATCGCGCCAGAAGTGCTGATGCGCGCGCAACACCTGACGCTGGATCAGCGCATCCGGCGTGCCACGCGAAAAATATGGCCGCCCGTCCTCGGCGCTCTTGGCGTCGCCGAAAATATTGGGCTGGTTGGCCCCCTTGTCGACCGCGCCGCAGCCGAGTTCGGTGAACCAGGCGGCGGCAAATTGTGGCCCGCGAAACCGGTCCGGGTCCGAGGCCGACATCAGCATGGCCTCGACCCCATTGGGCCATTCCAGGCGGTGGCCCTTGATCGTCGGCTGTTCGCCATTGGCACAGACGTCGACAATGCCGCTTTCGCCCCGCACCATGATCGACATGGCCTCTGCCATGGTCTCGCCCACCAGGGCGATGGGTGACACCTGTCGTGCCGCAAGGCTGCGCACCCATTCGGCGCCGGTTCGCGTCTTGCCGCAACCACGCCCGCCCATGAAGAGCCAGGTGGTCCAGTCGCCCGCGGGCTCGCGCTGCTGCTCGTAGGCCCAGTGCGACCAGTCGAAATATCGCGTTAAGACGCCCTTGTCGGACATGGCGCCGACTTTTCGAGCGATACTACCGCCGGCCATATTGTTCAATGCGCTTGATCAGCTTGGCCCGGATATCGGAGATGTCGCGCTTCTGCGGCAGGATCTCCACCTTGCTCTCAGCCGCTTCGATGCTGGCCACTTTCTCGTAAGCTTTGACGATTTCGCCCAACTGCTGGGTCTCCTTGTCACCGAGCCTGTCGCCGGGCTCATTTCCTAGCTTGACCATCTGCCCCTCGAGCAGTCCGATCAGGCGTGAAAGTGTGGAGGTCCGGCGGTTGTTCCCGCGCAACCGGCGCGACAACCAGCGGTCCTTGCGCTGGCGATTTTCTAGGCTTCCCTTGGTCACACCGAACTGGCTGCAAATCTCTCGGATCGGCACATCCGTCGTCTCATAGGCGCGCCGGATCGCGGCCCAGTCCGGACCGTTGCCATCGTTTGGTGCTGTCATGATTTCCCCGGCCTCCGGATCAGCGCCGTAGCGTCCTGACCCACTTGTCCGACCATGCCATAACCATAGCACCCCAGCGTCACGCGGGGATAAGTCCCTCGAAAACAGGCAGTTGTTTCCGCCGATACTGTTGCCAGATAACAATTCTTTTTTCTTGCGCGCGGTAAAATTCAATCATCATAAACAACCTTGGCGCATCGTCTTGCGACAGGGGGAACATCAACATGCCGCGTGAAGTCGAGCGTTACATCCGCATCCAGGAAAAGGGCCCGGCAAAGGGCGATGCCCCGGTCACCTGGCGCACGCTGCCCAATTGCGACAAGGTCCCGGTCTGGGAAACCGCCAAGGCGCAAAAGATCGACGAGGGCCAGACCGAGCCGGTCACCGTCCACATCTTCCATATCCCGCATGTCCCAAAGGTCAGCCGCGGCCATCGCGTGCTCTATCTGGGCCTGCCCTTCTCGGTGGCCGAAGTCTCCAATAGCCCGCAATTGCTGGGGCTCGAACTGCGGTGCCGGGCGGAAGGCTAGGCGTCGCGCCGGCCCCGACGGACAGTGCCAACGAGTGTCGTGCAAAAAGATACGGCATCCGTTTAAGACCCGTTTTGGTCTTTCGCCGCATTCAACCACTTGCCGACAGCGGTTGTGGCCCGGTTGTTCCGGTCAGAACTGTCCGCCCAGGGTCATGGACAGCCCGGTGCTGGTACTGCCGCTGCCTGCGCCCGAATGGGTCGCAGCAAGGCCGAGGTTCGCGCCGCCGGGCAGTTGCACGCCGACGCTCGCTTGCGTGCGGGCGGCGAAGTCCTCGGTTCCCGCCGAGCCGAAATTAGCCAGTCCGTCCAGCCGCAGGCCGAGTGTGAGCTGGGTGCCTTCCGCGAGCGGGAGCGTGTGGCCGATGGCGGGTCCGATGGCGAGTTGGCCCAGCCCGGCCGTGACCGACGGGATAAAGACGCCGCTGTGGTCGACATAGGGCGTGCTGGTTTCTTCCCAGTAGGAGAGGCTCGCCCGCGGACTGAAGCTCCAGGGACCCTCACGCCACTGGCCCTCGAGCGCGGCGCTGAAGAGCCAGCGAGTGGCATCGAAGCTGTCGCTGCTGCTGCCGTCCGAACTCACGCTGTTGACCGAACGGCCCGCCCCGCCGAAGAGGTCGAGGTAGACATTCTCGTCCAGTCGCGCCGTGGCATAGGGACCGATCAGCCAGCCGCTTCCCTCGGCACCCGCGCCGCCGCGCGCGGTCTGGTCCAGGTCGTCGCCTTGCAACAAAGCGCCAACCAGAAGATCGGGCGTGACGAGGTAGTCCAGCCCGATCGTGGCTATGGAGAAGCGCCCGTCTGCCCCGATGCGGTCGAACACGGCGAAGCTCCCCTCGAACCAGATGTCGAAATCTTGCGGTGCGGCATTGCCCGCCTGCGCTTCTATTGCCGCCAGCGAGGTGGAAAACGGGAGCGCAGCGCCTTCCCCCAGATGGGGCAGATAACCCATCACCGCCGCTCCGGCGGCACCCGGCTGGGGCACACTGCCGTCGAGCCGGGCGAAGCGCCGCGCGGCATCGGGGCGATGTGCCAGGATGAGGTCAGCGCGGCTCGAGAGAAAATCGGCAATCACCGCTACGGTCGCATCGGCACCGCGCACGGATTGCAGCAGCGGCTGGGCCTCGGCCGCCGCATGATTGGCATCCCCCCGATAGCGGGCATTGACCGTATAGTCGCCCGCGATCGGGAAGCGCGTGTCAAGACGGGCCACGCCGTTCGCGAGCAAAACCGGCGGCTGATCCACGCCATCCACGCTGAACATGATCTCACCGGCGACGGTCGCGGGTGCGACCGAGGCGATGAAGGTGACGCTGTCGCCAGCCACAGCGGGGTTGGCAGAAGAGGCGAGCGACAGCGATGTGCTGATGGAGCTCACGATCTGGACAAGCGGATCGGCAAGCGCGTCCCCGTTGTTGCTGTCGCCGAAATAGCGCGCGGTGATCAAATGCGCGCCCGCGGGCAGATCGGATGTTTCAAGGCTCGCCGACCCACCGCTGAGCGGAACGACGCCCAGCGAGGCGCTGCCATTGAGGAACTCGACCCGGCCAGTCGGGTTCACCGCTCCCGACAGCGTCGCCGTCAGGGCAATGGCCTCGCCGAAGCTTGTGACATTGCCCGAGGAGGTCAGCAGAAGCGTCGTGCTCCTGGGGCGGACCTCGTGAGTGACCTCCGGGGACATGGCGGGGGTGTTGTTCTGGTCCCCTAGGAACTCCATCTGGAAGCGTTTCGTGCCCACCTCAAGCGAGGGTCCGGGCATGATGGCGACCGCCGTGCCGTCCGGCGACAGAGGAAAGGTCATGATGACCGATCCATTCTGGCGGACCCGCACCTCCCCGGTGGGGCGGGTGCCCTGAACCGAGGCGGTCAGGGTGACGTCCTCGCCGTAAATGGATGGGTTCGGTGCCACAACCAGGGACATCGAAGCGCCAGTCCGGTTCACCGTGTGGGTGATCGTCGGAGACGTGGCCGGTATATTGCTGGCGTTGCCGACATACTCGGCCCTCAGGCTATGGCTGCCTGCTGAAAGAGGGGCGACGATCAAGGTTGCCCAACGCCCCGACAACGATCCCGCCACGCCTGACAAGGCGGCCCTGCCAAGCGACGACGGGCCATCAAAAAATTCGACGTCACCGAGGGCATTGATGTCGCCCGCCAAGGTCGCTGTCAGGGTGAGTTGCTCATCGGGGGACGAGGGGTTTGGAGAGGAGGCCAGGGACAGGCGGGGCGCGGCCTGCTCCACACTATGAGTGACAATGGGGGACGTGCTGGGCTGGTTGTCGCCGTCGCCACTATAAACCACCCTGATATTGTAGC
This sequence comes from uncultured Devosia sp., assembly GCF_963517015.1. Taxonomy (NCBI): domain Bacteria; kingdom Pseudomonadati; phylum Pseudomonadota; class Alphaproteobacteria; order Hyphomicrobiales; family Devosiaceae; genus Devosia; species uncultured Devosia sp. Next base: position 116,235 of record NZ_CAUQDV010000002.1, read on the forward strand.
TCCCGGCAACAAGGAACGATACCATCTGTATCGCCCTGCCGCCGGAAAGCGAGTTCGTGCCGATCGGCTGGCTTCCCGAGAAAAACTCGACCCTACCGCTCGGGGACGCCCCCACGACCGTCGCGGTCAACGTCACCTCCTGGCCCACAGTCGTTGGATTGGGTGACGCGGTCAAAGCCACCTGCGACGTCGCACGATCCACAGTGTGGGAGTGGCGAATAGTCGTACTCGGCAAGTTGTTGACGTCCCCCGAGTAGGTTGCCGTCAACTCATGCGTCCCGGCCGTCAGGCTGGAGAGCGCCAAACTTGCAACGTCGCCCGAGAGCGTCGCGCTGCCGAGCGACTGGTTTCCTGAGAAGAATTCGACTGTCCCGCTCGGAGACGCCCCATTTTGGACGTAAGCGGAGAGGGTCACGTCTTGGTTGACCGTTGATGGATTTGGTGACGAGCTTAGCACTGTCAGGGTCTCGTGCCGCTCCACGGTCTGGATCAGGGGCGCGGATGTGCTCGACGCATTGTTGCCGTCTCCAGAAAAAACTACGGTCAAACTGTGTTGTCCGACTGCCAAGTCGTGCAGCGACCAAAGTGCCAAATTGCTCACCGTCCTCACAGTGCCGACCAACTGGCTACCGTTGAAAAACTCGAACGTTCCCCCGTGCGATACCGCACCCGACAGCGTCGCCGTCAGGACGACCGCTTCGCCGGAGCGAGAGGGGTTGGGCGTGGCAGTCAGCGACAGCGTGGTGGTGGCCAGGGCATATTTGAAATCGACCGGTGCGCTCTGTTCGCTGCCCACCGTGACACGGACGGGAACCGTGCCGGTCGCGCCGGCCGGAACCGTTGCTGTCAACGTGGTTGAATTTTGGACCGACACATTGGTCGCCGCCGCGTTGCCAAACTGCACGGACGTGTCACCCGCGACGAAATTTCTTCCTGTGATCGTGACGGCGTACCCTCCCGCGGGGATACCGAAAGCAGGCGAGATGGCGGCAATAGCGGGAAGACCGGGTAAAATCCTGATCGTTTCGCCTGAAAACTCAACCGGCTGAGTGGATGAGATGAGTGTCGTTTTGTGCGACCCAATTGCCGCAATGTCGTTAATTCTAAAATTTGCGATATTTGAGCAGTACTGCCCTGGTTCAAGTGGCATGGATTTTAGTCCAATGAGTGTAACCTGCGTCCCTGGACCAATTCTCCCTACCCCGCAGTTAGGGAAACTTCCGTCATATATTCCATCCAGGGGATAGACATTAGGAATAAGTGCATCAACTACCAGTTCGCCAATTCTGGACGAGGTGTTGTTTTTAATTGTAATCGTCGCGGTGACCACATCATTTCTGCGGACCTCGCCCAGATTGTATGTGACGGTGACTGACACTTGGCCGAACGCGGCCTGAAACGGGGAGAGCGCAAAAATCGCCAGGAGCGCCAAAGCCATGGCCTGAAGCAGGCGGAGCATTCCACTGCCGCGCGAATGCTGAATGCCCTGGCTGGGGGCACTGAGCGCCGAGGCGAAGTTCCGCCGACCACCGGACAATATCCCGACAGTGCCTTTATCTTTGGGAAAGACACGGCCCTGCGCCACCATACTCACGACAGCACCAATCAGCCCGGCGGCCACGACCGCAAGGCGCCCTCGGCTCTCCGTCCCGCCCGACTGTCGCCCTGTCCGATCCCGCATCCCGCACTCCCCTGGTGCGGATGGTCATGCACGTTCATCCATGGCCTGTCTGTCGGGCGGGAACCTACAAACAGGCCAAAAACGGTCGATTTTGACGCTTTTCGGCGCCCGCGACCGCTCTCGCGACGGACGCTTGATGGCAGTGGCCGCTGCCCCAATCGCATTCTCTTAACGTCCGGCGCCCTAAACTCCCGCAAACAGGGGGCGACTCATGGCCAAGAAGAAGCAGCAATCGAACTGGGTGGGTTGGGTCATCCTCGGCGTGATCGGCCTCGGCATCTATCACTTCGGGATTGCCAATCCGCAGGGCACGCCCGGGCGCACCAGTTCCGTCGCGAGGCCGGCGCAACCGGCAACAGCGACACCCGCCCCGGCGCCGCTCTCGGCGCCCCGCTATGTCAATGTGGCTACGCTCAATGTCCGGCACACGCCCGATACGTCGGGCCCGCTGATCATGACCTTGCCGCGCGGCACGGCGCTGCATGTGCTCGGCCGCGAGAATGGCTGGCTGCTGATCGACGTCAACCCGACGCTCGAAGGCTGGGTGTCAGAGCAGCTCACCACCACCCAGGCGCCGCAGCAGCGCCTCGTGCCACCCGCCGGCTTGACCGGCTCGCGCTAGGCGCCCGCCCCTCAGCCGAACTTGCGCTTCGCGTCCATGGCGAGGCCCAGCCCTACGCTGCCCAGCACGTCGGTGCGGACCAGGTCGGCCGCCGGAAACATTTCGCGCAACCTTCCGGCAATGGCTGGAACCTGGGTCGAGCCGCCCGTCAGGATCAGGCTGTCGATATCCCGGATCGTCACCCCCGCCCGCTTCAGCGTCTCGCCAATCGTGGCCTCGATGCGCTGCACGGAATGCTCCAGCGCCGCCGTCAGGTCGTGGATGGTCATCACGGTCTCGATGCTCTGATCACGCACCGGGAAGCTGAACGCCGTCTCGTCGGCATCGGAGAGCTCGATCTTGGCCGCTTCCACCGCGCCGACCAGGCGATGGCCGAGCCGGTCTTCCACCAGCTCCATCATCATTTCCACCCGCGCCGGCGCCTCGGCCTCGCGCATGGTGCCGCGCAGGTCGCGCATGGTCTGGGCATTGTAGAGCCGGTTGATGCGGTGCCAGGTCGAGAGGTCATGATAGGGCGCGACCGGCAGATGCCGCTTGCCGTCGCGGGTCCTCGTGCCCAGCCCCAGTTCGGGCATGACCTTGCTCATCGACAGCAGCCGGTCGAAATCGGTGCCGCCGATATGCACGCCCGCCGTGGAGAGGATATCGCCGCCGCGATCAACCGATTTCGCCCGCTCGGGCGAGACCCGCACCACGGAAAAGTCAGAGGTACCGCCGCCAAGGTCGACGATCAGTGCCAGCTTTTCGCTCTGCACTTGCCGTTCGTAATCCAGCGCCGCGGCGATCGGCTCGAACTGGAAGTCGACATGCTTGAAGCCCTGCGCCCGCACCGCGCCCTCGAGCTGGCTCTGCGCTGCCGCGTCGGCTGCCGGATCGTCGTCGACGAAATGCACCGGCCGGCCGCAGACCACGCTTTCGACCGTTCCCCAAAGCTCGGCCTCGGCGCGCTTCTTGAGCTCGGCAATGAAGATGCCGAGGATTTCCACAAAGCCGTAGCTGCGGGCCTTCACCCGCGTGGTGTCGCCGATCAGCGCCGTGCCGAGCACGCTTTTCAGCGAGCGCATCAGCCGGCCCTCGGCGCCGGTCACATATTCGGCCACGGCCTGGCGGCCGAAGTGGATGCGATCGTCCTCGAAGGAAAAGAAGATCACGCTGGGGATGGTTTCGCGCCCCGCCTCGAGCTTCAGGAGATGCGGCACGCCGCCGCTGTCGAGATGGGCGATGGTGGAATTGGACGTGCCGAAATCGAGGCCGCAAACGAGGGTCATGGCAGGCATCCAATGAACAGGAATTCCAGGGGAGCGCCCTCTTAAGGGCTCATGCCCTGCATGGCAACCCGCCAATCCGTCGCCAAATTGTCATCACCGATGATTAGTGGCAGGCCATGACCGCCATTTCCCTCCGCGCCATCGGCAAGACGTTCGGCGACAGCGCCGCCGTCAGCTCTGTCAGCCTCGATCTTCCCGCCGGCTCCTTCACCGCGCTGCTTGGCCCCTCCGGCTGTGGCAAGACCACGCTGCTGCGCCTCATTGCCGGCTTCGAACAGCCGACATCGGGCGCCGTGGCCTTCGATGGCGTGGTCATGGGCGATGCAAGCCGTCTCGTGCCGCCGGAAAAGCGCCAGCTGGGCATCGTGTTCCAGTCCTATGCGCTCTGGCCGCATATGGATGTCGCCGCCAATGTCGCCTATCCGCTCAAGGGCAAAGGCCTCAATCGCGCCGAGATCGAGAGCCGCGTCGCTGCGGCGCTGGCCATGGTGTCGCTGACCGGCTTTGGCGCCCGCAGCGTCGATGCCCTGTCCGGCGGCCAGCGCCAGCGCGTGGCGCTCGCCCGGTGCCTCGTCACCGGCACCAAGATCATCCTGCTCGACGAGCCCCTGGCCAATCTCGACGTCCACCTGCGCGCATCCATGCTCGACGTCTTTGCCGACATTCACCAGCGCACCGGCGCGACGATTGTCTTTGTCACCCATGACCAGTCTGAGGCCCTGGCGCTGGCCGACCGCGTCGTCGTGCTCGATGCCGGAGCGGTGCAGCAGGTGGGCACGCCGCAGCAAATCTATGCCGAACCGGCCAATGGCATGGTCGCCGGTTTCGTCGGGCGTGGCGCCATGCTCAGCGCGACGGTCACGCAGGGCCTTGCCCTCGTCGATGGTGTCGCCCTCCCGGTGCGCGGCGCCTGCAATGGCCCCTGCCGCGTGCTGATCCGCCCCCAGGCCATCCGCCTCGCCGACACGGGCTTGGCCGCCACGGTCACCCGCCGTCGCTATGCCGGCGCCTATTACGAAACGACGCTGACCCTCAACTCAGGCGAACAGCTTCACGCCGATCTGAACCAACCGCTCGACCCCGGCACAACGGTGCATTTCGCCATCACCGACGCCTGGGCGATATCGGGCTAGGTGTCGTATTGTTCGGCACCGTGGCTTCCAAAAACTCGATGTCATCCCGGCCTTGAGCCGGGACCCATCCCGAGATTTCACCACAGCCGCAAGGTCGTGGTGATGAACGTAGCCACCTTGCGGCAGACCATCGATCTCGGGATGGGCCCCGGCTCAAGGCCGGGGTGACACCGTGGCTGTGGGACAATTGGTGCCCATCCTCACCGCCACGGCAAAACCCCGCTGGGCAGTCTCGACCCCAGCCGATCGAGAAGCAGCAACAGCCCGACCACCACGGCAATCGTCACCACGGCAATGGCCGAGGCTTGGGCCGATAGCCCCGCCTCGTCGAGCGAGAACAGCACCACGCCCAGCGTCTCGTTGCGGTTGGACCAGAGCAGTGCCGAGACGGTCAGCTCGTTGAAGGCGCTCATGAACACCAGCAGCGCCCCGGCCACCGCTGCCGGCGCGGCCATGGGCAGGGTGATCGTCAGCAGCCGCCGCAATCCGCCAGCGCCCGCTGCGGCCGCTGCCTCGGTCATGGCCGGGGGGATTTGCCCCAGCGCCGCATCGACCGGTCGCAGCGCCAGCGCGGCAAAGCGCATCAGATAGGCGACGAGGATGATCCAGGGCGTGTTGTAGAGGCTGCCGATCAGCGGCAGCGGCCGCAGGAACAGCAGGATGCAGGCGATGGCCAGCACGATGCCGGGCAGCGCATAGGGCAGATCGAGCAGGCCATGCAGCCCGTGCCGGACCCGGTGCGGCATGCGGCGCAGACCCAGTGCCAGCGGCACGGCACACAGCGCCAGGATCAGCGCCCCCAGTCCCGAGAGCCAGGCCGAATTGACGAAAGCCCGCACGGTGGAAGCCTGTCGCAGCAGCACTTCAGCGTAATTGTCCAGCGTCAGCGTGTCCAAACTCAGCTTCACGCCATAGGCCGGCACCAGCGATGTGGTCACCAGCGCCAGGGCCGGCAACACCAGCATCAGCGCAATCAGCATGGATGTCAGCGTGGCCACCGGCCAGCGCCACGCTCCCAGCGCAAAGCGCGCCGGCAGGCCGCGCGCAATGGCAAAGCCGCGTTCCCCCTGCCCCAGCCCCTGCACCACGATGCCGGCAATGGCGATTAAGGCGATGATCAGCGACAGCATGGCCACCTGCGGCAGCACGCTGGGCCCGCTGGTCGCCAGTTGCTGATAGATCAGCGTCGCCAGGGTGAAATAATTGGCCGGCATGCCGAGCAGCGCCGGAATACCGAAATTGCCGACGCCCGACACAAAGGCCAGCGCCAGCGCCGCGATGATATAGGGCCGAAGCAGTGGCAGGATTACCGTCAGCAGCGCCCGCCATGGCGAGGCACCGGCCGATCGTGCCGCCTCGACATAGTCGCGCGGCAGCGCCGTCAGTCCGGCCCGCAGTGTGATGAAAACGATCGGCGCATGCTGGATGCCATAGAGCAGGATGATGCCGCCCCGCCCCAGCAACGGATTGGACGTTCCCGGCGGCGGCGCCAGTCCCAGCGCGCCCAGCAGCACGCTCGACGGCCCCAGCAGTTGCATATAGGCGAGCGCCGTCACCTGCGGCGCGATCATCAGCGGCAGCAGCAGCAAAAAGCCCTGCAGGCGCCGCAGCGGCAGGTCGGTCAGCGCCACCAGCAGGGCCAGCGGCCCGCCAATCGCTAGCGCCAGCAGCGCCCCCATCAGTGCTGTGTCCAGCGTGTTGAAGATGGCCTTCTGCGTCGCGCCGCGCGCCAGCCGCGCCCAGAGCGGCGCCAGGTCAAACCCCGCCTCGCCCCACAGCGCCGTCACCACGAGCCGCCCCAGCGGCAGCGCCGCCAGCACGCCAATGGCGAGTAGAGCCAGAAGGCCGGGCGTGACCCGGCCAAAAAGACGCGCAAAGGCGTTGTAGGTACCTGTGCTTTGAACTTGCACTGATGGTTCCGTAACCACGATGTCACTCACGCTGGTGCGTGCCTGCATCCATCATCCCCACACCCACGGTGTTCAGCGCAATGGGAGTATTGCATCACCATCGCCACACGCACGGTGTCCAGCGCGATGTGAGTATTTGCATCCACCCTCGCTACACCCACGGTGTCACCCCGGCCTTGAGCCGGGGCCCATCCCGAGATGTACGACCTGCCGCAAGGTGGCTCATACAGGCACCTTGCGGCCGCGGCTTGATCTCGGGATGGATCCCGGCTCAAGGCCGGGATGACACCGAGTGTGTGGCTGCAACAATTGCTGGCACCCCCTGCAAAACAGGAGGTGCAAATCCACTTACTGCCCGAAAATCTCGGAGAAGTGGTCCTTGTTGGCCTGGTCATTGCTCAGGGCAGCGGCGGCATCATAGCCGAGCACCTTGATGTCTTCGCGGGCCGGATAGCCTTCCGGCAGAGCGACGCCGTCGCGTGCCGGGATATAGCCCTGGCTGGCGGCCAGTTCCTGGCCTTCTTCGGACAGGAGGAAGTCAACGAAGAGCTTGGCATTGTCCTGGTTGGCACCCGATTCCAGGATGGCGACCGGCTCGGTCACGGCCGAAACGCCTTCGGTCGGAAACACAAAGGCCACCGGGGCGCCCTTGGCGGCTTCGCGGATCGGCATGTAGTCGACGATCATGCCGTAGAGCTTTTCACCGCCCGACACGGCGGTCAGGATGCCGCCATTGCCGCCCGAGGCCTGCGCGCCATTGGCGGCCAGCGCCGAGTAGAAATCCCAGCCTTCGGCGAGATTGTCGGTCAGCGTCACGGCATGGATCATGGCCGCGCCCGAGGTCAGGGGGCTGGGCATGGCGATCTGGTCCTTGGCTTCCGGCTTGGTCAGGTCTTCCCAGCTGGTCGGGATCATGGTCGCGGCGGTGTTGTAGATGATGCCGGTGGTGATCAGCTTGGTCGAGAAATAGGCGCCGTCCTCGTCATGCAGGCCTTCGGGATAGCCGGTGAGGTCCGCCTCGGGATAATTGTGCAGCAGGCCCTCGGCCTTGAGGCCTTCCATGGTCACCACATCGGCGATCAGCAGCACATCGGCCTGCGGTGCGCCGGCTTCCAGTTCCGAGCGGAACTTTGCCATCACCTGCGGCGTGCCATCGCGCACCCAGTCCACGGTGATGCCGGGATATTTGGCCATGAAGGCATCGACGGTCTGCTGCGCATCGGTTTGGGGCTGGCTGGTATAGACCACCAGCTTGCCTTCCTGCGCCATGGCAGGGGTCAAAGCGGTCGCCAGCATCAGGCCGGCAGCAAGCAGAATGCGCATCTCGTCATCTCCATGAGGCTGCCAGCGCGGCAGCGATGGCGAGCGCTCTATCCGCACTCCCTGACGAAGCGATGACAGTTTTTCGCGCTTTGGCTTACCACACACGGAAATCTCGTTTCGCCCCAACACATTGCCCAATCCTCGCTGCGGCTTGACAGTGATGGCTCTTTTTTATAACCATCCGGTCGGAAATAAATGAAAGATGGATCATGGGACGCAAGAGGGTCATCGACCAGCAGGCCATTCTCGACGCCGGCGAAGCCGTGGTGGCGCGCGATGGCGCCGTGGCGCTGACGCTCGATGCCGTGGCGCAGCAGGCCGGCATCAGCAAGGCCAGCGTCATCTATGATTTCAAGACCAAGCAGGCGCTGATCGAGGCCATTGTCGAGCGCGCCTTCCGCAATGACCATGCACATCATCAGCAGGCCGAAGCGGCTCAGGCCGGTCGGGGCAGCGCGGCCATCCGCTCGCGCATCGCCGTCGCGTCCGAGCCGCCGCCCGCCGCCTTCCGCCCCGCCGCACTCAATCTCACCGCCGCGCTGACCCTCGATGCCGGCTTGCGCCGCCGCATGCAGGACAGCCAGGCCCAGACCATCGCTCATGTGCGGGATAGGGCCGAGTCACCGCGCGGCGCGCTCCTGGCCTATCTGGCGCTGGAGGGGCTGAAATTCCTCGAATATCTCGACTTCCACCATTTCGACCCCGACGAACGCAAACGCATCATCGGCGAGATCGACTGGCTGGTGACCGCTACGCCCGCCGAAAAGACCTGACCGCCCACAATTGAAAGCTTCATCATGACCTTATCAATCGACGCAGCCTCTGCTGCGGCGCCCGGCACCGCCTTGCCCATTCGCCAGATTTTCCTCACCGGCGCCAGCGGCTATGTCGGCCGCAACCTGATCCGCCATTTCACCGCCCGCGGCATTGCCGTGGTGGCGCTGGTCCGTTCCCCCGCCGCCGCAGCGCTGGTCACCGAGCTCGGCGCGACGCCCATCATGGGCACCCTGCCCGATGCCGATCTGGTCGCCGGCATGGCCGGTTGCGACGCGCTGATCCACGCCGCCGCCGATACCGATCACGGCTTTGGCTCCCCCTCGCAGCGCCGCATCAACGAGGCGGGCACACGCGCCGTCTTTGCCGCTGCGGCCAAGGCCAATATCCGCGCCGCGGTGCATCTCAGCACCGAGTCGGTGCTGGCCGATGGTCGCCCGCTGGTCCGGGTCACCGAAGATCACCCCCTGCCCAGGCATCCAGCCGGCGCCTATTCGGCCAGCAAGGCTGCGGCCGAGCACATCGCGCTGTCAGCGAACTCTCCCGAGATGCGCGTCGTCGCGGTCCGCCCCCGCGCCGTCTGGGGCCGTGATGACACCACCGCCCTGCCGCAACTGCTGGGTGCCCACCATTCGGGCCAGCTCGCCTGGATTTTCGGGCGGCACCTATCTGACCTCGACCACCCATATCGCCAATCTCTGCCACGGCATCGAACTGGCCCTCCTCAAGGGGCGCGGCGGTGAAGTCTATTTCCTCAGCGATGGCGACGACCTGCCCTTTCGCGATTATGTCACCGGCATGTTGGCCAGCCAGGGTCTCGTGGCACCCGACAAGACCGTGCCGCGCCCGCTGCTGCGGCTGATCGCGGGCATCAGTGATCTGCTGCATCGCCTGTCGAGTGGCCGCATCAAGGGCCCGCTGACGCTCCAGACCTATGCCGCCTCGGCCGTCGAGATCACCCTCGACATTTCCAGGGCGCGGAACGAACTGCGTTACGCCCCGGTCATCACGCGTGCGGAGGGATTGGCCGAAATGGCGGCAGCGCGACACGCCAGCGGCTGAATTACAGGCCTGACGGAGTTTTGGCTTCACAGCCGCGCGCGCCAGTTGAAAAACGCCTGAAAACCGGCCAAATGTGGGTAACGGAGCGTAAATGTCTGTCCTGGCCCGAAATAATGTCGTCCTGAACGGTTCTGGTGACCGTGTCATCGTGTTTGCGCATGGATTTGGCTGTGACCAGAACATGTGGCGCTTCGTCGAGCCGGCCTTTCGTGACCGGTTTCGCACGGTGCTGTTCGACCATGTCGGCGCCGGTCGCTCGGATCTGGCTGCCTATGATCGCAGCAAATACGCCACGCTCGATGGCTATGCCATGGATCTGCTCGACATCGGCCGGGAGCTCGACCTCAAGGACGCGGTGTTTGTCGGCCATTCCGTCAGCGGCATGATCGGCGCGCTGGCATCGATTGCCGCGCCCGGCATGTTCAGCCAGCTGGTGATGGTGGGCCCCTCGGCCCGCTACATCGACGATGGCGAGTATCAGGGTGGCTTTACCGCCGAGGGCATCGAGGAACTGCTGGCGTCGCTGGCCGACAATCATCTCGGTTGGTCCGCCGCCATGGCGCCGGCCATCATGGGTAATCCCGATCGACCCGAACTGGGCGAAGAACTGACCAACAGCTTTTGCCGCACCGACCCCGAAATCGCGCGTCTGTTTGCCCGCGCCACCTTTACCGCGGACAATCGTGCCGATCTGCCCAGGGTCACGGCGCAGACCCTGGTTCTGCAATGCCGCGACGACATCATCGCGTCCGAGAACGTAGGGGAATATGTGCAGCAGCATATTCCCGATAGCCGCATCGTCTATCTCGAGGCCAGCGGCCACTGCCCCAATCTGAGCGCACCCCAGACGGTGATCGAGGCGATGCGTGACTTTCTCTGACGACACGATCTCGGAAGACCTTCACGACCTCTACGAAAACGCTCCGGTCGGCTATCTCTCGCTCGGTGCAGACGGCAAGATCGTCAAACTCAACACAACCTTCGCCACCTGGCTGGGTCGCGACGCCAACGCGTTGATCGGCAAGCGCTTCCGTGACCTGCTCAATGTCGCCGGTAGCGTCTTCTACGAAACCCATTTCGCGCCCCTGCTGCGCATGCAGGGTCATTTCGAGGAAGTCGCCCTCGTCCTGGTCACGGCGAGCGGGGTGCCCCTGCCGGTGCTGGTCAATGCCGTCGAACGCCGCGATGACCACGGCGCCGTTCTATTCACCCGCATCGCCATCTTCCCGGCGCGGCAACGCCGCAAGTTCGAGCGCGAGCTGGTCGATGCTCAGGCCGGCGAGCGCGAGGCGCGGCGCATGCTGGTCGAGCTTAACAGCGACCTTGAAAAACGCATCCGCATCGAAGAGGAAGTTGCCTCGTTCCGCGAGCAGTTTATCGCCGTGCTCGGCCATGACATGCGCAATCCGGTGGCAGCTGTCGAAGCGGGCACCAATATGCTGCTCGCCAAGGGCTGGACCGATCGATCCGAAACGATCCTGCGCCTCATGCTCAACAGCACGGCGCGCATGTATGGGCTGATCGACAATGTGCTCGATCTCGCCCGCGCCCGCCTCGGCGATGGCATTCCGCTACAGATCGAGGTCGACCGCCGCCTGCAACCAACACTGGAACAGGTGGTCAACGAGATCCGCGCGGCCAATCCAGAACGCGTGGTCGAAGCCAGCTATAGACTGGACGACAGCGTTCCGGTCGATCACCTGCGGCTGGCGCAAATGCTGTCCAATCTACTGGGCAATGCCATGACCCATGGTGCGGCTGATCATCCGGTTACCGTCACTTGCCTGATGGGCGATGGCCGGCTGGAGATCGCCGTCACCAATGCCGGCGCGCCGATTTCAGACGAGATCGTGGAACATCTGTTCAAGCCGTTCCGTCGCGGCGATGTGCGCAGCAATGCGGAAGGTCTGGGGCTTGGGCTCTACATCGCTTCGCAGATTGCCGAGGCCCATGGCGGACGCATTGCCGTGGTCTCGGACGAGATCCAGACGCGTTTTACCTTCGCCATGCCCGCCCAATAGTCTCAGGCGGCCTTAGCCTGCTTGAGGTGCTTTTGCCGCTTGCGCTCGATGCGCGGGCGCAGATCCACGATCTCGAGCTTGCCCAGGCCACGGCGCTGGCCCTTCTTGACCGCCTCGGCACCGGCTTCAAAGAAGCGGCGATCGTAATTGCCGAGCGGATTGGTCACGGCAAGGCCAATGCCCACCGTCACGACGCCGGCATGGCTGACCTTGTTGGCCACTGACTGGCGACGCACCGCGTCGGTGATTTTCAGCGCCAGCGTGCGCGCCATCAATGCCGGCAGGTCGGGCAGCACGACGACGAAGCCACCGCGCCCCAGGCGCAGGCAGCTGTCCCCTGCCCGCGGCAGGCAATCGACAATGGTCCGCATCACCGCCAGCACACCGGCATCGGTGTCGGGCTTGTCATAGGCGGCGTAATATTCGTTGGCGCGATCGATCTCGATGACCAGCAGGCTCAGCGACACATTGTGCTGCGCGGCATTGGCCCAGCCGTGGTGCATCTCTTCCTCGATCAGCGTGCCCAGCTTTGGCTTCATGCCAATCGAGCGGGCAATCGCCGCCTGCCCGTAGGCTGGTTGCCGAACTGGCCGCATCGCCTGCAGCGCCGAACGCACCCGACCCCAGAAGTGGTCGGCCGTCTGATCTTTGGATGTCGCAAGTAAAGTCATCTCGCCCGCCAATAGAAGGCTCTCGCACACGCGATCAGGCCACAAGATGGTTAATGAATAGTTAAACTCAACACTACAGGTGCTCGGGCGGTTCCCATTCGGGCCAGTCCACCGCATGTTCTTCCCACTCGTCGGGGGCAATATCCTGCTCGGCGAAGGTGCGCCCTCTGGCCGAAACACCGACGTCGACCACGGTCTGCGGATCGCCCGAGATCAGCGGGTGCCACCAGGCCAGACCTTTTCCCTCTGCGATGCGGCGATAGGCGCAGGTGGTGGGGATCCACTTGATCTCGGTGACATTCTGGGGCGTCAGCTTGATGCAGTCCGGCACTTTCGCCTGGCGGCCGGGATAGTCGGTGCAACCGCAGGTATCGCCGTCGAGCAGCTGGCAGCGCACGTCAGAGGTGATCAGCAGCCCTGAGTCCTCGTCCTCGAGTTTGATCAGGCAGCAGCGGCCGCAGCCGTCGCAGAGGGCTTCCCACTCCGCATCGGTCATTTCGTCCAGCGATTTTTCATCCCAGAAGGCCATCTTAACCCGCAGGCTTTAATCGTGTTGCCGGTTTGCTCTTGTCGGCGCCGGAGCGCAATCATATTCCAGCGATTGTGTTGCGTTGCGCGTCCGGAGCGGACAACAGTCCGTGAGCAACCGGGGTGAAAATTGCAGGATCCGTTCTACACCAAGGAGAAACGCAAGAAGTCGTCCAGCATGCTGGCGGCCGATGCGTGGCTGGATTCCTCGCTCTACGAATTCTGGCAATCGCTGGGCCGAGGCTATACCCGCTTTCAGGACGTCATGTCCATTTTTCATGTGACGGGCTTCAAGCGCTTCTTCGTCGAGATCTTCTCGGACGCCTTTTCCTTTTTCGCCATCGGCTGCGTGCTGATGGTGGCTCTGGCCATGCCGGCCTTTGACGTCACGGCCTCGGGTGAGTTCAACAAGGCGGAAGACTATTCCGTTGTTTTCCTTGACCGATTTGGCGACGAAATCGGCCGCCGCGGCATTCGTTCCGACGATTCCGTAGCGCTGGCCGACATGCCGGACTATCTGATCAAGGCGACGCTGGCGACGGAAGACCGGCGCTTCTACGAGCATTTCGGCATCGACGTGGTCGGCACGATGCGCGCGCTGATGACCAATGCCTCGGGCGAAAGCTCGCTGCATGGCGGCTCCTCCATCACCCAGCAGCTGGCCAAGCAGCTTTTCCTCAGCTCCGAGAGGACGATAGAGCGCAAGATCGTCGAGGCCTATCTCTCCGTCTGGCTCGAATGGCACTATTCCAAGGACGAAATCCTCAAGCTCTATCTCGACCGCGCCTATATGGGCGGCGGCAATTTCGGCGTCGTCGCGGCCGCCGACTATTATTTCGGCAAGCGCATCCAGGACATTTCCCTCGCCGAAGCGGCCATGCTGTCCGGCCTCTACAAGGCTCCCGGCCGCTGGGCGCCCCATATCGACCTTGCCGCGGCGCGCGGCCGCGCCAATGTGGTGCTGTCCAATCTCGTCGCCGCCGGCTTTCTGACCGAGGGCCAGGTCACCGCCGCCCGCCGCCATCCGGCCACCCCGATCAGCCGCGCCGCCGATGCCAATTCGCCCAACTATTTCCTCGACTGGGCCTTCGAGCAGTCCAAGCAGCTGATCGAGACCAGCCAGCATGCCACCAACAATTTCGTCGTCCGCACCACGATCGACACCACCCTGCAGAAATATGCGGAAGAGGCCGTGGTTTCGACGGTGCGTGAGCAGGGCGAGCAATATGACGTGACGCAGGCCTCCATGGTCGTCACCGATACGCAGGGCGCCATCCGCGCCATGGTCGGCGGCACCGACTATGGCAAATCGCAGTTCAACCGCGCCGTGGTCTCCACCCGCCAGCCCGGCTCAGCCTACAAGATCTTCGTCTATGCCGAGGCCTTCGAGCAGCTTGGCCTTACCCCGCGCGACACGATCACCGATCGCCCCGTCTGCATCGGCAACTGGTGCCCGCAGAACTACGGCCGCAGCTATAAGGGCAATGTGACGCTGGCGTCGGCCTTCGCCCAATCGCTCAATACTGTCCCGGTGACGCTCTCGATCAAGACTGGCCGCGATCCGATCGCTGCGCTCAGCCACAAGATGGGTCTCCAGGCCGACTATCCGGTCACCCGCTCGCTGGCGCTGGGCGTCGCGTCGGTGTCCGTGCTCGACATGACCTCGTCCTATGCCGTGCTGGCCAATCACGGGCTCAAGACCCAGGCCTATGGCATCACCCGCATGAACACCCTGCGCGGCGAACTGGTCTATGACCTCAACCCCGACCAGCCGCGCGAGCGCATCCTCAGCGAAACCACGGTCGCCAACATGAATTCCATGCTGCGCGGCGTGGTCACCGGCGGAACCGGTCGCCGCGCCGATGTGCCCGGTGTGCCGGTTGTGGGTAAATCGGGCACCACCTCGTCCTATCGCGACGCCTGGTTCTGCGGCTTTACCGGCAATTTCGTCGCCGCCGTGTGGTTCGGCAATGACGACTATCATCCGACCAACAATCTCACCGGCGGCACGCTGCCTGCCATCGCCTGGCAGAAGTTCATGGCCTATGCCCATACCAATATCGACGTGCAGCCGGTGTTCGGCGTCGATTTCGTCCCCGAGCAGACCGTGATCGCCGATGCCGATCCGGCCGAGGAAGAAGAGGTCGCCGAGCGCCCGCCCAACCTCACCCCCGGCGCCGCCCGCAAACTGGTCGACCTTGCCGACCTGCTCGCCGTGACCATCAGCGCCACCGACGCCCCGGCCAGCCAGGCCAGCGCACAGGTCCCGGTGGCAACCCAAGGGCTGTAGGAATTGACGACAGTGTAGCTTTTGGCTACACTCTCTGCGTGAAAAGCGTCATTTACACCAAGGCGGCGGCGCGCGTGCTCAATAAGATGCCGCTCAAGACTGCTTTGCGTATCCGGGATAAGGTTGATGACTACGCCGCAGATCCGGCATCACAGGCCAATAACGTCAAGGCTTTGAAGGACTCCGTTTATATTCGCCTTCGTGTTGGTGACTGGCGCGTCATTATGGACGATGGCGTTGTTCTTGAGGTCGTCAAAATTGGACCAAGGAGCAGCGTTTATGACTGAAGGAGCGTGCGATGAATGAAATGATCACTATTCCGCGCGAGGAATATGAGCGTCTTCGTGAAGCTGCCGAGGATTTGGAAGACATTCAGGCTATAGCGCGTATCAAAGCCGATATCGCTGCGGGCCGCGAAGAGCTGATCCCATCCGAGTTGGTTGATCGCATGCTGAACGGCGAAAGCCTGCTGCGCATCTATCGCGAGTACCGTGGCCTCACGCAAACCGCATTGGCCGAAGCATCTCGCGTCAATCGCGTCCAGATTGCCGACATCGAAGCGGGCAGGAAGTCGGGCTCCATCGACACTGTCCGAAAACTCGCAGATGCCTTGCGGGTCACGGTCGACGACCTGATCTGACGGACACGGAGGAACAGCGATGCCTCTTGAATCAACCAGCTTCGATATTCTCGACCATTTGGGCACGGCAGACGAGCGGGCCGCCTATCTGGGAGCCGCCTTTGAGGATGGTGACCTTTCGTTGATCACCGTTGCACTGGGTGACGTTGCCCGCGCCGTCGGCATGTCCGATGTTGCAGCGACTGCTGGCGTCACCCGTGAAGGCCTCTACAAGTCGCTCGGTGCCAAGGGAGATCCGCGCCTCTCGACCTTGCTCGGCGTTATGCGGGCCCTCGGCCTGCAATTGTCGGCCCGCGTGCCCGATGAACGCGGTAACGAACAGTCGGACGCGGCTTGAAGCAGCGTCGTTACTACTCGCCCGGATGCATCTTGTCGCGGCGATTTAGGTAAAGCGCCATGGCCACAACGATTGCCAGACAGCCAGGCCCCCACAGCCAGAGTATCAAATTTTCCATTCAATCCTCCAAATCGCGCAGACTACGTCTTGCTATCAGGTGTACCACGACGCCCGAGACAAAACCAAACGCCGACAATGAAACCAGGTTCAGCACGTCCGAACGCGCCGCCAAGGTTCCCATGCCAAAACCGATATACGGCGCGACAACTGCCGCTAATATGGTGCCGGATGACAGCGCGTTCAACAAACCGGCAGTCAACTTGATCTGCTCACTTCTTACCTGAGACATCGCCCCCTCCATCTCAGGCACAATCAATTCATGATTGGCGCGAACGCGCAATCCACCTTCGCCCTTCCGAACACCTGCCCCCCTTGCTATAGCCTTGCCTAGCCACTCCGCGCAGGTTTGCCACCCATGACCACCATCGCTTCATCGAGCCGCTGACCAGTGCGCTTCGTCTTCTACCTGCTGATGATGTTTGCCGTGGCGCTGGGCGTCGGCTTCGGGCTGAGCTATTACGCGCTGACCGATGGCCGGCTGTTTGGCGTAGCGCAAGCCGGGCCTTGGCATGCCTGGCCCGATGTCGGCTCCAGCGCGCCAAATCCCTATACCCGCGCCCATCTGGCCCGCACCGCACAGTTTGAACTGGGCCAGGCGGAGGGACTGCAGTTCACGGCCACAACCGACAGCGACGGCCAGCCGCTCAGCCGCGCCTGCAGCTATCAGCTCGATGGCAATACGCCTCTGGCGAGTTTCTGGACGCTGGTGGCGCTGGACGAGACCGGGGCGAATGTCGCCGCCCGCGATGTGGCGCCGTCGCTGCGCAGCAGCGATGTGGCCCGCGGCAATGATGGCGCGCTGCAGATCAATGTCGGCACGCGCCTGATGCCGGGCACCTGGCTGGAGCTTGCCGGCACCGGACCGTTCCAGCTCGTGCTCCGCCTCTATGACACGGCCGTGTTCTCCGGCCTTTCCAGCAATGAGACCATGCCGTCCATCACGCGGGGGGACTGCGCATGACGCGTTTCCTGTTGTGGCTTGCGGGCGGCGTGGTGCTGGGCGGCATCATCCATATCATGGTCATCCTCGCCCTACCCGCGCTGACGCAGCAATCGGTCTGGACGCGCGTTGCCGCCATCGAGGCAGACAATCGCATGGCGATTCTCGAACCGGTTGTGGCCGGCCAGCCCAATCCGCTCGGGCTCGATCCCGAAATGGTCTATGGCCTGTGCCGGGTCGATCTCGCACAGGGTCCCGCCTATATCCGCGGCACGCTGCCGGACGCCTTCTGGTCGGTGGCCCTGTTCAATCAGGCCGGCATGGTCACCTATTCCACCACCAATCGCGACGGCATCGGCCAAGTGCTGGACCTCGGCATTTTCAATGCCGACCAGACACGGCTGCTGGCCCAGCAACAGATCGATATTGCCGAAGGCACGCTGGTGGTCGAGTCCACCACGGACAAGCTGCTCATCCTCGTCCGCCTGGCGCCACAACAGCAGGTCATGCGAACCCGCTTCGCCCAGGCGCTCGCCGGCATCAGCTGCAGCACTGTGGCACCCTAGGCTGGCTCGCTCTCCTGCAAGCCCAGCAGGAAGCTGCCAATCTCGTTCATCCGGCTCTGATGTTGCTGCTGCCAGGACTGCATCCGGGTGGCAAACTCGCTGTCAGCAGGCAGGGCGGGATTGGTGCGACGACCAAACGGCCCAGCGAAGCTCTCGGCCTGGAACTCCAGCCATTTGTCGAAGCCGACCAGAGACGCGACCATTTTTTCAGCGGAAATCGGTATAGCCTTGGCAATATGCTCCGTACCATCGGCCGTCGTGAACCTGATCTCTTCTGGCAGCGCGGGACGAGCCTTCAGGCTCTCATAGAGCTCCGCTTTCTTCTGCTCATAATATTGCTCCAGTCCAGGGCGCATGGCCGGGTCGGAAAATGTCGAGGCACTGATCTGCATGGTTTTGCTTCCATCGACGACAGATGTCAGCCGATAGTTCAGCAATTCCCATGCCATAACGGCATTGATCGAAAACTTTGATACGACAGTTACTTGCATTCTGGCAGTATTCTTGCCGGCAGTTCGGCCCGGCAGCAATCGCCATGAGCGCAGCAATTCCTGCCTAGGCCATCGCGCCCAGAGTACCGCCGATAACAGCGAGCGCCACGACGACCAGCCAGGGCGCAAGCTTCCAGACCACCAGGGCCAGGAAACCCGCCAGCGCGAGCAGGAAATCGCGTGGGCTCAGCACCGCGCTGGTCCAGACCGGATCATAAAGCGCTGCCCCGAGAATACCGACCACGGCGGCATTGGCACCGCGCATGGCGGCTTGCGCCAGAGGCCGGCTACGCAGGGCATCCCAGAAGGGCAAGGCCCCGACCAGCAGCAGCATGCCGGGCAGGAAGATGGCGGCCAATGCGATGACTGCGCCGAGCAGGCCATCGGACACCGTGCCCAGATAGGCGGCAAAGGTGAACAGCGGCCCGGGCATGGCTTGCGTTGCGCCATAGCCGGCCAGGAATTCGTCCTTGCTCACCCAGCCGCGCGCCACGGTTTCGGCATCGAGCAGGGGCAGCACGACGTGACCGCCGCCAAAGACCAGCGAACCGGCGCGATAGAAGGCGTCGAACAGGCTCACGCCACTATCCAGACCGGCCAGCAATGGCAGGCCGAACAGCAGCACGGCAAACAGCGCGAGGCAGAGAAAGCCGACGGCGGGAGTGACGCCGAAATGCATATTGTGTTCGACGGGATCGGCATCTCCGCGGCAGAGCACCAGGCCCGCCAGCCCGCCCAGCACGATGGCCGCCACCTGCCCCGCCGACCCGGCCAGCAACACCGTCGCCGCCACGGCTGCCAGAGCGATGCCAGCCCGTTGCCGGTCCGGCGTCAGGCTTTTGGCCATGCCCCAGACCGCCTGGGCCACCACGGCGACCGCCACGAGCTTGAGCCCATGCAGCACGCCCTGCGCCACGGGGTAATCCAGCGCGCCCGCGCCCAGCGCGAACAGCACCAGCAGAATGGCCGATGGCAGGGTGAAGCCCACCCAGGCCGCCAGCGCGCCCAGCGGTCCGGCGCGCCATAGTCCCAGTGCAAAGCCGACCTGACTCGAGGCCGGACCGGGCAGGAACTGGCACAGCGCCACAAGATCGCCATAGGCCTTGTCGCCCAGCCATTTGCGGCGCAGCACGAGTTCGTCGCGGAAATAGCCGAGATGCGCGATTGGCCCACCGAAGGAGGTCAGACCCAGCTTGAGGAAGGCGAGAAATACTTCGCCGGCATTGCCGCGTCTCTGTTCGTCCGTCACATCATGCCCTCGCGCTTACTTGGGCAGCACGACCTCGGTGTCGCCACTATGCTGGTAGCGTGACGGTATGACGACGGTCCCCTGCCCCTTGTCCGTGCCGCCACTGCCGCAGAAGTCATGGCGATTGGCCCGGTCGACGAACAGCTTCATCCGGCGCAGGGCCTCGTCCACGGCGATGGACTGTTCATGCGGCGTCTCGACCAGCAGATTGTCCAGCGCATAGTCATAGCTCGAGAACCGGTAGTTCAGCGCGCGGACAAACCAGGCGATGAAGGCGTCGTTCTCATATTTGCGCGCCTGCATGTTCTCGCCGACCGCCGGAGCCACCCGTCCGCTGAGGCCCGAATAGGCCACGGCGCGCTGGCGATCGATCTCGATCACGGCGCAAATGGCGGCAAAGGTCGTGGGTAGCGTGTCGATATCGGCGGCAATATGCCGGCCGACTGTCGCATAGCGCGTGCGCGAGGAATTATAGGCCTCGCCCTTCAGCCACAGATAGTAGCGCTCGATGGTAAAGGTCTCGTCGCGAGGCGGGGTGATCCGGGTGCGCTGCAACTCGACATGGGTGTCGTAGAGCCAGTCCTTGGCATGGGCCGCAACGAGGAAACGCCAGACGCGGTCATGCATCTCGTTTTCCTGGTCGGTCTTGTTGAACGTGCTGACCGGCTCCTGGCGGCCATATTCGGCGATGAGATCGCCGGCAAAGGGCATGGCCGTGTCATGGGTCCAGCTGGGCGCGGCGCGGCCGAAATCGCCCACGGGTCGCGAGACACCGCAGGCGGCCAGGAGGCCGGCCAGAGCCAGCGCCCCGCTCAGGCGAAAAAACTTATCCACGCTTGCGCTTGGGCCGCGTCGGATCGAGACGCGTCGTCGGCGATTGGTAGGCACCGCGTTCATAACGCACCCCGGTAAAGATCAGGATCTGGGCGGGGCCGAACGAAGCGGGGCTCGCCTCGGCTTTGGCGGCGCGCGGCCGCAGATCGAATTTGACGAGCTTTCCCAAGCTGTCCTCCAGCGATGACCCGCCCCTTCAGTCCCATTGAAGGCAGCGGCTGTGTGTTTGAAGTTCAGCCCGCGACGCCCCTCGCATGACTGCCAATGTCCGCATTAAGAGATCGTCAAGGTTAACAGTCTGCTAACGAATTGGAGGCAAAAGTGGTCAGGCATCGAATGTGATGCGATTCCGATACACGGTCCGCGACAAATGCTTGGTTTTCAGCCCTACGAGACATTCCAACTGCTCATCGAGACGGGCGGTGTCGATCGTACGAATACGCTTTTGATCGCGGCCTGCGATGCTTATGCGCGCCGCGGTAAGCCGACGGCTCCCGAAATGGAACAGTTCGAGGCCCTCGCCGGCCGGCTCTTCCCCACGGCCAGTGCCCAGGCCCGCGCCAAGGGCGCGGCAATCCTGGGTCGTGCCGAGATGCTGTCGCCGGCGCTGGAACAGCTGGTGGTCGACAATATTGGTGAAGACCTCAACAGCTTCCTCACGACAGCCACCGAGCTTTCAGAGCCGACCATGCTCGATCTGATCGCACGCTACGACGTGCCATCGGCCGCCATCATCGCCAGCCGCGCAGACCTCTCCAACGTGGTCCTCGCCAAGCTCTTCCAGATGAATTCGCGCAAGGTCTATCGCGCCCTTGCTGCCAATACCCACATCGTGCCACGCGGCGCCTATCTCAGCGCCCTCGCCCGTTCCGCCCAGATGGACCACATGGTCGCCGAAGCCCTGGCGCAGCGCGAAGATTTCGACGCAGCTCTCCTCGCTCCTGCCTTCTTCGATCTCTCTGACGAACATCGCGTCAAGGTCATCCGTGCCTTCACCCAGCGCCAGACGCCGGTCGCCCCGATCAGCAAGACCATCGAACTGCTGACCGTCGCCAATCAGGACCTGACCAAGGCGCTGATGAAGCTGTTCTCGGAAAACCGCCGTCCGGAAGTCACGCGCCTGCTCAGCCAGATCACCGGCCTCGATGAAGTGCGCTGCGGCCAGATCGCCCATGACGTCACCGGCGCCTCGCTGTTCGTCATTCTGCGCGCCTTCGGCTGCACGGCCTATGACGGGCTCAAGGTCCTGATTCACGCCACCAGCCACGACAATGAACGCTCGCGCGCCCTGGCCGATTTCGCCAGCCTGTTTGCCAGCGTTCCGCCCGAATCCATGGCCTATCTGATGAGCGCCTGGCGTGGCGAGGTGAACCTGCTCGAACTGGGCAAGCCCGAATACAAGCCCTTCGCCCAGCCCACCGCCCGCCGCAGCCAGACCCTGGCACCGGCCCACAATCCGGTGGTCGACCAGGCCATCGAAGCCCTCGCCCGCATCGGCGTCGCCCGCCGCGCGAGCTGACGTCTCAGGCTATCAGACCACATCGACCCCGATGTCATCGCCGCGGTGATCCATGCTGATCACCCATAAGTCCGGGTCGAATTCGACTTCGCGGGTAATGCGTTCGGTTACTTTTGACGGCTCGACGCGATCAAACCGCTTCTGGAACACCAGGCGCGCATCGTCGTCGCGGCTGGCCATGGGCGCTGGCGTATAGAGCGAGCGCGTGCCGTCGAGATGGTCGATTTCGATGAAGACCTGGCCGGCGATGGCATCGCCGCGGCGGGCGACGACGCACATATGGCCCAGGTCATTGTGGCGGCGCACGAAGGCGCTGCACCACAGATCGCTCCTCAGGGCGCTCACGGCCCCGCTCTAGACGGAAGCGCCAGCCTGGCGCAGCAGGCCGACAAGGTCCGGATTGATCTGGCCCGTCACCTTGTAGCTATGGAAGTTCTCGAATTCGCGGATGGCGCGGGCCGTGGCATCGCCGGGATGGCCGTCGATCGAGCCGTGGTAGAAGCCAAGGCTTGCCAGACCCTTCTGGATCTGGCTGACCAGCTGCACATTGTTGGCCGGCAGCACGGTCTGGGCCACGGGTTCGGACTGCACGGCCGTTACCGGGCGCGGCGCGGCCATGGGCTCGAGCGAGGCCACCTGGATCGGTTGCGGCGCAACAGGCGCGACGGCCGGCAGGCTGGCCTGTGGCACGGGTGTGTTCTGCGCCGACGCGGGCGTGGCGCGGCCGCCATCGACGGCAGCGACAATGGAATCAAGCGTGCTGGCCGCGGCAGTGCCGACGGTATCCACGGCCGAATCGATGGGCGAAACTTCGGCCACGCGGGCGATCACCACATCGGCCTGCGGTACGGGCTGCGGCTGGACCACGGCCTGCTGCACCGGTGCGGGCGGCACCGGCTGCTGGGCCACGGGCACGCGGCCCGACGTATCGGATTTCAGGATCGCGTCGATCACGCCGGGCGTCAGGGCGCCGGTCGGGGTCATGCCGTTCTGGGTTTCGAAGGCGCGGATGGCGGTCGCGGTCTGCGGACCATAGAAGCCATCCACCGAGCCGCGGAAGAGACCGATTTCGGTCAGCTTCTTCTGCACGGCAAAGGCGTCCTTGTTGCCTACGGGCGCGTCGGGAATCGCTGGTGCTGCGACGGGCGCTGCCGGCACGCTGCCGGTCGTCGCAGGCGCTGCCACATTGGGCAGCACCGCGGTCTGGCGCATTTCCGGCATGGGCTGCGGGGTGGGGGCGATTTCGGGCTCGGCATCAAGCACGGCCACGGGCACGGCTGGCGACGGGGAAAAGAATGGCGCGGGATGGCGTGCGGTCTGGAAATACAGCGCATTGCTGGCGGCAAGGGCCGTCATGGTCACCATGGCCAGGAGGCCCGTCGACGCCAGAGGGGCGCGCATGTAGCGCGCAAGGGTCCAATGGCCGGCGCGACCCATCTGGGCCGCGACTGCACTACCCGCCAGCAGAAGCGGGCGCGAGAGGGTTGAAGCCGTCATTGCGCTTTTCTTTTTTCGTCTTGCCATGGGTGTATCTGAGCGGGAGCCGGCTCTTTGCGGAAGGGTGTAACCGAGCCAGTTTCTTCGTTCTTTATTGCCGGACCGTTTATGGGCAGCAAAACCGTCACGGTTGTCCCCGCACCAATTTCGGACATGGCACGCAAAGTGCCCTTGTGCAGGTCGACCAGGCCCTTGACGATGGAGAGGCCAAGGCCCGTTCCCTCGTAGCGGCGGTCAAGACCATCATTGGCCTGGAAGAAGGGTTCGCCGATACGGGTCAGCGATTCGGGGGCCATGCCGACGCCGGTGTCGGTGACCGAGAGATTGAGGCTCTGGCCCTGGCGCTTGACGCTTACCGTCACCTTGCCGCCGCGATGGCTGAACTTGATGGCATTGGACATCAGGTTGATCAGGATCTGCCGGCAGGCGCGCTCGTCCGCCACCAGCATAGGCAGGTTCGGCGCCACGTCGGCCACAAGGGTCACCTGCTGGCTCTGGGCCAGGCTGTCGACCATGGAAAAGCAGGGCACGATCATGTCTTCGACGTCGAAAGGCTCTGTCTGCAGGTCAAACTTGCCCGCTTCAAGCCGCGACATGTCGAGCAGCATGCGCACCACTTCGAGCAGGTGCTTGCCGCTCTGGTGGATCAGGCCGGCATATTCGCGATGCGTATCGCTGAGTTCGCCGCCGATGCCGCTGGTCATCATTTCCGAGAATCCGACCACCGCATTGAGCGGGGTGCGCAATTCATGGCCGATCGTGGCGAGGAAGCGCGACTTGGCAGCCGAGGCTTCTTCGGCAGCACGGCGGGCTTCGGCCATGGCCAGTTCGTCATCCTTGCGGCGCGTCACGTCGCGGAACAGGGCCACAACTTCGTGGCGTTCGCCGTCGCCATCGGGATCGATGACCGGCGACAGGCTGACTTCGACCCAGATGAAATGGGGCACGCTGGTCTGCGCGCGGGCGTCGTCCTGGCGCAGCCGCACCTCCACCACGCGCGAGCGGGCAGACTGGTTGGCGTCGGCGAAGGCATTGAGATAGGCGGGACGGTCGAGCACATGCAGGCGTTCGACGATACCGCCCTCGCCCAGCTCGAAACGGCGGCAGCCGAACAGCTTTTCAGACGAGCACGAGGCCATCAGGATATCGCCATCGCCCGAAAAACGGATCACGCCGTCCTGCACATGTTCGATCAGGTGGCGATAGGCGGTCATCTGCGCCTTGTCATAGACCTCATAGGCCGCGTTGATGCGATTGGCCGTGTGGATGATCAGCATGGCGGCGGCAATGAAGGCGACAATGCTGGTGCTCATCAGCACCGGGCCATGAATGGTCACCAGCGGAATGGACAGGACATTGGACAGGCCTGCCGCGATCAATATGGCGGCAAACATCGCCCAGCTCTGGCGGCGCAGGTTCGGCTTGCCCAGAAGGGCAGCCATGACCGGCGCCATGACGGCAATGGCAAGGCCCGCATCGCCGATATTGTGATCGGCAAGGGTAAGCAGGCCACCCACCGCCAGCAGTGCATAGACCTGGCCGGCAGCGGCGCGGTCGAACATGCGGCGCTGATGCAGCGCCAGCGTGACCATGCCGCCAACAAGGGACATGGCGGCGACGGTAAAGGGAAAGGCCGAACCGGCGACCAGGGTATAGATGGCGAGCGGCATGCTCAGTGCGCCAAGCAGAATCATCAGGCGGGCGTTATTGGCGAGGGTCTTGCGGCGCAGCATTTCTGGCCGCTGGCCATTGCCAGAAGCGACCAAACTCATCTCTTTGCTTGCGCCGAAAGAGAACAGGCTACGCATACGCAATACTCACAAAACGACGCCAGTGGCTGCGGGTGCCGGGGTTTCCGCAAGAAGTGACTGCCGGGGCAGCCGGCCTGAATGGGTTCAGGTCTCGTTGGGGCCACACTGCGTCTTGAGAGCTAAATTCGCCCTTAAGTTTGCGCCCTGGCAGGGCCTTGGCGCAGCCCCGGAAAGGCGCTTTCGGGATTTAGCGTAAACAAGGTCTTGCCCTTGGCCGGCCATGCAATTGCAATTTGCATAAAACTTTATCGAAATGTCCCAGCGCGGTTTAACGACCGGGCATTAGCCTTGGTTTTGCAGGCTGAAACAGGCCTGACCAAATGCTCAGGTTGTTCGATGTTTGCAATTGTCCGCTCGGTTTTCTGGCTCACCGCCGCCTATATGGTGATCAAGCCCGGCGTCGATCTGCCCAATGGCAACGAGATTTCGCAGCAGGCCATGGCCGCCGGCAGCCAGATCATTGCCGAGCAGATCGCCAATATCGAATGCGACTCAATTCAATGCTTTGGCGGCAAGGCCATCGCTACCCATACGCTGCAGACTTTAAACCAGCCCGCTCCTGCGCCCGTCGCCGTGGCTCCCATCGTGGACGTGCCCATAACGGCCAATGTGGCCCCGGTCCCGATGCCGCGGCTGCAGCGGGAGGGTTGACGCTCCCGGGAGTTCTTCGGGCTCCCTTCACCGATACCGGCCGCCCGTGTCGCTTCCCCAAGCGACTGACCCAGCGGGCCGCCGGTCCCTTGGCCGCAAGCACCAGCCCGTGCTTGCGGTCTTTTCTTTCACGCGGTCAGCGCATAGATAGTCCGCATGAGCGAACCCCAAGCCTTCCAGGACATTGCCGAAAACCTCTCCTTCCTCGACGATTGGGAAGACCGGCTCAACTATGTGATCGAGCTGGGCGCGACGCTGCCGCCGATGGATGATGCCGACAAGACGGAAGTCACCCGGGTCAAGGGCTGCGTCTCCAATGTCTGGCTGGTTTCCAGCGCGGACGAGCAAAAGGTGATGCATTTCCGCGGCCAGTCCGATGCCATCATCACCAAGGGCCTGGTTGCAATCCTTCTGGCGCTCTATTCGGACCGTCCGGCCGCCGAGATCGCCGCAACCGACGCTATCGAATGGTTTCGCAAGGTCGGGCTCAGCGACCATCTGGGCATGCAGCGCTCCAATGGCCTCGTCGCCATGGTCAACCGCATCCGTTCGGAAGCGCAGGCGCTGGCCTGATTATTCCGCAGGCGCCAATTGCCGGCGCGGCTTGCCAAACAACCTGCTGAAAAAGCGCAGCAGGGGCTGCTCGATCCAGCGATAGACCAGAATGCCGGCGATCGTACCGATGACCACAGCGGCTGCCGATACGATCGCATAGGCCCAGAGATTGGCCGGATCGAGAAACTTGAAGGCAATGTCGGCCACAACAGCCACGGCATAGATGTGGATCAGATAGATCGAATAGGACGCGTCGCCGATCAGTTCGGCGGTGTCGACCTGCGGGATGGCGGATTCAAGTCGCACCGCCAATAAGACTAGCCCCGAAGCAAAGACCAGGAAGCCGGCAAAGGCCTGCCAGTCTTCGACCAGATTGGCATGGTCCACGGCAAATCCTTGGACCAAGCCTATAAGCCCGATCAGCACGACCGGCACGATCAGTTTCGTGGATAGGCGCTGGAGCTTGCCGCGCAGGGTCGCATAGCCCAGCCAGGCACCGGCGACGAAGGCCAGCGGCATGAAACTGGTATAGAATTTGACGATGGCGTCCTGCGGGCCGAAGAAGGCGCCGATCACCGACAGCGCAACAAAGGCCAGCGTCAGGGCAATGACGCGCGCCCGCGCTTCGAGAAACGCCAGCACGGCAAAGCAGATGTAGAAGAACATCTCGTAGTTCAACGTCCACCCCAGCTTGTAGAGCGGATGAATGCCGCCGCTGACCGGGTTATGGAAGGGAATGAAAAGCAAAGAGAGAATGAGTTGGCCCGTATCATAGACCGTGGTCTTGAACAGTTCCGGCACGAAAAGCGCGAGGCCCGCTGCAAACAGGGTCGCCCCCCAATACATGGGAATAATGCGGATGGCGCGGCGCCGCAGGAAGTCGGCAGCGTTGAAACGTCCTTCGCCCGTCACCACCACCATGATGAAGCCGGAAATGACAAAGAACAGAATCACGCCCAGCCAACCCATGCGGCCATAGAACAGCGTGTGCTCGACGAGGGGATAAAGCAGGGCGTGCGAGGCCAGGACCAGCAAAGCCGCCAGGCCGCGCAGATATTGGATCGAGATGAATTTTTGCCGCATGGCAATGCCTTACCACGGCTTGCGCCAGCCAATTATTACCAAGGATTACATAGTTAAAGCTGTTTCTCCGCGAACATGGGCACCCGCTCCGGCAGCCAGTGGCGATCCCTGCCCTGCTCCTTGCCAGCGGCATGGGATGACAGTCCAAAATGGGCGGCGAGCTGATCAAGCCCGATGCGCAGCACGAGCTTCGCACTGCGTCGCGGCCAGCGTCGTTCGACCTCGATCTGCTGCATGCCCTTGCCCAATCCGCAGACATCGAGCAGCACACCCCAGCAATCCTGCGGCAAGCTTGCAGCAAGCTGGTTGAGTTGCTGGCGCGCGGCGGCCGCATTGTCGCTGGCCGTCTCCACGCCATTGCCCGAACGGCGACCGCCGACATTGGCGGGATCATAGGACATGGTCACCCGCTGCATCACCTGCGCCCGCTGGATCAGCCGCTCCAGTCTCTGCCCCGCTTCCAATTGATGTGGCTGAAGAAAAGCCGTTTCGCCCTTGCGCGGCGCAGCCAGTCGCAACAGGCCGGCGTCCTCGTCACGCAACATTGGCCCGCCCCTCCAGATAGCGCTCCATCCTGCTCAATTCACGATCAAACCCCGGATCTTCCCGTAGATCCTCGATCAGTTTGCATGCGTAGGAGACTGTTGTCCTATCCCGTCCGAACGCCAGACCAACCTCGCGCAGGTTGCGCCGGAGTACGACATGGGAGAGATACATGGCGATCTGCCGGGCGCGGGCCGTTTCGGGGCAGCGACTGCGGCCGACAAGTTCGCGAATGCCAAGGTTTTTCCTGCGTGCAACGAGGACAATCACGTCGTTGCAGCCAAATCTGTGGCGCCACGCTTTAACGCGGCGGGAAAACATGGTGGAAGGCGTTTGATACATGATCTTGTCCGTCCCAAATGTAAGAATTAATTCCTACATGATGGCGCAAACAAGAGGGGTGGGGGATAAGTCACCGCACAATGTGGTAAATCCCCGTAGTAAAATTGGTGCGCGCCAGAAATTTAGCGGCGGCTGACGGCGGTTGATAAAGGGGTGAGATCAAAGCCGAAAAGTCAAACGGCCGCCCTTCTGAGGCGACCGTTTGAAACTGGTTCTCGCCGGGGTCCCGCTAAAGGACGCGACGTATCGTAGCGTAGCAGGACTTAGGCAGCCTTGCGGCCGAGACCATTGTCCTTGGCCAGCTTGGAGCGCGTAGCCGAATAGTTGGGAGCAACCATCGGGTAGTCTGCGGGCAGGCCCCACTTCTCGCGGTATTCTTCCGGCGAGAGGTTGTAGTGCGTGCGCAGGTGACGCTTCAGCGACTTGAACTTCTTGCCGTCTTCCAAGCAGATGATGTAGTCGGCCGCCACGGACTTGCGAACGGGGACGGCAGGCTTGAGCTCTTCGACGGGAGTCTGTACTTCGGCGCCATTGAGTCCCCGCAGCGTGGAGTGAATATCCACGATCAGCTTGGGCAGATCAGCGAGGCTCACCGAGTTGTGGGCCACGTAGGCGGAGACGATATCGGAACTGAGCTCGACCAGGTCGTGCTCGTATCCGGTCGCCGAACCGGTGGTTTCGTTCATATTTCGACCTTCCATTATTCTTCTTGGGTTGCGACAGAGGCGGTCACAACCATGAGTCATTCCTAGGACTGTTCTTTGGGGTTCGCAACCCAATACGCCGCAATTAACATGTTACCGCCTACTAAATCATGCCGTACAACTTGGGCTTCTTTTAGACTTTAGTTCGGCATAGACCTTTATCGGCAGTGATTGATCACTGATGCGATAACTTGTTGCACCCAGAATAGCCCATCGCTTGACACAGCGATTCGCTGGAAGCTGTTCGCTATATTGCAAAAATCTCACGGCAGGCTTGCGAGCACATCATTGCTACAATCAGGCGACGCGACTTGCTGTCGCTATAGTCGGCCCTCCGGATCGACCAGAAGCCCGGAAGCATCGTCACCCTGCAGAATGGCCGGCGGAGCAATGCGGATAAATACGGATGCCAGCCAGGGAATCGAGCAGGCCGGCGGCCTCTTTCATTGGCATGCCATCGGGCCTATGTGAGAAGCCTCATCTTGTCCGGAAGTTCCATGACCAAGCTCACGCCTCCCGTCGCTGCCCGCAAGCCGCATTCTGCTACCTTCCACAATGTTCAGCGGGATGATCCCTATCATTGGTTGCGCGCGAACAATTGGCAGGAAGTCATGCAGAAGCCGGAAACTCTCGATGCAGAGATCCGCGCCTATCTCGATGCCGAGAATGACTATTACGAGACCAATTTCGGTAAGCCGACTGCAGCGATCCAGGATGTCATCTACAAGGAAATCCGCGGCCGCATGAAGGAAGACGACAGCGGCATTGCGTCGCCTGACGGTCCCTTCGCCTATAATTCACGCATGCTCGAGGGCAAGCAGTATCCGCTGATTGTCCGCACGGCGCGCGATGGCGGTCCCGAGACCGTGCTGCTCGACTGCAATGTGGAAGCGGGCGAAGACTATTTCGGCTTTGCCGGCGCCGAGCATGATCGCAGCCACCGCTATCTCGCCTGGGCCGCCGATCGCGCGGGCTCGGAATATTATGACATCGTGATCCGCGACCTCGATACCGGCACGGATAGCGAGGAGATCATCCGGGAGACTGCTGGCTCCTATGTCTGGACCAATGATTCCAGCGCCCTTTACTATACCGAATACGACGACAACCATCGCCCCTACCGGGTGCGCCTGCATGTCATCGGCACGGACCAGGCCAATGACCCGGTGATCTTTGAAGAAAAGGACCCCGGCTTCTTTGTCGGCGTGGGCCGCACACTTTCGGACAAGTACATCGTCATCGACGCGCATGATCATCAGACCAGCGAATGCTGGCTGATCGATGCCGAGCTGGGTGGCGCACCGCGCGTCGTCGCACCCCGCGTCACCGACCGCGAATATGATATCGACGAGCGTGACGGCCAGTTGTTCATCCGCACCAATATGGACGGCGCCGAGGACTTCAAGGTCATGGTCGCCCCCGCCGACAACGCAGGCGCCGAGAACTGGACCGATCTCGTGCCACACCAGCAGGGCGTGCTGATCCTCGACACCGTGGTCATCAAGAACCATCTGCTCCGCCTCGAGCGTTTCGAGGGCCTGCCGCGCATCGTCGTGCGCGACCTTCGGACGGACAAGGAAGAGACAGTCAAGTTCGACGAGGAAGCCTATTCGCTGGGCATGTCGGTCGGCTATGAATTCGACACTTCGGTGTTCCGCCTGACCTATTCCTCACCGACGACGCCGTCGCGGACCTTCGACGTGGATCTCGAAACCGGCACGCGCACCCTGCTCAAGGAGCAGGAAGTGCCCTCGGGCCACAATCCCGACGACTATGAAACCCGTCGCCTCTTCGCCAAGGCCGATGATGGCGAGCTGGTTCCGGTGACCGTGCTCTATCGCAAGGGCCTCACGCTTGATGGCCAGGCCCCGGTGCTGCTCTATGGTTATGGCGCCTATGGCATGTCCATGCCCTCGGCCTTTTCCATCTCCGCCCTGTCGCTGGTCGATCGCGGCTTCGTCCATGCCACGGCCCATATCCGGGGCGGCATGGAGAAAGGCTATCGCTGGTATGTGCAGGGCCGCCGCGAGCACAAGACCAATACGTTCACCGATTTCATCGCGGCGGCCGACATGCTCATCGCCGAAAAATACACGTCCAAAGGCCGCATCGTGGCGCAGGGCGGTTCGGCCGGCGGCATGCTGATGGGCGCCATTGCCAATCTGCGCCCCGACCTCTGGGGCGGCATCCTCGCCCAGGTCCCCTTCGTCGACGTGCTCAACACCATGCTCGACGAAACCCTGCCGCTGACTCCGCCGGAGTGGCCCGAATGGGGCAATCCGCTGGCTTCGGCCGAGGATTATGCCCGCATCGCCGCCTATGCACCCTATGAGCAGGTGTCGGCGCAGGCCTATCCGCCGATCTTTGCGCTGGCCGGCCTCACCGATCCGCGCGTCACCTATTGGGAGCCGGCAAAGTGGGTCGCACGCCTGCGTGCAAACGGCACGGGCTCTGCCCCCTTGTATCTGCGCACCAATATGGGCGCGGGCCATGGCGGTGCCTCGGGCCGGTTCGACCGGCTCAAGGAAACGGCCATGTGTTATGCCTTTGCGCTCAATGCGGTTGGTTTGGAAGGATCGTTCCCCTCCAACTGATTGTTGTGTCGTCACAATAGCCTTATATCTTCGGCTATTCCCTCAGCGTCTTTCCCCAAATGGAGGCCCATAAGATGTCCACTAAGTTCACTCTGCCGCCGCTGCCCTATGCCTATGATGCCCTGGGCCCCTACATGTCGGCCGAAACGCTTGAATTCCACCACGACAAGCATCACCAGGCCTATGTCACCAATGGCGAAAAGCTGCTGGAAGGTTCGGGCCTCGAAATCCTGCCGCTCGAAGACATCGTCAAGGAAAGCTTCGGCAAGAATGCGGGCCTCTTCAACAATGCCGGCCAGCATTACAACCACGTCCACTTCTGGAACTGGATGAAGCCAAACGGCGGCGGCAATAAGCTTCCTGCCAAGCTGCAGGCGGCCGTTGATTCCGACCTCGGCGGTTTCGACAAGCTGCGCGCCGATTTCATCGCCGCCGGCACCACCCAGTTCGGCTCCGGCTGGGCCTGGATTGCCGTCAAGAACGGCAAGCTCGAAATCTCCAAGACTGCAAACGGTGAATCGCCGCTGGTCCACGGCGGCAAGCCAATCCTGGGCGTCGACGTGTGGGAACACTCCTATTACATCGACTACCGCAATGCCCGCCCGAAGTATCTCGAAGCCTGGTTCGACAACCTGGTGAACTGGGAGCATGTCGAGCTGCTGTTCGAGGAAGCCACGGCCTAATCCGCAGCACCGATCAAAGTTCTGGAAAGCCCGCCCTCCGGCGGGCTTTTCATTTCCCATGGCGCTTTCCCCCGCTCATTAGCCATTTGCCGAACAGTGCGCTTCAATCACGCGGCCGTGCGTGGTAACGGTTCATTTACTATTCGGGGAAAGCCATTGTCCGCACCTTGCAAGGTCGTTGCCATCATCGCGGCAAATCCCGCGCTCTCGTCGCTACTGGCAATGGTGGTGGCTGGCGACTCGCATCTCAAGGTGCGCCAGTTCGATAGCGAGATCGAGCTGATCGCCTATATGCGCATCGCCCCGGTGGACATCCTGGTCTGCGACTTCGACCGTGAGGGCCGCCCAGCCTACGAGATGATCGAGGGCATCCGCCTCAACAGCGGGCTGATCAGCCAGGACGTGCCGGTCATCGCCCTGACCCGCACCATTACCCCGCCAATGCGCCATCAGGCCATCAGCGCCGGCATCGATGAAGTGGTGCTCAAGCCCATGTCGCCGCGCCACCTGCTGCAGCGCATCCAGGTCCGCCTGCGCGGCCGCAGTGTCGTGGGCGTGTTCGGCGGCTACCGCGGCCCCGAACGCCGCAACCGCATCTTCATGCCGATCGCCCATCCGGCTCCGGCCCGACGCTATACGGACAATGTGGTGCAGCTGTTCCCTGACCGGCGCAAGCCGAGACATCCCGGGCTCGAAGGCTAAGGGCTTTTCAAGGCTGCTCATTCCACTATCGTGGCGTGATGCAGACCACGACCTTCACTCAGCTCAATCACGGCTGGAATGCCGAGCCCAATTCGCCCGGCCCGCTTGTCGAGATCACGTCCACGACGCTGCGCCTCTCCTTTTTCCTCACGCCCTTCCTTTTCGAGGCCAGTGAGGACGAAGTCGCGCAATTGACCTTTGCCGGTGTGCGGCGCTGGCGGCTTGGCCCGACCAATGACGAGGGCTGGTATCGCGGCCAGTGCCGCTACGGCCCCCTGATCCCTGCATGGGGCGAGTTTTACGAGATCGGTGGCGATGATCCGTTGCGCGACCAGCAATACGACTGGCTGGAAACCGCCGCCCGGGACCGGGGCGGACGGCATTTCCTGTTCTACTTTCGCGACGAGACCTTTGAATGCCTCGCTGATGACTGGTCGATGGAACGTGGCCTGACCCGTTCCACGTCAAAAGACGCGTGGTGAGACCTATCGTCCCTCAACCAGCCGACTCAATCTCGCCCACAGATCCTCGATACTGTCCGCGAACTGCACCGAGCGTTCATAGCCCGCCAGCCCCGGCGACAGCACATCCGCCGCATAGCCGCGCATGACTTCATAGGCCTTGTGCCGATTGAGCATCAGCACCGGTGGTGCCTTGCCCTGCGACTTCGCGGCCGCCCAGGCGCCGAACAGGGCCGAGGCCGAGGCCAACGAGCCGGGCAGTGCCACATAGGCATGGGCCAATTGCGCCATGCGGGCGAAACGCTCTTCGCGCGTGGCCAGGGCCTCCATGGTCACGCCACTGAGCGCGGGGGGCAGGACAACGCTGGTATCGCCGACCACCTGCACCTGACCACCGGCCGCGCGGGCCGCGGTGATCAGGGGAACCGGGACTATCCCGTTCTCGGCGAGGCACAGCAGCTTGGCACCGCGCTTGGCGAAATAGGTGCCGGCCTGGCTCATGATGGAGGCGCGTTCGGGATCGCCCGGCCCCTTGTCTGAGGCGAAGACGGCGACGACGGGTGAGGCGTTTGCTGGTTCGGTCATTCTATCGGCCCCGCTTCAAGCCACCGAGGATGCCGCGCACCAGCGCGCTGCCCAGGCGATTGGCCACGGTGCGCGCCAGCGAATTCATCGCGGCTTCGGCAGGGGTTTGCCTCGTGGAGGTCCGGCGCGGCCTGTCTTCCTGATAGGTCCGTTCGGCCTTTTTGATCTCGTCGTCCTGGCGCTGGCGCTCTTCTGCAAGCTGCTTGTCGCGCGCCTTCTTGGCCAGCACTTCAAAGGCAGATTCGCGATCGACCACAGTGTCATAGAGGCCTGCGACGGGTGAATTGGCGATGATCGAGCGGCGCTCTTCGGATAGCAGCGGGCCGACCTGCGCGGAGGGCGGGCGGATCAGCGTACGACCGACCATGGAGGGAATACCCTTGGCTTCGAGCACCGAGACCAGGGCCTCGCCGATGCCAAGCTGGGTAATGACCTCTTCGGTCGAAAAAGCCGGATTGGGGCGGAAGGTTTCGGCCGCGACGCGCACCGCTTTCTGCTCGCGCGGCGTATAGGCGCGCAGGGCATGCTGGACGCGATTGGACAGCTGGGCCAGCACCGATTCGGGAATATCGACCGGGTTCTGCGTCACGAAGTAGACGCCGACGCCCTTGGACCGGACGAGGCGCACCACCTGCTCGACCTTGTCGATCAGCACTTTGGGGGCGTCGTCGAACAGGAGATGGGCTTCGTCGAAGAAGAAGACGAGCTTGGGCTTGTCGACATCGCCAACCTCCGGCAGCTCCTCGAAAAGCTCACTTAGCATCCAGAGCAGGAAGGTGGCGTAGAGACGTGGCGAGCGCATCAGCTCGTCGGCGGCGAGAATGGAAATGAAGCCCTTGCCGTCGCGGTCGGTCCGCATAAGGTCGGCGATTTCGAGCGCGCGTTCACCAAAAAAGTTCTCGGCGCCCTGCTGTTCGAGCACCAGAAGCGCGCGCTGGATGGCGCCGATGGAGGTGGCCGAGACATTGCCATAGCGCGTCGAAATCTCTTTGCTGCGCTCCTGTATCTCGACCAGAAGAGCGCGCAAGTCCTTGAGATCAAGCAGCAAAAGACCTTCGTCATCGGCCAGTTTGAAGGCGATGTTGAGCACGCCTTCCTGGGTCTCGTTGAGCTGCAGCATGCGGCTCAATAACAGTGCGCC
Organism: uncultured Devosia sp.; assembly: GCF_963517015.1. NCBI lineage: Bacteria > Pseudomonadati > Pseudomonadota > Alphaproteobacteria > Hyphomicrobiales > Devosiaceae > Devosia > uncultured Devosia sp. The sequence continues at coordinate 151,566 of NZ_CAUQDV010000002.1, forward strand.
CATTTCCGAAATGGTGGCGCGGATCGGATGACCCTGGCGGCCAAACAGGTCCCAGAAGATGACCGGGAAGACGTCGTCCTTGTAGTCGGCAAAACCGATGTCCGTGGCGCGCTGGGTCTGCCAGCCCTGGGCGGCGCCCATCTTGCCGACGCCGGACAGATCGCCCTTGATGTCGGCGGCAAAGACCGGCACGCCGGCGGCAGAAAATCCTTCAGCCATAACCTGTAAGGTCACGGTCTTGCCGGTGCCCGTGGCCCCGGTCACCAGGCCATGGCGATTGCCATATTTGAGGGCGAGATACTCGCCTTGCGTGCTGGTCCCGAGAAAGATCTTGTCGTCAGCGAGCATCGCGCACCCTTGCCTTGCTTTGGGTTCTTATAGCCGCCTGCCCGAGCATGGGACAACTCGTAACTCTGTTTTCCATTGCTTGTGGCGAGACATAGGTTTGGCGGGCATGATGAGAGTATGAGCCAGAACCATGTCTTTCATCGTCGCAGCATGCTGCAAGCTTGCCTGGGTTTTGCTGCCGTCATGCCCGCCACCGCCTGGGCCCAGGACGGTCTCGACGCCGCCAGCGAGGGCATTGTCGCGGACTTGTCTGATGACCAGAGCGAAGTTGTCGGATCACTTCTTCAGCGGGCGAGCGCGAGTGGCCAGCGCCTGATGCTGCCCGCCGGCACGATCAATGTTTCTGCCCTCGCCATTCCGGCCAATGTGATCATCGAGGGTGTGCCCGGCCGCACCGAGATCATGGTCATGGACGGCGGCGACGGCATTTCGATCAGCGGCGCCGCATCGGTGGTGCTGCGCGACATCGGTTTTTCGGGATCTGGCACGGTGTTCAGCATTTCCGGCAGCGATGCGGTAACGCTGGAGCGCTGCACATTCCGTGGTGGCGATATCGGCCTTGGCATTGCCGATGCGGGCGTCACGATCCGCGATTGCGTGTTCCATGACCTTGGCGATGCCGCCATCCACTCCTCGGACAGCCGCGGACTGCTGATCAGCGGCAACCGGATCGAGCGCTGCGGCAATGCCGGCATTCGCATCTGGCGCAGCGAGAGCGGGTCGGATGGGTCGATCGTCACAAATAATCGCATCGCGGATATCGACTGGGTCGGCGGCGGCAATGGGCAGAATGGCAATGGGGTGAATGTGTTCAAGGCCGATGAAGTGATCGTTGCCGACAATCACATCGCCGACTGTGCCTTTTCCGCCGTGCGGCTCAACGGCACGAAGAATTCCCAGATCAGCGGCAATATGTGTCTGCGCGCGGGCGAAGTGGCGATCTTTTCGGAATTCGAATTTTCCGGCTCGATCATCGCCAACAATGTAGTCGACACCGCCGCGACCGGGATTTCGATCACCAATCTCGATGTCGGCGGCGCGCTGGCGGTCTGCACCGGCAATATCGTGCGCAACATCACGCCGGCTTCGGCGGTCAATCCCGACACGATCCCGATCGGCATCTTCGCCGAGGCCGATACCGCCATCACCGGCAATACCGTCACCCAGGTGCCCGGCGTCGCCATCGCCGCCGGCTATGGCAGCTTCCTGCGCAATGTGGTGATCGAGGGCAATGTGGTGACCGAGAGCAGTTACGGCATCGGCGTCAGCGTGGTCGATGGCGCGGGCCTGGTGCGGATCGGCGCCAATGTGATCGCCACCAGCCAGCATGACGTGGTCGGGCTGGCGTGGCAGGATGTGGTGGAAACGGATCTCGCCGTGAACGCGGCGACCTATCCGAATGTGATTTTCTAGGGGTACCCCCTCCTATCCTCCCCCTGAAAAGGGGGAGGGACCGCGCGGTGTATCGGGCACAATCGAGCCACAAGCGAAATCTGTCCCTCCCCTTATCAGGGGGAGGTTAGGTGGGGGTACCCACTTTCAAGCCACTAGCTAGCAACCGCCCGCAACTCTCCGACTTCCGCCCCGCGCACACTCCTGATGGTCTGGTGCGCCAGGCCTTCGAGCAGTTTGCGCTGTTCGGCATCGGGATCGGCGTGCTTGAGCAGCAAGGCCGCCAGCATGGTTTGCGATGCTTCCTTGTGGCCGTCGTCACATTTGATGGCATAGCCCCAGCCCTTGTCGCGGATGGCGCCGCATTGCACGCCTTCGGCGCCGACCTTTTGCATCAGCCGGCCTTTGAACGCCTGCATCAACAGCGTATCGGGATGGCCGGTGCCGGCGACCAGATGGGGATGTCTTGTGGCCGCGTCGAACAGGCGCTGCGCCGCCGTGGCCAGTTCGGCGGAAATCCCCTGCCCCGTCGCCATGCGGGCAAAGCCAAAAGCAAAGGCACGGAGCGGGGCGGCGAATGTCGGGATGGAGCAGCCGTCGGTTCCGCACTTGCCTTCGGTGAGGCTTTCGCCGATCACGGCTTCCACGGCCGCGCGAACAGCCTTTTGCACGTCGTGCTCGCGGCCGACATAGCCCGCCGTCGGCACGCCCATGGCCAGCGCCACGCTCAGCATGCCCGAATGCTTGCCCGAGCAGTTGTTGTGCAAAGGGCTGGGATTTTCGCCGGATGCCCGAAGCGCGTCGCGGGCGGCCGCATTGGTCGGCATATGCGCGCCGCATTCGAGGTCGGCAGCGGAGAGGCCAATGCGGCTCAGCAGGTTGTTGGCGGTCTGGACATGCACGTCTTCGCCGTGATGGCTGGCGCAGGCCAGGGCCAGCTCTTCATCGCTATGGTGGAACTTGCCCTCGGCTTCGCGCGCAAAGATGGGCAGCGCCTGCATGGACTTGATGGCGGAGCGCGGAAAGATGGGGCGCTCGATGTCGCCCTGCGCGTCGATGATCTTGCCCGCGGCATCGACGACCACATAGGCGCCGCGATGGCGGTTCTCGACCCAGTTGCCGCGAATGGTTTCGGCAAGAACGGGATTGGCATCCATCAGAAAAACTCCGGTCCAGACTGCCCCTGAGGAACAGTGCAGGACCGGAAAAGTCAACCTTGGAAGGTCAGAAGGAAGGCAGGACTCAGATGCGCGGCAAGGGCACGGACTGAACGATGAGCGCGCGGGTCTCGGGCTTGGCATTGGCCATTGCAGGCTGCATGGCCACGGCTCCCACCGAGACGATCACCAGCCCACAGAGGGCCGCGATCAATACTTTTTCCTGGCGCTTGTTCATGTCTGTCCCCCTGGACGCATCCTCGATTGTGACCAGGATGTCCGACCCGGCTTGAACTGACCGTGAGAGGTCCGTTCAGAATCGGTTCATCTTCGTCACAACCGTGCGCTGCTTGAACAGGAATCGGAGCGGAGATTCGCCACCCGTATGGGTGGGCGCCAAAGATTGGCAGCCGCGCCATTCCGGCCTAGGCTGAAGCGAAGATGATGGGGAGGTTGGCGTGACGAAAATATTGGTGACGGGCGGCAGCGGCAAATTGGGGCAAGCGGTGCTCCGCGATCTGGTGGCGCATGGCCATGACGTGCTCAACGTGGACCAGCAGGCGCCCAGGCAGGCGATCTGCCCCAGCGTGCGGGTCGACCTGACCAATTTCGGGGAGGTTGCCGCCGCCATTCTGGGCGGGGTCGACGAGCGCGGCGGACCGTTCGACGCCGTGGTGCATCTGGCCGCCATTCCCGCGCCCGGCCTTGCCGCCAACGCCCGCACCTTCGCCAATAATGTGCCGACGACCTATAATGTGTTCGAGGCCTGCCGCCTCGCCTGCATCAAGAATGTGGTGTTTGCCTCGAGCGAAACCGTGCTCGGCCTGCCCTTCGACACGCCGCCGCCCTATGCGCCGGTCGACGAGGACTACTACCCACGCCCCGAAAGCGCCTATTCGCTGGGCAAGCTGCTGGACGAGACCATGGCGGCGCAATTCTGCCGCTGGGACCCCGAGCTGCGCATCGTAGCCTTACGCTTTTCCAATGTGATGAACCCGGAAGACTATGCCGCCTTCCCCAAATTCGACCACGACCCGCGCAGCCGCAAGTGGAACCTGTGGGGCTATATCGACGCCCGAGACGGCGCCCAGGCGGTGCGCCGCTCGATCCAGGCCGATTTCAAGGGATTCGAAGCCTTCGTCATCGCCAATGCGGATACCGTGATGAGCCGTTCCAACATGTCGCTGCTGGCCGAAGTGTTTCCCGGCGTGCCGACCAAGGGCAATGTCACTAGCAATGGCACGTTGCTGTCGATCGAAAAGGCCAAGCGGATGCTGGGATATTCACCGCAGTTCAGTTGGCGGAATGAAGTATGAGGCGACGCGCGTAGTTTCCTACAAGCACGCCCCACCCACGATGTCATCCCGGCTCAAGGCCGGGATGACACCCTTGAGAGGACGTTAGCCCTCAGCTCGCGCTGACGCGGATGATGGTCGAGGTGCCGGCCTGCGGGTTTTCCGTCACGGCATAAACGGCGCCGTCGGGGCCAACCTTGACGTCACGCACGCGCGCTTCCAGCGGGACGCGCTCTTCACTGACCACCTTGTCGTCCTCGACATGGACCACGACGAGACCCTGCGAGACCAGGCCGCCAATGATGAAGGCGCCGTTCCAGGCGGGGATTTCCTCGCCGTCATAGAAGGCCATGCCCGAGGGGGCGATCACCGGGTCCCAGTAATAGATCGGCTGGGTGGTTTCGGCGTCCTGGGTTACGCCGTCGCCGATCTGCTCGCCGCTATACTCCACGCCATAGGCGACATCGGGCCAGCCATAATTGACGCCGGCCTCGGGGCGGTTGAGTTCGTCGCCGCCCTTCGTGCCATGTTCGACGATCCAGAGCCGGCCTTCGCCATCGAGCGCTGCGGACTGGGTATTGCGATGGCCGAGGCTCCAGATTTCAGGCAGCGCGCCTTCCGTCTCGGCGAAGGGATTGCCCTCGAAGGGCGCGCCGGTTTCGTCGATGCGGAAGACCTTGCCGAGGCCACTGGCCAGTTCCTGCGCCTGCGGGCGGGTGACATCGTCGGAGCGCTCGCCCACCGTCACATAGAGTTCGTAGTCGGGGCCCCAGACCAGACGCGAACCGAAATGCTTGTCGCCGTCATAGGTTGGGGTCTGCTGGAAAATGGTCTGCACGTCCTGCAGTTCGCCGCCGCCGTTTTCATCGGGGACCAGCGTGCCCATGGCGACGGTCGTGCCATTGCCGCCCTCGCGCGGCTCGGCATAGGAGAAATAGACGCCGCGGCGTTCCTCATAATCCGGCGCCAGCGCCACATCGAGCAGGCCACCCTGCCCGCGCGCATCGACCTCGGGCAGGCCGGTGATGGCCGGGCCGGGGGTACCGTCTTCGCCAATGATATGCATGGCGCCCGACTTTGCCGTCACCAGCATGCGGCCGTCGGGAAGGAACTCCATCGCCCAGAGGTGCGGCAGGCCTTCGGCCACCACTTCAGCCGTGACCGACGTCGCCTCGGCGGGCTCCGGGGCGCGGGTCTGGCCTTCGAAAGCCGGGCTCTGGTCGGGCGCATTGGGCGGCGCGGTTTCCACCTGAGCAAAGGCGGGACCGGCCAGCAGGGCCGTGGTCAGCAGCGTCGAGGTGAGCAAGGGGGCGAGGCGGTTCATCGAGTCGTCTCCGTATTGATACGGAAGCACAACTGCTTATGCGTGGTCCCGTTGCGCGCACGGGGTTCACGATGGGGTTATTGGGGAGCGGCTTCTGCCACGGAGGCATCACCACATTCGGTGTCACCCCGGCCTTGAGCCGGGGCCCATCCTGAGATCGATCCACGGCCGCAAGGTCGCCCGAACGACCACCTAGCGGCCGTTCAAAGATCTCGGGATGGATCCCGGCTCTAGGCCGGGATGACATCGGGGGTGTGGCAAGTGTTACAGCAAATGATGCCTCACACCGCGATATGGCCGATCCCCTTCTTCTCGATCTCGTCGAGGCTTTCCTCGTAGCCCGCATCGGCATAGCGCATGACGCCGAGCGCGGTGTCATTGGTCAGGGCGTGCTCCAGGCGTTCGTCACCACCCGGCGTGCCATCGGCCACGACGGTCACGCCGGCCGAGGTCATGTAGCCGGCATAGCCGCCACCGCCGGAATGGACCACCACCAGATCGGCCATCGACGAGCAGAGCAGCATGGCATCGAGCAGTGGCCAGTCGGCAATGGCGTCGGAGCCGTCCAACATGGCTTCGGTCATGATATTGGGATGGGCCATGGCGCCGGCATCGAGATGGTCGCGGCTGAAGGCGACGGGACCGGCAAGCGTGCCATCGGCCACCATGGCGTTGACCGCGCGCGCCAGCGCCGTGCGTTCGCCATGGCCGAGCCAGGCGATGCGCGCCGGAAGGCCTTCGAAGGGCACATGCTGGCGGGCCAGCTTGATCCAGTTGGTGACGATCCTGTTGTCCGGGAACATCTCGAGCAGTTTGTCGTCGATCTTGGCAATGTCTTCGGGATCGCCGCTCAGCGCCATCCAGCGGAAGGGGCCGATGGCGCGGGCGAACAGCGGGCGCAGATAGGCCTCGGTGAAAATTTTGATATCGAAGGCATTCTCGACACCACCTGCCTTGGCATGGGTGCGGATCAGATTGCCATTGTCGAAGACTTCGGAGCCGGCCTGCTGGAAGGCGAGCATGGCGCGGACATGGTCGACGATGGAGGCACGGCTGGCGGCCATCAGCTGGCCAGGGCCCTCGACGCGCAGGCGCTTGACCTCAGCCAGTGACATGCCCTTGGGCACATAGCCATAGACGAGGTCATGCGCCGAGGTCTGGTCGGTGACGATATCGGGCACGGTGCCGCGGCGGGCGATCTCGGGATAGATTTCGGCGGCATTGCCGACGAGGCCGATCGAGGTGGCGCGCTTTTCGGCAACGGCCCTGTCGATCATCTGGAGCGCCGTATCGAGGTCGGGGGCGATCTCTTCGAGATAGCCGATGTCCTTGCGCTTCTTAGCGCGTTCGGCGTCGATATCGAGGCACAGGATGGCGGCGCCGGCCATGCGACCGGCCAGCGGCTGCGCCCCGCCCATGCCGCCGAGGCCGGCGGTGAGGATAAAGCGGCCGGCCAGCGAACCGTTGAAACGGTTCTCGGCAATGCGCATGAAGATTTCATAGGTGCCCTGGATGACGCCCTGCGAGCCGATATATTGCCAGGCGCCGGCCGTGAGCCCGCCCCAGCAGATCAGGCCCTGCTTTTCCAGCTCGTAGAAGACCTCGGCCTTGGCCCATTGCCCGACGATGTTGCAATTGGCCATGATGACCAGCGGCGCCTTGGCATGGGTTTTCAGCAGGCCGATGGGCTTGCCGGACTGGATGATCAGGGTCTGGTCCTCATCCATTTTCAGCAGCGTTTCGACGATGGCCTTGTGGCTCGCCCAATTGCGCGCGGCCTTGCCGAGCGCAGCATAGACCACCAGCTCATCGGGGTTCTCGCCGACGGAGAGGACGTTCTCGAGCAAGCGCAGCAGCGCCTCCTGCCGCCAACCCTTGGCGCGGAGCTCGGGGCCGCCGGGAATGGGGAAGTTGGGGTGGCGCGGGTTTGGTGTGGGCATGGTCTATTCCTTGTCCGTGCCGCGGCGACCGAGGTTCAGCGCATAGGTCGAAAGATCAATCCCCATGCGCTCCTCAACGAACGGATAGACCGCGGGGTCAAGCACCGACGAACTGAGCGGGATGATGGTTTTGGGCACATGCAGCACGAAGATGTAGAGGCCACGGCCGAGCTGGCCCACCGACAGCGCTTGGCCGGCGGCATCGAGCGTGGTGATGACATCAGGGAAAGTCGCCAGCCGCGTGCCGCCAGCGTCTTCCACGGCCATGTATTCGTTCATGATGTGGAGCGTCGTCGCCTTGTCGCCCTCGCCGATGGTGACCTTGCCGATGTCGAAGGCTTCCTTGGTATAGGTCACGTCGATGTCGGTGATATAGCCCTTGGTGAGGATAGTGCCGCCCGTGGTCTTGACGATGGCGTCGATCATCGAGCCGGGTCCCTTGCCCTCCGCCGCGATCATCGCCTCGCCCAGTTTCAGCGCCAGAGAAATGCCGCCCAGAGCTGCGTGTTGCTTGACGTAGGAGGCGCGCAGCGGATTGCGGCAGGAGGCGATGAAGCCGCCCGACATGTCGGCCGCCGTGCGCAGGATCGGCGAGACTTTCGCCGTGGCGCCGCGGGTCACCAGCTCGATATAGCGGTTCTCGCTGCGATTGCCGCCGACGGCAGTCTGGATCATCTGTTCGGGCGAACCGGCCATGCCGATGGAGCCCATGTCGCCGGTCGGATGCGCGCGGATGTCGCCCACGGCATCGACGACCTTGGTGCCGAGGATTGCCGAGGGCAGCCAGCCGTTGAGCGTCGAACTCTTGCCGTTCTGGCCCACCATCAGGCCCGAGAGCTTTTCGCCCAGCGCGTCCTGCAGCAATTGCACGGCCTTGATATAGTCGACGCCCTGCATTTCCCAGGGCGTGGTCGAGGCCGGGGCGCCGATGGCGGCAGCCGTCGCGACCCAGTCGTTCTCGTCCAGCTCTTCGATGGAGACCAGCTCGGGCTGGCCGGCATTGACGGCAGCCTTGCCCAGCATGCGGCCGTGGTCGGCCCACCCGCCACCGCCCGCCGCATAGATCGAGCCGCCACGCACGGCGGCTTCGACGTCCTTTTCGGTGAGGATGCGGCCCATTCAGAATTCCCCTTGCAGCTTGGTGTCGAGCGCCTTGACGGCGTCGAGAAGTACGGATGCGCCCAGCGCGATATCGTCGGTCGAGGCGCTTTCATCGGCGGCGTGGCTGCGGCCATCGACGCAGGGCACGAAGATCATCGCCGCCCGGGTGATGCGCGCCATCCAGGCCGTGTCATGGCCGGCGCCCGAGGCCATGCGGCGGTGCCGGGCGCCGGAGGTTTCGCAGGCAGCGTCGAGCAGGTCGAGCAGTTCGGCGTCGCAAGGCGTCGGCTGATTGTCCGAAACCACGCGTGGCTCGCCGACCGTGACACCGGTCTTTTCGCTGATGGCGGCAACACCATTGGCCAGTTCGTCGACGAAGCGCTCCATATCGGCGCGGCTCTCGGCGCGGGCATCGATCAGCATGCGGACGCGGGCCGGCACGACATTGGCAGCATTGGGGGTCATCTCGAATTCGCCCACGGTGGCGGCGAAATGCTCGTCACCGACTGAAAGCGCCTTGGCCAGTTCCTCGACGCCCAGAGCAATCCAGGCCGCCGTGGTCAGCGCATCCTTGCGGGCACTCATGGGGGTGGTGCCGGCGTGGTCGGCGCGGCCTTCCACCACAATCTCGATGCGGGTGATGCCGGCGATGGCGGTGACGACGCCGATGTCGAGCTGCTCGTTCTGCAGCACCGGGCCCTGTTCGATATGAAGTTCGAGGAAAGCCTTGATATCGTCGCGCTGGGCCGGATGGACCATGTTGCCGCCGACCGAGACGATGGCCTGTTCCAGCGTCTGGCCGTCGCTTTCGCGCGTCAGCCATTCGGCCGGCCGCGTGCCGCTCATGCCGCGGCTGCCGATGCAGGAGACGCCGAAGATGGACACTTCCTCGGCAAGGAAATCGACGATCTCCAGACTATGGTCGAGCACGACATTCTGGTCGCGCAGGGCACGGGCGATTTCGAGCGCCGTGATGACGCCGGCAATGCCATCATAGCGTCCGCCGTCGGGCACGGTGTCGGAATGGGAGCCGAGCATGATGGTGCCGAGGTCCGGACGCCTGCCGGGAATGGTGCCGATTAGATTGCCGGCCGGGTCAATACGGGTGACGGCGCCAGCCTCCTGCATCGCGCGCTCCAGCCATTTGCGGCCTTCGAGGAAAATCGGCGTGAAGGCGCGGCGGGTCCAAGGGCGGCCCGGCTCGGTGATCGCGGCCAGGGCGTCGATATCGGCTTCGATGCGCTCGGCGCGGATGGGGGAATTGGGGATCATGCCCGCGCCTCCGGGCGGACGAAGCGGCCGGTGCCGGGCTGGGCGACGCTGGTGCCGTCAAACACCTGCTGGCCGCGGAGGTAGGTCAGGCCGACGGTCCAGGGCAGCTCGATGCCATTGTAGGGGCTCCAACCGACGACATTGTGCCCGCTGGCTGCCGCGTCATAGCGCGACGGACGCGGGAAGAGCACGGTGATATCGGCGTCCCTGCCGGGCGTCAGCGCGCCTTTCGCATGATCGAGGCGGAAATGGCGGGCCGGGTTCTCTGCCATCAGTTTTGCAGCCCAGGTCAGCGGCACACCGCGCTTCAATGCGCCCATCACAAACAGCGGCACCATGACTTCGAGCCCCGGCACGCCCGATGAATTGGCCAGCATGTCCGGGTTGGTCTTGCGGTTTTCCGACCAGCTGACATGGTCGGTCGAGACCAGCGTGACATTGCCGGCTTTCACATGCTCCCAGAGCTTTTCCACCTCGGCGCGCGGGCGGATGGGTGGGTTGATCTTGGCCTTGCCGCCAAGCCGCGCCACGTCGTTTTCCTCGTCCAGTGTCAGATAGTGGATGCAAGCTTCGATCGTCGCCTGATTGCCCTGGTCGCGATAGCTGCGGGCAATGTCATAGCCGCGGCCGAGCGAACAATGCACGACATGCGCCGGGCAGCCGGTGACGGCGCCGGTCTCGTAAATCTGGAGCGAGGCCAGTAGTTCCGTCAGCGGCGGGCGGCTCAGCGCATGGGCGCGATAGTCGGTAATGCCCGCCGCCTTGACCTTAGCAATGGCGGCGCGGACCATTTCGTCGTCCTCGTTGTGGACGCCGGCAATCAAACCGGTTTTCGCCACAGCCGCGAAGCACTCCTCCAGCAAAGCGGGCGGGATGCGCGGGAAGCGGATCGGGTCGGTGCCGAAGGTCGAGAATTTGAATGCCGCCACGCCGGCCGTGGCCTGTTCGGCGATGCGCGCCGCGCCCTCCTCGGGATTGATCGTGCCATAAAGCGCGAAATCCACGCGGGCCTGCGGCGAGGCGTGATCGACCTTGATCCGCACGGCTTCGGCGGAACAGACTAGGTTGCCCTCGTCATAGGGCATGTCGACAATGGTGGTGACGCCACCGGCGGCCGCCGAGCGGGTCGACCAGATGAAGTCTTCCTGGTCCTTTTGCGACAGCGAATGGGTCTGCGCATCGATGGCGCCGGGCAGGATCAGCGCATTGCCGAGATCGTGCTTATCGCGGCCAGCAGGCGCGCGCCCCTGCCCCACATGATCCACCTTGCCATCGCGCACGGCCACATAGCCGTCTTCCACAATGGCATCAGGCAGCACCACAGTGCCGGAAAGGACGAGATCGAAATCGGACACTTTTTGCCTCTTGAGATTTATGCCGCAGCCCTGCCCAGCTGACCCGTGCGCGCCATGAGCAGGCGTTCGAGCGCCGAGAGCGCATCATAGATCAAGACAGCCAGCACACCGACGATCAAGCCACCCTGCAGAACAAAGGCGGTGTTGCTCGAGAGCAGGCCGGCGATGATCACTTCGCCCAGCGTCCGCGCCGCCACGGTGGAGCCGATGGTGGCCGTCGCCAGCGAGATGACGACGGACAGGCGAATACCGGCCAGGATCACCGGCAGGGCCAGCGGCAATTCGACCTTTGCCAGACGCTGCCAGCCGGTCATGCCGACGCCCTTTGCCGCATCGGTCACGGCGGGCGGCAGATTGGTGAGACCGGTCAGCGTGTTCTCGAAAATCGGCAAGAGGCCGTAGAGGAACAGTGCGACCAGCGTTGGAGCTGTGCCAAAGCCCAGCATGGGCACGGCCAAAGCCAGCACGGCGACGGGCGGAAAGGTCTGACCGATATTGGCCAGCGAGCGCGACAGCGGCAGGAATTCGGCGCCGAAGGGCCGCGTCACCACTATGGCGAGGCCCACGGCAATGATGGTCGAGGCCAGCGTCGCCGCCAGCACGATGGCCAGATGGTTGAACGTGATGTCGAGCAAGCTGCCCTGATTGTAGATCGCCGGCTGGCCGTTCTTGGTGAAGAGGCTGAAGAAGCCGGCAAAGAGCTGCGGATTGATCAGGAACAGCGCCAGGGCGACGAAGACAACGAGCCGGATGAGATTGCCAATGGTCATTGCGGCCTCGCCGCCAGCCGCGACAAAGCCTGAAGCGTGACCTGGCCGACAATGGCACCGTCACGCCGCACCGGCAGCGACGGCCGGCCCGACCACAACAATTCGGCATAGGCATCGCGCAGCGACGCAGAGGCCTCGATCGGTTCGCCGGCAATCTCGCCGGGCTCGATATGGTCGGAGACTTTCGCCAAAGACAGCAGGCGGAATGGCCGCTCGCTGGTGCCGATCAGTTCGGCGACGAAGGGCGTGGCCGGATTGGCAATGATTTCCGACGGCTTGGCGCATTGCAGCAGCTTGCCCTTGTCCATCACGGCAATGGTATCGCCCAGATGGATGGCCTCTTCCATGTCATGGGTCACCAGCACGACCGTGGTGCCGAACTGGCGCTGGATGGCCAGCAGGTCGTCCTGCGCCTTGGCGCGGATCACCGGATCGAGCGCACCATAGGGCTCATCCATCAGGAGAATTCTCGGTTCGGCCGCGAGAGCACGGGCGACGCCGACGCGCTGCTGCTGGCCACCGGACAGCTCATGCGGCAGGCGATCGCGGAACTGGCCCGGATCGAGCTGGAACAGGGTCATCAGCTCGTCGACGCGCGCGGCGATCTTGGCCTTGTCCCAGCCGAGGAGTTTCGGGACCGTGGCGATATTCTGGCCGACGCTGCGGTGGGGAAACAGGCCATGGCCCTGGATGGCATAGCCGATGCGGCGGCGCAGTTCATAAGCCGGGATACCGGCAATATCCTCACCATCGATGCGGATATGACCCGCACTGGGCGTCACCAGCTTGTTGATCATCCGCATCAGCGTGGTCTTGCCCGAGCCGGAGGTGCCGACGATGACGCAGATGCTGCGCGGCTGGATGGTGAGGTTGACCTTGTCCACCACGGTGGTGCCGGAATAGGTCTTGGTGATCTCGTCGATTTCGATCATGGGCGGGCTCCCTCGCGAGATGTCATTTCAACCAGGGCGTCGAGCACCACGGCGGCGGCAAAGGCCAGGGCGACGGTGGGGACCGCGCCGAGCAAGACCAGGTCCATGGCCGTCTGGCCGATGCCCTGGAAAACGAAGACGCCAAAGCCCCCGCCACCGATCAGCGCGGCAATGGTGGCAAGGCCGATATTTTGCACCAGCACGATGCGGATGCCGGTGAGGATGACCGGAAAGGCCAGCGGCAGTTCCACCTGGAACAGGCGCTGCGACCCGGTCATGCCCATGCCCTTGGCGGCATCGACGGCGGCGGGCGAGACGCTCTGCAGGCCGACGACCGTATTGGAAACCACCGGCAGCAGCGAATAGGCAAACAGCGCGACCAGGGCCGGCGCGACACCAATGCCGGAAATGCCAATGGCCGAGGCGCCGGGCACATTGGCGGCAACCCAGGCCAGCGGCGCGATCAGCAGGCCGAAGAGCGCAATGGATGGAATGGTCTGGACGATGTTCAGGACATTGAGTACACCGGCGCGCAAGGGCTTGATCTTGTAGCACATTATGCCGACCGGAATGCCAACCGCCGTGGCGATGGCGACGGAGCCGAAGGCCAGCGCCAGATGGGTCCGCGCCTCGGCCCAGAAGGCGGGCGCACGCGTGCCATATTCCTTGAGGATGGACAGATCGTTCCAGGCGCCGCTCCACAGCAGCGCGGCAATGGCGGCCGATACCAGCACCAAGATGCCGATGCGGACCAAGGGCCTGAGGCGCAGCCGGGTCAGCGCATCGGTGACCAGCAGCGCGAAGGCAAAGACCAGAAGCCAGAAGCCGGCACCGGGCGAGACGCGGGCAAAGGTATCGTCGGGCGGGGTCAAAAACATCGCCGATTGCCCGATCATCACGAAAAGCACGGCCAGCGCCAGAAAGCCGACACCCAGCTTGGCCCAAGCCGAAAAGCGGAACAGCGCGATCAGAAAACCAAGGACCAGCACGCCAACCAGAAAGCCGGTCAACTGCATCGGCAATGCCTCGAACAGCGAGCGAGACTCCCCCAGCACGATACGATTGGCACGGAACAGCGCGAAGGGCAGAAACAGGCCCGCCGCGGCGATCAGCGCAATGAGCACGCCGAGCTTGTCGATGGCGAGCCGGCGCGGGCGGGAAGTGGATGTGTCGGCTAGGCTCATGCTGGTTCCGAACTGCCCTTTTGATTGGTGAGCTTGGTGGTTGGACCCCAAGCCATCCGCATTCTCGGTGTCATCCCGGCCTTGAGCCGGGATCCATCTTGAGATGTCACCACGGCCGCTAGATCGTTGTGCTGATCGGTACCACCTTGCGGCGGTGGCACGACCTCAGGCTGGGTCCCGGCTCAAGGCCGGGATGACATCATGGGTGGGGAGCGTGTGGTGCAAACCCACAGACGCCGGAGAATGGGGTGGCGGCGCGCGCCACCCCAAGATTGGCTTAGTTCAAAAACCCGCCCTGGGTCAGGTAATCGGTGGCAACCGTGGCCGCGGCTTCGCCACCCACCTGGACGCGCCCGTTGAGTTCCTGCAGCACTTCGAGGGTCAGGCCTTCGAACACCGGCTTGAGCAGTTCTTCGATCTGCGGGTATTCGGTCAGCACTTCCTCGCGGATGATCGGCGCGGGCTGATAGACGGGCTGCACGCCCTTGTCGTCTTCCAGAACCACCAGGCCCGAGGGGGCGATGCCGCCGTCCGTGCCATAGACCATGGCGGCGTTGACGCCATTGGTCTGCTGGGCAGCAGCGGCAATGGTCGCGGCCGTGTCGCCACCCGAGAGGGTCACGAGCTGGTCGGGGGTCAGGGTGAAGCCATAGACTTCCTGAAACTTGGGCAGTGCAGCCGGCGAGTTCACGAATTCGGCCGATGCGGCGAGCTTGACCTCGCCACCGCCGGCAACCCAGGCGCCGAATTCGGTGAAGGTGGTCAGGCTATTGGCTTCGGCCACATCGCCACGCAGGGCAACGGCCCAGGTGTTGTTGGCCGGCGAAGGCGACAGCCAGACGATCTTGTTGGCGTCATAATCGAGCTTGGCGGCTTCGGCATAGGCGCTTTCGGCATTGTTCCAGAGCGGATCATCGGCCTTTTCGAAGAAGAAGGCGGCGTTGCCGGTATATTCGGGATAGATGTCGATTTCGCCGGCCGTGATGGCTTCACGCACGATGGGCGTGCCACCGAGCTGGATGCGGTCTTCGACGGCGATGTCGTTGGCTTCAAGCACCTGCTTGATGATATTGCCCAGAACGCCACCTTCGGTGTCGATCTTGGACGAAACGACGACCTGGGCCTGAGCCGCAGACACCGTGATGGCGAGCGCGGCGACGGCGCTCAGAAGCGTGGAAGTGAGGCGCATTGGTTTCTCCGTTTTCTCCGGTGGTCCACTGACGCGTGGCCCCGGCTGTCCCTAACGTAACGTCTGGCGAAAATTGCGCGAGGCTGCCTATGCTAGGCAACTGGCCCCAAAGCGAAAAACTCGTCCAACTCCATAATCGTTGAGTGAGAAATTAGTTCGTTCATGAGGTCATCGGATGCCAAGGCATCTTCGACGGCCTCCACTTCTGCCGATAGCGGGCGGTCCTGACGATATGTGTCAGCATGGCGCCGCACCAGCGAATAGATGATGCCGGGGACATTTCCGGGCGTGTCGCCGGATATGTCCATGGCCTGGGCCGAGAGCATGGCTTCGAGCGCGGCGAGGCGGCGCAGTGCCAGAACCTGGCGCTCGAACCGCTCGACCACCAGCGGCAGGAAAGCGGCCTCATCCTCGATGCCGCCGGCCACGACCATGGAATTGGCCGAAATGGGATTGGTCATGGTGAGGACGCGGGCAAAGAGCTCGCCGGCCAGCTTGATGATCGGACCGAAGCCGGTGGCGATAGAGCCGGGCATGACGAGGTTGACCGGCAGGTTGCGGCGACCGCCATTGCCGAGCAGCACGCAGCGGTTGAAGCTGTTGCGGGCGATATGGGCGAGACCGAGCTGGGCGGTCTGGAGGAAGACGGTCACGTCGAGCGGCAGCGAGCCGCCCGAGGTCAGCACCTGGCCGCCCGCGACCACCGGATTGTCATCGGTGCGGCCCGTTGCGGCGAGCAGGATCTTGCCCGCTGCGACCAGCGTCTCGAAGCCGGTGGCGAAGACCTGGCTCATCATCCGCAACGACAGCGGATCCTGGATATGGGTGGCGTCGGGCCAGTCCCAGCCCTTGGCGTTGAAATAGAGCCAGGCGCCGATGCCCGCTTCGCGCTCGGTGCCGACATGGGCGACGGCCTTCCACGGATCGCGCGAGGCGCCCAGCGCGCCGGCGGTGGTGAGGCCGGTGGCCAGCATGATGCGGGTGACGGAGGCGGCTTCGCGAATGGCGGTGGCGGCAGCGGCATAGCCAACGGCATTGGTGGAAATCGAGGCCAGGCTATCGCGCGGCGCGAGGCGGACGGCCTTGAGGCCGGCGGCGACAAGAGCGTTCTCTGCCGGCTGGCGCCGACCGTCGAACACGGCCTCCCCTGCCCCGGTCAGCACGGCGCCGATCTGACCCATCAGGCCGATGTCGGCGCAGCCGATCGAGCCCGTACGGCGCACGACCGGCACGACATCGGCAGAGAGCAGCGCCAGGAAGGCGTCCACCAGGTCTGTGGTGCAACCGACGCGGCCGGTCAGCGCCATGTTCACACGGATGGCCATGGCGGTGCGGACGATCTCGGGGGAGAAGGCGTCGCCTGTGCCGAAGTGATGGGCGCGCACCAGGCCCATGTTGAAGGCGTCGAGCTGGTCATCGGTCCACTCGATATCCTTCATGGCGCCGACGCCGGTGGTCGAGCCATAGACGGGCTGGCCATTGGCAATCGCCGTTTCGACCACTTCGCGCGCCGCCGCAACGCGGGCCATGGCCTCGGCATCGGCCACCAGCCGCACCTGGCGCGTGCCGATGCGCGCAATATCGGCAAAGCTCAAGGGTTTACCGTTGAGCGAGATGGGCGTGGAATGGAGGGCGGAAGGACGTTCGTTCATGGCGGTGAACGTATGTGATCGCCGAATAAAAGAACAGCGGGGCGTGTGCACCGCGACGAGCCCCACCCACGGTGTCACCCCGGCCTTGAGCCGGGGCCCATCCCGAGATCGCGCTACAGCCGCAAGGTCGTCGTGATTACAGCGCCACCTTGCGGCAGGACATACATCTCGGGATGGGTCCCGGCTCAAGGCCGGGATGACATCGAGTATGCGGGTAAGCTGGCTTGCCCTTCGGCGCCCTCTACTTCATCCAGAACAGCGGCACCAAATCCACCGAATCCGGCACGTTGTTTTCGTCGGTCGCCATGATGTCGGCCATGTGTTTCCACCAGCGCTGGTTGACCTCGGTTTTCGGCAGATCAGCCATGGTGTGATCGACCCGGCGCCACAGCACGCCGAAGAGGATGTTGGTCTCTTCGTCGAGATGGATCGAATAGTCCTTCACGCCCGCAGCATGGAGCGCATCGACCAGGTCGGGGAAAATCTCGTCATGGCGCTTCTTGTATTCGGCCGCCATGCCGGGATTGAGCTTCATCTTGAAGGCGTGCTTTTCGTAGCCATTGTCCTCGATCATGCGCGGCGTACCTTGAGCATTTTCCAGAGGATGGGCAGAGCGATGACCACGATCAGCAGCGTGCCGGTGAAGATGGTCATGACAATGCCGGGCACGTTGAGCAGGCCGAGGCCAAAGGTGACGAGGCCGACGATCAGCGCGGCCAGCACCACGCCGATGATCGAGCCGGCGCCACCCAGGATCGAAACGCCGCCGAGCACGACCATGGTGATGGCTTCGAGCTCGAAGCCCTGGGCGATCGAGGGACGGGTGGATCCGAGGCGCGCGGTCAGCAGCACGGCGGCGATGCCGCTCATCAGGCCGGTCAGGCAGAACAGCACGAATTTGATGCGGTCGACGCGGACGCCGGAGAATTGCGCGGCGACGTCATTGTTGCCGATGGCAAAGACGCGGCGGCCGAAATTGGTGCGGTGCAGCACGACCCAGTAGATCACCGCAGCAATGGCGAACAGCACCAGTTCAAAGGAAATGACCCAATAGACATAGCCCTGGCCGAACCAGGTGAAGCTGGCGGGGTAACCGTTGAAGCTCTGGTCGCCGAGGACGATGTAGGCAATGCCGCGGAACAGGCTCATCGTGCCGATGGTGACGACGATCGATGGCAGTTTCAGTTTGGTCACCAGGAAGCCGTTGAAGGCGCCGCAGGCAATGCCCACGGCAATGCCGATGGCAACCAGCGCGGGCGTATCGGCACCATATTGCAGCGCCAGGCCCATCATGGTGGAGGCCAGCGCGATGATCGAGGCGACCGACAGGTCAATCTCGCCCGAGATGATCAGCAGCGCCATGGCCAGCGCGATCAGAGCCTTCTCGGTAAAATTGAAGGTCATGTCGCTCAGGCTCCACTCATTGAGGAAGTAGGGCGAGCCAAAGGAATTGAGGATGAAGATGGCGACGGCCACGAGAACCAACAGGCTCTCCCAGCTCATCACGGCGGATTTGAGCGGATTGTCGAGCCGGTTGGGCAGCGAGCGGCCATGGGCGGTGGTGTCGGTCATGCGGCGGCTGCCTTCTTGAGAATGATGCGGCCCTTGCGGCGTTCGCCACGGGCATTGAGCACGACGGCAAGGAGGATGGCGGTGCCGGAAATGGCCATCTGCCAGAAGGGCGAGATGCCGACCACCGGCAGGGCATTGTTGATGATGCCGAGGAACAGCGCGCCCAGCAGCACGCCGGCCACGGTGCCGATGCCACCGGCGATGGAGACGCCACCGATGACGCAGGCGGCCACCACGGTCAGTTCATAGCCGCGCGCCACTTCGGTCGAGGCGATGACATAACGGGAAATATAGAGATAGCCCGCCAAGCCCGAGACGGCGCCGGCAATGACGAAGGCCCAGAACTTGGTGCGGCCAACATTGATGCCGGTATAGACGGCAGCGGTCGGATTGACGCCGATTGCGTAGATGGCGCGGCCAAGGGAAGTGCGCGTCATGGTCAGCCAGAACAGCAGCGCGGTCACGATGGCGATCCAGCTCATAACCGGAATGCCGAGGAAGATGGTGCGCTGCAGGGCGATGAAGTCGGGGCTCATCTGCGAGGCATTGACCCAGGCGCCACCGGAAATAACGAAGGTCAGGCCACGATAGATGGTCAGCGTGCCCAAGGTCACGACGATGGGCGGAATATTGAGCAGCCAGACGAGGCTGCCGTTGAAGGCGCCCAGCGCCGCGCCGATGACCAGGCTTGCCGCCATGATCAGCGGGATCGGCACGCCCGGGAAAGCGGCGTTGAGCATGGCGACCACCATGCCGGTCAGCGCCAGGTTTGCCGCCATGGACAGGTCGATCGAGCGCGTCAAGATCACCGCCATCTGGCCGAGCGCCAGCATGATCAGGATGGAGCTGTCGTCGAAAATCGTCAGCAGATTGCTGGGTTCGCGAAACCGCGGGAAACGCGCGGTTACTAGGCCAACAAGCAAGACAATGGCGAGAAACAGGAAGATCTCGCGATGTTTCAGAAGGCGGTTCATGCTGCCTGCTCCTCGGCAATACCGGCAGCCAGGCGTACCAGCGTCTCGGGCTTCAAACCCTTGTTCTCAAGCGTATCGATGACGAGGCCCTCGCGCATGACGACGATGCGGTCGCTCATGCCCAGGACTTCGGGAAGTTCGGACGAGACCATGATAACCGACAGGCCCTGTGCCACCAGTTCGGCCATGAAGCCGTGCACGGCGGCCTTGGAGCCGATGTCGATACCCTTGGTGGGTTCGTCGAGGATAATCACCTTGGGCAGGGTGGCGAGCCACTTGGCGATCACCACCTTCTGCTGGTTGCCGCCCGACAGGGTCGAGACATTCTGCGACAGCGAGGACGCGCGCAGGTCGAGGCGTTCGGTATAGGTGCGGGCGAGGTCGAATTCCTCGGCCATGCGCAGGAAGCCATTGCGGCTGGTCTTGCCCAGCGAGGGCAGCGAGACATTCATGAAGATCGGCTCGCCGGTGATGACACCCTGCTTGCCGCGCTCCTCGGGCACATAGACGATGCCGGCTTCCACCGCATCGGCGGGGGATTTCGGCGCGATGGTCTGGCCATCGAGCACCATGGTGCCGCCCGACGGCTGGGTCATGCCGAAAACAGCCTGCATGACTTCGGAGCGCCCTGCCCCGACCAGGCCATAAAAGCCCAGGATTTCGCCTTTGCGGACGGCAAAGCTCACATTGTCGAATTCGGTGGGGTGGCTTAGGCCCTTGGCTTCCAGCACGACATCGCCGATGGCGGCGCTGCGTTCGGGGAAGACCTGGTCGACGGGGCGGCCGACCATGAGCTGGACGATCTGGCTCTGGCTGGTTTCCCTGATCAGGCCTTTGCCGACCTGTTCGCCATCACGGAACACGGTGAAGCGGTCGGCGATGCGGTAGATTTCATCGAACTTGTGCGAGATGAAGAGGATGGCCTTGCCGTCTGCCTTCAGCAGTTCGATCAGCACATAGAGTTCTTCGATTTCCTTCTGGCTCAGCGCGGCGGTCGGCTCATCCATGATGACGACGCGCGCGTCGATGGAGAGCGCCCGGGCCACGGCCACCAGGTGCTTCTTGGCAATGCCCAGTTCCTTGAGCTTGATGGAGGCATCGACGCCGGCCGCCATGGAGTCGAGGGTCTTTTGCGCCTCGCTGCGCATCTGGCGCCAGTCGATCATGCCGAAGCGATTGGTCGGCGCGTGTCCGAGATAGATGTTTTCAGCCACCGTCAGCTCGTCGAAGAGCACGGTTTCCTGATGAATGGCGGTGATGCCGACAGCCGATGCGGAATGAGCGGTGGGCAGGTTGACCACCGATCCGCCAATGCGGATTTCGCCTTCGTCGGGCTGGTAGATGCCGGTCAGGGTCTTGACCAGGGTGGACTTGCCGGCCCCGTTTTCCCCGATCAGGGCGGTGACTTCACCGGCATAGAGTTCGAGCGATACGCCATTGAGCGCGCGCACGCCGGGAAAGCTCTTGGATATGCCCGAAAGGGTGAGGATGGGGTCGGTCATGGCATTCTTTGCAAATGAGAAACCCGGCGGCCTGAGCGCCGCCGGGTCGTGTTCGCGATGCAGGATCAGTAGATCTTGGAGAATTCTTCGATGTTGGTCTTGTCGAACTGGAACGGCACGGCCATTGCGGCGGCGTTGGTGTCGTCCAGGGTCACTTCGCCAACGCGGCCGATCGAGAAGGTCGCGCCGGGAGCGGCTTCTTCGCCCTTGATCAGGTCATTGGCGAGGTAGACGGCCGAGTAGCCGAGGTCGATCGGGTTCCACAGGGCGACGGCCTGCGAAGCACCATTGTCGATGAACTGCTTGAACTCGGACGGCAGGGCCAGGCCGGTGACATTGACCTTGCCGATCAGGTTCTGATCGGTGACGACCTGGGCGGCAGCCACGACACCGACGGTGGTCGGGGCAATGATGGCCTTGAGGTCGGGATAGGACGAGATCAGGCCCTTGGCTTCGTTGGTCGACTTGACCGAGTCATCATCGCCGTAAACGGTGGCGACAAGTTCGATATTGGCGAACTTCTCGGGCAGAGCGGCCTTGGCAGCTTCGATCCAGGCATTCTGGTTGGTCGCGGTCGAAGCGGCCGAGAGAATGGCAACCTGGCCGCCTTCGGGCAGGTAGTCAGCAGCCAGCTTGATGATGGTCTCGCCGATCAGCGCATTGTCCGACGGGTTGAGGTGGATCTGGCGGCCTTCGGGCGCGACGCCGGAGTCGAAGGACACGACCTTGATGCCGCGCTGCATGGCGCGCTGCAGGACCGGAACCAGAGCGTCCGGGTCATTGGCCGAGATGGCGATGGCGTCGACCTGCTGAGCGATCAGCGAGTTGACGACTTCGATCTGGGCTTCAGCGGTTGCTGCGGTCGGGCCGGTATAGATGACTTCGATGTCGCCGAGTTCGGCTGCCGCTTCCTGGGCACCCTTATTGGCGGCGTCGAAGAAGCCGTTGCCGAGCGACTTCACGACCAGCGCGATGCGGGTCTGGGCATAGGCGGGGGCGGCGAGCAGCATTGCGACGGCAGTGGTTGCAGCCAGAACTTTCAAGAGTTTCATTGGGTAATCCCTCCCTGGGACTTGGTGGTCGATAAGTCCAACTCAGGCCACCGTTGCTTGCTGGTCGGCCTGAGCATTTGAATCCGCCACAATGAGCCGCACGCCTGCCGTTTCCAGCATTTGGCGGTCTTCGTCGCGGATACCGCTGTCGGTGATGACGGCGGCAATTCGGTCGAGCCCGCACAATATGAGGCTCGATCTGCCCGAAAACTTGGAAGAGTCCGCCAGAACGATCAGCTCGTCGGCCTGCCCGATCAGAGCCAGCTCGGACTGGACGACCATGGGATCGGCCTCCATCAATCCGTGCGGCCCGATGCCCTGGCAGCCGATGAACATGCGCTTGGCGTAAAAATGGGATGCCACCACGCCACCGAAGGGCGAGAGGATGACATTCTGCTCGCGATAGACCGTGCCGCCGGGAATGACGACGGAATTGCGCGAGTTGTGGATGAGATATTCGGCGATGGCGAAGCTGTTGGTGAAGACCGAGAGCCGCCGGCCCGTCAGGTGATGCACCATCTGATAGGTGGTGGTGCCGCCGTTGATGATGATCGGCTCGCCATCCTTGCACAGCTCGACCGCGGCGCGGGCAATTGCGCGCTTCTGCGTGATGTTGAGCGTTTCGCTGATGGCAAAGGGACGGCCCATGAGCGCGGTCTGCTCGGGCGGATTGACCGCCTCGGCGCCACCACGGACGCGACGGACTTCGCCTCGGACGTGCAAAGCGGCAATGTCACGGCGGATCGTCGCTTCCGACGAGCCGGTGACCTCGCAAAGCTCGGCAACGGTGACCACGGGCCGCGTCTGAACGGCGGCAACGATCACCCTCTGGCGTTCCATTTCATGCAAGGCAGCTATCTCCCTGATGCATTCCTACTAACGGATTTCGATCAGTGTCAATCATCGAACTGTCAACTTCGAGAACCGACAGCATGTTATGCGCGAAAATGACTGTTTGTGATTGACAGTGATGATCGATCATGGCCATGTCCGCCCGTATCGGTGCGTTGTGCGTGACGTCAGGTCCAAGCGGGAGGCGCAAGGAACCTGAGGCCCACCGTCCTCACGTCAGTTGCAACGCACCAGTGACCACCACACCCTTTGGGAGAGTCTGCAATGTCCACTTCTGCGCCCAAGCGCCTCGCAAATCTCTGGGATGACGCCAAGGCTGCCGCCATGAGCGAGCCCGAGCGCCTCGTCTATCGTTCCAACCTGCTGGGCAGCGACAAGCGCGTCACCAATTATGGTGGCGGCAATACGTCGTCCAAGATCATGCAGAAGGACCCGCTGACCGGCGAGACCGTGGAAGTGCTGTGGGTCAAGGGTTCGGGCGGCGACAGCGCCTCGATCAAGCTCGATGGCTTCTCGACCCTCTATATGGACAAGCTGCGCGCCCTCAAGGGCCTCTATCGCGGCGTCGAATTCGAAGACGAGATGGTGGGTTACCTGCCCCACGCCACGTTCAACCTGAACCCGCGCGCCGCTTCGATCGACACCCCGCTGCATGCCTATGTGAACCACGCCTATGTGGACCATATGCATCCCGACGCGATCATTGCCATCGCCGCTTCGAAGAACTCCAAGGAACTGACCCAGCAGATTTTCGGCGACAGCATTGGCTGGCTGCCGTGGAAGAAGCCGGGCTTCGAGCTGGGCTTGTGGCTGGGCAAGTATTGCGAAGAGAACCCCAATTCGCGCGGCCTGATCCTGGAATCGCATGGCCTGTTCACCTGGGGCGACACGCCCAAGGAATGCTACGAAACCACGCTCGAAATCATCAACAAGGCGATGGACTGGTTCGAGACCGAGACGGAAGGCAAGACCATTTTCGGTGGCGCCGCGACCACCTCGCTCGATGCCGATGCCCGTCGCGCCGTTGCAGCCCGCCTGATGCCCAAAATCCGCGGCTTCATCTCGGAAGACAGCCACAAGCTGGGCCATTTCGATGACAGCGCGGCCGTGCTGGAATTCGTGAACTCGAAGAACCTGCGTCCGCTTGCGGCTCTGGGCACCTCCTGCCCCGACCATTTCCTCCGCACCAAGATCCGTCCGCTGGTGATCGACTTCGATCCGGCGAACCCGGACGTGGATGCCGTGATCGCTGGCCTCGCCGACCAGATCGCCGCCTATCGCGTCGACTACCAGGCCTATTACGATCGCTGCAAGCACGACAATTCGCCAGCCGTGCGCGATCCCAATGCCGTGGTCTATCTGATCCCGGGCGTCGGCATGCTGACCTTTGCCAAGGACAAGGCCACCGCCCGCATTTCCGGCGAATTCTATGTCAACGCCATCAACGTGATGCGCGGGTCGTCGACCGTGTCGGAATATCAGGGCCTGCCCGAGCAGGAAGCCTTCGACATCGAATACTGGCTGCTTGAAGAAGCAAAGCTCGCCCGCATGCCCAAGCCCAAGGCGCTGGCTGGCAAGATTGCCCTGGTCACCGGCGGCGCCGGCGGCATCGGCAAGGCCACCGCTGCCCGCCTCCTCCGTGAAGGCGCGTGTGTGGTGCTGGCCGATATCGACCAGACGGCGCTCGACAATGCGACCGAGGAACTGTCGGGCGTGTTCGGCAAGGACTTTGTCCGCCCGGTCAATATCAATGTGACCCGCGAAGAGCAGGTCATCGCCGGCTTCGCTCATGCCGTGGTCGAATTTGGTGGCCTCGACATCCTCGTGTCGAATGCCGGCCTTGCCTCTTCGGCACCGATCGAAGAGACGACGCTCGAGCTGTGGAACAAGAACATGGACATCCTGTCCACGGGCTATTTCCTCGTTTCGCGCGAGGCCTTCCGCCTGTTCCGCCAGCAGAAGATCGGCGGCAATGTGGTGTTCGTCGCGTCCAAGAACGGTCTTGCCGCTTCGCCCAACGCGTCGGCCTATTGCACCGCCAAGGCTGCGGAAATCCACCTGGCACGATGCCTGGCGCTTGAAGGCGCAGGCGAACAGATCCGCGTCAATGTGGTCAATCCCGACGCCGTGCTGCGTGGCTCCAAGATCTGGGCCGGCGAATGGCTCGAGCAGCGCGCCTCGACCTACAAGACCGACAAGGATGGCCTTGAGGAGATGTATCGCGAGCGTTCCATGCTCAAGCGTTCGGTCTTCCCCGAGGATATCGCCGAAGCCATCTACTTCTTCGCTTCGGAAGCCTCGGCCAAGTCGACCGGCAACATCATCAATGTCGACGCGGGCAACGCCCAGTCGTTCACGCGCTAGGAGTGCGCGGTCATACCGCAGACAGATGCCACCCCGGCTTCGGCCGGGTTGGCATAGTGTCGGGTATCCGCAAGGAGCAAGACTATGACCGAATATATGATCGACACTTCCGTCGTCGAAGCCGAGAATGCCAAGCGGGTCGATGACCTGCATGCCGACTATGAATCGCTGGGCGAACGCCTCGACCGACGCGGCATTGCCATTGACGACATCAAGGCCAAGGTTGCCGAGTTTTCCGTGGCCCTGCCTTCCTGGGCCGTGGGCACCGGCGGCACGCGCTTTGCCAAATTCCCCGGCGCCGGCGAGCCGCGCGACGTCTTCGACAAGATCGAGGATTGCGCCGTGGTCACCCAGCTGTCGCAGGCCAGCCGCACGATCTCGCTGCATATTCCGTGGGACAAGGCCGATCCGAACCGGCTGAAGCAGGCCGCCAGCCGCTTCAACCTCGGCTTTGACGCGATGAATTCGAACACCTTCTCGGATGCCCGCGGGCAGCTGCAGAGCTACAAGTTCGGTTCGCTGTCGCATGCTGACAAGGGCACGCGCCAGCAGGCGATCGAGCACAATCTCGAATGTATCGAAATCGGCAAGACGATCGGCTCCAAGGCGCTGACCATCTGGATCGGCGACGGTTCGAACTTCCCCGGCCAGGTCAATTTCGCCGACCAGTTCGGCCATTACCTCGACTCGGCCAAGGCGATCTATGCCGACCTGCCCGACGACTGGAAGCTCTACACCGAGCACAAGATGTACGAGCCGGCGTTCTATTCGACCGTCGTGCAGGATTGGGGCACCAATTACATCATCGCCAAGGAGCTGGGCGACAAGGCCCTGTGCCTCGTCGACCTCGGCCACCACGCGCCGAATGTGAACATCGAGATGATCGTTTCCCGCCTTGCCCAGTTCGGCAAGCTCGGCGGCTTCCATTTCAATGACAGCAAGTATGGCGACGACGACCTCGACGCCGGTGCGATCGATCCCTACCGCCTGTTCCTGGTGTTCAACGAGCTGGTCGACATCGAAAACCGCCAGCCCGATTTCCACCCGGCGCACATGCTCGACCAGTCCCACAATGTCACCGACCCGATCGAGTCGCTGATGCTGTCGGCTTCGGACGTGCAGCGTGCCTATGCGCAGGCGCTGCTGGTTGACCGCACGACGCTCAAGGGCGCGCAGGAGGCCAATGACGCGCTGACCGCAACCCAGCAGCTGCGTCACGCCTATCGTACCGATGTCGAGCCGATCCTGGCCATGTCGCGCCTCGAAAAGGGCGGCGCCATCGACCTGCTCGCCACCTACCGCGCCTCAGGCTACCGCCAGAAGGTCGCCGAAGTGCGGCCGGCGGTCGAAGGCGGCTCGGGCGGGATCGTCTAAACCCGTTTCGATCTCCTCCCAGAGACGAAAACGGAGGCCCGGTGATCCGTCACCGGGCCTTCGTTTTTTCAAGCATGTCGCCGAGACGCACAGCCCGCGTCCCACACGCGATGTCACCCCGGCCTTGAGCCGGGGCCCATCCTGAGATCGCACCACAGCCGCAAGGTGGTTGGTACAAGCACGTCAACCTTGCGGCGGGACGAGAAATCTCGAGATGGATCCCGCTCAAGGCCGGGATGACATCGAGGGTTTGGGTGCATCGAGGGCGTAACGCCCTCATGCCCGGATCAGCCCGCCGAAATAGTCCAGCGCATAGGCTTCCACCCTGCCGACGAGGATCGCCTCGCGCCCCCGGAACTGGGCGACACTGCCCTCATTGGCATCACGATAGTGCCCATGCGGGCCGTCCCACTCGAAGCCGCCGAGAAACCGCCCCTCGCCATAGAGGGCCGCCAGCGCGCCTTTGATGGTCGCCCCTGCCCTTTCGCCGTCGATCAGGTCGGCGCGGCGGATATAGCCGTAGTAGCTCATCGACCAGACCGGGCTCCCGGCATGCCAGAGCACTTCTTGCCCCAGAAAGTCCGTCCCGCCGAAATAGCTGTCGAGATAGTGCCAGTCGCCCTCGGCCCAGCCGATGTCGTGCGAGCCCAGCCGGCTCGATGGTGCGGGCATGCCGCCACCCACATAGGTCGCGGCCTTGGCGCGGGTGATGATGGCATTGAGCTGGTCGAGGTCCATGGCAGTCCCTTTTCGGGATCAACATGGCAAGGGCCGCTGACGGTTTGCGTCAGCAGCCCTTCAACCTTACTTCATGACCGGCATCTGGAATTCAGCGCCGTCCTTGATGCCGCTCGGCCAACGGGCCGTGACGGTCTTGGTCTTGGTCCAGAACTTGATCGAATCCGTGCCATGCTGGTTGAGGTCGCCGAAGGCCGAGGCCTTCCAGCCGCCGAAGCTGTGATAGGCCAGCGGCACCGGCACGGGCACGTTGATGCCCACCATGCCGACATTGACGCGGGCGGCAAAGTCGCGGGCCGCGTCGCCGTCGCGGGTGAAGATCGCCGTGCCATTGCCATAGGGATTGTCCATGGTGAGCTTGAGCGCCTTCTCGTAAGTGCCTGAACGGACAACGCTCAGCACCGGACCGAAGATTTCTTCCTTGTAGATGTCCATGTCGGCCGTGACATGGTCGAACAGCGTCGGGCCGACGAAATAGCCATTCTCGTAGCCCTGCAGCTTGAAGCCACGCCCGTCCACGACCAGCTCGGCGCCCTGCTCCACACCCTTGTCGATCAGGCCGTTGATCTTGTCCTGGCTGGCCTTGGTGATGACCGGGCCCATTTCAGAACCCTTGTCCGACGCCGGGCCGACCTTGAGCTTTTCGATGCGCGGCTTGAGCGCCGCAATGATGCGATCGGCGGTTTCATCGCCCACCGGCACAGCCACCGAGACCGCCATGCAGCGCTCGCCAGCCGAGCCGAAGCCGGCACCCATCAGGGCGTCGGCGGCCTTTTCCATGTCGGCATCGGGCATGATGATCATGTGGTTCTTGGCCCCGCCAAAGGCCTGCACGCGCTTCCCTTCAGCCGCCGCTGTGGCATAGACATAGCGGGCGATCGGGGTCGAGCCGACAAAGCTCACGGCACTGATCTGGTCGTGATGCAGGATGCCATCGACAACCGCCTTGCCGCCATGGACGACATTGAGAATGCCCGGCGGCAGGCCGGCTTCAATGGCCAGTTCGGCGAGCTTCACCGGCACGGAAGGATCGCGTTCGGAGGGTTTGAGGATAAAGGCATTGCCAGCGGCAATGGCGGGCGACAGCATCCAGAGCGGGATCATCGCCGGGAAGTTGAACGGCGTGATGCCGGCGCCGATGCCGACCGGCTGGCGCATGGAATACATGTCGATGCCCGGGCCGGCGCCATCGGTGAATTCGCCCTTGAGAAGATGGGGCGCACCGGCAACGAACTCGGCCACTTCGAGGCCCCGCAAGATATCGCCCTTGGCGTCATCAACGGTCTTGCCGTGCTCGAGGCTCAGCAATTCGGCCAGGGCCTGCATGTCGCGGTTGATCAGCGCGACGAAGTTGAAGAAAACACGGGCGCGACGCTGCGGATTGGTGGCGGCCCATTTGGGCTGGGCTTCGGCGGCGGAGGCGACGGCAGCATTGAGGTCAGCCTCGGTGGCCAGCGCGACGCGGGCCTGCACCTCGCCGGTGGCCGGATTGAACACATCCACAAATTCGGCGCTGTTGCCGGTGGTTTCGGTGCCGTTGATGAAATGGCCAATGGTGCGCATGCGCAGTCTCCCTTGTTGTTGGCTCTGTCATCGCGCTATATTTGACGCATCGCAATGCGATAGAATTGCTATCCGTTGTGCGGAAATTGAAGTCATGAATTGGGACGATGTGCGGATTTTCCTTGCCGTGGCGCGCAATGGGCAAATCCTGGGCGCTGCGCGCAGCCTTGGGCTCAACCATGCGACGGTCGCCCGGCGGCTGACGGCGCTGGAGGAGTCGCTGGGCGCTCGCCTCTTTGCCCGCAAGACCAATGGCAGCGAGCTTTCCGGCGAGGGCGAACGCTTCCTGGTCCATGCCGAGCGGATGGAAAGCGCCATGCTGGCCGCCAGCCAGGCGGCGGGCGCCGACAGCCTGATCGACGGCACGGTGCGGGTCGGTGCGCCGGACGGATTTGGCGTGGCATTCCTCGCGCCGCGGCTGGGCGAATTGTCCGAGCGTCATAAGGGCTTGCGCATCGAGCTGGTGCCGGTGCCGCGTGCCTTTTCGCTATCGCGCCGCGAGGCCGATATCGCCGTGACGCTAGAGCGGCCGCGCGAGGGTCGGCTGGTGGCGCGCAAGCTCACCGATTACCGGCTTGGGCTCTATGCGGCGCAGTCGTATCTCGGCGCCCATGGTACGCCACAGGCGCTCGACGATCTCTCGGCCCATCGCCTCGTCGGCTATGTCGATGACCTCCTCTATACCGCTTCGCTCAACTATACCGACGAGTTCATGAAAGGCTGGCGCTCGTCGCTGGCCGTGTCATCTGCCATGGGCCAGACCGAGGCGGTGCGCGCCGGGGCCGGCATTGGCATTCTGCATGCTTTCATGGCCAGCCGCGATGCCGGCCTCGTACCGGTGCTGACGGAACACAGGCTGACCCGCTCCTATTGGACCGTGGTGCATGAGGACCTGCGCAGCATTCGCCGCGTGGCGCTGGTCGCCGACTTCCTTGCCGAGATCGTGGCGCGGGACAGGTCGATCTTCTAGCTGTCTCCGCGAAGCGGCCTGCTGGCTTCGAGAATCCAGTCGCGGAAGGCCTTGATCTTGGGGCTGTTGCGGCGGCTTTCGGGATAGACGAGGTAATAGCCCCTGCCCGCCGGTGCGAGCAGGTCGAAGGGCTGGATCAAGCGGCCGGCGGCAATGTCGTCCTTGAAGAAGGCTGGCGTCAGCATGGAGACGCCGCGCCCGGCCATGGCGGCCGTGGCGAGGAGGCTCTGCAGGCCCATCATGCTGAGCGGCCGCCCTTCGATGGAATAGCCGGGCACGCCGACGGCGGCGAACCATTGCGCCAGCCATTCATCCTCGGGGTCGAGAATGGGCAGTTTCAGCAGGTCCTCGGGCTGGTTGATACCGCCGACACTGTCCGCCAGCGCGGGGCTCAGCAGCGGCGTAAAGTCGGCCTCCAGCAGCAGGTGGCAGACCAGCCCCTTGCTCTCCTGAGGACCGGGTATGGTTCTGATGCCGATGTCGAACTCGTCATTGACCAGATCGGCAAGATTGCTGGAACTGTCGAGCCGCACGGCAATGTCCGGGTGAGCGATCTGGAACAGGCCAAGGTTCTGCGCCAGCCATTGGCTGGCAAAGGTTGGGACCGAGGTGATCGAAAGCAAGTTGTCGACCTGCCCGCGCATGTCGGCAAAGGCGGTTCGCATCATCTCGAAGGCCTGCGCGACCCGCGGCGCGAGCCGGGCGCCGGTCTCGCTCAGCATGATCTGCCGCGGCTTGCGCAGGAACAGCGGCGCACCAACGCGCTCCTCCAGAATCTTGATCTGATAGCTCACCGCAGCCTGGGTCATGCCCAATTCCTCGGCAGCGCGGGTAAAGCTCAAATGCCGGGCAACGGCTTCGAATGCGCGCACGGCCGTCAAAGGCGGCAGGTTCGACATGGATCAAATCTCCTTATGCCAACCCTCTGACGTTTAGTTCGTCATCGCCCCAATTTCCAGCCATGTTGTGATCATGGAAAATACTCAAGGAGGCCACTCGCATAAGGGTGGTTAGGGCTATGACGAGCACGATCATGGTGACCAAGTGTGCCCAACCGGCTATTCGCCTGCCGCGCCTGAGTTTTCGGCGCGTGCTCCGGTTGTGGCAATTGCACAGGCTGCACAGTCGGCGCCGGCGCGCGACCATCGACCTGATCCATGCCTCGCCGCACCTGCTGCGGGATATCGGGGCGATGGAGGGGCGGATCGTGGAAAGGGGACGGTAGGGTTTCGGCAGCGCGCTGAACGAGCAACGCACTCGGTGTCACCCCGGCCTTGAGCCGGGGCCCATCCTGAGATCAGACCACGTCCGCAAGGTCGTCGTGCCTCGATTAACCACCTTGCGGCAGACCCCACATCTCAAGGTGGATCCCGGCTCAAGGCCGGGATGACATCGTGGATTTGGAAGCACCGCATGCGACAAAAATCCTCTTCCACGCCAAACGCCGTCCCCATAATCTCCCCCCATGTCCAAGACCACGCCCGCGACGCTCGCTTTGGCCAAGGCCGGCATTGCCTTCACCACCGCCACCTATGACTACAATCCAGATGCCGATCGCGTCGGATTGCAGGCGGCCGAGGCCATGGGGGTATCGCCGTCTATCGTCCTCAAGACGCTGATGGCCGAGGTCGATGGCAAGCCGGTCTGCGTCGTGGTGCCGTCGGACGAGGAAGTGAACATGAAAAAGCTCGCCGCGGCCTTTGGCGGCAAGTCGGCGCATATGATGAAGCCGGCCGATGCCGAGCGGCTGACGGGCTACAAGGTGGGCGGGATCAGCCCGTTCGGACAGAAGAAACTCGTCCCGACCTGTGTCGAGGAAATGGCGACGTTGGAGGAGGAAGTCTTCCTCAACGGCGGGCAGCGTGGGCTGCAGATCCGGATCAGGCCGGATGACCTGGTTGCCGCATTGGGAGGCAAGGCCGCGGATCTGATCCGCTAGCGGGCTTTAGCAACGCATAAGTAAAACCACGGCCGGAAAAGACAAAAGGCGCCCTGGTGGACGCCTTCATCTACAGCACGAATAGTCTGTTATCGCTTAGTTGGCGTAGGTGCCGCGAGCGATATTCTTGATGTCGCCCTTGGTGATGCCGAGGTCATTGAGCTGACGGGCGTCGAGAGCGTTAAGCTCGCGCATGGTGCGCTGATACTGAGCAAACTGAGCGATTTTCTGGCGGATGTTCATTTCATTTCCCCTTCACTTGATGACCCCTATGTAGACCCGGTCTGTCGTGATTAGAAGATGGCCTTACTGCACAGTTGTTATGCATTTAGTGCAACCAAAAGAGGCAGGGCTGTCATGTTCGGTTCAGGTTAGACACGCCGAGCTGCACCCATCCGGGTTTCACGCGTCGCCACACGTCCTTGATTTCGCAATGAAAAACGGGCGCCACTTGCGTGACGCCCGCGTTAAGGGATTTTTGACCATCCGGTAAAGAGCCATGCGCGAGGCGGTCAGCCGGTTCGGCAGGCCTGCGATTCAGCGCTGGATCGGCTCCCGGCCTTCTTCAATGGCGATGCGCCGGTCCTCGCGCATCTCGAACCACATGGCGTTGAGGATGGCAAAGGAGCAGGCGAGACCCAGGCCGAGGATCCATGAGAAATACCACATCTGCGTCTCCTAATAGGCGTTGGGGTTCTTTTCGAGCGATGTCGTGCTGACCGTGCCGCGCATTACCCGGAACACCCAGGCCGTGTAGGCCAGGATGATCGGCAGGAAGATGGCCGTGGCGATCAGCATGATGAAGAGCGTCAGATGGCTGGACGACGCATCCCAGAGGGTAAGGCTGGATTCCGGCAGCGTCGAGGATGGCAGGAGGAAGGGGAAGAGCGACAGCCCCGCCGTCGAGACCACGCCGAAGATGGCAAGGCTCGATGCCAGCAGCGTCGGCAGGCGCCAGCGCAATTGCAGGCCAAGCAGAGCACCAAGGAGCCCCAGGAAGCCGATGACCGGTGCGGCAATCATCCAGGGATAGGTGCCGTAATTGGCCAGCCAGCCGCCGCGGGTCAGCGCCACCGTCTTGGCCAGCGGATTGATGGCGGCATTGCCGTCGACAGCGCTGGTGATGGCGTAGCCGTCGATGCCCAAGGCAACCCAGACGCCGGCCAGGGCAAAGAGCACGATGGTGGCAATGGCCGAGATGCTGCCATAGGTCCGCGCCCGCCTGGCGATTGCCCCCTCTGTGCGGGTGGCAATGACGGCGGCGCCTTGCGTCGCAATCATGCCCAGGCTCACCAGACCACAGAGCAGCGCGAAGGGCGTCAGCAGGCCGAAGAAACTGCCGGTGTAGAAGCTGCGCATGGTGTCATCGAGATGGAAGGGCGCCCCGAGCAGGACATTGCCCACGGCAACACCGAAGATCACCGAGGGCACGAAGCCGCCGATGAACAGCGCCCAGTCCCAGGTGGCGCGCCAGCGCGGGTCCTTGACCTTGCCGCGGAACTTGAAGCCCACGGGCCGAATGATCAGCGCCAGCAGGATCACGAACATGGCGAGATAGAAGCCGGAGAAGCTGACGGCATAGAGCGGCGGGAAGGCCGCAAAAATGGCGCCGCCACCCAGGATGAGCCAGACCTGATTGCCTTCCCAGGTCGGGCCGATCAGGTTGATAAGCACGCGGCGTTCTTCATCATTGCGCGCGGTGATCGGCAGCAACGCGCCGACGCCCAGGTCACGGCCGCCCATGATGGCGAAGCCGATCAGCAAGATGCCCAGCAGCAGCCACCAGATGAGGCGGAGGGTTTCGTAGTCGAGCGGGAGAGTGGTCACGATCCAAGTCCCTTGTTGGCAGCAGTGGCGGGGAGAGCGGCGACGACGAAATCCTCGTCGTCACTTTCATCGGCGGCAAAGAGCTTGTCCTGGGGGCCGGCCTTGACGATCTTGATCATCAGGAAGACCGCAATGATCGCCAGGATCGAATAGAGCAGGGTGAACAGGCTCAGCGAAATCACCAGGTCCCAGAAGTGGAGACCCGAGGCAGCGTAGAAGGTGGGCAGGACGCCCTCCACCACCCAGGGCTGGCGGCCATATTCGGCGATGAACCAGCCGGACTCGATGGCGATCCAGGGCGTGGGCAGCAGCAGGGCGCCCAGCCAAAGCATGCCTCGATTGGTGCCGATCCAGCCGCGCGAGGCGCGGTAGAAGGTCAGCGCGAAGAAGGCGATGAAGAAGAAGCCCAGGCCCATCATGATGCGGAAGGTCCAGAACAGTGGCCAGACATCGGGCACGGTATATTCGGCTGCCATGGCGATCTCTTCGTCCGTGGCATTGCCGACATCCTCGCGATATTGCTTGAGCAGCAGGCCATAGCCGAGGTCGGGCCAGTGCTGCTCGAAGACCAGGCGGGCATTGACGTTATTGCCGTCGGCCCGGATTTCCTGCAGCGCGTCATAGGCCACCATGCCCGAGCGGATGCGGGTTTCGGCGTGGGTGACCAGTTCCTCGATGCCCGGCATGGGCAGATCGACGGACCGCGTGGTGATCAGGCCGCCCATCCAGGGAATCTGGATCTTGAACTCGGGCGCCCCGCCGTCCTCGCCCGGAAGGGCGAATACCGTCCACGGTGCCGGAGCAGGTTCGGTCTCGTAGCTGGCTTCGATGGCCGCGATCTTCATCTTCTGGTGTTCGGTGGCGACATAGCCACTTTCGTCACCCAGGACGACGACCGACAGCGCCGAGGCAAGACCGAAGCTTGCGGCGACCACCATGGAGCGCTTGGCGATCTCGACATGCTTGCCCTTGAGCAGGAAGATGCAGGAGATCGAGAAAACAAACACCGCGCCGCAGAGATAGCCGGCGCTGACGGTATGGACGAACTTGGCCTGCGCCACCTGGTTGAAGATCACCGCCATGAAGTCGGTGACTTCCATGCGCATGGTGTCGGGATTGAACTTGGCGCCGACCGGGTTCTGCATCCAGCCATTGGCGATGAGGATCCAGAGCGCGGAGAAATTGGCGCCCAGCGCCGTCAGCCAGGTCACGGCCAGGTGGCCGACCTTGCTGAGACGATCCCAGCCAAAGAAGAAGAGGCCAATAAAGGTGGCTTCGAGGAAGAAGGCCATCAGGCCTTCGATGGCCAGCGGCGCACCGAAGACGTCGCCGACATAGTGGCTGTAGTAGCTCCAGTTCATGCCAAACTGGAATTCCATGACGATGCCCGTCGCAACGCCCATGGCGAAATTGACGCCAAACAGCGTGCCCCAGAACAGGGTCGCCTTGCGCCAGACGTCGCGTCCGGTCATCACATAGACGCTTTCCATGATGCCCATCATCACGGAAAGGCCGATGGTGAGCGGCGGAAAAATGAAATGATACATGGCGGTGACGGCAAATTGCCACCGCGAGAGTTCGACGACTGTCATGTCGATCATGGTCTGGAGCCCCTATGATTGGCCGCACCCCAAAGGGCAGAAAGTCCTTTCCTCATAGGCAATAAGCGCGCGCCATTCCTTGATTCAGATCAAAGGTTGGCGCCTGCGCTTCGCTATGGTGCGCTCAACATCGAGAGAAGCCAATGTCCAATGCACTGACTGCCGATCGCCAGAACGGGAAAACGCTATCGAGCCTGACCCGCCACGGCGGCCTCTGGCTGGGCGTGGCCATTGCTGCACCGCTCGTCGGTGGTGCCCTGCTGGTGTGGCAGGCCTGGACGCTGGCGGCGGTGATCGGCCAGTCGATCGAGGGCGGCGCAGCGATTTCGACGCTCGGCCCCAGCGTTGGCTTGATCCTGACTCTTCTGATCATCCGCGCTGCTCTTGGCGCCATTGGTGATCGCGCCGGCACCGCTGCCGCCGAAGCTATCAAGACGCAGTTGCGCGGTGCGCTCTACGGACAATTGCTGTCAGGTTCGCCGCGCGAGGCCGAGCGGGCGCAGGCGGGCGCAGCCACTGCGGCGATTGTCGATCAGGTCGAGGCGCTTGACGCCTTCTTTTCGCGCTATCTGCCGGCGATGATCGGCGCCACCATCCTGCCCATCGCCTTTGGCGCCGTCATCCTGCCGCTCGACTGGCTGGCCGGCCTGCTGTTTCTGGTCACCGCCCCGCTCATTCCCGTCTTCATGGCACTGGCCGGCATCGGCGCACAGATCG
Organism: uncultured Devosia sp.; assembly: GCF_963517015.1. Lineage (NCBI taxonomy): Bacteria > Pseudomonadati > Pseudomonadota > Alphaproteobacteria > Hyphomicrobiales > Devosiaceae > Devosia > uncultured Devosia sp. Next base: position 187,522 of record NZ_CAUQDV010000002.1, read on the forward strand.
CCACGCGGCGGCAGGCCCGTGCGCTCAGCCTGCTCACCGGGCGCTTCTCCGACCGGTTGCGCGGCCTGATGACGCTGAAGCTCTTCGGCCGCGCCGAGGCTGAAACGGCAGGCATCGTTGCGGCCAGCGACGAATTGCGACGCCGCAATCTGAGGGTGCTGCGCATCGCCTTCCTGTCCTCGGCCGTGCTGGAATTTTTCGCCGCGCTCGGCGTGGCGGGGCTGGCGCTCTATATCGGCCTCGACTTCATCGGCTATCTGCATCTGCGGTCGACGCCGATGACGCTGGAACTGGGGCTTTTCCTGCTGCTGATGGCGCCCGAGGTCTATCATCCGCTGCGCCTCCTCGCCGCCCATTATCATGACCGCGCCTCGGCAAAAGCCGCCATTGGCGAGATCGAGGCGCAGCTGGGCACCCTGCCCAGGTCGACCCCTGCCTTGGCCGATGCACCGCTGATGCAGAACAAGGGCGCCATTGGCGTCAGCATCGGCAATCTCACGCTGCGCACGCCCGATGGTGCCCGCATCGTGCTGGACGGCGCCGATCTGACCGTGGCGCCCGGCGAGCATGTCGCCATTCTGGGCCAGAGCGGCATCGGCAAGTCGACACTGCTCGAGGCCATGGTGCGACTGCGCAGCCATGAGGGCGACATTACCCTCGACAGGCGCACCCTGGCAGACTGGCCTGAAGAGCAATTGCGCGCCCGTGTCACCATGCTGGGCCAGAAGCCGCGCGTTTTCGCCGGAAGCATGGCCCACAATATCGCCCTCGCCCGCCCTGCCGCGACCCAGGCTGAAATCCGCCGTGCGGCCGAACTGGCCCATGCCGCCGCTTTTGCCGATGCGCTGCCGGAGGGTCTCGATACCGTTCTTGGCGAAGGGGGGCATGGCCTCTCCGGGGGGCAGGTGCAGCGGCTGGCGCTGGCCCGTGTCTATCTGCGCGACGCGGGATTGCTGCTGCTCGACGAACCCACCGCCCATCTCGACCCTGACCTCGAGCAGGCCGTGCTGGACGACATCCGCCACTATGCGCGTGGCCGCACGATGATCGTGGTCACCCATTCGCTGGCCGTCGCCTCACAGATGGACAAGGTCTGGCGCATTGCCGGAGAGAAACTGGTGCCCGTCGCCATCAAGCAGCAGGATCGGAGCATAGCATGAAGTCCCTCCTCGCCTTTCGCGCCCTGTTCACCAGCCAGCTCGGCGGCTTTGCGCTGGCGCTGCTGCTTTCGCTGATCACCCTGCTGGCCGGCGTTGCACTTCTCGGCACGTCGGGATGGTTCGTCACCGCCACGGCGCTGACCACGCTAGGCCTGTCCTTCAATCTCTTCGTGCCGTCGTCGCTGGTGCGCGCCTTTTCCTTTATCCGCATTCTCGCGCGCTACGGCGAACGGCTGGTGGGACATGATGCAACGCTGCGGCTGCTCGCCGACCTGCGCGGCTGGCTATTTGCCCGGCTGTTTCCGCGACTGCCTCTGGCCGACCGCGGATTGCGCCATGGCGATCTGGTCAGCCGGCTGACCGCCGATGTCGATGCGCTGGATACAGCATTCCTCGTCGCCATCGGCCCGATCACGGCGGCACTGGTCGTCGGCACCGCATTGACCGCCCTCATGGCCTGGCTGCTGCCCGGCGCGGCGCTGGTCTTCGGGCTTTGCTATGCCCTCGCCGTGCTGGTCGTGCCTGCCGGTGTGGTGCTGGTCAGCCGCCGCGTCGGGCAGGACATGGTCACCCGTGCTGCCGATGCCCGCGCTGCCGTATTGGACGGGATCGAAGGCCATGCCGATCTCACGATCTTTGGCGTCCTCGGCACGGCGCAGTCCGGGTTCGACGCGACGTCTGCGCGACTCAGCGCGAGCAAGGGGCGTCTTGCCACGCTCACGGCCTTTGCCGCTTTCGCGGTGCAGACGCTGGCGGCGCTGGCGCTGGTCGGCTCGCTCTGGCTTGGGCTTGTCGCTCTCGAGGCCGGGCTGGTCGAGGGGCCGGTGCTGGCTGGCCTGCTGCTCGCCATCATGGGCAGTTTCGAAGCCACAAGCGTCATCGTGCGCAGTGTCAGCAAGCTGACCACGGCCATGGCCGCGGCCGAACGGCTGACCGCCATCGCCGAAACGCCGATCACCGTCGCCGATCCGATCCACCCGGCCCCGATGCCGCAGGACATGACCATTGCCCTTGGCGACGTCAGCTTCAGCTATGGTGGCCCGCGCGTGCTGGACAGCCTCGACCTGACAGTCGCATCCGGCGAGCATGTCGCCATCACCGGCCCGAGCGGCGGCGGCAAGTCGAGCCTGCTCAACCTGCTGCTGCGTCTCGCCGATCCGCAAAGCGGCACGATCACGCTGGGCGGCGTGCCGGTTGGCCGGCTCGCCCTTGCCGATCTGCACGCCCATGTTGCCCTGCTCAGCCAGGACAGCCCGCTGTTCAACGACACGATCCGCGCCAATCTGCAGATCGGGCGGCCTGAGGCCGATGATGCCGCGCTCTGGGCGGCCCTCGATGCCGCTGGCCTCGGTGAATTTGCACGGGGACTGCCACAGGGGCTCGACGCCCTGGTGGGCGAAGGTGGCCGCACGGTTTCAGCCGGCCAGGCGCGTCGCCTGTGCCTTGCCCGTGTGCTGCTGTCGCCGGCAAAAATCCTCCTGCTGGACGAACCCACGACGGGTCTCGATCACACGGCAGAAGTCGCTTTCTTCGAGACGCTCCGCACGGCGGCGCAGGGCAAGACGGTGATCGTCGTCACCCATGCCGCGATCCCCCAAGGCACGGTGGATCGCATCCTGAGCATGCGGGAGGGTCGCCTGCTCTAGCCGCAGCGGAGACGCAGCAGCGACAGCGAGGGCACCGACACGTGCCGGTAGTTCTCGATCTCGATGATGTTGTCGGCCTTGAGGCGGCTCATCTGGCGGCTGACGGTTTCGATGGTTAGGCCGAGGAAATCGGCAATGTCGGCGCGGCTGAGCGGCAGGTCGAACGTGGTGACAGCCCCAGCCGGATCGATATGGCTGGAAATGAGATAGAGGAAGCTCGCGACCTTTTCGGCGGCCGTCTTGCGACCCAGGGTCACCATCCAGTCGCGCGCTTCATCGAGGTCGCGCAGCGCCTGCAGCATGATGCGGTGTTCGAGCTCGGGATTTTCGCGCACCAGCGTTTCGAGCGCCGCCTTGGGCACGAGGCACATGTCGACATCGGAGGCCGCTTCGGCGGTCACCCGGCTTTCGCTGGCGAACAGGCGCCCCAGCAGGTCCGGCGCGAACTGCAGGCCGACGACCTGCTGCCGCCCGTCCTCGAGGACCTTGGAAAGCTTGACCACGCCACGCAGCACATTGCCGTAGTTGATGATGGGCTCGGCGTCGGCCATCAGCTCTTCGCCGGCCCGATACTGAACGCGGCGGGTCTGCCGCGAAATGGAAAGAAGTTGCTCGGCGGTCAAGGCACTGCAAATTCCCTGATGCATGACCTTGCAACTCGCGCAAAGCGCGGGCGTAGGGACATGGGCCGGGGTTCCCTGGATGTCGCTGCGGACGTGCTGCATGGCATTTCGTCTCCTGACAGGTCCGGTATAGGCCTGCGGAATTGCTGCCTTAAGCTGCGCAACTGTCGCAGTGCCAGTCTGCCGCAGGCCAGATTGACCTGGAGCAATGCAGGGCTCGCTGCGACGCGATCTGGCCTTGTGCTGCATGGCGATCACTCAATGGCAAGCGCGCGGACCGGAGGCCTTGACCTTCCCATGATGGGAAGCCTTATATGTGCGGGGACGAGGTGAAAAACCATGAATGAACACGTCCAGAAAGACAAAATACAAATCAATATCAAGGGTATGACCTGCGCCTCCTGTGTGGCGCGGGTTGAGCGGTCAATTCTCAAAGTCTCGGGCGTAAGCAGCGCCTCTGCCAACCTTGCGACCGAGCGCGCGACCGTCACCGGCGGCGCCGAGGCAGATTTAATTGGGGCCATTCAGAAGGTTGGCTACCAGGCAGAAAAAGTGCCGGAAACGCCTTCCGCAGGCCATTCCGGGCATGGCCACCACGATGAGGACGCGGCGATTCTCCGCCGCGACGTGCTGATCGCCGGCGCGCTGACGCTGCCGCTTTTCGTGCTGGAAATGCTCGGGCATTTCTACATGCCCTTCCATATGTGGTTGATGGCAGCCGTGCCGATGGACGTGCTTTGGACGGCCTATTTCGTGGTCACGACCGTCGTGCTTTTCGTACCCGGCCGGCGCTTCTTCCAGCATGGCATTCCGGCCCTCCTGCGTGGCGCGCCGGAGATGAATTCGCTGGTCGCGCTGGGCGCAGGCGCGGCCTATCTCTATTCGGTCGTCGCCACCTTCGCGCCCTCGCTGCTGCCCGAGGGCACACGCTTCATCTATTACGAGGCTGCCGCCGTCATCGTGACGCTGATCCTCGTCGGCCGCTGGCTCGAGGCCCTGGCCAAGGGACGCACTGGCGAAGCCATTCAGCGGCTGGTGCGCGAACAGGCGAAAACCGCACGCGTCAGCCGCGATGGAAAGATCGTGGAATTGCCGATCGAGCAGGTTCGGGTGGGCGACGTGATCCAAGTTCGCCCTGGCGAGAAGATCGCCGTCGATGGCGAGATCATCGAGGGCATGAGCCATGTCGATGAATCGATGATCTCCGGCGAGCCCCTGCCCGTCTCCAAGACCGTGGGCACTGAAGTCATTGGCGGGACGCTCAACACCTCCGGCAGTTTCAGCTTCCGCGCCACCAAGGTGGGCGGCGATACCATGCTGGCGCAGATCATTCGCATGGTCGAAGAGGCGCAGGGCGGCAAGCTGCCGATCCAGGCCGTGGTCGACCGGATCACCGCCTGGTTCGTGCCCGCCGTGATCGCTCTGGCGATCGCCACCTTTGCGGTCTGGGTCGTGTTCGGCCCACAGCCAGCTTACGCGTTCGGGCTGGTCAATGCCGTGGCTGTGCTGATCATCGCCTGCCCCTGCGCCATGGGCCTCGCAACGCCGACGTCCATCATGGTGGGCACCGGCCGCGCGGCCGAACTGGGCGTGCTCTTCCGCCGGGGCGAGTCGCTGCAGCAATTGCGCGATGCCAGGGTTGTCGCCTTCGACAAGACGGGCACGCTGACGGAAGGCAAGCCGGCCCTTACCGATCTCATTCTCGATGACGATTTCACCCATGACGAGGTGTTGGCGCTGGTTGCGGCGGTGGAGGCAAAATCCGAGCACCCGATCGCCTCGGCCATTGTCACCGCAGCGGAAAAGGCTGGTTTGCCGCTTGGCCAGGTCACCGATTTCCATGCCCATGCCGGCCACGGTGTCAGCGCGCGCGTCGACGGGCGGCTGGTCTCGATCGGTTCGCAGCGCCATCTCGGCCACCTGGATTTTTCCGACTTTTCGCACGCCATCGACAGGCTGGCCGACGAGGGCAAGACGCCGGTGTTTGTCGCGATCGATGACAAACTCGCCGCCGCCATAGTCGTCGCCGACCGGATCAAACCGACCAGCAAGGCGGTGATCGCCGCTCTGCACGAAATGGGCCTCAAGACCGCGATGATCTCGGGCGATAATCGTCGCACGGCCGACGCCATTGCGCGCCAACTCGGCATCGACGAGGTTCGGGCCGAAGTCCTCCCCGCCGACAAGGTCGCAGCCATCAAGGGCCTGCGCGCGCTGGGCGTCGTCGCCTATGTCGGCGACGGCATCAACGATGCCCCCGCGCTGGCTGAAGCCGATATCGGCATTGCCGTGGGCACGGGCACCGACGCGGCCATCGAAAGCGCCGATGTCGTATTGCTGGGCGGCGACCTCAGGGGCGTGCTCAACGCCCTCACGATCAGCCGCGCCACCATGGCCAACATCTGGCAGAACCTCTTCTGGGCCTTTGGCTACAATGTCCTGCTGATCCCGCTGGCCGCCGGCGCGCTCTATCCGGCTTTCGGCCTGCTGCTCAATCCCATGTTCGGGGCCGGCGCCATGGCGCTCAGTTCGGTCCTCGTCGTCAGCAATGCGCAGCGCCTGCGCCTCGTCAAAGGAGCCCAGTCATGAATATCGGTGAGGCTTCCAGCGCTTCGGGCGTCTCGGCCAAGATGATCCGCTATTACGAATCCATCGGGTTGATCCGCGCGCCGCTACGCACCGACAGCAATTACCGCGTCTATGGCGCCGACGAAGTCCATGTCTTGCGCTTCGTCAAGCGGGCCCGCACGCTGGGCTTTTCGGTGGACGAGACGGCAACCCTGCTCGGTCTCTGGCAGGACAAGAGCCGGGCCAGCGGCGAGGTCAAGGATATCGCCACTGGCCATATCGCGGCGCTCGAAACCAAGATCGCCGAGCTGCAGTCCATGGTCAAAACGCTGAAGCATCTCTCCCATTGCTGCAGCGGCGACAGCCGTCCCGACTGCCCCATTTTAGACGATCTCGCTGGCGCAAAGCCGGCCAAAAAGGCGAACTGACATGACCGACACGACCACATTCACCGTCAACGACATGACCTGCGGCCATTGCGTCGGCACGGTCACCAAGGCCCTCGAAGACGCCCTGCCGGGCGCCGAGATCACCGTGGACCTCAGCACCCACAAAGTCAGCTTCACCGGCGACGCGGCCAGGGGCAAGGCCGCGATCGAAGACGCGGGCTATACGCCCGAAGCCTAGTCGTCCATCAAGGGCACGAAGCCACCGAAAACGCGGCGGGCTTCGTCGCCCGGCGTACCTTCTTCATGCATGCGCGGGTCTTCATAGATTTTCGGCCAGGCGGCGTCACGGGTGGCCTTGTCGGGCCATTCGATGAAGGAAAACACCGTGGTCTCGTCTGGCCCGGCATTGACGGCCTGCTTGAAGTCGGTCTGCTGGCCGTCGGTGATATTGTCGCCCCAGGCATCGACGAAGCGCGTTGCGCCCAGTTCGGCAAAGACCGCGGCCTGGCGCTCGAGCACGGCGCGATATTCGTCCCGGCGATCCGTCGGCACGGGGATCATCGAGCCATCCACATAGCCGGGCTTGCTGCGCGTGCCCTGCTCATGCAGCACGGAGAAACCGCCGTAGATCATGCGCATGCCGTCGAAGGGCATGTCGCGACCCATTTCTTCCATGGCCGGGTCGTTCATCATCTTTTGGGCGGCAGCGTCGGCCGTCGCCTTGACGGGATATTCGTGCCAGGAAAAGACGATCATCTCGTCGTCCGTGGCCTTCACGCTGCGGCGGAAATCGGTGACCTCGCCGTCGGGCACGTCATCTTCCCAGGCTTCCATGATGCGCTGGACGCCATAGGACTTGAACAGCGCCGCGCTGCGGTCGACGAGGCTCTTGTACTTGTCCTTGTTGCCCGCCGGAATGGGCATGACAAAGCCGGAAATGTAAGTCATCGCAGGTCTCCTCTTCTGCGCGTGAAATCCTCGGCACGAGAATAGCTCTCCAGCATGACGTTCGCATGCAGGCCGATCCGACAAAAGAGGGGATTGGTGAGCCCCAACGGCACCAAATAGTCCGGCGTCATCCGAGGCTCGCGGCAGAAACGGGATGCGTAACCGTTGGTTCCGTGACCATTTCAAGTTTTATAGAAATTTGGCGAAGGAGCGTTTTCTGAGGGTACCCCCACCTGACCTCCCCCTGATAGGGGGAGGGACAGATCCAGCTTTTGGCACGATCTCGCCTCACCCACCGGCCAAGTCCCTCCCCCTTTTCAGGGGGAGGATAGGTGGGGGTACCCAGCAAAAACAAAGGGCGCCGATGGCGCCCTCTGCATTATCTCTTCAAACCATCCAGTCTTAGAACGGGCTGTCCGGGAAGTAGAAGCTCTCGGCATTTTCCTGGGTGATCAGCGGCGAACCCAGGATATAGGTGCCGCCAACCGGACCGTTCGAGGTGAAGTGCGCAACCGTCACGTCCATGGCCGTGGCGATCTGTGCCGGCGGATAGAGCACGTCGACGGGGACGAGTTCATCGCCATCCATCACGCCCTTGACGATTTCCTTCATGCCGGCGCCGCCGACCACGAACATTTCGCTCTCGCGGCCAGCTGCCTTGATGGCTTCGACCACGCCCAGGGTGATGTCATCGTCCTGGGCCCAGACACCATCGATATCGGGGAAGCGCGACAGGAAGTCCTGCATCACTTCGAAGCCGTCATCGCGGTTCCAGTTGGCGAACTTGTTGTCGAGCACATTGATGCCCGTGCCTTCGATGGCGCCCATGAAGGCGTCGAAGCGTTCGGTATCGAGCACGGTCGGAATGCCGCGCAGGATGACGATATTGTCGCCTTCACCCAGACGGGTCTTCATGTACTCGGCCGAGTTCACGCCCATTTCGGTGTTGTTGCCCGAAACATAGACGTCCTGGATCGAGGTATCGGTCAGGCCGCGGTCGACCACGGTGATGAAGGCCCCGGTGTCCTTGACAGCACGGACCGGCTCGGTCAGCGGCTCGGATTCGAACGGCAGCACGACGAGAGCCTGGATCTGGTGGACCGAAACCAGGTCTTCCAGATCGCTGGCCTGGTCGGCCGGGCCGTCGGCGGTCACGATGATCAGGTCGATATTGGGATTGGCGGCTTCGAGGCGCTTTTCAGCTTCGGCAGCGTGCCAGTTGAGACCGCCCATGAAGCCATGGGTTGCGGCCGGAATGGACACGCCGATCTTGATCTTGTCCTGCGCCATGGCCGAACCGGCCAGGACGGAGGTGGCCAACAGGCCCAATGCAATTGCCTTCAACGACATAATTCTAGTCCTCCCTACCAATGTTTGGCGCCAAGTCCCCTGACGCCGCTTTATCCGCCCTACGGGCTGGAATTCCTTTGAAGTCGCTACTCCGCCTTCTTGCGCTTGCGGGTCAGCGAACCGCGCTGCAGATAGACCGCTGCCACGATGATCACGCCCTGCACCGCCCCGTTGAGGTAGTTGGAGATGATCTCGGTCAGGTTCAGGATATTGCCGATGGCAGTGAGGATCAGCGCGCCGATCACCGTGCCGCCGATGCGTCCGAAGCCGCCCTTGAGCATGGTGCCGCCGATGATCACGGCCGCGATGGCCTCAAGCTCCCAGAGCACGCCGGTGGCCGACGAGGCCGAACCGAGGCGTGGCACATAGATGATGGTGGCCAGCGAAACGCAGAGACCCTGCAGGATATAGGTGGCGGTGCGGACGCGATCGACCTTGATCGCCGAATAACGCGCCACATGCTCGTTGGAGCCGATGGCCATGCAATAGCGGCCGAAGGCGGTGCGGTTCATCAGCACCCAGCCGATGATGGCCACGAAGATGAAGACCCAGACCGGATAGGGAATGCGCAGGAAGCTCTCGTAATAGACGGGGCGATAGATATCGCGCGCGCCATTGTTGAGCGACAGCGTGCCGCCATCGGCGAAATAGGTCACCAGCGAGCGGTAGATGCCCATGGTGCCAAGGGTCACGATGAAGGCCTCGATCTTGGCCTTGGTGGTCAGGAAGCCGTTGATGAAACCGGCGCCGATACCCAGGATCAGCGACGAGCCGATGCCGAGAAAGACCGTGGCCAGCGACGCGCCCCAGGCGTCGACCGCCGCATTCATGATGATGATCATGACGCCGGCGATGAAGGCGGCCATGGAGCCAACCGACAGGTCGATGCCGCCGGCGGTGATGACGAAGGTCGCGCCCACCGCGATGATGCCGATGAAGGCCGAGCGGGTCAGGATATTGGTGATATTGCCTTCGTTGAGGAAGGCGGGATTGAGCGAATAGCCCAGGATCACCAGCAGGATCAGCGCCAGAAGCGGTCCTGCGGTCTTGAGGTCGAGCCGGAAGCCCTTCCACGGCTTGGCTGCCTCATGCGCTGATACGCTCATCGTCCCCATCCTGTTTGATGCCTGCGGCATACCGCATGATTTCTGCTTCGCCGATCTCGCTGCCCTCGAGCGTGCCGGCGAGGCGCCCGTTGCGCATCACCAGCACCTTGTGGGCGAGGCCGATGACTTCCTGCATTTCCGAGGAGATGACGATAATCGACTTCCCCTCGGCGGCCAGCGCCGCGATGATGTGATAGATCTGCTGCTTGGTGCCGACGTCGATGCCGCGGGTCGGTTCATCCATGATGATGATGTCCGGCTCGCTTTCCATGGTCTTGCCCAGCATCAGTTTCTGCTGGTTGCCGCCAGACAGCTGACCGACACGCACCGAGGCATCGCGGGCGCGGATGTCGAAGCGGCGCGTGGCACGCTCCAGCGCCTTTTCCTCGCTCCTGCCGTCGAGGAAGCCGTTTTTCAGATGCTTCTTGAGCGTCAGCAGCGTCAGGTTGGGCTGCAGGCCGACATTGAGCAGCAGGCCGCGGCCCTTGCGGTCCTTGGTCATATAGGCCAGGCCGGCATCCACAGATGCAGCGACATCGGTGAAATTGGCTGGCTTGCCGTCGAGCGTGATTTCGCCACCCGTCTTGTGCGTCAGCCCGACAATGGCTTCGGCCACCGCCGTACGACCAGAGCCGATCAGCCCGGCAAAGCCGAGGATTGCGCCGCGACGCAGCTCGAAGGATACATCCTTGACGCCCGGCGCCACCAGATTGCGCACCGAGAGCACCACCGGCGCATCGACATCGGGCTCGTGCTTGGGCGGATAGAGATTGGAAAGCTCGCGGCCCACCATCATCTGGGCGATGGAATCGGGCGTCAGCGCTTCGGTGGAGACCGTGGCGATCAGCTGTCCGTCGCGCAGCACGGTGACGCGCTGCGCCAGTTCCATGATCTCGTCGAGCTTGTGCGAGATGAAAATCACGGCCACGCCGCGCGCGGTCAGGCGCCGGATCTGCTCGAACAGGGTCTCGGTCTCGCCCACCGACAGCACGGCCGTCGGTTCGTCCATGATCAGCACGCGCGCATCGCGGCTGATGGCCTTGGCGATTTCCACCATCTGCTTGTCGGCGACCGAGAGCGTATTGATGCGCGCATCGGGGTCGACATGAACATGCAGCGTTTCCATGACGTCATGGGCGCGGCGGCGCATTTCCTTGAGATCAAGGAAGCCATATTTCTTGATTTCGCGACCGAGGAAGATCGAGTCCGCCACCGTCAGGTGTTCGGCCAGGTTCAATTCCTGGTGGATCAGCACGATGCCCATGGCCTCGGCTTCGCCATTGGGCGGCAGAACCACGGTCTTGCCGTCAAAGGCGATCGAGCCGGCGGTGGGCTGTTCGATACCCGAGAGGATCTTGATCAGGGTCGACTTGCCCGCGCCATTCTCGCCGATGATGGCGTGGACCTCGCCCGGCTTGATGTCGAAATCGACACTGAACAGCACCGGGATATCGCCAAACGACTTGGAGATCCTGTTTGCCGTCAGGATCGACGTCGCAGGCGTGCCTTCGGCACTGGTCATGTCGCAGCCCCTCCCTGTTTCCCGACGCGGCTGGTTTGCCCGGCTCTTCGTCGATGTTGGATTGATGTAAAGGTTTTCATGAATGATGTAAAGGTTTACACAAACGGAAAACGGTATAACCGTATCGGGGAGGGTCTGGCGTCCATCGCGACATCTGCTACAGGCAGGGACAGCGGGCGCCAGTGGGCATGCGGAGCGTATCTTGCAGCATTCCAAATTGGCCACGATTGAAGACGTTGCGGCGATTGCCGGCGTGTCCATTGCCACGGTCAGCCGCGCCATCAACGAGCCCACCAAGGTCGCCGACGAAACCCGGCGCCGGGTGAACGAGGCCATTGCCCGTACCGGCTATACGACCAATGCCATGGCCCGCTCGCTGCGCATGCGGCGGAGCAACATGATCCTGATTCTGGCGCCGGACGTGGGCGACCCGAATTTTTCCAACATCCTCGTCGGGCTGGAGACCGAGGCCAGCAAGCGCGGCTACGGGGTTCTTATTGGCAACACACAGAATGATGCGACGCGCGAGACCGATTATCTGCGCTTCATCAGCTCCAACCAGGCCGACGGGCTGATCCTCTTTACCGGCCACCTGCCCTATGGCTTTGGCAATGACGCGGGCGAGGCACGGCTGCCGCCTATGGTCGCGGTCAACGAGCCGGTCAGCAACAGCGACATTCCCTTTGTCGGCGTCGACAATTTCGAGGGGTCGCGCGTCGCCGCCGAGCATCTGATCAGCCAGGGCCACCGCCGCATTGCCTTTATCGGCCATTCGACCAGCAAGGCGGTCAACCAGCTGCGTGAAGCGGGCTATCGCGCGGCGCTTGAGGGCCATGGCATCAAGATCGACCCGCGCCTGATCCTTGACGGTGATGGCACGACCGAGTCGGGCCGCCAGGCCACCGAAGCCATGTTCGTGCGCGATGTGCTGCCGACGGCTTTTCTCTGCGTCAACGACGCGACGGCGCTGGGCGTCATCATCTCCCTCAACGCGCGCCGCTACGACCTGCCGCGCGAATTCTCCGTCATGGGCTTCGACGACATCTCGTTTTCGAGCTTCGTCACGCCTTCGCTGACCACGATGAAGCAGCCCCGCCTCAAGATCGGCGAAGAGGCCATGGATCTGCTGCTGGCCCTGCTCGAGGGCAAGGCGCCGAAAAAGACGGAAGTGCTGCTGCGCGCCGAGTTGATCGTCCGCAATTCGGTCGGGCGCTCAACGCGGGACTAGATTGCTCAACTGGTCATGGGCGGCCAGCCATTCCTCCATCCAGGCAATTTCGCCTTCCTGCGCCGTGATCACCGCCTCGGCCAGCGCCTTCACTTCGGGATCGCTGCCATGTTCGATCACGATCCTGGCCATGTCGATGGCGCCCTGATGATGGGGGATCATGCCGCGAATGAAATCCACATCGGCGTCGCCGGTGAAATCCACCGCCATGTCTTCATGCATTTTGGCATTGGCCGCCGCGAAAGCGTCGGTCGAGGCCGAGCCGGTTTCCGCCGGCGTGGCGTGGCCGGAATGGTCCTGCGCCAATGTGGGTGTGGCGAGCAGGAGAGCAAAAGCGGAGAAGGCAACAATCATCTTCATGGGGCAATCCTTCCGATTGGGCAGCGCCAGTCAGAGGCCCTGCCCCATGGGAAGGTCAACTGCGACACGTTGCGCTTCGCATGTGTCATTGTGGGGTACCCCCACCTATCCTCCCCCTGATAGGGGGAGGGACTTGGCCGGTGATTTGAACTGGATCGCGCCACGAGCTCGATCTGTCCCTCCCCCTAATCAGGGGGAGGATAGGTGGGGGTACCCAGCAAGACTCGGCCAAAGGCCACCGCTTGCGCCGATATGTCGTCTCAATGCTAACAGTCTGCTAGCCAATTGCCGCCAAGGGTCATTGCGGATCGAATGTGCCGCTAGCCCCTCACGCCTCCGATTTCAGCCGCTCCAGGATGGCATCCACCTTGGCCATGGAGGCATTGGCGCCCCATTCCATACCACTATCGACAACGCCCTGGCGCTGTTCGAAGCTCTCTAGCTTGCTGATCGAGCGATAAAAAGTTCGGCCGTCGCGTTCCTCGAAATGATGCTCCTCGTAAAAGCGATCGTCCTCGGGATACATGCCTTCCACGACAAAAGTGTTGCGGATCAAGCTCTTGGGCACAACGTTGAGATAGGTGCCGAAGAAGGTGACCTCATCGCCATCGCCCATGGACGAGATGATCCGCCACTTGCCGCCGGTGCGCACGTCATATTCGACCACCCGGTTATCCTCGCGTGGTCCCCACCAGTGTATAACATGCTCTGGACTGGTCCAGACGGTCCAGACCAGAGCGAGGGGAGCGTCAAATGTCCGCGACATGATGATGATCGGTTCATCATCGGGCAATTCGGTCTTGAAGGGATTGGCAAAGCTCTGGTCGTTCATCGGAAGTCTCCTCAGTTCTTCGTGTCGGTTTCAGGCGTCTGCAGTGTCTTGAGATAGGCGTCGAGCTGATCGAGGTTCTGCTCCCAAAAACGGCGGTAAAAATCGACCAGTGCAGCAACTTCGCGCATGGGCGTAGCTTCCAGCTTGCAGGGGCGCCATTGTGCCTGCCGGCCGCGACTGACGAGCCCTGCCCCCTCGAGCACCTTGATATGCTTGCTGACCGCGGCCAGCGTCATGTCGAAGGGTTCTGCCAGTTCATTGACGCTGGCTTCGCCCTCGGCCAGCCGGGCAAGGATGGCCCGTCGGGTCGGATCAGCCAAGGCGGCTAGGGTTGTACTCAACGTATCGGGCATTTTAATTCAACCCATTGGTATATTACTAACTGGTTGAATATCGTTCATAGCCTGACTTGTCAACCCGGCCTGGCTCGGGCAGGAAGGCGGTATGAAGACCATTCTCATCGTGGGCATCGGTGCCGGAAATCCCGAGCATCTGACGGTTCAGGCCATCAATGCGCTTAACCGCGCCGACCTGCTGTTCGTCCCCGACAAGGGTGAGAGCAAGGCGGACCTGGCCGATCTTCGCCGCCAGATCATCGCCCGCTATGTGACCAATCCGGCAAGCCGCAGCGTCGACTATGCTGTGCCCCGTCGTGATGCAGGCAATCCGAGCTACGAAGCCGGCGTCGATGACTGGCATGCCGCGCTGGCCGAGATTTTTGCCAAGCTGTTGTCAGACTTGCCGGAAAACGGCACTGGAGCCTTTCTCGTCTGGGGCGATCCGGGGCTTTATGACAGCACGATCCGCATCGTGGACCGGCTGCGCGACCGCTTCGCCGTCGAGATCATTCCTGGCATCACCGCCATCCAGGCCCTGACCGCTGCCCATGGCATTGCCCTCAATCGCATCGGCGAACCCGTCCACATCACCACTGGCCGCCGTCTCGGCGCGGTGGAGGACGACACGATTGTGATGCTCGACGGGCAGACCGCTTTCCTCCAGGCGGACCCGGACCTCGACATCTTCTGGGGCGCCTATCTCGGCACACCGGACCAGATCGTGCTTTCCGGCCGCCTTGGCGACATAAGCGACGCCATCGTCGCCACCCGCAAGGCCGCCCGGACCCGCCATGGCTGGATCATGGACACCTATCTGTTGCGCAAGCGGAATTGACGAAGCGCAATTCCCCCAAGGCCGGCAATCCGCTAGAACATCGTTATGACCGCCCTGCCCATTGAACCCAGTCGCCGTGGCGCCTGCCCGTCGCTGGATGCGCCGATGCAGACCGGCGATGGCCTGCTGGCCCGCGTTCGCGTCGCCGGCGGGCGCTTGACGCCGGACCAGTTGATCGCGCTGGCCAGACTGGCGCAGGCGCATGGCAATGGCCTCGTCGAGGTCAGCGCGCGTGGCAATTTGCAGGTGCGCGGCCTCACCCAGGAGACGGCAAGCATCTTCGCACATGGTGTCGAAGAGGAAGCGGAAATCGAGCGCGGCCTCGTGGTCCAGACGCCGCCGCTGGCGGGCGACGATCCAGCCGAACTGGCAGACCCTTGGCCTGTTGCTGCTGCCATCCGCATTGCTGCCGCATCACTCAACAGCCGGCTTGGCCCCAAGGTCACGGTGGTGGTCGACGGCGCCGGCCAGATCGGACTTGGCAATCTCAACACCGATATTCGCCTGATCGCGACAGGACCGAAGAACTGGACCATGTCGATCGCCGGCCGCCCAGCTGAACCTGTCGCCTCGCACGACGAGGTGAGTGCCACGCTGCGGGTTTTGCGCCAGATCGCCGCGCTTGGACCATCAGCCCGCGCCACGGACATTGATGGCGGCGCGACAAAAGTCACTGCCGATGCAACTCGCCCCATCGGTCACTTCACCCTCAAGACCAGCCATGCCATGGGCGTGGCGCTGCCCTTCGGTTCCGCCCAGGCGGCTGCGCTGATTGCGCTTGCCAATGCCGCAAAGATGCATGGTGTCAGCGAATTTCGTCTCGCGCCGCATCACACACTGCTGGCCATTGGCGCCAATGCGACTTTTGCGGCTGAAGCGAAAGAGCTTGGTTTCATCACCGAGGCCGCTGATCCGCGCCAGCGGATCAGCGCCTGCATCGGCAGCGAAGGTTGCGCGTCCGGCCATGTTCCGGCTCGAGTGACGGCTGCTCGTCTCGCACCATACTTGCCCCCTGGCAGGCATCTGCATGTCTCGGGATGCAGCAAGGGCTGTGCCCATCCGCGCGCCAGCGATGTGACGCTGGTGGGCAGCGCCGAGGGCTATGGTCTTGTCATTGGCGGCAAGGCGGGCGATACGCCACGGACAGTGTTGCAGGCCAAGGACCTGGCCGGCGTGCTTGGCCGGGAATGACGATGACCACATATGACTATATCAAGGATGGCGAGGCGATCTATCGCCAGTCCTTCGCGATCATCCGCGCCGAGGCAGACCTGTCGCGCTTCAGCGCCGACGAGGCCGAGCTGGCCATCCGTATGATCCATGCCGCCGGATCGGTCGATGCCGCCGAGCATTTCCAGTTTGGTCCCGGTTTCGTCACCGCCGCCCGCGCCGCGCTGGCCGCTGGCGCGTCGATCTTTTGCGATGCCGAAATGGTGGCGCGCGGCATCACCGCGGCCCGCCTGCCGGCCAGCAACGAGGTCATCTGCACGCTGCGCGATCCGAATACACCCACGATTGCCGCCGAGATCGGCAATACCCGATCCGCCGCCGCCCTGCGCCTGTGGCTGCCGCGGCTGGCCGGTTCAATCGTTGCCATCGGCAATGCGCCTACGGCCCTGTTTTTCCTGCTTGAATTGCTGCGTGACGGCGCGCCCAAACCCGCGGCCATCATTGGCATGCCGGTGGGCTTTGTCGGGGCGATGGAATCCAAGGCGGCGCTGGCCGACAATTCCTATGGCGTGCCCTATGCCGTGGTGCGCGGACGCCTCGGCGGCTCGGCCATGACCGCAGCGGCGCTCAACGCCTTGGCGAGGCCGGGCATATGAGGGGCAAGCTTATCGGCGTCGGCACCGGCCCGGGTGACCCGGAACTTCTCACGCTCAAGGCCGTGCGCGCGATCGAGCGTGCCGATGTGGTGGCCTATTTCGCCAAGCAGGGCAATTCCAGCAATGCCCGCGCCATCGTGGCCGACCTGCTTGCCGGCAAGGTCGAAGAGCAGCTCGGCTATCCTGTGACCACCGAAATCGACCGCCGTCACGACGACTACAAGTCGGCCACCAATGGCTTCTACGAAGAGGCCGCTGCGCGTGTCGCTGCGCATCTCGATGCTGGCCGAACCGTTGCCGTGCTCAGCGAGGGTGATCCGCTGTTTTACGGCAGCTATATGCATATCCACGTCCGTCTGGCCAAACGCTACGACACCGAGGTGGTCCCTGGGATCACCGCCATGTCCGGCTGCTGGTCGCAGGCCGGTATGCCTTTGGTGCAGGGCGATGACATCTTGTCCGTGCTGCCCGGCACGCTGGAAGAGGACGACCTCACCGCCCGCCTATCCGGCAGTGATGGCGCTGTGATCATGAAGGTGGGACGCAACCTGCCAAAAATCCGCCGCGCGATCGATGCTGCGGGCCTTCTGGACCGCGCCATCTATGTCGAGCGCGGCACCATGGCCAATGGGCACCATATGCGCCTGATCGACAAAACGGACGACGTGGCGCCCTATTTCGCCATTGTCCTCGTGCCCGGCTGGAGCGCGCGGCCATGAGCGGCAAGCTGTTCATCGTCGGTACCGGGCCCGGCAACCCCGACCAGACCACGCCCGAGGCTTTGGCCGCCGTTGCCGATGCCCACGTGTTTTTTGGCTATGGGCCCTATCTCGACCGGCTGACCCTGCGGCCCGACCAGCGCCGCGTCGCCTCGGACAATCGCGAGGAACTGGCCCGTGCCAGGGATGCCCTGCATACCGCCGCCTCGGGCGAGCGGGTCTGCGTGGTCTCAGGGGGCGATCCCGGCGTGTTCGCCATGGCCGCCGCCGTGCTCGAAGCGCTGGAAGCCGGGCCGCCGGCCTGGCGCGAGGTGGACCTGCAGATCGTTCCGGGCCTCACCGCCATGCTGGCCGTCGCTGCCCGGGTCGGTGCGCCGCTGGGGCATGACTTCTGTGCCATTTCGCTATCGGACAATCTCAAGCCCTGGACCGTCATCGAATCCCGCCTGCGCGCCGTTGCGGGGGCGGGCTTGGCGATCGCGCTTTACAATCCCATTTCGAAAGCCCGCCCGCATCAATTGGGAACCGCTTTTGCCATTCTGCGCGAAGTGCTGCCGTGGTCGACGCCGGTGATCTTTGGCCGTGCCGCGGGTCGGCCCGACGAGGCCATCACCATCATGTCGCTGGCCGAGGCCGATCCAAAAGTGGCCGACATGGCGACCTGCGTCATCATCGGATCGGCGGAGACGCGCATCATAGAGCGCGAGGGGCTGCCGCCGCTGGTCTATTCGCCTCGTTCGACGGCAGGTCCGGCATGAAGTGGCTCACGCTGGTCGGCATTGGCGAGGATGGTCTGAACGGTCTCAATGCAGCGGCCAGGGCGGCCGTTGCCGAGGCCGAATTCGTCTTTGGTGGGGCGCGGCACCTCGAACTCGCCGGATCGATCATTTCGGGTGAAGCCCGACCCTGGCTCACGCCCTTCTCCTCCTCCGTCGACGCCGTGCTAGAATTGCGTGGTCGAAATGTTTGCGTGCTCGCGTCGGGCGACCCGTTTCATTTTGGCGTCGGCGCGACGCTGGCGCGCAAGCTTTCCGCAAGCGAAATGCAAGCATGCTTGCAGCCTTCTTCCTTTAGCTTGGCCGCCAGCCGCCTCGGTTGGCCGTTGCAGGATGTGGTGACGCTGTCGCTGCATGGCCGGCCCATCGACCTCATCCGGCCCCATCTCCACCCTTCCGCGCGCATTCTTGCGCTGACTTCGGATGAGCAGAGTCCTAGCGACATCGCGCGGCTGCTGACCGAGGCCGGCTTCGGCATGTCGATCATCACCGTGCTCGAAGCCATTGGCGGGCCACAAGAAATGGTGCGCTCGCAGATGGCGATGGGCTTTGCGCTGGACAGGATCAATCCGCTCAATATCTGCGCCATCAGCGTTGTTGCCCTGCCCGGCGCGCGCATATTGCCGCTGACATCCGGCCTCGACGACGGCTTGTTCGAGCATGACGGGCAGATCACCAAGCGCGAAATCCGCGCTTTGACCCTCTCCGCCCTCGCCCCGCGCCGGAGCGAACTGCTCTGGGATATCGGCGCCGGTTCGGGCTCGGTGGGGATCGAATGGATGCTGGCCGATCCGTCACTTAAAGCAATCGCGATAGAGGCGGATGCCGAACGTTTTGCCAGAATTGCTCGCAATGCCAAGGCCTTGGGCGCGCCTGATCTCGCGGTGATTCATGGGTCCGCGCCGCAAGCTCTTACGGGACTTGAACAACCGCATGCCATTTTCATCGGTGGTGGCGGTTCTGAACAGGGCGTCATCGAGGCTGCCATCACGGCCCTCCGACCCGGCGGCCGGCTCGTGGCCAATGCGGTGACGCTGGAGATGGAAGCCCTGCTCCTCGCCCGTCACGCGGAGCTGGGCGGTCGCCTTGCCCGCGTCGACATTTCCCGCGCCGATGCCATTGGATCAATGACCGGCTGGCGGCCCGCCATGCCAATCACACAATGGGTCTGGACCAAGCCATGACCGTGCATTTCATCGGCGCCGGTCCGGGCGCGGCCGACCTTATCACCGTGCGCGGCATGACTATTCTGAAGTCGGCGCCGGTCTGCCTCTACGCCGGCTCCATCGTACCGAAGGAAATGCTGGACTGGTGCCCACCCGGCACAAGGCTGGTCGACACCGCGCCGATGTCGCTTGACGAGATCGAGGCGGAATATGTCCGCGCACATGAGGCCGGACAGGATGTCGCCCGCCTCCACTCGGGCGATTTATCGGTCTGGAGCGCCGTGGCCGAGCAGATGCGGCGGTTGGATCGCCTCGGCATTGACTATACGCTGACCCCCGGCGTGCCGAGCTTTGCGGCAGCAGCAGCGGCGCTCAAGCGCGAGCTGACCATTCCGGGAGTGGCGCAAAGCCTTGTGCTGACCCGGATTTCTGGACGTGCCTCGCCCATGCCGAAGCGGGAGACGCTGGCCGCCTTTGGCGCCACCGGGGCGACGCTGGCCATTCATCTCGCCATCCACGCGCTGGATCGCGTCGTCGCGGAACTGACGCCGCATTATGGTGCGGATTGTCCGGTGGCGATCGTGTTCCACGCTTCGTGGCCGGACGAAAAGATCATCCGCGGCACGCTCCAAACCATTGCGGCACGTTTTGCGGCAGAGCCGGTCGAGCGTACCGCGATCATCTTTGTCGGGCGCGGGCTGGGCGAGGAAGACTTCCGCGAGTCCTCGCTTTACGATCCCGCCTACCAGCGCCGCTTTCGCGACCGGGTCTAGCTCAGTCGCTTGCCGGTTTCCTTGCTGAAAGGATGCAGCGCCGACACCGGGATGACAAAGTCGACCCTTGCCGCCTCGGCCAAATTCGGACGGCCCTGGGCGACCAGGATAAACTCGCGCTTGAGGCCTGAAACGCGGACATAGAGGTGGCTTTCGCCGCCCACAGGCTCGATCAGTTCCAGTACGCCTGACAGCGCGATTTCGCCCGGCTGCGCGGCACGCAATTCCACGGCATCGGGACGCACCCCGACAATGTCGGTGCCGGCGGGGAGATTGTCCGGTAGGCTGCTGAGCGCCTTGAGTTCTTCGATATCGAGCAGGTTCATCGGCGGCGAACCGATGAAACCGGCAACGAAGAGCGAGGCGGGGCGATCGTAGAGTTCGGTCGGCTTGCCGACCTGTTCGATGCGCCCGCCGTTCATCACCACCAGCCGGTCGGCCAGGGTCATGGCTTCGAGCTGGTCGTGGGTCACATACACCGAGGTGGTCTTGAGCGTGCGCTGCAAGCGGCGGATTTCGATGCGCATCTGGCCACGCAGCTTGGCATCGAGGTTGGAAAGCGGTTCGTCGAAGAGGAAGGCCTTGGGCTCGCGCACGATGGCACGACCCATGGCAACGCGCTGGCGCTGGCCGCCCGAAAGCTGGCGCGGCTTGCGGTCGAAGAAGGGCTCGATTTCGAGAATGCGAGCCGCTTCGGCGACGCGGCGGTCAATTTCCGCACGCGGCGTGCCGCGGTTCTTGAGGCCATACTCGAGATTGCCGCGCACGCTCATATGCGGATAGAGCGCATAGTTCTGGAACACCATGGCGATGTCGCGCTCGGCCGGTTCCTTGCGGTTCACCTCGACGCCATCGATGGCAATCGTGCCATCCGTGATGGTTTCGAGGCCGGCGATCATGCGCAGCAGGGTGGACTTGCCGCAGCCGGAGGGACCGACAAGCACGACCAGTTCGCCATCGGCAATGTCGAGATCGATGCCATGCACGACCTGCTGGCCGCCGGGGTAAGTCTTCTTGACGTCCTTGAGATTGATGGTGGCCATGACTTACTTCTCCGTTTCGACCAGGCCCTTGACGAACAGGCGCTGCATGAAAATGACGATGAGGACGGGGGGCAGCAGGGCGAGGATCACCGCCGCCATGATGATGTTCCACTGCGGCTCGGCTTCGGCCGTGGCCGACAGGCGCTGCACGCCCAGGATCAGCGTGTAATATTTCTCGTTTGTCGTGACGAGCAGCGGCCAGAGATACTGGATCCAGCCGTAGATGAAGAGAATGACGCAGAGCGCAGCGATATTGGTGCGGCTCAGCGGCAGCAGGATATCCCAGAAGAATTTGAGCGGCCCTGCCCCGTCGACACGGGCGGCTTCCATCAGTTCGTCCGGCACGGTCATAAAGAACTGGCGGAAGAGGAATGTCGCGGTCGCCGATGCGATCAGCGGGATGGTGAGGCCGGCAAAGGAGTTGAGCATGCCAAGGTTGGCCACCACTTCATAGGTGGGCAGGATGCGGACCTCCACGGGCAGCATCAGCGTGATGAAGATGATCCAGAAGGCGATGATGCGGCCGGGGAAGCGGAAATAGACGATGGCATAGGCCGAGATGATCGAAATGGCGATCTTGCCGGCGGTGATGATCACTGCCATCAGCGTCGAATTCCACACCATCAGCCAGAACGGCGGCAGGCCGGGGAGTTTCGAGAACAGCACCAGCGACATGTTGTTCCAGAACTCGCCACCAGGCAGCAGCGGCATCAGACCTGAGCTCAGCTCGGAGGCATGATGCGTTGCCGCGATCAGGGCGATGTAGACCGGGAAGGCGACGATGGCGACGCCCAGGATCAGCACCGCATGGGTCAGGAAATCGAGGATGGGACGGTTTTCAACCATTGTTAGCGCGCCTCAATACTGAACCCGGCGTTCCACAAAGCGGAACTGCACGAAGGTGAGGATGACGACCATGAGCATGAGCATGACGGACTGGGCCGAGGACGAGCCGATGTTCAGCCCGATGATGCCGTCGGAATAGACCTTGTAGACGAGGATCGAGGTCGCCTGGTTCGGGCCACCGCCGGTGGTGCCGGCGATCAGGCCGAACGTGTCGAACATCGTGTAGTTGACGTTGACGATGAAGAGGAAAAACGTCGTCGGCGAGATCAGCGGCAGGATGATGGTCCAGAAGCGCTTGAGCGGGCCCGCGCCGTCGATGGCGGCTGCCTCGGTCAGCGAATGAGGAATGGACTGCATGCCGGCAAGGAAGAACAGGAAATTATAGGACACCTGTTTCCAGCTGGCAGCGACGATGATGAGGATCATCGCGTGGGTGCCGTTGAGCTGGTGGTTCCAGTTCACCCCGAAGGCCTTGAGCGCATAGGGCAGGATGCCGGTGCCGGTGTTGAAGATGAACCACCAGAGAATGCCTGCAACCACCGGGGCCACCGCATAGGGCCAGACCAGCATGGTCGAATAGAACTGCGAGGTGCGGATCACCCGGCTGACGGCCATGGCGAGCAACAGGCCCAAGCCCATGGAGACGATGGTCACGGCGCCAGCGAAAAGGAAGGTCCTGCCAATCGCGGCAAGATAGCTCGGGTCGTTGAGCAGGCGGATGTAGTGGCTGAAGCCCACGAATGTGGTGGAAAGACCGAAGGGGTCCTGCCGCTCGAAGGAAGACTTCACGGCCTGGCCAGCGGGCCAAATGAAGAAGATCAGGGTGATGATGAGCTGCGGCGCAATGAACGCGTAGGGCAGGCCCTTGTTGGGAAAAATCGTGCGCTTGGTTTCCATGCCCGCTTCCATCAAGTTTTCAGAAAGGCTGAGGGGCGGCCCAAAAGGACCGCCCCTCCTGCGATGTCAGACGCTTACTGTGCGTTGGCCGCTTCGAATTCGCGCAGGATGACGTTGCCGCGTTCGACAGCAGAATCCAGGGCTTCCTGGCCGGTCTTGTCGCCGTTCAGCACAGCCTGCAGTTCCTCATCGAGCACGATGCGGATCTGGGGCATGTTGCCGAAGCGCAGGCCCTTGGAGTTTTCGGTCGGCGGGTTGAGGTTCACCTGGTTGATGGCGATGTCCGAACCCGGGTTGGCTTCGTAGTAACCCTGCGACTGGCTCAGCTCATAGGCAGCCGTGGTGATTGGCAGGTAGCCGGTGGCCTGGTGCCATGCAGCCTGAACTTCTGGGGTCGACAGGTAGTTCAGGAACTGGGCGGTGCCGGTGTATTCCTCGTCCGACTTGCCGGTCATGACCCAGAGGGTCGCGCCGCCGATGATCGAGTTCTGCGGAGCGCCGTCGACGTCGCCGAAGTAGGGCAGCATGCCGAAGCCAACTTCAAAGTCCTTGGCATTGGCAACGACGCCAGCGCGGCCAGCGGAAGAGCCCATGTTGATGGCGCATTCCTGGGCGTAGAACTTGGGAGCGGTATCAGCGCCGCCGGCGGGACCGCCGTAGGCGAAGTAGCCGGCATCCGACCATTCCTTGAGCTTGTCCCAGAGACGAACCTGGACTTCACCGTTGAAGGTCAGCTCGGCACCGAGGCCGCCGAAGCCGTTCTCAAGGGTCGAGAAGGGCACATTGTGGAGGGCCGAGACGTTCTCGAGGCCGACCCAGGTGGCAGCATAGCCCATGGTGAAACCGCAGGTGGCAGCGCCAGAGTCGACGATCTTCTTGGAGAAGGCTTCGATGTCTTCCCAGGTCTTGGGTGCGACGTCGCGGTCGAGGCCGGCCTTTTCGAAGATGTCCTTGTTGTAATAGAGGATCGGGGTCGAGGAGTTGAAGGGCATGGAGAGCATGTTGCCTTCGGTGTCGGTGTAGTAACCGGTCACGACCGGGAGATAGACCGACGGGTCGAAGTTGGCGCCATGGTCGGCCATCAGCTGGTAGACCGGATAGACGGCGCCCTTGGCGGCCATCATGGTGCCGGTGCCGACTTCATAGACCTGAACGATGGTCGGCTGCTCGCCAGCGCGGAAGGCGGCGATGGTATTGACCAGGCTCTCTTCATATTCGCCACGGTAGGACGGGACGATCTTGTATTCGCTCTGCGACGCATTGAAGTCGGCAGCGATGCCTTCAAGGCGCTCGCCGAGTTCGCCGCCCATGGAATGCCACCAGCTGATTTCAGTCTGGGCAAAGGCGGTTGTCGAGGTCAGCGCAAGGGCCAGAGCGGCCAGGGAAAGGCGAACCATAGGGTCTCTCCTGCATGTCGGAAAATAGCGGCAGGAAAGCCCCCTACCGGCTCGCTCTCAAAGCGAACCCGGGTGCCCTAACAATGCTCATTGACAGTTGGGTGACATGTTCTTGACTGTTCGATGACAGTCCCCGACCCTTCGGGAACGCGATGTCGCAGGTCTGCGTGTGGATTTCGGCTAGGGGCTTCCGGCGTCGCTCATTGCAAATGCAGAACCCCTCCCCGGCAAGCCGAAGAGGGGTTCGACGTCGCATGGACAGGCAGATCAGGTGACTGGAACTGCCTTGGCTGCAGCTGCTGCCGCGTCGGTCATATAGCTGAACTGGGCCTTGTGCAGGACGGCATAGGCACCATCCCTGGCGAGAAGATCAGCATGAGTACCCTCCTCCACGATGCCAGTCTCATCGATTACAACGATGCGGTCGGCGTTCTGGATGGTTGCCAGACGATGCGCAATCACCAGTGTCGTCCGACCCTCGGAGAGTTCGGCCAGCGAGCGCTGGATGGCGACTTCGGTGGCCGTGTCGAGCGCGGAGGTAGCTTCGTCGAGGATCAGGATCGGCGGGTTCTTGAGGAAGATGCGGGCGATAGCTACGCGCTGCTTCTGTCCGCCGGATAGCTTCACGCCGCGTTCGCCGACAACCGTATCGAGGCCTTCGGGAAGGCGCTTGATGACCGTGTCGAAACGGGCACGACGGGCAGCCTCCCAGATCGCCCCATCGCTGGCACCGAGCTGGCCATAGGCGATATTCTCGCGGATGGTGCCGCCGAACAGGAAGACATCCTGCTGCACGATACCGATCTGGCCGCGCAACGAGGCCTGTGTCATGTCGCGGATATCCATGCCGTCGATGGTGATCGAGCCGCTGTCCAGCTCGTAAAAGCGCGGCAGCAACGAGCAAAGCGTGGTCTTGCCGGCGCCGGACGGACCGACCACGGCGACGGTCTCGCCAGCCGTAACGGTCAAGTTCAGCCCGTCGAGCACCTTGCGGTCCTGCTCATAGGAGAAGGCTGCATCCTTGAAGACGATGTCGCCCTTGAGCGCCGTGACCACCTTAGCGTCCTTGCGGTCGGCAATATCGGGCTCGGTGTCGATCAGGGTGGTGAAGCGACGGAAGCCGGCAATGCCCTTGGGGTAGCTTTCGAGCACGCTGGTGATCTTGTCGACCGGGCGCATGAAGACATTGACCAGCAGGAGGAAGCTGACAAAGCCGCCATAGGTCATTTCACCCTGCACGACGAGCCAGGAGCCGACCAGCATGACGATCAACTGTACCAGACGCGTGCTGATATAGGTGATGGTGATCGAGGCCGTCATGAAGGCATAGGCCTGCAGCTTGGTGCTGCGGTAGGCATTGTTGTTGCCGGCAAACAGCTTGGCTTCGTGCGGTTCGTTGGCAAAGGCCTTCACCACGCGGATGCCACCGATCGAATCCTCGATGCGCGTGTTGAAGTCACCGACCTGACGGAACAGCTTGCGCCAGTTCTCGGTCATCCTGGCGCCGTAGCGGCTGACCAGCCAGGTCATGACCGGGACGATCAGCGTGGTCAGCAGGGCCAGCTTCCAGTTGACGAAGAACATCAGGATGAAGGCGCCGATGAAGGTCATCACGGCAATGAAGACGTCTTCGGGGCCGTGATGGGCGACTTCGCCGACGTCTTCGAGGTCCTTGGTCACGTGGGTGATCAGGTGGCCGGTCTTGTTGTTGTCGAAGAAGCGGAAGCTCAGCTTCTGGAGGTGGTCGAACACCTGGCGCCGCATGTCAGTCTCGATACCGATGCCCAGCATGTGGCCGAAATAGTTGACCACCCCCATGAGCACGGCATTGAACACATAGATGCCCAGCAGGGCCGCGCCGGCGATCAGGATGAAGCCGAATTCGGAGCGCGGCAGCAATTGATCGATGAAATAGGCTACCGCCATGGGGAAGGCCAGTTCGAGCAGGCCGGCGATAACCGCGCAGCCGAAATCGAGCACAAACAGCCCCTTGTAAGGGGCGTAGTAGGAAAAGAACCGCTTTAGCATTCAGGCACTAACTTTGATGGAAGGCGTTCAGCCGTGACCGACAGGGGTGACGGAACGCAGGTCGAAAAAGGAGTCGTCGTCCTCGCGCGCCGCATTGGCACCAATTGCCTGTTCAAGCGCGGCAATGTCCAGCACTTCGTTGGGCAGCCAGCCACAACCGCAACCCGCCGGGTCGAGATGGCTGTCAGCGATCTCGCGATAAATCGAGCCGATGGCGGCCGAAAGACATTCGAGTGCTTCCAGGGGCGACAGCCGTGTCGATGCGAGTGTTCCGGCATAAGAGGCCATCATGGCAGCCCGGACGGCGGCGAAGGTCGTATTGCGATCACTGGACGACATGGCGGCTCTCCTCAATGACGATGGCAGCCCAATCGCACATTAAGTAGAGTATTTCAATCATGTTATCTCAGTAAGTGGTTCGCCCGCCAGATAGATCGAAGACACTGGCGGTGGTGAAACTGTTGTCGCGACTGACCAGCCAGGCGACCATGGCGGCAGCCTCATCGACTTCGAGGAAGCGTCCGCGCGGAATGCGGACCAGCATGTAGTCGATGAATTCCTGGGTGAGCGTTTCGAGAATGCGCGTCTTGGCAGTGGCCGGGGTGATGGCATTGACCGCGATGTCGTATTTGGCCAGTTCCTTTCCCAGCGACTTGGTCAGGCCGATGACGCCAGCCTTGGCCGCAGAATAAGCGGAGAGATTGGGATTCCCCTCTTTGCCGGCGACGGACGAGATATTGACGATGCGACCGTAGTTTTGGGCCTTCATCGACGGGATGACCACCTTGTTGACATAGAAGGTGCCGTTCAGATTGATCTCGACCACCCGGCGCCATTCGTCGGGATCATAGTCTTCCAGACTGTCATTCTTGCCGGCGACGCCCGCCGAATTGACCAGGATCGACACCGGACCGATCTCCACCTCGACCTCCGCGTGGACGCGCTGCAGGCCTGCTAGGTCGGTGATGTCCACCTGCCTGCTGCTGGCCTTGTCGCCAAGATTGCTCACCGCGAGCTGCAGCGCCTCGGCATTCACGTCCCAGAGACTGACGTTGGCACCGGATGCGATCAGGCGCTGCGCGATGGCAAAGCCAATGCCCTGTGCGCCGCCAGTGACGACTGCGGTCTGGCCGTTCAAATCGATGGAATTCATGTCCCGTTTATCCTCGCTCCCAACTAAGGCGTACCGCCGGGAACCAGACTTGTCGACCGTCGGTTTAGAGAAACTGACGGCTTGCCATTGAGCAAACTACGGCCGCCCATCGATATTTTTCCCGGGTTTACTTCATCCTGTTCGTTCAGTATGTACTGAACGCTTGAAAGGATGGTGGCATGTCGGCGACCGAGCGTTTCGTTGAGGAATTTGGCCTGATCTCGCAGGAGGGCGGGGATTCGCGCATTTCCGGGCGGATCATCGGGCTGTTGATCGTTGAAGGCCGTGAACTGAGCCTGCATCAGATCAGTGACCGCCTCAAGGTCAGCCGGGCCAGCGTCAGCACCAACGCCAGGACGCTCGCCAGACGCGGTGCCATCATTCTCACCACCCATGCCGGCGATCGGCAGGACTACTACCAGATCGCCAATCTCCGAGACTTCGACATGCTCGGCGAGCTGTCGAAACGTTTCAAGCGTCATGCCAAGACCATAGAGTCATGCGTTGTTGGAATGCGTTCAGAAGACTCACCCGCTGCCGACCGGGCCGCTGACATGCAGCGTTTTTTCGAGAAGTCGGCCGAAATTCTAGAACATTGGGCGACATCGCTTCGGGAAGACGAAGCGACGCGAAAGGACACTAAATGAGCGCTGCACACGAAAAGCCGGAATGGGCGCAGAGCCGGCACGAGAAGCGCAACGCGGAACGCGTCGCACAAGGCTTGAAGCCCAAGCGCCGTATCGGACCGTGGATCGTCCTGGGCGTGATCGCCGTCGCGATCGTGGCGTTTATTTTCCTGCGCCCGGCTCCAGCCCCGGTTGAAGAGGCACCAGCCGAGCAGGCAGCGGTGGTTCGCCAGTTGCGCCAGTCGGAAACCTCCACGATCGAGCCGACGGTCCTGCGCGAAACGGTCAAGGTTACCGGCACGCTTAACCCTGCGCAGCGCTCAGACGTGGCTTCGCAAGCCTCTGGCCGTGTGATTGCCGTCATGGTGCGCCCGGGCGATACCGTTGCAGAAGGCGCTGTCCTCGCCCAGATCGATCGCGAGCAGCTCGAATTGCAGCTCAAGCAGCAGCGCGCCAATGCCAATGCGACGCGAGCACAGTTGCAGTCCTCCGAACAGCAGCTTGAGCGAACTGAACAGCTTGCCATTCAAGGCAATGCCAGCCCGTCGGCGCTCGATCAGGCGCGTTCCGCGACGGCCGCCCTGGTAGCGCAGGTCGATGCACTGGATAGTGCCGTCGCCACGGCCGAGCTTGCTCTCGAAAACGCAACAGTCAAATCGCCACTGAGCGGAATCATCTCGTCGCGCTCGGTGGAGCCTGGCCAGACCATTCAGGCCGGCACGGCTCTTTTCACCATTGTCAATCTCGACCAGATGGAATTTGAGGCTGCTGCATCCGCCAATTCCAGCGCGCAGGTAACCTCGGGGCAGAATGCGACCGTCAGCGTCACCGGCCTCGGTGGCCAGGAGTTCCCCGGCGTGGTTTCCCGCGTCAACCCGGTCGCGGTCAGCGGCACCCGCACTGTTCCGATCTATATCGACCTCGACAACGAGGGCGGTGTTCTGCGCGGCGGCATGTTTGCTACCGGCTTCATCACCGTGGTCGAGCAGGACAATGCCCTGGCTATTGCGGCCTCGGCACTGCGCGACGATGCGGAAGGCTCCTATGTGCTCAAGCTCGAGGGCGAGACCCTTGTCCGCCAGCCGGTGGATATCGTGCGCGAATGGAACCGCGGCAGCCAGATCGAAGTCACCGGCCTGACTGAAGGCGATGTCATCGTCTCAGCACCGCTGGCCGATCTGCAGCCGGATGAAGCCTTCACGCTGGTGGAAGGATAAGAGATGTTTCTGACCCGCATCAGCGTCAATCATCCCGTGTTCGCGACCATGATCATGGTCGCCATCATGGTGTTCGGCGTCTATTCCTACCAGCGCCTGCCGATCGAACAATTGCCCGACGTGGACTTCCCGGTCGTGGCCGTGGTGGTCAGCTATCCCGGCGCCTCGCCTGAAGCGGTGGAAGCCGACGTGGTCGAACCGCTCGAAGACGCGGTCAACACTATTGCCGGCCTTGATACCGTCCAGTCCACGGCCCAGTCAGGCCAGGCCATGGTCCTGATGATCTTTGACCTCGAGTCGAGCTCGCAGGAAAAGCTTCAGGAAGTGCGCGACAAGATCGATCCGGTCCGCGCCGACCTGCCCGACGGCGCCAATGATCCACTGATCCTGCGCTTCGACCCAAGCGATCTGCCGCTGCTGTCGCTTGCCGTCAGTTCAAGCACGCTTTCGACGCGCGACCTTACGGCACTGACCGAAGACGTCATCGCCACCCGCATCTCCAACATCGATGGCGTGGGTAGTGCTTCGGTGGTCGGTGGCGTACCACGCCAGCTCAATATCCAGATCGATCCCGATCGTCTGGCTGCCTTCAATATCAGCCCCAATGCCGTGGTTCAGGCGCTTCAGGCCGCCAATCGCGATCTTGCGGCCGGCTCGATTACCCAGGACAGCATCGTGCAGTCCATCCAGGTGCTTGGCCGGTTGGAAGACCAGCAGGACTTTTATGACGTGACGGTCGGCAACCAGGGTGGACAGCCGGTCACCCTGCGCGATGTGGCAACCATCGAAGACGGTACGGGCGAAGCTGACAGCCTTGCCATCTTGAACGGCGAGCCCGCGCTGGCTATCGACATTCTCAAGACCCAGGGCGCCAACACGGTCGGCGTTGCTGAAGAAATCCGCCACACCATCGCTGAGCTGATGGCCAGTGAGCTGCCCGAAGGCGTGGAGATCGAAGTCGTCGTCGACAATGCCGAGCCGGTCGAGAATTCGTTCCACGCCGTGCAGAACATGCTGATCGAAGGCGCCCTGCTCGCGGTCGTCATCGTCTTCCTGTTCCTCAACTCCTGGCGTTCGACCATCATCACGGGCCTGACCCTGCCGATCTCGATCATCGGCACGATGATTGCCCTCAACGTAATGGGCTTCACGCTCAACATGATGACCCTGCTGGCGTTGTCGCTGGCTGTCGGCATCCTGATCGACGACGCCATCGTGGTGCGCGAAAACATCACGCGCCACCTGCACATGGGCAAGTCCCACCGTCAGGCCGCCTTTGACGGCACCAATGAAATCGGACTGGCCGTGCTTGCCACGACCTTCTCGATCGTTGCCGTGTTTCTGCCGGTGGCCTTCATGGACGGCATCATGGGCCGTTTCTTCCTGCAGTTCGGCGTCACCGTTTCGGTGGCGGTGTTGATCTCGCTGTTTGTGGCCTTCACGCTCGACCCGATGATGTCGAGTGTCTGGTATGATCCGGCCGCCAATCCCAATGCCAAACGCGGTCCGATCGGCAGGGCGGTGCAGCAGTTCGATCGCCTGTTCGAATGGATCACCAACGGCTATCGCCGCGTGATCCACTGGGCCCTCAAATGGCGCAAGACGGTGCTGTTCATCGCCTTCCTGTCCTTCATCGGCAGCTTCATGCTGTTCCCGCGGGTTGGCGTCGAGTTCATCCCGGTGACGGACAACGGCATCTTCACCGTCACGGTTGAAACGCCAGCCGGCTCGACCAAGGAAGCAACCGCGGCCAAGCTGCGCCAGGCCGAAAGCATTATCCAGCAGCATCCGGAAGTGGAGCGCACCTATTCCACCGTTGCCGGTGGGCTTGCAGCTTCCGGCTCCAACAGCGGCACGATGACCGTGACCATGGTGGACAAGGCGGAGCGTGACATCACGCCCGAAGACTTCATGCCGAGCATTCGTCGCGAACTCGAAGCCATTCCCGGCGCGACCTTCCAAATTTCGGCGGCCTCCGGCATGGGCGGCAGTTCGGCTCCTGTCTCGGTCACCATTTATGGCGACAGTTTCACCGTGCTGCAGCGGCTTTCGGACAATCTCGAAGCCGAGCTTGGCAAGATCGACGGATTGATCGACATCACCTCGAGTCTCGACGAGGCGCAGCCGGTGGTGGGCATCCGGGTCAATCGCGACCTTGCGGATAATCTGGGTGTCTCCATGGCCCAGATCGCCGCGACGCTTGGCCCGTTGATCACCGGCGAGGAAGTTGCCGACTGGACCGCCCAGAATGGCCAGGTCTATTCGGTCATGGTTCGCCTGCCGGAAAGCCTGCGCAATGACGTGGATGCCATTGGCAATCTGCCGATCGCACAGTCAGGCGCTACCGGATCGAGCGAGATGATCACGCTCAGCCAGGTGGCCGAAGTTGTCGAAAGCACCGGACCGGCCACGATCAACCGGACGGACCTGCAGCGTGGTGTCACCATCGAGGCCTATCTCGAAGGCGTCGAACTGGGCACCGTCACCCCGCAATTGCAGCAGATCGTCGACGGCCTCTCCCTGCCGACCGGCTATCGTACGTCGTTTGGTGGTGACGTCGAGCAGATCAACGACACGATGGGCGCGGTCGGCTCGGCCCTGCTGCTGGCGGTGATCTTCATCTACCTCGTGCTGGCTTCGCAGTTCGGCAGCTTCCTGCAGCCGATCGCCATCATGGGCTCCCTGCCCCTCGCTCTGATCGGCGTGATGGTGGGCCTTCTGGTGGGTGGATCGACGCTCAACATGTTCTCGGCCATTGGCTTCATCATGTTGATGGGCCTCGTGGTGAAAAACGCCATCCTGCTCGTCGACAATGCCAATCAGCATGTCAGGGAAGGCTGGAACCTCTATGAGGCTCTTGTCGAAGCTGGCGCGACGCGTTTCCGCCCGATCATCATGACGACGCTCGCCATGATCTTCGGCATGCTGCCGCTTGCGTTGAACCTGCATGCCGGCAGCGGTGAAAACGCGCCGATGGCGCATGCGGTGATCGGCGGGCTCATCAGCTCGACGGCACTGACCCTGCTCGTCGTGCCGGTGCTGCTGACCTATATCGACAGCTTCAGCGCCTTCACGCGTCGCTTCATGCCCAAGGCACCCGACGACGTGCCGCATGATCAGGAAGCACCGGGGCACTGACCTCCAGCCCCGGAAGAGCAACTGCCGCGCAACCCGTTCGGGCTGTGCGGCAGTTTCGTTCTATCGCCAACGCTGGACCATGCTGGTCATCTCGCCTATCGACAGGCTGACGCGATTGAAAGGGTTTGACCGATGATGGTGCTCAAGCGGTTGCTGGTCGTGGCGATACTGGCCATGCTGTGCGGCAATGTGTACGCCCAGCAGAGTGCTGCACAGAGCCCTGCCCCGGCATCGCTCGATTCAGCTCAGGTGGAGGCCATCAACCGCTTGATCACCGTGCTGGACGACGCGCAATTGCGGGCCGACCTTCTCGATTATCTGCGTGCCACAGCAGGTGAGGCCACCGGCGGACCCGCAGAGACTGCGCCACAACCGACGGTTTCAGCCACCGCTGACGAGGGAGCACCGAATTCGGATGTGACGGCAGATGGCGAGCCAACAGATACCCAACCGGGCCTGATCGATGCTTTGGCTACCTGGTCCAGCGATTTGCTCGAACAATTGCCGACCACGACGTTCGGCGTTCCGATCGACCAGAAAGCCGTGCAGGCCGGCGCGCAGGTCAGCAATCGCCTGCAGTCCGGCATCGAGAGCGGTCAATTGTCTGGCTTTGCCGCCTGGGCCATACCGGGCCTGCTCGTCACCATCGTGGGCGGCTATTTTCTACGACGTCTTGGGCGCCGAATGGTTGCCTCGCATGTGCCGGTGCGCAAGCGCTGGTTGGCAACGGGGCTGCTGGTGCAGATCATTGCCCATGTCGGGCTTTTCATCGTGGTCACCCTGGGTGCCAGTCTTCTCGCCCCCACTGCCTTGGCGGCGCAGATATTTGCCACTCTCGTGGTCGGCATATTGATTGCCATGCTGGGTTCGAGCCTACTCGTGTCCGCGCTATCAGCACTGGCCGCCTGGCGAGGCGCAAGACTGATCCGCTATTGCCAGATCCGCTTCTACCCGTGGATGCTGGCGATCTCGCTTGTTGCCGTATTCGCTGCCCTGGGTAACGAGGCGACCTTGCGCCGCGTGGTCGGTTGGTCGGCCGCAGACATGGTCGGCTTCGCGCTCAATCTTCTGGCGGCTCTCATCTTCATGCTGTTCATCGCTCGCCACAAGCGTGCCATCGGACGATTAATATTCGGCGCCGCTGCTCGAACACCGGCTTCGGACAATCCGGTTCAGAATGCCACGCGCCGTCTCGCCAGGCATTGGCCCGTCCTGGCCTATGGCTTCCTGGTCCTGAGTGTCGTCAGCGTTGTTGGCGGGCAGCGCGACAATGACGTGCTCAGCCAGATGCTGTGGTCGTTCGGCACAGTTCTCGTTGGCCTTGTGGCCATTTCCATCCTCAACCGCTTCTTCGTGCCACGCCCCGCCAAGTATCGGTACAGGACCAGCCCCGTACGCCAAGTGGTCGGCACTGCCCTCCTCCGCGTGCTGCGCATCGCCTCGGATGTCGCGATCGGTTTTGCGATCGTCATCGCCTTGGGCTGGATCTGGGGGTTCAACCTTTGGCAGTGGCTGACCACCGACGGAGTGCCGCTGACCGGTCCCTTGCTGGCGGCCGCCACGGTCGTTGCGGTGGCGTGGCTGATCTGGGTGGCGCTCGATGCATGGATCGCCTCGGCGCTCACCCCGCGCGAGGGCCTCAATTGGTCTCAGCGCCGCTC
Organism: uncultured Devosia sp.; assembly: GCF_963517015.1. Lineage (NCBI taxonomy): Bacteria > Pseudomonadati > Pseudomonadota > Alphaproteobacteria > Hyphomicrobiales > Devosiaceae > Devosia > uncultured Devosia sp. The sequence continues at coordinate 221,693 of NZ_CAUQDV010000002.1, forward strand.
GAGCCGTGTGCAGACCCTGCTGCCGCTGGTGCGAAACGGGGTGATGATCGTTCTAATCGTGCTGACCGGCATTGCGGTGCTTGCCAATATCGGCGTCGACGTGACGCCCCTGATTGCCGGTGCCGGCGTCTTCGGCCTGGCGCTCAGCTTTGGTTCGCAGCAGCTGGTTCAGGACGTCATCACGGGCATTTTCATTCTCGCCGAAGACACGATCGCTATCGGCGACACGATCAATACCGGTGACCGCAGCGGCGTGGTGGAGAGCATTTCACTGCGTACCATCCGATTGCGCGACAGCGACGGTGCGCTGCATTCCATTCCCTTCTCCACCGTCAAGGCGCTCAAGAACAGCTCGCGCAATTTCGGCGTGTTGCGCCCTCGCTATACCGTGCCGTCCGGCGTCGATCCGCATGCCGTACTGGAAGAAATGCGGCTCACCGCCAAGGCGCTGCGGGAAAACCCGCGCTATTCGAGCTCGATCACCACCGACCTGCACGACCTGGGCATCGACGAGATAAACGCCGGTTCGGTCATCGTCTCGGGATCGATGCGGACCAGTCCCTTGCGGCAGACCGAACTCGCCCGGGCCTTCAACGGCAAGCTGCTGGAGGGGCTGGCCAGCAAAGGCATCGCTTTGTAGGCCAAACAGAACCGATTTCTGTTTCCACCTGGCCAGACCCGTGCTTCTTATTGCTTGGCGCGTGCTGCGTGCGCCTTGGGCTGCCCCAGAATCCACGGAGAATGTTGCAACCTCTTTTGAGGAGGACACATGTCTTCGTCTCGTCCGGTCGGCAATCGACCCATCTCCATCATCCGCGCGTTTCTCGACAATGCGTCATCGGGCGGCATCGTTTTGATGGCCGCATCGGCGCTTGCCCTCATCGTTGCCAATTCACCACTCGCCGCGGCCTATGCGGGCGTGCTCCATAGCTATATCGGCGGGCTTTCGGTCCTGCATTGGATCAATGACGGTCTTATGGCTGCGTTCTTCCTGATGGTGGGGCTGGAGATCAAGCGCGAGGTGCTGGACGGGCAGCTGTCGACGTGGTCGCGCCGCATCCTGCCGGGTAGCGCCGCACTGGGAGGGATGATCGGGCCGGCCCTGATCTTTCTGGCCTTAAACCTCGGCGAAGGCGGACATCCCAAGGGCTGGGCCATCCCCGCTGCAACCGACATTGCCTTTGCGCTGGGCGTGCTTTCCCTGCTCGGCAATCGCGTGCCGATGAGCCTCAAGGTGTTCCTGACAGCGCTCGCAATCATCGACGACCTGGGCGCAGTGATCATCATCGCGCTGTTCTACACCGGCTCGATCAACGCCCTGGCCCTCGGCGCAGCGGCAGTCATGATCGCAATGCTGGTCGGCATCAACCGGCTCGGCGTCCGCAACCTGCTGCCCTATCTGCTGCTCGGGATCGCACTCTGGTTCATCGTCCTGCAATCGGGTGTGCATGCAACGCTGGCAGGCGTCATTCTCGCCCTGACCATTCCGCTGCGGAAAAGCCCGACGCGGCCGGACGACATGACCGCTCCGCTAAACCGGCTGGAACATGCCATCCAGCCCTGGGTGACCTTTCTCATCGTGCCAATCTTCGGCTTCGCCAATGCCGGGGTGTCCTTCGCCGGCGTGTCGGTCGGTCAGCTTGTTGATCCCCTCCCGCTCGGCGTGGCAGCGGGCCTGTTCCTCGGCAAGCAGGCTGGGGTTTCCCTCGCAGCGACACTGGTGATCCGTGCCGGATGGGCGGAGCTGCCGATGTATGCCAGCTGGCGGCAACTGTATGGCGTGTCACTGCTCTGCGGCATCGGCTTTACCATGAGCCTTTTCATAGGCCTGCTGGCCTTTCCCGACAGTCTGGTGCTGCAGGATGAGGTCAAACTCGGCGTTCTGCTGGGTTCATGTATCTCCGCCGCAGCGGGCACAATCCTGCTGCGCTCATCCTCGTCGCGTCATCCGCCAAAGGCCAGTGGCACATCGAAGGTCCAGTCCGACCGACCCGCCCCAGCCGGGATGGGCGGGAATGGTGCGGCCCGTTGAACCAGCGCCAGGCCCGCCTGATCGGTCGAGCCATTGCCCGACGACCGCGCCACGCTAACGCCCGATAGCTGGCCGTTTCCCAGAACGGTGAAGCGAACGACGACCTCCCCCGCCTGTCCATTGGCCCGGCGCAGCGCCGAGCGCAGCTTGCCGATGACCTGGCTGGGATAGCGGGCCACTTCGGCGCTGCCGCCGCTGCCATTGCTTGCGACCTGCTGCTGCGCGCCACCGGCAGCGGCAACCGAGTCAGCTTGGCTATTGCCGCCATTGCCGGCGGTCTGCGGCGTGGGCTGCTGTTGCGGCCGCGGCTGCTGCTGGGTCGGCGGGCGCGGCGCATGGACGATGGGTTTGGAAGGACGCTGGAAACTGAGCTGCTGCGGCACTGGCGCCGTCGATAGTTCTTCGGCGCTGACGGGTTCGATAGCCTCCGTCGTCTCAGGCTGAACCGGTGTGGACGGCGCAGCACTGTCCACCGGCTGCGCTTCGAGGACTTCGGTAGGAGCCGATGCGACGAGAGGAGCAACCGACACGCTGCTGTCGGCCGATGAAGACAGCTCTGCCATTTCCAGCGGCTCGGCTTGGGCAGGCTCGACTATTTCTGCGGGCGGTGGCGGCTCGACCGGCTCTGTCTGTTCTGCAACCTGCTCGGGCTTGACAGGCTCGGCATCCTGGACTTCGACGGGTTCCGTTACCGACTCGATGGTGTCGGGCGTCTCTGCCTCGACCGGCTCAGTCACCGGCTCAACGACATCGGGCGTGACAGCCTCGATCGTGGTATCCGAGTTGCCTGCCGAAAGGGCGGAGACGGTGCTGTCGCTTTCGACCTGTTCGACCGAATTGCTGCTGACCGTCGACATGGGAATGATGTCGACCGTTACCGGTACGGCAGCCGCGGCGTCATCCGCCTCGGGCCAGACAAAGCCGACCAGCAGCAGGCCGAGCACGCCGGCATGAGCCAGGGCCGAACCGGAAAGCGCGATGCGCATCAGTTGGCCTCTTTGCGCTCGGTGATGAGGCCGATCTGGCCATAACCGGCGGCGGACAGCGTTCCCATGACATCCATGATGGCGCCATAGGCTGTGGTCGCATCGCCGCGCACATAGAGCCGCTCATCCGTGCCGTCCTTGGCGAGCGCGCCGACGGTCGTGACGAGGGTATCCATGGTCACGGGATCGCCATCGATCGACAGCGCACCATCGGGCGTCACCGTGACGGTGATTGGCTTGCTCTCGATCGGCATGACCTGCGCATTGGTCTTGGGCAGGTTGATCGGCACACCCATGGCCATGAGTGGCGCTGCCACCATGAAGACGATAAGCAGCACCAGCATGACGTCGACCATGGGCGTGACATTGATCTCGCTGATCGGTGCGACGCTGCCGCGTCCCCTGCCTCGTCCGCGCTGGTGCCCGCCCGGGCTCATCCCCATGCCCATTACGCGGCCTTTGTGGAATCGAGCTGACGCGAGAGCAGCGCCACGAGACGATTGGCGAAGGCATCGAGCCGGCCGATCAGGAAGCCGGAGTCGGCGCTGAGCTTGTTGTAGCCAATGACGGCAGGAATGGCGGCCAACAGGCCGAGCGCCGTCGCCAGCAGTGCCTCGGCAATGCCGGGCGCCACCACGGCAAGACTGGTATTTTCAGCCGTGGCGATGGCGGTGAAGGCATTCATGATGCCCCAGACCGTACCGAAGAGGCCGATGAACGGCCCGGCCGAGCCAACCGTTGCCAGTACCCCGAGGCGCTTCTGCAAAGCGACCGCCTGTTCTGTCACCACCAGGTCCAGCGCGATTTCAAGGCGGGCCTGCAGGCCGTGGGGCGTTGCCGCCTGCGCTTCATGACTGCGGTCCCATTCGTCCATGCCAGCAGCCAGCACAGCCGAAAGTCCGGCCGGGGGATTGCTGCCATTGAGCTGGCGCAACTCGTCCAACGACTGGCCCGAAGCGAACGCCCGGTCGAATTCGGTCATCGCCCGCCTGGTCTGCGCATAAAGCGCGGCGCGGTTGGCGATGATCGCCCAGCACCAGACTGACGCCAGCAACAGGCCGACCATGATGGATTTTACGATCCAGTCGGCCTGCATGAAGAGGCCAAGAATGGAGAAATCGTGTGCCGCTTCCATCGATCAGGCTCCGAAGGTGATGTCGGTGCGGGTCGCGGTCACAAGCCCTGCAAGGCAAGCCGTGGCCTCCAGATCCGGACCCTCGCAAGCGGTGATGTCATTGATCAGCACGCGCCCGACGTCGTCGCAATCAAGGCCCGACAGCTGGAACTGCAGGACCTTGGTCTTGCCTGGTGACAATGCCTTGAAGTCGAGCGTCACGATACGATCGATCGTGCCTGCAGCATCGAACAGCGCCATTTCGACCGAGGCGCGATCAAGCTGGCTGCCCAGTTCATTGGTGGCCAGAAAAGTTACGCGGCAACCAGCTTCGGCAGGCTGCAAGGCGTTGAGCTCAAGCGCGAAGCCCGATGCGCTTTCAGTCGGCGCGGACGCGTCCTGGGCGATGGCAGTGCTGGTGCAGCACAAGGCGAGAAAGATGGCGAGGGCGTTTTTCATTCAGGCAACCCGGGCTTGTTTGGATGATTGCTGCGCCGACTGCGGCAGCACGAAAGGCGTGTCAGACGCGGGCACGACTCCGACGCGTAGCGGCGCGTCAAAAACGGCGCGAATAGTGCTGTCGGTCAGCACTTCTGATGGTGTTCCGGCGGCAACCAGACGACCATTGGCCAAGGCCACGATATGGTCGGCATACATGGCCGCAAGATTGAGATCATGCAGAACGGCAATGACGCCGCCACCCGCCTCGGCATGGCTGCGTGCAGCGTCCATGATCATCAGCTGATGCTTGACGTCGAGGCTGGAGACCGGCTCGTCGAGAAAAAGGAAGCGCGGCGCGCCGTCGAGCACCGGCTGCCAGACCTGGCAGAGCACGCGGGCCAATTGCACGCGCTGCTGCTCGCCACCAGACAGCTCGCCATAGTAGCGGCCACCGAAATCGGCCAGGTCGACCTTGATCAGGGCCCGCTCCGGCAGCGAACGCAGAGCCTCGCCCAAGGGACCAGGCCGACCGGCCGTGATGCCCATGGCGACGACTTCGCGCACGGTGAAGGGAAAAGGCAGATTGCTCGACTGCGGCAGCACGGCGCGCTGGCAGGCAGCATCCATGGCCGACATGTCTGCCAGGTCACGGCCATTGATCCGCACTGTGCCGGAATAGCGATAATCGCGCGACATGGCCTTGAGCAGCGTCGACTTTCCCGAACCATTCGGGCCGATGATGGCGGTGAGTTGACCCGCCGGCGCGGCGAAGCCGATGCCGGACAGAATGGTGCGGCCGGCCAGTTCGACGCCGAGATTTTCAGTTTCGATCATGGCCCTCACCAGGCAAAGGCGGAACGGCGCCGCAGCAGAATCCAGAGGAAGAATGGACCACCGAAAGCGGCCGTCACGATGCCGATCGGCAGTTCGGCGGGTGCAACGATGGTGCGACTGATGGCATCGGCCATGAGGAGGAATGTCGCGCCGAGCAAGGCCGTGGCTGGAAGGAGGTAGCGGTGATCGGGCCCGATCACGAGGCGCAGCAGATGCGGCACGACAATGCCGACAAAACCGATGCCGCCGCTGACCGCCACTGAAGCGCCGGTTGCCGCAGCAACCGAGACAATCGTGAGGATCTTGAACTTCTGCACCTGCAGGCCAAGATGGGCGGCCGTCGCCTCCCCCAAAGTCAGGGCATTGAGGCCCTTGGACAGGAATGACGCGACAAGCAGGGCTATGGCAATGATCGGACCGGCAGCCGCGATTTTGATCCAGGTGGCACCGGCGAGCGAGCCGAGCCCCCAGAAAGTCAGGTCGCGCAATTGCGCATCGGTCGCGATATAGACCAGTACCCCGGAGATTGCGCCGGCCAGGGCGCCGATGGCGATACCGGCCAAAAGCATGGTGGCAATGGCCGTTTGTCCGCCGCGCGTAGCGACGCGATAGAGGATAGCGGTGGTCAGCAGACCACCACCAAAGGCAGCGATCGGCAGCGCGAATATGCCCAGTGCCTGGGTGAAGGGCGCGAGCGCAGTGGTCCCGAGCACGATGATGAAGATGGCGCCCAGTGCCGAGCCGCTCGATACGCCCACCAGGCCCGGGTCAGCCAGCGGGTTGCGGAACAGGCCCTGCATCAGCAGCCCCGAGACGGCCAGCCCTGCCCCGATCAGCACGCCCAGCAACATGCGCGGCAGGCGGATGTTGTAGATGACCGCCTGGTCGCGGGCAAACTGGGCGCCGTCTTCGGGCACATGGCCGATCCACGAACCGATGATGGCCCAGGCCGATGCGCCGGAAGCACCCGTGGTCATGGACAGGACCATGGCCACGAGCAGGCCAAAGGCGAGCGCGATGACGGCAATGCGGCCAAGATGACTGCGATCACCCGCCTCGCGCCGGGGCGCGGCAGATTCGGAAAGGAGCATCGTGCTGGCCGCCATGGTCGTCTCCTAGTGCGCGGGAGTGCCGTAGAGCAGGTCGGCCAGTTCATTGGCCGCTGCAGCGGTACGGGGGCCGAAGCCGAGGAGATAGGCGCCATCCAGACGATAGATGGCCTTGTTCTGACCAGCCGGGGTCAGGGCGATCGCGGGGTGGGCCAGCAGTTCGGCATCGTTGGCGCCGTGGTCGCCACCGCGGTCCATCATGACGATGGCATCGGGCGCAGCTTCGGTGATGGCCTCTTCGGAGAGCGCCTTGTAGCCTTCGTAGTCGTCTATGACATTGACCGCGCCGGACAGCTCGATCATGCCATTGGCGGCCGTGCCAGTGCCCGAAGCCTGGATCTGCCCGCCCTGGTTGGAGAGGATGAACAGCACGCGCTTGGGCTCAGGGACCGCGGCATTGCGTTCGGCGAGCGTTGCGAACTCGCCTTCGAGCTTGGTCGCAAGCGCTTCGGCTTTGTCTTCCACGCCCAGGACTTGACCGACTGCGCGAACCTTGGTGATCACGCCCTCGGGCGAATGGCTCTCGGGCACGGTCTGGTATTCGACACCGGCATGCGACAGAACTTCGAGCGCGTCTGGTGGGCCGCTGCCTTCGATGACCAGCAGCGCCGTCGGGCTGACCGACAGCACGCCTTCAGGCGCCAACTGGCGCATGTAGCCGACGTCGGGCAGCGCGTTGACCGCCTCTGGATAGGTCGCGGTCTGGTCGCGGGCGATCAGCTTACCCTCCTCGCCCAGCTCATAGATGATCTCGGTCAGCGAACCGCCGATGGAAACCAGCTTGGATGTGTCGGCGAATTCATGCAGGTCCTGTGCCAGGGCGGCACTGGAAAGCGTCAGGGCTGCGGCAAGTGCGGCGGAACAGATTGCGAAGCGCATGATCATCCTCAGGCTGCGTTGGAACTGTTGTGGAGCGGCAGGCGCTCGACCGTGCTGCGCCAGGCGCTGCGCTCATCGACGCCCTCCTCGCGATGGCCGAAGAACTGAATGATCAGCTCGCGATTGGCGTCATAGAGTTCGACCGAGGTCACATGGCCGTCGGCTGTTGGCTTGCGGACGGCCCAGGCCGAGACCACCTGATCGAGCCGGAGATGCATGTGGAAGGTGTCGTCCATCACATTGAGCCAAGGACCCATCGGCTTGACCGTGGTGATCGGGCCGGCGTGAATCTGAATACAACCCTGGCTGCCGACGAAGATCATGATCGGCAGGTCCGTGCCGGCAACACTGTCGAACAGGCCCTGCACCGCAGCGTGGTCAAGCTGCCAGGCATAGTCCTCGCCGACCATTTCCAGCGCCTGCAGGCGTGGGAGGTTGTGCTTCTTGAGAAGGCCAAAAAATTGGTGGGTATCGGTCATTGCCGACCAGCTCTCACGCAGCGCTTCGGTGGCGGCGGGTTCGCCCAAGACGACGGGGACGGCTGGACTGACCGTGACCGTGTCGTGCTGCTCGGCGTGTCGCAGATTGGCCACGAGGATGTTCCAGGCTTCGACGTTGGTTGCCGGCCGGGCATGCACCTTATGCACGGCGTCGCCTTGCGCGTCGAAAAACTGCAGTGACCGTTTGACCGCGCCATCTTCACCGGCCTTTTCCACGGCAAAGCCGGATGCCCAGCGCGACGGGAATATGCGCAGGTCGATCTGCTCTCCCAGCACCATGGAGGCCATCGGGCCGATCACCACCTTTTCGTAGGGACCGATTTTCTCGTGCACGGCGCTTTCATTGCGGGTCAGTGCCATGACCTCGCCAACGGCCGTCAGGCCATTGAGCAGGACTTCGATATCGACGTTGAGCCGAATCGCGGATCGGCCAACCTCTGCCGCGACGAGTTCGGCTTCGGAGATCGAATGGATCCGCGCGAAATCGCGTTCGCGCATCTCGGGATGCAGCGCGCGCAGGCGGCGGATTTCGTCAGGGGATTTGGTCTCAACTGCGGTCACGATAGGGCCTACTTGGTAAGAATGAGCTTGTCTTGTCGGGTGATGCGCAGCCGGTACGGCGCGCCGCGATGCACGATCGTCACCTCTTCCCCTCCGGCGAACAGCTCTTCACTCGTCACATGACGAGTTTGAGTGCTTTCAGCCGAGTTCTCCGGCAAGGGCTTGTCAGGCATAGTAAATTTCCATCTGCCTCCGATGATGAAATGTGGCGGACCTGCCACATTTTCGACACCAGAAAACTTGACTCCCATAGACATATTATTTACAGCCCGCAATAGGTGATCGACAAACTCATAATTCGATCCGGCAAGCCAGCATCAGCCAGCCAGCCACAACAATTCACTGACTGGAGACTTCGAATGGGGCTGGTTAAGTCGCGTACCGCGACCCTGATGGGCGGCGTGGCGCTTGCAATCGTGGCGGCGCAAGGCGTTGCTGCTCAGAACGTCAACGCAACCAATGTGACGCTGCTGGAACGCCTGGTGATCGGCGCAGGCGCACCGAAGGTGGCGATCGATACGCCGCAGGCTGTGACGGTGGTTAGCCAGGAAGACATCGATGCGCAGCAGGCAATGACCACAGGTGAAGTGCTCGACGGCGTTCCCGGCATCACCATGATCGGCTCCGAGCGACTCTTTGGCGAAAGCTTCAATATTCGCGGCATTGGTACGGCGGAAACCTCGGGCGATGAAGCCCGCATCGCCATAACTGTCGATGGCGCCAAGAAGTTCTACGAGCAATATCGCATGGGTTCGTTCTTCTCCGATCCCGAACTCTATAAGCAGGTCGAAGTGCTGCGCGGTCCGGCGTCCTCAACGCTTTATGGCGCTGGCGCCATGGGCGGCGTGATCAACTTCACCACCAAGGATGCTTCAGACTTCATCGCCGATGGCAACACCGGCGCGTTCCGGGTCAAGAGCACATACGATTCCAATGGTGACGGCACTCTTGTCTCGGGCGTACTGGCGCACCGCATCAACGAAACATTTGAGGTCTTGGCCGCCGGCAATTTCCGCCGCTCTGACCTCATGGATCTGGCAAATGGCGGCGAATTGGTCGGCTCGGCCTTTGAAGCCTGGTCGGGCCTGATCAAGGGCACAATGCACCTTGATGACGACCAGACCGTCCGCCTGTCCTACCAGCGCTGGAACAGCGATGCTGACGATCAGGCCTATGCCCAGACCGGAACTGTTATCGCTTCATCGCCATTCAGTGACTTTGGTCGCATCGACCGCACGGTTGACGATCAGACCGCTGTACTTGGCTACGAGAACAAATTCTCTGACAACGATATGCTCGACCTGAAACTGCAGCTGTCCTATTCGGACACCAGTGTTGAGCAGACCAATCCCAGCACGACCACGACGGCCACCATTGCTCCGGCGGACTATGGCTATAAGACCTACCAGTTCAACGGCAGCAATACGTCGACCTTCACTGGAGACAATTGGGTCAACTACCTGACTTATGGCATTCAAGCCAGCTATCAGGATCGTGTTGGGCTTCTCAAGAATGGCGGCCTGATCACGACGCATCCGGAAGGTACGTCGAGCAATATTGGCATTTTTGTCCAGTCCGAGCACACTATCAACGATGCCCTGACCATCATTGGCGGCGCACGTGGCGATTTTGCCAGCCTCAATCCAAGCTCAGCCTTGCCGGTGAATAAGGAAAGCGACGACTTTGCTTTCTCGCCGAAGCTGGCGACCATCTATGATTTCAATGAGAATTTCAGTGTCTTCGGGTCGGTTGCCCACACCGAACGCATGCCGACGCTCGATGAAATGTACCAGTACAATCCAACGCCACGTGGTCCCACAAGTCCAATCCGTACGGCCAGCCTCGATTTGACCAAGGAGCAATCAAATAATTTCGAGATCGGCTTCAGCACCCAGGCCGGCGACATTCTGACCAGCGGCGATACCTTTGGTCTTAAGACCACGGGGTTTTACAATGACATTACCGATGGCATTGCCGTGAATCCAACGACGACGAACGGCTTGCCATATTTCGTCAACATCGCTGCAATGCGCATCTGGGGCGTAGAGATCGAAGCCGCCTATGACAGCGACTATGTTTTCGGTCGACTGGCCTATACTTTCACCCGCGGTGAATATGGCTCTGATGTCTCGGCAACGCTCCGTGAAGGCATGGATATCGAGTCACTGCCGCAGGACCGCGTCGTTGCAACTCTGGGCGGCCGCATGCCTGAGTATGATCTTGAGTTTGGCACTAAGGTGACTGTCGCTGCTGACCCACTGGTTGCAGTCGCTACCGTTCCGGCTACTGCCAAGCCTGATGGTTGGGCCACGATGGACCTCTTCGCCAGCTGGAAGCCGCAGAGCGGACCAATGGAAGGCCTCACCGCCACCTTCGGTATCGACAATGTCTTCAATGCCGACTACCGCGAAAACCTGTCCATGGACCGCTCCAAGGGCCGCACCTTCAAACTGACACTGGCCAAACAGTTCGACTACTAAGGTCTTCCGACCGATCCCATGCCCAGATCACGACGCCCGCTCTTTCGAGCGGGCGTTTCTTTTTGCGTTGTCATCCTGTGGGCCGTTAAGAAATTCCGCCAACTGCCGGGCGCCTCCGATCGGCAATATTGCCGCAACCAATAAACTTCAATTCAACTACCATGCCTGCCCGAATAGCCCCGGAAACCACCCTAGCCGCTTCCTCAAAACATCTCGAATTTGTAACGATCTAACAGGCTTGCGGCGTGTTTAGTCTTTGGACGTGACTGGAATTATTCCTGTCACGGGAGGGATTTGACAGGGAGGGCCGCTTTTGCTGGCTCGATGGATCAGGCTCTGCGGCGAGCCTATCTCGGCAAGGATGAAGCGCGTTTTGCGCCCCTTCTTTGCGTGTGCCATCGCCAATCTCAAAACCCTCGTCATCAAGCTGTCGACCGCCTCCCTGCTGCCCGTTCTGGTCGCCGCCAGCTTTGTCGCCCCGTCCACGCCGGCCTATGCCATTTCCAACGGTTGCGCGGCGGTCAATGCCGGTGGTCTGGACCAGATTGGTGCGTCCTTGCTGGCCAACAAATCGGTCACTGGCGCCTTCTACGCCGGGGATGTTCTGACGATGACCTTTTCGTCGTCCGCCGCCCTGCCCCTTTCGGTGGTGACACTCTCGACCACGGGCTCTCAACGGCAGACTAGCTCGCTTGAGCTGCCGCTGCTGGGTACCGGCCCCTACGCCCGCTCGCTGACGATTGCCGGCAATGGTACGACGACCGGGGCGGAAGCCGGGATTCTGGCGCTCGGCGCTCTTTTGGGGGTGACGATCAACCTGACGGTTCGTTGTACCGGGGTCGTTGGCCCCACCACGACAACGCTCACCTCGGCGCCCAATCCCAGCGTTGTGGGACAGAGCGCAGTGTTTGCGGCAACGGTCGCCACGCCAGCCGGTTCGGGCCAGACACCCAATGGCAATGTGACGTTCAATATTGGCGGCACCAATTATGGTCCGGTGGCGCTCAATGCCAGCGGTATTGCCACCTATTCGACGAGTGCCCTGCCACCCGGAAGTTATGCCGCCACAGCAAGCTATGCCGGCAACAGCAATTTTGTCGCGAGCACCGGGTTGCTGGCCTCGCCACAGGTGGTCGGTCGCGCCAACACGACGACAGCGGTCACTGCTTCCGCCAGTCCCACATTTGGCAGTCCGGTGACCTTCACGGCCACGACCGCCGCCGTTTCACCGGGCGGCGGCACACCAGCCGGCAGCATCATCTTCACCATCGGCGGGGTAGACCAGAGCCCGGTCACCCTCAGCAATGGTACGGCAACGATCACGCGACCCAACCTGCCAGCGGGCGTCACATCGGTCGCGGCGCGCTATGATGCCACGACCAGTTACAATGCCAGCTCCGGCACGCTGAGCGGCGGGGTGACAGTTGCCCCAGCAACCACGACCACCACATTGAGCGGACCCGGCTCGGTCGCTTTCGGCACCACGCCAACCATTACCGCCGCTGTCGCTGGCGCAGGGGGAACGCCAACCGGCACGGTCGTCTTCACTGTGGACGGGGTGGCGCGGCCGGCGGCGACACTGTCTTCGGGCGCGGCGACAATCACCCTGCCCGGTCTCAGCGTCGGCACGCATACTGTTTCGGCCGCTTATTCCGGCGCGACAAGCTATGGAACCAGTACAGGATCGCTGGGTGGCGGCCAGATCGTCACAGCAGCGCCAACAACTCTTGCCGTGGCCGCCTCTCCCAGCACCGGCATCTACGGTGGATCGAGCACATTCACCGCCTCGGTTACCTCCGCGGCCGGCGTACCGACAGGCAATGTGATCTTTACCGTTGATGGCGTCGCGCAGGCACCGATCGCGCTGGCGGGCGGTACGGCGTCGTTCACCAGCAACAGCCTGTCCGTAGGCTCACATACGGTCAGCGCCAGCTATCAGGGCGCCACCAATTTCCTCGCAAGCTCGGGCGCACTGGCAGTCTCCTATGCTGTTGGCCGGGCGACGCCTTCCGTGGCGGTAACCAGCTCTGCCAATCCGGCTGTGACCGGTCAGGCGATACAGTTGACCGCAAATGTGACTGCAAGTTCCGGCACGCCGAGCGGCGAGGTCGTGTTCACGGTGGACGGGGTCGCCCGGCCAGCCACTCTGCTTAACAATGGCAGCGCCACGCTGTCCCTGCCGAGCCTTTCCGTGGGCGACCACACGGTCTCGGTGCGCTACGCTGGCGATGCCAATTTCGTCGAGCGCACCAGCACGCTGGGTGGCGGGCAAAAGGTCAATCCCGGCAATACAGCGCTGACGCTCACCACCAGCAGCGCGAGCGCCGCCTATGGTGCGCCGGTCACCATCACGGCCAATGTCGCGGCGGCCGGTCCCGCTTCGGGCACCCCCGGCGGCCAGGTGGTCTTTCTCGTCGATGGCGCCGCGCAACCCGCAACCACACTATCCAATGGGCAGGCACAGCTGGTCCTGAACAGCCTGGCGCCCGGAGCCCATTCCATTTCCGTGGCCTACCAGGGGTCGGGTGACTTCAACGCCAGCACCGCCAGCCTGTCCGGTGGGGTAAGCGTCAGCGCCGCGACGACGACCACAAGCATCGCGCTCGACACTGCCGCAATCAGCTATGGTCAGGCCGCGCGCGTCACAGCAACAGTGACAGCCGCATCGGGTCGCCCCGCTGGTCAGATCGTCTATACCATCAATGGCGTGGCCCGGCCCGCCGTCGCCCTGGTGGATGGCGTCGCCGCGCTTGATCTTGGCGGATTGGCTGCCGGCAACTACACGATCTCGGCGGCCTATGGTGGATCGGCCAATCATGTGGCCAGCACATCGGGCACAACTCAGCTGGTGGTCGGTCCTGCGGCAACGCAGCTGGCTGTCACGGCGAGCAGCCATAGCGTGCGGTACGGCGATCCGGTAACCTTCAGCGCAGGCCTGACGTCGGCTGGCGGCACGCCTTCTGGCTCAATCGAGTTTTTCGCAGGCAGCACGTCCCTGGGAACGGTGCCACTGGTGGGTGGCAAGGCGACGCTGACAGTGTCCAGCCTGGCGGTCGGGACGCCGGCCATCTCGGCGCGCTACGCCGGCAATAGCAATTTCGCAGCTTCGACAGGGTCAGTTGCGTCCTTTGCGGTGACCGGTCGCGTGCCGGACATGTCGGTCAGCGTCTCGCCGAGTTCGATTGCCTACGGGCAGAATCTCACCGCGACGATTTCGGTCTCCAGCACAGCCGGCACGCCGCAAGGCAATATTGTCCTGACTGTGGGCGATCAGCAATATCCGGCCGCACTCAATGGCAGCGGCGGTGCGACCGTGACTCTATCAGGCCTCGCGCCGGGCAGCTTTGCCGTCAGTGCCAGCTATGCCGGGCAGAGTCCGTTTCTCGGCGCCAATGCCAGCACCAATGCTGTGACGATCACACGCGCTGCGACGGCCCTGATCGTGTTGTCGGGCGCCGAAAGCTATGTATTCGGCGATAGTTTGCAGCTGCGCGCCAACGTGACGTCCGATTTCGGCACCCCTGCGGGCAGCGTGGTCTTCACCGTGGATGGCACGGATTATCGGGCGAGCGTAGCGGATGGCAGCGCCTCCATTTCCATTCCCGGCATTGGCGCCGGGCAGCACAGCGTCTCGGCACGCTATGCGGGTTCGCCCACGCACCAACCCTCGACCGCCAGCCTGGCAAATGGCGTTACCGTATCGGCTGCACCAACATCGCTGAGCCTGACGAGTTCTGCGGCAACCATCACCTTTGGCGGCAGCACAACGGTGACAGCGGCGCTAACCAGTCCGGCGGGCAATGTCACAGGCGACATTGTCTTCAGCGTGGACGGCGCGGACCGTGCTCCAGTCCCAGTGACGAACGGCGCAGCGCAGCTGCAATTGACGGGGTTAACCGTCGGCAGCCATGCGGTGTCTGCGCGCTACCAGCCCGTCGCTGGCTTCCAGCAAGCCACAGCGCAGCTCTCCGGCGGGGTCGGCGTCGTCGCGGCACCGGTATCGGTGGCGATCGCGCCGCCCGTCGGCCAGATCACTGTCGGCCAGTCGGCGCGCTTCACGGCGACCGTAGGTTCCACGGCCGGCGTCCCGAGCGGACAGGTCATCGCGGTGGTGGATGGTGTCGATCAGCCCCCGATCTCGCTGAGCAATGGTGGAGCCAGCTTCGACTACACTTTTGGCACGGCGGGCAGTCACACGATGGCCTTGCGCTATCTGGGCAACGAGAGCTTCGCCGCAGGCATTGGCGGGGTCCAGGGCGGTGTCATGGTACTCGGCGCGTCCTCGGCCCTGGCGCTATCTGCGGAGCCGTCTGCACCCACTTTCGGTCAATCAACGCGGTTTGTCGCCACTGTCACTTCGCCCTTCGGCACGCCCGCGGGCATTGTCACTTTCTCGCGCGGCGGCACCAATCTCGGCAGCGCTCCGCTGACCGATGGCGTGGCCAGCCTCATGCTCAGCGACCTGCCGCCAGGCAACAGTGCCATCACGGCGGCCTATGCCGGTGATGCCGCGCATATTGGCTCCAATGGGGCCCTCAGCCTTGATGTCGCTGAGGCCGCTACGACACTGGCCCTCGGCGCCAATCCTACCACGCTCTACGTCGGTGCTCCGGTCACCTTCACCGCAACGATCACCTCGCCCGCAGGTGCCGTGCCCGGCTCTGTCGTCTTTGTGGTGGGCAGTACAGAATATGTTGCCGCGATTGCCGACGGCACGGCAGTGCTTGTGCTGAACGATCTGCCCGTTGGCACACCCGCAGTCAGTGCCCGCTTCGACGGCCAGCCCGGCTTTGCACCGAGCCAAGTCGCCTTGGGAACGGTACTGACCATCGAGCCTCCACCCACCGATATCGAGGTTCATGCGCAACTATCGCGCAGTGTCGCCGGTCAGAGCCTCACGCTCCCGCTTTCGGCAACCGGCGGTATCGCGCCGTATCGCTTCGCCGTCACCGCTGGCAGCCTTCCCGCCGGCGTGACGCTTGATCCGGCCACCGGCACGATATCCGGCACGCCCGCGACACCGGGTGAATACAGCTTCACCGTCACTGCTTCCGGTGCGGCAGGTCAGCCCGGAAGCGCTGCGGTGAACCTAACCGTCCTCGCCCCGGCGACATTGACCGTTCCACAACTCGGCGCCAGCACCTATGGCGAGAGCCTGAGCATAGATCTCTCGGCCAGCGGCGGCACGGCGCCCTATCAGTATGCGCTCTCCGGCAGCCTGCCGACGGGAGTCACTTTCGATCCTGCCACCGCCACTCTCTCCGGCACACCCACCGCACTCGGCACGTTCGATCTTTCCCTTCAAGTGGTTGATGCCAATGGCTTTACCCTGGCGCGTGACTTGACGCTTACCGTCACTGCGCCGCGGTTGATCCTGACTGCGGACCTGCCGGAAGCTGGCGCCTTCGTGCCCTTTTCAGGTCAGGTTTCCGCCACGGGCGGCACTGGACCCTATGGCTATGCCGTGGCCGATGGTTCGCTGCCCGACGGGCTGAACCTGGATGCTGCAAGTGGTACGATCAGCGGCACGCCGCGCCGGGTGGGTGATGTCGATTTCACGATAACCGCCACCGATGCCAATGGCTTTGCTGTGAGCCAGCCGATCAGTCTCTCGGTGGCGCAGGTCTTCACCGTCGTCCTGCCTGACGTCGTTGCCGAGGCTCGGCAGTTCAGGCCTTATGGACAGGTGCTCCGCGCTTCGGGCGGGACGGCACCCTATGCCTATTCGATTTCTGATGGTGGATTGCCGGAAGGTCTTGTGCTGGACGAGGCTAGTGGCACTTTTTCAGGCACGCCGAGCGGGTTTGGCAGCTTCGCTTTCACCTTGAGCGCCAGCGACGCCAACGGCGTTACAGGTTCCCAAAGCTATTCGCTCGTGGTCGACGAAGCTGCCACGCTGGTGCTTGATGCAGTCCTGTTACCGGCGACTGCCGGCGTTGAATATGAACGAATTCTGAACGTCTCTGGCGGGGCTGCGCCCTATAGTTTTGCGCTGGTGTCGGGCGACCTGCCCGACGGCCTTGGCTTCGATGTCGCAACCGGTACCATTTCCGGCACGGCGACCCAGGACGGAAGCTTCCCACTGGTCATCCAGATCGTGGACGCCAATGGCGATACCGTGACCGGGAGCGTCCTGGTCACAGTGCAAGCACCCGCCATCTCGCTGTCACTGGATCTCCCTGCCGCAACCGCGGGTGAGAGTTTCGCCGGTTCAGTGGAGATCAACGGTGGCGCGGCGCCATTCACCTATGCTCTCGCCGGTGCGCTGCCTGCAGGCCTGATTTTCGACGCGACGACCGGCACGATCGCCGGCACGCCGACCGGCGTCGGCAGTTTCCCAATCCGTATCACGGCGAGCGATGCCAACGGCTATGAGCAGTCAGCGGATGGTACGGTTGAAATCACCGCCACAACGACAACGAGCCTTGTGGCAGACCAGACCACGATCACTTTCGGCGGCAGCGTCGAGCTGGTGGCCACGGTCGAGTCCGCTGCCGGCGAGATTGCCGGACGGGTCGTGTTCCTGGTCGATGGTGTAGACCACGCGCGCGTTGACCTGACGGGCAGCGAAGCCAGGTTCGCGCTGCAGGGCATGACTGTGGGCAGCCATGCCATTGCGGCACGCTTCGAGCCGGCTGACGGCTTTGTTGCATCCAGCGCTGAAGTGGCCACCGCTGTACAAGTCGTGGCCGCGCCGGTGTCCGTAGCCATCACCGCTCCAGACGACGAGATTATAGCCGGATCTTCTGTGCGCTTCTCAGCTTCGATCACCTCGTCCGCCGGCACGCCGACGGGGCAGGTCATTCCCATGGTCGATGGCGTGGATCAGCCGCCGGTCACGTTGACTGACGGCGTGGCGCTTTTCGATGTCAGTTTTGCCATGACGGGCAATCACATGGTTTCGCTGCGCTATGTCGGTAGTGACAGTTTTGCGGCTGGCACAGGCATGCTGCCGGGCGGTGTTTCCGTCGTGGGCGCCGGATCGGACATTGCACTGACCGCCAACCCCGCGTCGCCCAGCTTTGGCCAGCCGGTCATGCTGACGGCGACAGTCAGCTCGACCTTCGGCAGTCCAACCGGTCTCGTGTTCTTCATGCGGGACGGCACCGAGATTGGCAGTGCAACATTGTTCGATGGGGCAGCCAGCTTAACCGTGACGGACCTTCCGCCCGGCAGCAGCCGCATCACCGCGACCTATCGGGGCGACGCCGCGCGACAGGGCGCCAGCGCCGAAGTGACCCTCGAAGCCAGCGACGCCACAACATCACTGTCGCTGACCGCCAATCCGACCCGGGCTTATGCGGGCGCGCCTGTAACCTTGACGGCCAGCGTCACGTCGGATGCAGGATCACCCCCAGGCGAGGTAGTCTTTGCCCTGGGCGATATCGACTATGCGGCGCCAGTGGTCGACGGCATCGCCACGCTGACACTGACTGACCTTGCAGAGGGCAATTACCCGGTAACAGCTCGCTTTGCCGGCCAGCCGGGTTTTGCCGCAAGCCAGGCATCGCTAGCGGCGGACCTCGCCGTGGACCCGGCGCCCACCGACATCCTGCTCTCGGCCCAGACACAACGCAGCGTGGCGGGTGAAAATCTTGCCATTACCGTCTCGGCCACGGGCGGCGTGGCGCCCTATGTCTTTGCCATCGCTGACGGCGCATTGCCGGATGGCTTGGTGCTCGATCCGGTAACCGGGATCATAGCTGGCGCGCCGACGACGCCGGGCGACTATAGCTTCACAATTGCCGCGACGGGCGGGGCAGGTGCGCCGGGCGAGGTGACCGTCAACCTCACAGTCCTTGCGCCAGTCAGCTTCTCCGCCTTGCCAACCCTGCCAGATGGTGTGTTCGGCACGTCCTATGGCGCGGAGCTAGCCGTCAGTGGCGGCACACTGCCGATCCAGTATGTGCTGGCAGGCAATCTGCCGAGCGGCCTCAGCTTCGATGCGGCGACCGGCACGCTGTCCGGCACGCCAGCGGCGCTGGGGCGGTTCGACCTGTCCCTGACCGTGACCGACGCCAATGGCTTCTCGGAAACCCGTCCGTACATCCTGGACATTGCCGCTCCGGCCATCGAAGTCACAGCCGAGCTGCCTGTGGCCGGTGCCTTTGTTCCCTATGCCGGCCGCATCACCGCCAGCGGCGGCAATGCGCCCTACACCTACACGATAAGCGACGGCGCTCTACCAGAGGGCATGAGCCTTGATCCGGAGACGGGCGCGATTGCGGGCACCAGCCGTGTCGTGGGCGAGAGCAATTTCACGATTACTGTTACCGACACCAATGGCTTCTCGACGAGCCTGCCGGTCAGCCTTGCCGTGGGGCAAATATTCACCGTCGTCCTGCCCGACGCAGTTGCGGCAGGGCGCCAGTTTCAGCCCTTTGCCCAACCGCTGGCAGCCACCGGCGGCACGGCGCCCTATGCTTATGAGATCCGCGACGGCGCGCTGCCAAATGGACTGAGCCTCGATGGCACGAGTGGGGTGGTTTCGGGCACGCCCGGTGCTCCGGGCAGCTTCACCTTTACCGTGACAGCCACCGATGCGAATGGCGTCGCCGGTACCGCCGGCTACACGCTGGATATCGCCGAGGCCGCGACGCTGAGCATCGAAACGGCCCTCCCGCCTGCTACAGCCGGCATTCCATACGGCCAAGGCTTTGTCGTAACAGGCGGAACCGCGCCCCACGATTTTGCTCTGGTGTCGGGCACATTACCGGATGGCCTGAGTTTCGATGCCGCCTCGGGCAGCGTTTCTGGCACGGCTAGGGAAGACGGCAGCTTCCCGCTGGTGATCCAGATCCGTGACGCCAATGGCGACACCGCGACTCAAACCGTGGTGGTGACCGTTACCGCGCCCGACATTGCCCTGTCGCTCGACGTGCCGCCGGCCCGCGCCGGCGAGGATTTCGAAAGCACCGTCGTCGCGTCGGGTGGCGCTGCACCATTGCGCTTTGCGCTGGATGGCGACCTTCCCAGCGGCCTCGCCTTCAACGCGGTCACGGGCGTCATTTCCGGCACGCCAACGGGCGTGGGCACATATCCGATCACCGTCACTGCGACGGACGCCAATGGCTACGAGCAATCCGCCAGCGCCACGATTTCGCTCAGCGCGACAACCGCGCTCACGCTTTCGACCGCTTCGCCACGCATCCCCTTCGGCAGCAACGCCCAAGTCCAGGCCGAGGTGACATCCACCGCACCGGGCATTTCTGGCACTGTCACGTTTACCGTGGACGGCAGGGATCATGGCAGCGTGCCATTGAGCGGCGGTCGGGCACAGCTCGATCTCTCCGCCCTTGTGGTTGGCGCGCATGCGATCGCGGCGCGCTTTGAATCCAATGACGGCTATGACAGTGCGACCGCAGACCTTGAAGGTGGCATCACGGTCACTGCAGCACCTGTGATGGTGAGCATTGCAGGGCCCTCGAGCGGAGCTGCGGTCGGCGCGTCTATGCCCTTCACCGTTACCGTCAATTCGCTGGGTGGGGTGCCGGGCGGCGTGGTCATACCGGTCATCGACGGCGTGGACCAGTCTGCCGTCCCACTCATGGATAGTGTCGCCGCCTTCACTCATCGCTTCGCCACATCGGGTTCCCACAGCGTAGCCGTGCGCTATCCGGGCAATGAGAGCTTTGCCGCAGGCTCTGCCGCGCTGGCGTCCGATGTGGAGATTGCCGGGGCAACATCGGCATTGTCGCTCGCCGCTGCCCCAGCCGCGCCGCGTTTCGGCATGCCCGTGACGGTCAGCGCAACAGTCAGTTCCAGTCTCGGTACGCCAACCGGGCTAGTGGTCTTCAGCCGCAATGGCATCGCGCTTGGCAGCGTGCCGCTCAGCGACGGCAGTGCGAGCCTGGTGCTCGGCGACTTGCCGGCAGGCGCTTCCACCATCATCGCCATCTACCAGGGCGACGCAGCCAATTCGGGATCGACATCGCAAATCGACCTCGCCATTGCCGATGCAGCGACGACGCTGTCGCTCTCGGCCAATCCGACCACGCTTTATGCCGGTGCGCCGGTCATCCTCTCAGCTTCGCTGACCTCGGAAGTCGGTGCGGTTCCGGGCTCGGTGGTCTTCACCGTCGGCGGCAGCGAGTATCCGGCCGCTATCAGTGGTGACGCGGCATCGCTGACGCTCAGCAATCTCCCAGAGGGCAGCTATCCTATCGCTGTGCGTTTCGATGGCGCGCCGGGCTTTGCGGCGAGCCAGGCCTCGCTGGCCGACAATATCGTGGTCGAACCGGCGCCCAGCGACATTGTGGTCGGCGCCATGCCGCCGCGCAGCATCGCAGGCCAACCGCTTGCCATCACCGTTTCGGCTACGGGCGGGGTTGCCCCCTATGCCTTCGCCATAACCAGTGGCGCGCTGCCCGCCGGTCTTGAGCTGGATCAGGCCAGCGGCCGTATCATTGGCACGCCGGAAGAGGCCGGCCGCTATAGCTTCACCGTCACCGCAACGGGGCAGGCCGGTGCTCCGGGCAGTGTGGCCGTCGAGCTCACTGTTCTCGCCCCCGCCGTTATCACGACGCAGGCCAGTCTGCCGGCAGCGCGTTTTGGCGAAGACTACCAAGCCGATCTGGGCGCAGGCGGCGGCACAGCGCCTTACCAATATGTTCTGGCAGGCAACCTGCCATCTGGTCTGAGCTTCGACGCCGCATCGGGCATGCTGTCCGGCATGCCACAGGCGGTGGGCACTTTCCCACTGTCGATCACCATCACCGACACCAATGGCTTTACCGCCACAGAGGCGCTGGACCTGGTTGTGGCGGCGCCAGTGATCAGCGTTGCGGCAGAGTTTGCCGAAGCCGGTGCCTTTGTTTCCTATGCCGGTCAGGTAACAGCAAGTGGCGGCACGGCGCCCTATGGTTTTTCCGTCACTGAAGGCGTGTTGCCAGCTGGCCTCGGCCTCGATCCGCAGAGTGGCGCCATCACCGGCACGCCGCGTGTTGTGGGTGCGAGCAGCTTCACCATCACGGTCACCGATGCCAGTGGCTTTGCCGCCAGCGTTCCGGTGAGCTTCAACGTCGCGCAGGTCTTCACGGTGATCCTGCCCGCCGACTTGGCCGCAGCGCGCGAGTTCCAGCCCTATGGCCAGATTCCCG
Organism: uncultured Devosia sp.; assembly: GCF_963517015.1. Taxonomy (NCBI): domain Bacteria; kingdom Pseudomonadati; phylum Pseudomonadota; class Alphaproteobacteria; order Hyphomicrobiales; family Devosiaceae; genus Devosia; species uncultured Devosia sp. The sequence goes on from NZ_CAUQDV010000002.1 coordinate 243,728, forward strand.
CCGCCACAGGCGGCACCGCACCCTATGCCTATGCGATCTCAGCCGGTGCCCTGCCCGATGGCCTGGAGTTCGACGACGAAACGGGCACGATTTCCGGCACGCCGCAGACTTCCGGCAGTTTCGCCTTTACGCTCACCGCGACCGATGCAAATGGCGTGGCGGGCTCGGCCAGCTACACGCTGGATGTCGCGCAGGCTGCGACGCTGGCCGCGGGTGTCGACCTGGCTCCGGCCACTGCGGGCACACCGTATGATCAGGCGCTCGACATAGCTGGCGGCGTGGCGCCCTATCGCTTCACGCTGGTTTCCGGTGATCTGCCAAACGGGTTGAGCTTTGACCCTGCTACGGGCGCTTTCTCCGGCACTGCGACGCAGGACGGCAGCTTCCCGCTGGCCATCCGGATTACCGATGCCAATGGCGACAGCGCCACGCAGACGGTGGTGCTGACCGTCGCACCGCCCGACATCACGCTTGCCATAGACCTGCCGGCTGCCGCGGCCGGCGAAGCTTATACAGGGTCGGTGCGTGTCACCGGCGGCGCGGCGCCGCTGCGCTTCACGCTGGCGGGCGATCTCCCCGAGGGGCTGAGTTTTGATGCCGCGACTGGCGTGCTTTCCGGTATCCCCGGCGAAGCGGGCACCTTCCCGATCGCGATTACGGCAACGGACGCCAATGCCTATGCCCAGACAACGCAGGCGAGCATCACCATTACGGCGGAAACATCACTGTCGCTTGCCGCCAGCAGCGATGCCATCAGCTTTGGCGAGACTGTTGAGGTAACAGCGACAGTTTCCGGGGCCACCCGTGTTTCGGGCGATGTGATCTTCACCGTGGATGGAGTTGATCGGGCGCCAGTGTCGCTCGGCGATGGTTCGGCCACGCTGACCCTTGATGGCCTGGCCGTCGGCGCACATGTCGTCTCCGCGCGCTTCGAGGGTGGCAGCGGGATCACGGGATCGCGTGGCGACCTGGCCGGCGGCATTTCCGTCACCGCCGCCGCATCTGCCGTGACGGTCACAGCACTACCCGGTGGCGCTGTGGTCGGAGCTCCGGCCGAGTTCCGTATTGCCGTCAGTTCTGCGTTGGGCACGCCGCAGGGAGAGGTTGTTCCCGTCGTGGATGGCGTCGATCAAACTGCCGTCATTCTGGTCGATGGTGCGGCCAGCTTTACCGTCAGTTTTGCCAGTGCCGGCAATCACGCGATCTCGGTGCGCTATCCGGGCAGCGACAGCTTTGCGGCTGCGAGTGGCGTGCTGGGCGGCGGCGTCGATGTCTCGGGAGCCGGCTCTGGACTGACACTATCCGCCAATCCGGCGGCGCCCAGCTTTGGCCAGGCGGTGACGGTCATTGCCAATGTTACGTCCAATACGGGCACGCCTGTTGGCCAGGTGGTGTTTTCGCGCGACGGCACAGAAATCGCCAGCGTGCCGTTGGTCGCCGGGGTGGCCAGTTTGACGCTGAGTGATCTGGCGGCTGGGGACAATACCATCACCGCTGCCTATTGGGGTGACGCGGCTCATCTTGGTTCGGAAGCGCAGATCGAGATTGGTCTGGCCGATGTGGCCACGACGCTGGGGGTCAGCGCCGAACCGGCGACCGTCTACGCGGGCGCGCCGGTCACGTTCACAGCCACGATTGGTTCCAATGCCGGCGCGGTACCGGGTTCTGTGGTCTTTGTCATCGGCGATACCGAATATGCTGCCGGGATTGATGGCGACAGGGCCGTGCTCACAGTTGGCGACCTCGCCCAGGGCAGCTATTCCGTCTCGGTGCGCTACGACGGTCAGCCGGGCTTTGCCCCGAGCACCGCCACGCTGGCGGCTGACCTCATTGTCGAGCAGGCACCCAGCGACATTGTCGTCTCGGCCCAGGTCCCGCGCAGCGTCGCCGGCGAAGAGATTGTCATTTCGATTTCGGCTACCGGCGGTGTCGGCCCCTATGTTTTCACGCTGAATGGCGATCTGCCCGAGGGGATGGGTTTTGATCCCGTAACCGGCGCTGTTTCTGGAACGCCCGTCAATCCGGGTCGCTACAGCTTCACGGTCACGGCCAGCGGCAGTGCCGGCGCTCCCGGCAGCGCGGCGGTCAATCTTGTGGTTCTGACGCCCGCAGAGATCGCGGCCCCGTCCACCCTGCCCTCAGCGCGTTATGGCGAGGCCTTCAGCGCCGACCTCTCGGCCGATGGCGGCACGGCCCCTTATCTGTACCGCCTCGACGGCACGCTGCCAGAAGGCATGAATTTTGACCCTCAAGGCGCCGTTCTTTCGGGCACGCCGCGATCGACGGGCAATTATGCGCTGGCGCTCGCCATCACGGATGCCAATGGCTTCACGGCCAGCCAGCCATTTACGCTGACGGTGGCGGCGCCAAGCATCGCAGTCAGTGCCGAGCTGCCCGAGGCGGGCGCTTTCGTCCCGTTCAGTGGTCAGATCAGCGTCAGCGGCGGCAGCGCACCCTATCGCTTCGCGGTGACTGATGGCGCGCTCCCCGATGGGTTGAGCCTTGATGCGGAGAGCGGCGCCATCGCCGGCACGCCACGCCAGGCGGGTGAAGCGGACTTCACGGTGACGGTCACCGACGCCAATGGCTTTACCGTGAGCCTGCCGGTGAGCCTTGCCGTGGAGCAGGTCTTCACCATCACGCTGCCAGAGGAACTGGCGGATGGACGGGAGGCGCAGGCCTATGGCCAGAGCCTTGGCGCCAATGGTGGGACGGCGCCCTACGCCTATGCCGTGACCAGCGGCGCCTTGCCGGGCGGTCTCGTGCTTGATGCACAGAGCGGCGTGCTTTCCGGCACGCCCACCGGGCCGGGCAGCTTTGCCTTCACCGTCACCGCGACGGACGCCAATGGCGTTGCCGGATCGGGCGATTATGCACTGGTAGTAGCCGATGCGGTGACACTCGTGCCCGATACGGTGCTCGATAGGCCGGTGGCCGGCGTGCCTTACCGCAAGGCGCTGTCGGTTGCCGGCGGTCGCAGCCCCTACCGTTTCGCCTTGGTCTCGGGTGCGCTGCCACAGGGCATGAGCTTTGACGCTGCCACGGGGACGATCGCCGGCACGGCCACAGAAGCGGGTACGTTCAGCTTCGCCGTCGCCATCACTGATGCCGATGGCGCCAGCGTCACGCAGAGCTTTGCGCTTGCCGTCGCGGCGCCAGTCATCGACCTGGTCCTTGACCTTCCCATGGCTGGTGCCGGTCAGCCGTTCCAGAGTGGCGTGGTGATCACGGGCGGCGCGGAGCCGTTCCAGTTCACGCTGTCGGGCGCGCTGCCTGCAGGCCTGGTTTTTGATCCGCAGACGGGCGGTATCTCCGGCACGCCGACCCAGTCGGGCAGCTTCCCGGTGATCATTGCGGCAACAGACGCCAATGGCTTCGCGCAAAGCACTGAGGCGTTGATCGAGGTTCAGGATACGGCGCCCCCGGTGGACCTGGTCGTCGGCGACATTGAACTGACATCGCTCTATGGCGCCGATTATGCGCAGACCATCAGCGTCACCGGCGGCACCGCGCCCTATGCCTTTACCATCGAGGCCGGAGCCTTGCCCGAGGGGCTGACGCTCGATCCGACGAGCGGCGCGATCTCCGGCACGCCGCGTCAGACCGGTCGCTTCAGCCTGCTCCTGGCGATCCGGGACAGTGCCGGCAATCGCGTACAGCGCAGCTTCGCGCTGGAGGTTGACGCACTGCCCTTCACGCCGGATTTCCCCGCAGCCATACCGCCTGCGACGGGTGGCGAGAGCTATCAGGCAAGCCTCGCCGTTTCGGGCGACCTGCCGATCACCTATGCAGTGAGCCAGGGCGCATTGCCGCCAGGCCTGTCGCTTGATCCGGCGAGCGGCACGCTCACGGGCACGGCGACGCAGGCTGGTACGTTCAGCTTCGAGATCACCGCCACAGATGCGCATGAGCAGAGTGCCAGCGCCAGCTACACTTTGGCCGTCGAGGCACCGCAATTCGAGGTAGCCGGTGCCCTGCCCGGCGCTACGGGTGGCGAAGTCTATGGCGCAACGCTCTCGCCCAATGGGGGCACAGCGCCTTATCGCTTTGCCCTCGCCTCGCCCCTGCCGGCTGGCATGAGCTTTGACGCCAACACCGGGCGGTTGAGCGGCGCGCCAACCGTTGCCGGTGACTTCGATATCTCGGTTCAGATCACGGATGCTGCAGGCTTCAGCAATACCATCACCATCCCGCTTTCAATCGCCGCGCCCGAGATCACCTTTGGCGGGGTCCTGCCCGCGGCTCAGGTCGGCGCCAGCTTCCTGTTCACGCCCAGCATCAGCGGCGGTACTCCCGGCTATAGTTTCGCCCTCGCCTCGGGCGCTTTGCCGACAGGCCTCATCCTCGACGCTGCGACTGGCACCATTTCGGGCGTGCCAACGCTTGCGGAAAATGCAGGCTTCACCCTCATCGCGACCGACGCGAACGGTTTTTCCGTCACGCGCAGCTTTGCGCTTCCCGTTGCCAGCAATCTGGGCAGTGCCGAGCTACCGGCCAGTATCACTGCCGGCCAGGTCGGCGTCGCCTTCACCGACAGCATCGCTGCCAGCGGTGGTCAGGCACTGACTTATGCCGTAACCGCCGGCGCGCTGCCCCTGGGCCTGACGCTCGATCCCACGACCGGCGCCGTTTCCGGAACGCCGACGCTTGCCGGCACTTCGCTCTTCACCATCACCGCGACCGACAGTTCCGGCCGCCGCAATGCCCAGCATTATGTGATGGCGATCGCTGCTCCGGCCATGGTCGTCGACAACGGCTTTCCCCTGGGCACGATCGGCCAAAGCTACAGCGATGACATTGCCGTCTCAGGCGGCATCGCGCCCTATAGCTATGCGCTCTCCAACGCACCGCGCGACCTGACCATTGATCCGCGCACCGGCGTCATCAGCGGGTTGCCGCGCGAGACGGGCAGTTTCGACGTGGTCATCACCGTCACCGATGCGGTCGGGCATAGCGCGCAACAGGCCGGCCGGCTGACCGTGCAACGTCGGGCACTGGCCCTCCTGCTGCGCGACATCGATCCCAATGCCTGGACCAGCGCCAGCTATGATTCCAGCATCGCGGCAACCAACGGCATTGCGCCGATTACCTATGACGTCGTCGATGGCGACCTGCCCGAGGGCGTCTCGCTCTCGCCCGAAGGCGAACTCACTGGATCACCTCGTCGCGTCGGCCGTTGGGCCTTCACCATCCGGGCCGTTGATGCCGAGGGCAACATGGGCACACGCGCCTATGCCATGGAGGTGGCCGATGAGCCAGTGGACGATGCAGCGCTGCAGATCGCTGTGACCCTCGACCCGGAAGTCGCCGAACTTGGCAGCGCAGTGCGCTTCGAAGTCACCGTCACCGACGCCGGCGAGGCTATAGGCGATGGTTCTGTTAGCCTGCTTGACGCAGACAGCGGCGAGGTGATCGACAGCACGGTGCTCGGCTCATCCGGCACCGCCACCTTCTCGCTTGTCACCGAGACGGCCGGGCAACGCAGTTTCGTCGTGCAATACAGCGGCTCTCCTGGCGTTTCCGGTGGCAGCAGCGATCCGGTCATGCTGACGACCAATCCCGCGACCACCACGCTGTCGCTTGAAGCCGATCCCTCCAGCCCGGCAGCGGGTGAGGACGTCACCCTTACCGCAAATATCGAGCGCGTGGCTCCGGCGGCAGGCACAGTCACAGCGGGTAATGTGGTCTTCTCGGTCAACGGCGAAGATATTGCCTCCATTCCAGTCAGTGGTGGCGTGGCGACAACGACGACGACGCTTGCCGCTGGCAGCAGCACCGTCGCGGCGCGGTTCGAACCGGCAGATGACAATGACCTGCCGAGCGAATCCACCATGTCGATCGTTGCCCGGGGAACGGTCTCGATCACGCTCTCGGGGCCTGACGGCACGGTGCAACCAAATGACCCGCTGACCTACGCCGTCACCGTCTCGCCCAATGCCGGCGGTCCGGCGCCCACGGGCAGTGTGTCCTTCCTCGTCGATGGCAGTGAGGTTGCCAGCGTCGCCATCAGCAATGGGTCGGCCAGCGTGACGCTTGACCCGCTGCCAGCAGGGCCACACCAGATCAGCGCGTTCTATTCGGGCGATGTTGTCTATGATGCCGCTACGGCGCAGCCGATCAGCCTGCTGGTCGAGCCAGACGTTGCCCAACCGCAAGCAACCACGACGGCGCTGACACCCAGCACCGGAACGCCGGTAGTCGGCGACCCGGTGACGCTGACCGCGACCGTCACAGGAAGCCAATCCCTTCGCCCGACCGGTATCGTCCGCTTCATCGACCAGACCACGGGTACGGGTATCGGCACAGGCACGCTGAATGGCGACGGCCAAGCAACACTGCTACATCGCTTCACTGTGGCCGACACAAGAACAATCTCGGCCGAATATCAGGGTGATGCACTCAATCTTCCCAGCCGTGACCAGCTCACCTTCAACATTGTGCCCAGCCCGACCCAGATCAGCCTCTCGGCAGCGTCCGACACGGTCAGTCCGGAGGGCACGACAGAACTCACGGCCCAATTCAGCCGCATGCCGAATGGCCGTGGCCCCCCGCATGTCGACGTGATCGAGTTCCGCGCCGACAATGTGGTGTTTGCCAGTGTGCCCACAGATGGCGAAACCGCCGTCACGGTCGAAAGCCCGCCCATCGAGATGACGACGCAGTTTACCGCTGCGCTGGTGCCGGAGGCGGCGTCCCAGACCGACCTGCCCAGCACGTCATCGCCCGTCGTGGTGAGCATCAGCGCCGCTGCCCTGGATCCGACCACGACGATCCTGACGATTGCGCCCAATCCCGGCCTGCAGGGACAGGCCGTCACAATGACCGCGACGGTGAACGGCACGAGCGGGCCTGCCGATGGCGCCGTCCGCTTTATTCAGGGGCCCGATGTGCTCGATACGGTCACCCTGAGCGGCGGCGTCGCCAGTTTCACCACCTCGAGCCTGCCGCTGGGTTCGTCGCCGATCACAGCGCAGTTCCTGGCCAATGCGGTCTATGGAACCAGCACGGACACGGCGACAGCCACGGTCAATCCGCTGCCGGGCCAGGCCTATCTGACCATTTCCGGCTCGGCCCAGCCCAATGTGGTCGCTGGTGCCGGCCAGCCCGTTTCGCTGGCATTGCAGGTCGGCGCCGTGGGTGGCAGCGTCAGCAACGTCGCCCTCTCGATACCGGGGGCGACCGGCATATCCTGCCCGGCGACAGTGCTGGCTGCCGGCGCGACCATGCAATGCACGGCGACCTATTTCACAAGCTTCAGCGATATCGGCCAGGGCAACCTTGCCATCACCGCAACCGTCACCGGTGACAACGCCGATCCGGCCTCGACCACGATCACCGTGGCCTCGCAGGTCAGTGACGTCGTGGACACGTTCGAAGACCTGACCAACCAGTTCATTTCCGCCCGCGCCCGCATGGTCACCGGCATTTCACTGCCCAATGTGTTTGACCGCCGCATCGCCCCCAGCGGCAACCGTCCGGGCTCGCTCAATGCCCAGGCCAACGGCGCCAGCCAGACTTTCCAGTTCGCCAGCAGCCTCGAACAGTGGCGCGGCTTTGCCAACAGCCCACCGGACGGTGGCCCTGCCGTACCGCTCGATGCATCACCTTTCAATGCCTGGGTGGACGTTCGCCTGGCCCTGCATGGCTCGCAGGACGATGCCCAGCAGTGGAGCCGTCTGGCCGTGGCGGCGGCCGGGGTGGATTATCTGATCAACGACAACCTGCTGATCGGCTTGGCCGCCCAGGCCGACTGGATGATCGATCATACCGGGCAGTCCGAATTCACCGGTGCCGGCTATCTGATCGGGCCCTATGCCTCGATCGGCCTGGCGGATAATGTCTCGCTTGATCTGGCTCTATTCTATGGCCAGTCCTTCAACCAGGCCCGGGCAGAGATTGGCGGCGTGACCTATACCGGGGAATTTGAAACCGATCGCCTGCTCGCCTCGGCCGGCCTCAGCGGCTTTTACGAGCTGAATGAATTCATCCTGCGGCCCAGCGCGACCTTCTTCCTCTCGTCCGAACGCTCCGGCGATTATGTGGTCAGCGATGCCGACGGCAATTCAGTGCCAATCCCGTCGCAGGAAATCCTCGACCTGCAGCTCCGCGGCGGTCTGACCATCGAGCGCACGATCGAGCTGGACGACGGCGCCAGGCTCACGCCCATGGTCGGGCTCAACCTCTCCTATGGCGGAACGCTGGGCGAGAGCGGCTTCGACGACCGCCTGACCGGCGGCGTGATGGCGGGTCTGCTCTATTCCAACGGCAGCTTCAGCGCCAAAGGCTCCATTGAAGCCGACTTTGGCATGGACGGGTTTGAAGGCGCCACCGGTCGCATCACGATCGGCGGGAAGTTCTGATGGACAAGGCTTAAGCCGAAGGCGTCCTACAGATAGCTCGCGTCGAACAGCTGCCTGGAATAGGCATGATGCGTCTCGCCCTTCTGCAGCGCTTGCTTGTCGAGTTCGTCGACGAAGGTGCCGTCCTTCATGACCAGCACGCGATCGCACATATGGGCGATGACGGCGAGGTCATGACTGACCAGAACATAGGTCAGCTGCCTGGTTTCCTTGAGGTCGCTCAGAAGGTTGAGCACTTCGGCCTGAACCGATACGTCCAGCGCCGATGTTGGCTCGTCGAGGAGCAGGACGTCGGGCTCCAGCATCAGGGCCCGGGCGATGGCAACGCGCTGGCGCTGGCCGCCTGACCACTTCCGCAACATCAAGGGCGGACGCTTTTCCTTCACCGAAGTCTTCCCCGACAACGGTGACATGGACATGGCCGAAAGCCTGCGCATCTACAAGGAAGTGGGCGTCGACTGCATGATCATGCCCGACCACGTTCCCGAGATCGATGGCATCGCTCCCTTCGAGACCGGCTTTGCCTTCTGCTACGGCTACATCATTGCCCTGTTCCAGGCCAACGGCTGGGACCCATACGGACGCGGTATTCGTTTGTCGCGATAGGGCGTCAGGAAAGACAGCGGATCACATAATCCGCTCTGTCTTCGACGCTGACTTTTGGCACGATTAGTGCCTGATATCTGAGTTCGCGATAAGTTGTCAGCAGACGATTGTACTCGGCAACGGCTTCATCCAGACTCGTTTGCCGCTCTCGTCGGCGACGTAGATTTCCGGTCAGGGAGGCGCCAGGAAAGGTTGACTTACGGCAGCGCTAGCCCACCTCCACGTTGCTCGACCTCGACGATCCTTCGACCCGGCTCGGGCACAGTCGCAAATCCTCGCCGCGCCAACTCGGAAAGGAGGGTTGATTTACCTCCGCCAGAGCAGCCAGAAAGGATGATGTGTCGGGTTGTCATAAGTCCATCCGTTGGTTGCCGACGTTTCGTCCCTGCCACGGAAAGCATGCCGACATAGAATGCCTTCGACAAGCTGGCGCCAAACGCGCGTTCAAGATCAGGCAGGTCTGGTCAATCTATTCTTCCTGGACCACGAATGCCGAATGAGGGACCGGCGAATCCAGCTGGAGATCACCTCTGGCCCGTGAGCCACGCGCCTTCACTTCACACGCAGAAGAGCTATGCACCAAACGCATTGGACGATACGGCACTACCGGAATATGTAGTGCACTACATTGTACTCGGCTATATAAATTATGAGCGATTTTCCCGCTTTTATGACAGTGCTTTCGCACACATCCCGCGCGTTGACGACGGCGTTCGACAACTACCTCAAGTCGTCTGGCGTCACGGCAGCGCGCGGCAGGGTCCTGCTCTATCTGCTTAGGCGCTCCGATGGCACCAACCAGGCCGATGTCACCAAATTTCTGCGGGTTGAGCACCCAACGGCGGTCCGCATTCTTGATGGCATGGAGGCGCAAGGGCTCATCAAGCGTTTGCCGTCCGAGCATGACCGTCGTGCCAAGCTGATCGTCCTGACAGAGCATGGCAATAAGATGAGCAAGGACATTGCCGCTGCCAGCGAAGTGTTTGTTGAAAGGGTAGCGGCCGGTCTCGATCTGTCGGACGTGGAAGCTGGAACGCGATTCCTCGCGGCCGTCCTTGCCAACATCGAGAAGCTGTCGAGCCAAACCGACGATGAGCCGGAAAACTCCGCATCATGAGCGCCATCGTAGAAAAGAACGCTCCGCCGGTTCAGCAGACAGAGCCGGAAAAGGCTCCGGCGACCCCACCAGCACCGCTGCCCTTTGTGCCCATGCCTGCCTGGAAGGCCTCGCTTTATGTCGCAAGCTCGCTGATCCTGGGGCTGACCCAAGGTCTGGGCATGAACCTGGTCACGGCCAATCTATCGGGATTGCAAGCGTCCTTTGACGCCACACAGACCGAAATGACCTGGCTTGCCGCAGCCTATGTCGCCACGAACATGACTGGCACCATCCTGATGTTCAAGGTGCGAGGACAGTTCGGGCTGCGGCGTTTCGCTGAAATCGGCCTCCTGGTCTATGCGGCCATCGCCATCGCCCATCTCTTCACCAATGACCTGCAGTCTGCGATTGTCCTGCGGGCCGTCCTCGGCGTCGCTGCTGCGCCGCTGAGCACGCTGGCTTTTTTCTACATGCTCGAATGGCTGCCACCGCAGAAAAAAATGTCTATCGGCATTTGCTTTGGCATGTTGGGGTCGTCAATGTCGCTGCCGCTGGCCCGAGTGATCTCGCCCGACCTGTTGCAGATTGGATCCTGGCATGGGCTCTATCTGCTGGAAGTCGGCATGGCCCTGATCTGCGTGGCCATCGCTTTCCTCCTGCCGCTCAGCCACCCCCCGCGTATAAAGATGTTCGACCGGGACGACCTCATCAGCTTTCCGCTGCTGTCCATCGGCTTTGCCGCGCTTGCCGTCGTCTTGACCACCGGTCGTGCCTATTGGTGGTTTGAGGCTCCATGGCTTGGCGTGGTCCTTGCGGTGGGCATCGCGTCGCTGGTGCTGTTCTGTCTTGTCGAATTGCATCGCAAAAGCCCCATTGTCGACCTGCGCTGGTGGTTCAGCCGCGACATGATGCTGTTCGCTGCGTGCCTCTTGGCCTTCCGTGTGCTCCTGTCCGAGCAGACTGTGGGCGCGGTCGGTCTGTTTACGGTGCTGGGGCTCCAGAATGACCAGCTCATTCCGCTGTTCGGGATGATCGGTATCGTCACCTTTGCCACGACGGCGTGGCTAAGCCAGGTCATCAAGCCAGATCGCACGCATCTCCTGCATCTTGTCGCGCTTCTCGCCCTTGCGGTCGGCGCTTGGCTCGACGCCCAGAGCACGGTGCTGAGCCGTCCGGAGCAATTCTACATCAGCCAGGCCTTGGTCGGCTTTTCGGCTGCCCTGTTCATGCCACCGGCCATGCTCAACGGGTTCATGTCCGCTTTCGCCCGCGGGCCGCAATATATCCTGTCGTTTCTTACGGTGTTCATCGCCACGCAGACGTTCGGTGGCGTGCTGGGTTCAGCCCTGTTCACGACGCTGCAGGCGCTGCGGGAGCAATTCCACTCCAATGTGCTGGGCCAAGGCATTACTTTGCTCGACCCAATGGTTGTCCAGCGCGTGCAGGCCTATGGCGGCGTCTATTCGCATGTGCTGACCGACCCGGCACAAAGTCAGGCGCGCGGCATCGCCCTGCTCGCCCAACAGACGACCTTGCAAGCCAATGTGCTCGCCTACAACGACGTCTTCCTCGTGATTTTCTACCTCACCCTGGCCGCGATTGCCGCGCTGCTTGCCAACATGCTGATCACGGCACTGCGGCACCCCGCAGCTGTCGCCCAGCCCGCCTGATTGCCTCCGAAAGCCCCTAAGAGAATGCGTTTTACCGAACTTGTCCGCTCCAAAGCCACTATTCCGACCCTGCTTGCAGGCGCCGCCGGCGTCCTGATCGTGCTCTATGCCTGGCAATTACCGCCGTTCACATCAAGCGTGCAATCGACCAACAATGCCTTCGTCAAGGGTCGCGTCACCTTCATCGCGCCGCAACTGGCCGGCTATGTAGTCAACGTACCGGTCACCGACTATGAACTTGTCAGCAAGGGCGACGTGCTGATCCAGCTCGATGACCGTATCTATCACCAGCAACTAGCCCAGGCAGAGGCAACGCTCATCCAGCAGCAGAACAATCTTGCCAATTTCGAGCAGAACCGCGCCAGTAAGCAGGCCAGCGTGGAACTGGCCAAGGCGCAGGTGGAAGCGGCTGAAGCTAGCCTAGCCAAGGCCACGGCCGACAGTAGTCGCAGCCAGTCCCTGCTCTCGTCAGGCCTGTCGCCACAATCTTCTGCCGATCAAGTGCACACCACTTTGCTTCAGGCCCAAGCCAGCGTCACCCAAGCGAAAGCCTCCGTTTCCATCGCCACCGAGGCGCTGGCTTTGGTCGAGGGGGGCAAAGCCGGCCTTGAAGGCGCCGTCAAGGGCGCCGAAGCGGCGGTCGAGCTGGCCCGCATCAACCTCTCCAACACCACCATCCTTGCGCCGGTCGACGGGCAGCTGGGTGAAGTGACAGCGCGCATTGGTCAATTCGTGTCGATGGGCACGCAGATGACCTCGGTCACCCCACCCCAGACCTGGATTATCGCGAACTTCAAGGAAACCCAGCTGAACGGCCTCAAGATCGGCCAGACGGTCTCGGTCTCTATCGACGCTCTCGATCACATGAAAATTGAAGGCCATATTTCTGAGATATCGCCCGCTACCGGCGCCGAGTTCAGCGTCCTCAAGCCCGACAATGCCACCGGCAACTTCACCAAGATCGCCCAGCGCATTCCTGTCCGCATCGAGATCGATGCCGATCAGCTCTCGGGCGTGCACCTCTCGCCCGGCATGTCTGTCGAAGTCGCGGTCGATACCGCGCTTGGCCCCGACCCCCATTTCAGCCGGGCCAAGGTGGCGTCAGCACAATGAGCGGCAAACCCACCATGGCATATGAAAGCGTTCACAAGGTTCTCTCGCTCGCGGGAGAACTCTGGACTGTGCCTGTCATCACCGCCCTGCGTAGCGGCAAGCAGCGCTTTGGCGACCTGCGCCGCAACCTTCCCGGGATCAGCCAGAAACCGTTGAGCCGGACGCTCAAGCAGCTTGAACGCGATGGCTACGTTCTGCGCGACTATTACCCGACCATTCCGCCGCGCGTCGAGTACGAACTGACCGACCTGGGATTGGAGTTCCTGACCAGCATCGCCGCCGTCGCCCATTTCTCTATCAAGCACCGCCACGAAATCGACGACGCCCGCCAATCCTACGACCAGAACGCCTCATCCGCGCTCAATCATGCCAGTAGCGCCTTCGCCATTCGGAACTAGCAACTTCGGACGATGGTGCGTAACCCAGTGCCCCAAGGACAGGCAAAGTCACCTTTGACGGTGGAATGTCCGCTTTACAGAATGGCATCTCGAACATCGAAATGGCGCGAAGTCGAACCCCAAGAGGCCACGGCATCGCGGTAGGTAGTTGCTGGTCCGCTACCGACGGTGAAATGAAGGAAGCGGACATTTGACATGGGCGATGCAGTTGCCACGTGGAACCAGCAGCAGCTCATTTAACGTCTTGTCTAGACTTGCTCACCACCCTTGGCGACCAACAACTCTATCGCTGCAAATAAGCCATTCAGCGCAGCTGGAAAGCCCGTGTAGACCGCCATCTGCACAAGGAGCTCGACGATTTCCTGACGCGTCAGCCCAACATTTAATCCTGCCCCAATATGCATTTTGAGCTGAGGTGCTGCGTTGCCCATGGCCGCGAGCGCGGCAATGGTCGCACTTTCACGGGAACGAAGGTCCAACCCCGGGCGTGAATAGATATCTCCGAACGGTATTCGAATAAATAGGGTGGCAAGCTTAGCTAGTAGTTGGCCGGGCACCAAGATTTTCAGGTGGATCTTCTTAAATTAACCCACTGATTTCATTAGGTGTTCTACTGCGGCACGCCGGTTGCAAGTCACCCATGTACTACAATCATGATTGCGTCTGGCGAGACTGAGGCGTTGCTCTCCCGTTCCGGGGTCTCCACCTATTCGAAAAGATGGTTTCAGCGGCCGTTGCTAGCTGGATAGCTAGCTCCATTTTCGTGACATCTTTCCAAGTTGTATCGTCTGCAATGGGGTGGGTAGCGGACTGTCCGGTCTTGAGCGTCAAACTCGATAAGCGGACACCTAGCCCACGAGGCTTAGGTGTACCCCGCTGCATATCACAGTGAGCGGCCGAGGCCGGCGCCTCAATCCGGGCGCCGACCTCTTTTCTTGTCAACGAGGGTCAGTCTGCCAGGGCGAAAGTCTCGAGCTGGCCGGCATTGCTTTCGTCGATCAGCACGCAGTCCATCGAGATCTTCTCGTCTTCGCCGGTCGAGCCGTCCTTGAGATACTTGTCGGCCAATTCGACCGCCCACTGAGCCTGGCGATAGGCCGGCTGCAGCACGGTCGCGGTGATCTTGCCCGAGGTGATGGCATCGCGCACGTCGTTGGAACCGTCGAAGCCGACGACGATGACGTCATCGCGGCCAGCCGCTTCCAGCGCCGCAAGCGCGCCCATGGCCATGGTATCATTGCCGGCAATCACGCCCTTGATGTCGGGATTGGCCTGAAGGATCGATTCCATCTTGGTGAAGGCTTCGGTCTGGCTCCAGTTGGCCGACTGCTGCGCGACCATGACGAGGTCTGGATACTGGTCGATCACGTCGTGATAGCCCGACGAGCGGATACCCGCATTGGTGTCGGATTCCTTGCCGGTCAGCTCGACATAATTGCCAGCTTCGCCCATGGCTTCGACGAACTTTTCGGCACCCAGGGTCGCGCCCTGGTAGTTGTTCGAGACGATCTGCGCCACGGCAACGCCGGTGGCGTTGATCTCGCGGTCGATCAGGAAGCTGGGAATGCCGGCATCCTTGGCCTTCTGCACGGCAGCGACTGAAGCGTCCGCGCCGGCATTGTCGAGGATGATCGCCACGGCGCCCGAAGCGATGGCCGTGTCGAACAGCTCGTTCTGCTTGTTGGCGTCGTCGTCATGCGAATAGACCTGGGTCGTGTAGCCCAGCTCTTCCGCTTTGGCCTTGGCGCCATCCGCCTCGGCCTTGAAGAAGGGATTGTCATGGCTCGGGGTGATGATCACCACGAGGCCTTCGGCCTGGGCCGGCATGGCCAGCGCAACACCAGCCATCGCGCCCATGGCAAGGGCGGCGAGAGTCTTCAGCAGCTTCATTTTCGTCCTCCAGATGGCCCCTCTCCTCGGAGCCGGTTCGCAATCGCGGTCTTTTCGACCGTTTCGTATTTTTTGCGTTTTCTGATGATTACAAAGCATGCGCAAAGAGTCAATTGATCGACGTCGTTTTACTTCGACCAGACTTTCGCCTGCTGCAGCAACAGGTGACCGTCGATGCTAACCGTATGCTAGCCAATTGGGGCAACAGGTCACTGCGGATCGAAGGTCATGCTAACCCCGGCCGCAGCCATCTGGCAGCCGCCCGCAAGAAGTCGTCCAGCATGCTTGCGTGCTAGTGAGCCACCAGGACCCTGATGCCGCGCCGCTCGAATTCGCGCTGGTCTTCATCGCGAATGCCGTCATCGGTAATGAAGCCGGCGATCAGGTCGATCGGTCCAAGCGAAGAGAAAGATGTGCGGCCAATCTTGGTGCTGTCGGCCACCAGATAGACTTTCGACGCCGCCTTGATCATGGCACGCTTGACGTAAAGGTCTGCCATTGCTGGAAAAGTCAGACCAGCCTCGAAGGAGACGGCAGCGGTGGCGAGGAACAGCTTCTCGGCGAAAATGCCCTCGAAAAAATCCCCCGACTTTTCGCCGGTCAACGACAGGGTCGGCGCCTTGAACAGCCCGCCCGACATATGCACCGTCATCGACGGCAAGGCACCCAGCAGCAGCGCTATATTGATCGAATTGGTGATGACATTGAGGCTGTCATGGCCGGTCAGGCTGTTGGCGATCTCGGTCGTGGTCGAACCGGAGTCAAGGATGATGGTTTCGCCATGACCGACTAAACCCGCGGCAGCCCTGCCGATTTTCTTCTTGGCATCCATATTGGTCAGGTGGTGCAGCGACATCGACTGCACCTGTTGCGGCATGGATTTGAGATAGGCCCCGCCATGCTCGCGCACCACGTAACCATCATTGTCCAGCCGCTCGAGATCCTGGCGGATGGTGGCTTCCGACACCGCGAAGGCCACCGAGAGGTCGCGAACGCGGGCACTGCCTTCCTCCTGCAGCCACTCAAGAATTTTCATGCGGCGCGGTTCTGCCAGCAGGTTCTGTCGCGATGCATCACCCGCGGGCTTGCGGCTTTTGCGCTTGGTTTCGCCTGCTGGCTTGGTCTCGGCCAAATCCTGATCTCCCGGCTAAACCTGATAGCTAGCCTTGGCGCGTGTTGGCGGCAAGCTTGCGCTGCAATTGATCGAGCACAACAGCGGCGATAATCACAAGTCCTTTGATCACCATTTGCCAGAATTCGCTGACACCCATCATCACCAGCCCGTCGCTGAGCACGCCGATAACGAAGGCGCCGATGATCGTGCCGCCAATCAAACCCCTGCCGCCACTCAAGGAAGTACCGCCCAGGACAGCTGCCGCAATGGCGTTGAGCTCGAAGGTTTCGCCGCTGGCAGGATGGGAGGCCACGAGCTGGGAGGAGACGATCAGCCCGACCACGGCGGCGCAGAAACCCGAGATCATGTAAACGGCGATCTTGACCCGGTCGACCCGCACGCCACTCAGCGCTGCGGCGCGTTCATTGCCGCCCACGGCATAGACCTTGCGACCGAAGGGCGTGCGCTGGGCGACATAGGCCGCAATCAGCGCCATGATGACGAGGATGATGACCGAGAGCGGAATGCCCAGCAGATTTCCCGAGCCGATAATGGGATAGCCCTGGTTCTCCAGCTCCGGCTTGCCGACGAGGTTGGAAAAAGTCGCACCACCGGACAGCAGCAGGGCCGCGCCGCGCGCCACGTAAAGCGTGCCAAGCGTCGCAATGAAGGGCGCCACGCTCAGCTTTGTTATGAGAAAGCCGTTGACCGCGCCGATGGCCGTGCCCACCGCCAGGGCAATCAGGATGACCTCGATCACGCTGGGATAAAGCACCACGCCGAACATGGGCAAGGGAATGCCATGCAACAACAATCCCCCGGCCACCATGCCGGTCAGGCCGACGATCGAACCCACGGACAGATCGATGCCGCCCGTCAGGATGACATAGGTCATGCCTATGGCGAGGATGGCATTGATGGCCACATGCTTGGAGATGATCACCGCATTGGCCACCGAAACGAAGTTGGGGGCCATGAAGGCAAAGAACAGCGTCACCGCGATCAGGGCGATGAAGGTGCGCAGCTTGAGGATCAGCATCAGGGCGGATTGATTGCCGGTCGGGCCAGTGTTTGCAGTCGCGTGGGCAGTGGACATCATGGTCTCTCAGGCTGCGGAGTCGAGTTTGATGGTGGAAGCGCGCACCAGCGCCTCGTCGGTAGCGTCTTCGGCGCGCAGATCTGCGGTGATCCGGCCATAGGCCATGACCAGGATGCGGTCGGCCACGGCATGGGTCTCTTTGAGATCGGAGGTGGTATAGACCACGGCGAGGCCGCTATCGGCCAGGTCGCGCATGGTCGAGAACACTTCGGCCTTGGCGCCGATATCGATGCCGCGGCTGGGCTCGTCGAGCAGCAGCACGCGCGGCTGGGTGAGCAGCGACTTGCCGATCACCACCTTTTGCTGATTGCCGCCCGACAACGAGGTGATCGGGGCGTCGGCGCTGGAGGTCTTGATATGCAGCTGACCGATTACCTCAGCCAGCAGGGGCTTTTCCGCAGCTCTGGAGATGGACAGGAAGCGCGTGAAGCGGCGGAGACTGGCGAGGCCCAGATTGCCGCCAACGCTGAGATTTTGTACCAGGCCGTCACGCTGCCGATCCTCGGGCACCAGCAACAGGCCCTCCTTCATGCGGCGGCTGACGGAGTGGCCGGCCAGTTCACGGCCATCCAGCTTCACCGAGCCCTTGGCGCCAGCGCGCAGGCCATAGAGGCTTTCGAACAGTTCGGTGCGCCCTGCCCCCAGCAGGCCGTAGATGGCGGTGATTTCGCCGGTGCGGAAGGAGACCGAAACATCATCCACCGCCAGCCCTGTCCCGCGCCGCGGCAGGCTGAGATTGTTGACTTGCAAGATAGCGGGACCGGGTGGCGCGGCAGGCGGACGCTTGGCCACAACCTCGCCCGCGCCCAGCATTTTCTCGATGATCCAGGGAATGGACACCTGGTCGCGTGGCGCCGATGCAGCAAGGCGACCGTCGCGCAAGACGGTGAAATAGTCGCCGATGCGGATCAGCTCCTCGAGGCGGTGCGAGATATAGATGATGGCGACGCCGGCGCGCTTGAGTTCGCCGATAACCTTGAACAGCACTTCCACTTCCGATGCCGACAGCGCCGAAGTCGGCTCATCCATGATCAGGATGCGGGCATCTTCGGCCAGGGCCTTGGCGATTTCGACGATCTGCTGCTGGCCGATCATCAGGTCGCTGACCTCGGCGTCAGGGTCGATCTCATGCTCGAGGCGCTTGAGCAGCTCGGCGGCGCGCGCCTTCTGTGCGGCGCGATCGATATGAAAGCCGGCCTTGGTGATGTCGCGGCCGAGAAAGATATTCTCGGTGACGCTCATATTGGGGCAGAGATTGAGCTCCTGGAAGACGATGCCGATACCCTTGCTGGCGGCATCGCGGATCGAGGAGAAGCTTACCTTTTCGCCATTCATGGTGATCGTGCCCAGCGTCGGCCGCTCGACGCCGGCGAGGATTTTCATCAGCGTCGACTTACCAGCGCCATTCTCGCCGATCAGCACGTTGACCGATCCCGCATGCACGTCGAAATCGACATCCTGCAGCGCGACCGTGCCGGGGAATGCCTTGGTTATCGCCAGAGCGCTGAGGACCACGTCGCTCATGGCGCAGCCTTTTCTAGCGTAGTGGGGGTCACAAGCAGCTTGTCCGATGCTCCCGCGACGCTGATCGAGCCGGTGAAATTCACCGTATCCCCGACAGCGATGGCTTCGACATTGCCCGCAAAACCTGCCAGGGCGAGCGCGGTCAGCGCCTTGCCGGCATTGGCATATTCGATCTGGTTGGTGAAATCCTTGAAGGCCACGAAGGGCAAGGCGTCGCGCACGGCATTGCCCCGGATCACCGGCCCGATCTGCAACACCACGGGGTCAGAAATACCCTCGACCGTGACATCGAGCGTTCCGGCCCGCGACTCGGTATTCTTGGCCACAACCGTCCCGCTGCCCGAAACGATGAAGCTCCAGGGCGAGCCTTCGCCAGCGCGATAGCCAAAACTTGTCCCCGCCCCCGTCAAGTCGCTTATGATGGCCGGAATGACTTCGGCAGCCGGCCGCGCGGAAGAGGAGAAATGCGGCAGGGCCTGCGCGGTCCAGATGCCTTGGGCATAGTCTGCGGCATCGAAACCGACCGGGGCGGCCGCTTCCTGGTCGGCAATTTGCACGATCTTGCAGCCCGCCAGCGGTAGGGCAGCAGCAAAGGCCAGGACCAGAAAGGCCACGCGCCGGTTGAACATCGATAGAACTCCTCGTCTCGCCAATCACACGACCGTTCGGTTCATTGCGATTTTTTGCGATTTTGATATTTGTGGGCAGGAAAATGGCCAGTGTCAATGCTCGAAAGCTAGGCCTTAAACACTTCGCTTTAAGTTATCCCATTGGATATCAATGACTTAGATAAATCCGCAGAAATCGCAAATTTTCTCATTGCGAGTAACAGGGCGCGGCGTTAGGTTTTCCGCAACAATGCCCGACCGGCTCCCGCACCCTGTGCGACAGGAAAGACAAGTGTCCCTTACCGCTCCCGCTCTTCGCAACGACACCCTCGCCACGATTGCCGAGAAGGCGCTGTGGATTCGTCGCCGCAGCTTCCAGATGGTCTATGAGGCCCAGCAAGGTCATCCCGGCGGCGACTTCAGTGCCACCGACGCGCTGGCGACTCTCTACTTCGGCGTGATGCGCTATGATCCGAGCAAGCCGAACGATCCGGGTCGTGACCGCTTCGTGATGAGCAAGGGCCATTGCACGGGCGCCTTCTATGCCGTTCTGGCGGCCGCCGGGTATTTTCCCGAAGACGATCTCAAGACCTATATGGAGCCCTTGAGCAAGCTCAACGGCCACCCCAACCGCAACTACCTACCCGGCGTCGAGACCAATACCGGCCCGCTTGGACATGGCCTGCCGGTGGCGCTGGGAATTGCTATTGCTGGCCAGATGGATAGCAAGGACTTCCGCACATTCGTGATGACGGGCGACGGCGAACTTCAGGAAGGCAGCAACTGGGAAGCAGCCCTCACCGCCGGCCATCGCAAGCTGGAAAACCTGACGCTGATCATCGATCGCAATCGCCTGCAGCAGGGTGCGCGGACCGAGGAAACCGCCTCGCTCGACCCGCTCGACGACAAGTGGCACGCTTTCGGCTGGCATGTCGAAATGGTCGACGGCCACGATTATGAACAGCTTTTGAACGTCTTGTCAGCATCGCCCAAGGGTCGCGGCAAGCCGCTCTGCGTCATCGCCAACACCTTCAAGGGCAAGGGCGTCAGCTTCATGCATGACAATGTTGCCTGGCACCACGGCGTGCCCACCAAGGAACAATATGAACAAGCCATGGCGGAACTGGTCTGATGAGCGCTGCAGCCCCCAATAAAGCCGGCATGTTCGACTGCCGCGACAGCTTCGCCGCCACCATCGAGGCCCTGGCCGAAGCCGATGATCGCATCGTCACCGTAGTCAGCGACAGTGTCGGTTCGTCAAAGCTGGGCGGTTTCCGCAAGAAATGGCCCGAGCGCATGGTCAATGTCGGCATTGCCGAGCAAACCGTTGTCGCCGTCGGCGCGGGGCTCGCCAATGGCGGCAAGATCCCATTCGTTTCCGCCGCGTCCTGCTTCCTGACTGCCCGCTCGCTCGAGCAGATCAAGGCCGACATTGCCTATTCCAATGTCAATGTGAAGCTGATCGGCCAGTCATCGGGCGTTGCCTATGGCGAGCTCGGCCCCACCCACCATTCCATCGAGGACATGGCCTGGCTGCGGCTCCTGACCAATCTCACCATCATCGTCCCCGCCGATCCCTGGCAGACCGAGCAGGCCATCCGCGCTGCGGCAGCCCATGACGGCCCGGTCTATGTCCGCGTCAGCCGCATGCCCGTTCCTGCGCTTGAGCGCAGCAACACCAGCTTTGAGATCGGCAAGGCCGAGACGCTGGTTGACGGCACAGATGCGACCATCATCGCCAATGGCACCATGGTGCATCGCGCTGTCGCCGCTGCAAAAACGCTCGCCGCTGAAGGCGTGTCCGCCCGCGTCGTCAATCTCGCCACCATCAGCCCGCTTGATGAAGCCGCCATTCTGGCGGCCGCTGAAACCGGCGCCATCGTCACGGTGGAAGAAGGCAATATCCGTGGCGGTCTGGGCGGCGCTGTCGCCGAGGTCGTCACGGCCAACGATCCGGTTCCCATGCGGATCATGGGCTTCCCCGGCTTCGTGCCCACCGGTTCGGCCGAATTCCTGATGGAGCATTTCGGCCTCACCGAAACCGGCATTGCCGATGCCGTCCGCCAGACCATTGCGCGCAAGAAATGAGCGGACACGGCCTCGTCCTCGCCATTGACCAGGGCACGACTAATACCAAGGCGCTGCTCGTCGGCGCCGATGGGCGTGTGCATCAACAGGCCTCCGTGCCCAATGTGGTGACCTATCCGCAGTCCGGCTGGGCCGAGCAATCGGCCGTGGAACTGGTCAAAGGCGTCGATCAGGTCATTGCCGAAGTGGTCGAAAAGGCCGGCGGCGCGGACATCCTTGCTGTCGCCATTTCCAACCAGCGAGAGTCGATCCTCGTCTGGGACGCCGCAACAGGCGAGCCGATCGGTCCCTGCGTCATCTGGCAATGCCGCCGCTCGGCGCCCAAATGCGATGCCCTGCGCGCAGCCGGTCATGCCGAAATGATCGAAGCCCGGACCGGCCTGGCGCTTGACCCGCTCTTCCCAGCCGGCAAGATCGCCTGGCTGCTCGACAATATCCCGAGTGCCCGCCAACGTGCCGCAAAAGGCGAACTGCGTGCCGGCACGGTCGATAGCTGGCTGTTGTGGAATTTCACCGGCGGCACGGTCCACGCGACAGATCATTCCAACGCTTCGCGCACGCAGTTGTTCAACACCGAGACCCTGGCTTGGGACGGGGAGCTTTGCGCGCTGTTTGACGTGCCGATGTCGCTGCTGCCTGAAGTGCGCTCGTCGGATAGCCACTTTGCCCAGATTGCTGCCGGACCGCTTGCCGGCACGCCGATCAATGCGATGATCGGCGATTCCCATGCTGCTCTCTTCGGCCACGGTGTGCGCGCGCCCGGCACGGTCAAGGCCACCTATGGCACCGGCACCTCGTTGATGACCCTAACTGGCGAGCGCGTGTTGTCGCGCAACGGCCTGTCGAGCACGATTGCCTGGAGCCAGGATGGCACGGTCGCCCATGCGCTCGAGGGCAATATCTCGGTTTCCGGCCAGGCTGCCGCCTTCATGGCGCAATTGCTTGGCCTCGCCGATGCTGCGGTCCTGTCCGAGCTTGCTCAAAGCGTGCCGGACAGCAATGGCGCCGCCTTCGTTCCAGCGCTAGTTGGCCTTGGCGCGCCCCATTGGCGGGCCGATGCGCGCGGCACGATCACCGGCCTTGCCCTCGGCACCACGCCAGCCCATCTCGCCCGCGCTGCGCTCGAAGCCATAGCCTTTCAGGTTGCCGACGTCTTTGCCGCGATGGAACAGGACATGGGTGCACCCATGGGCGAACTACGCGCCGACGGCGGCGCCTCGCGCAATGGCTTCCTGATGCAATTTCAAGCCGACGTCCTCGGTCGCTCGGTGGCCACGGCCGCGGCGCCGGAAGTCAGCGCATTGGGCGCCGCTGCCCTCGCCTTTGGCCGCCTTGGCATCGCCATGACGCCCGTTCCGGCCGCTGGCCGCCACGGGCCGGCGATGGACGAGCAAAGCCGCAAACATCACCTGGCGCGCTGGCACCGTGCCATCGACCAGACACTAGCAGGAGGAACCCCATGAGCAACCAGCGTTACGGCGCCGGCATCTGGCACTTTGCCACCTATCTCGACCGCTATGCCACCGACGGCTATGGCACGCCGCGCAACATCATCGAAGCAATCGATCTGGCCGGCAAGGTCAAGGACCTCTCGGTCGTTGACCTCAACTGGCCCTATTTCGGCGGCGAATATTCCAACGACCAGATCAAGACGGCGCTCGACCGCAACAATCTGGGCGTCATCGGCATCACGCCGGAAATCTATACCCGCGACTTCGTCAAGGGCGCCTTCACCAATCCCGACGCCGGCATTCGCCGCAAGGCCCATGAACTGGTCACAGCCGCCTGCGATGTCGTCCGCTTCCACAAGGCGGATTACGTCAAGCTCTGGCCCGGCCAGGACGGCTGGGACTACCCCTTCCAGGTCGATTACTCGACCCAGTGGCAGCGTTCGCTCGATGGCGTCGGCCAGCTGGCCAGCGAGAACCCCGACCTCAAGTTCGTCATCGAATACAAGCCGCGCGAACCACGCGTCCGCATGAGCTTCGGCTCGGTCGCCCGCACCATTCTGGGTATCGAGAAGATCGGTCTGCCCAATATCGGCATCCTGCTCGACTTCGGCCACGCCATCATGGGCGGCGAATCCGCCGCGGACAGCGCCCAGCTCGCCATCGACTATGGTCGCCTGTTTGGCATGGACGTCAACGACAACTACCGGTCCTGGGACGACGATCTGGTGGCCGGCAGCCTGCATCCGATCGAACTGTTCGAATTCTTCTACGTGCTCAAGAAGAACAATTGGGAAGGCGTCTGGCAGCTCGACCAGTTCCCCTTCCGCGAGGACAGCGTCGCAACCGCCAACCACGCCATCGACTTCCTCAAGGCCGCCGGTCGCGGCCTCGACAAGCTCGACATGGATGCGCTCAAGGAAGCCCAGAGCCGCCACGACGCCATCGGCGCCCTCAAGATCGCCCAACAGGCGCTGTTCACCTCGTTCTGACTTGGCGACATCGAAACAATGCGGGGCGCCGTAGGGCGCCCCTCTATACCCACAAACAACCCGGTTCGGCGGTTCAGCCTGCTGCGATTCCTGGCAATCTCAGCGACTGGCCGAGTGGCGTCTTCGGGTGACAGGCAGTCGGTGCGGCCTTCGATAGAGTGCACGGAGCTGTAGGCCGCCTAGGTCAACCGACCATTGTGCCTGAGAACCAGGCCCAGTGCGCCCATGCAATTGTCATTGTCGAGAAAGCGGCCAATGACGAATTGCGGGAATGGCGCAGTCTCGACATCACTGCCCTTGATCAGCGTATGCTTTTCATAGCACGTCGGCGTTCATGGACGGGTGAACGCCGACAGCCGACCTGCTCCCAAGACCAATGACCGGCGAAACTTGATTGCATTGAAATCGCGGGGATTGTTTCGACAGCGGACCGACGCCTTGGCGAGGAGTGGCGGACCGTTCGCTCATGACGCCCGATCTTGCCAAACAGGCTGATCAGCCCAACCAGGATTTAAA
Source organism: uncultured Devosia sp. (assembly GCF_963517015.1). Lineage (NCBI taxonomy): Bacteria > Pseudomonadati > Pseudomonadota > Alphaproteobacteria > Hyphomicrobiales > Devosiaceae > Devosia > uncultured Devosia sp. The sequence goes on from NZ_CAUQDV010000002.1 coordinate 268,253, forward strand.
CATGAGTTTTCTACGAAGGATATATTGAAGCGCTGACTACAAATGTGTAGTGAGGTCAACGCGTGGCCGCAGTGGTTGCGCCCAGGACCGCGGCCTCGCCGCCGAGAGACACTCATGATTGGTCACTTTTCCACTCGCCCCATGCGAGCCTTGCGCGCCGCCTTCGCGGTCGCCGCCCTTGTCCTCACCGCTACGTCCGTCGTGCAGGCGCAAGATGCCCGTACCATCGCCCATGAACTGGGCGAGACCACCATCACCGGCACGCCGGTGCGGATCGTCGCGCTTGAATTCTCCTTCGTGCAAGCACTGGACTCGCTGGGCGTGGTTCCCGTCGGTATTACCGATGACAATCAGCCCGACCGCATCGAGCAGAACCTGGGCAAGACCATCGAATACAGCTCTGTCGGAACCCGCCTCGAGCCCAATCTCGAACTGATCAGCGCACTGCAGCCGGACCTGATCATTGCCGATGAGCGCCGTCACGGCGCCATCTACGAACAGTTGAGCGCCATCGCGCCGACCATCGTCCTCAACAGCTGGGACGGTAGTTATGACGACATCAAGAACGCCGTGGTGACCATCGCCGAAGCGATCGGTGACAAGGCACAGGGCGAGCAGGTCGTGGCTGATCACTCGGCCCGCATGGCCGAGATCGCTTCCAAAATCCCGGCCGACAATGCCAAAGCCTTCATGCTGGCCGTTGCCACGGCCGACAACTGGTCGCTCCACACCTCGGATTCTTTCAGCGGCTCGATCTTTGCCGCCATCGGCGTCCAGGCCGCGATCAAGGCCGATGAACCCGTCGAAAGCGGTGTCGGTCTCGAGCGCCTCGTCGCCGTCAATCCGGGCGTCCTGCTGGTCGCCACCGATCCAGGCGGCACGATCTTCAACCAGGTGCAGGACAATTCGGCCTGGAAGTCGATTGCCGCGGTGAAGGACAATCTGGTTTTCGAAGTCAACCGCAACCAATATGCCCGCTTCCGCGACCTGCGCACGGCCGAACTGATTGCCAATGACGTGCTGACCAAGGTCTTCAATGTCGAATAAGGACCAGGGGGCCGCGCTTGCCGTTGGTCCCCAGCCGTCCACATCGGGTTGGAGCGCGCACCTGCGCCTTCATCCCCTCTGGCTCGCTACAATGCTGCTGGCGCTGCTCGCAGTGGCGGCATTGGGCAATCTCATGGTCGGCGCCGCAGGTCTTGGCATCGGCCAGTCGCTGCGCGCGCTTGTGCTGCCCGATGCCTCCGTCGACACCGCGCTGATCTGGGATGTGCGCCTGCCACGCATCCTCCTCGCCATCCTGGTTGGGGCCAATCTGGCCGTGGCCGGCGTGTTGATCCAGACCCTCACGCGCAATCCGCTCGCTTCGCCGCAGACCTTTGGCATCAACGGCGGTGCAGCCCTCGCCATTGTGATTGCCGTCATTGCTTTTCCCGGGCTCTCGGGCGGCTCCACAGTCCTGCCGGCGTTCATCGGTGCAGCGGCCGTGGGTATGCTCATGTGGGTGCTATCGCTCTCCAATGCGATCACCCCGCTAAAATTGGCCCTGGCCGGTATCGCCCTGCAGCTGGTGCTGGCCGCCATGGTGCAGGCTGTGCTGATCGCCAACAACGCCTCGGCTGATATCGTCTATTGGCTGGCTGGCTCGGTCACTACGGCACAGTGGAGCAAGGTCTGGACCGTCTTGCCCTTCAGCATTGCCGGCATTGTCGTCACGATCGCCGGCGGCCACCATTTCGGCCTGCTCGCACTCGATGCCAGTACCGGCCAGTCGCTGGGGCAGAATGCCCGCCGCACCGGCGGCCTTGCCTCTGTGTTGATCGTCGTCCTCGCCGGCTCCTCTGTGGCGGTTGCCGGACCGATCGGCTTTGTCGGCCTCATGGTGCCCCATATCGTTCGCAGCCTCGCGGGCGAGGATCAGCGCACCGTGCTGGCCCTCAGCGCCCTGGCCGGTCCGCTCCTGCTCGTCTCGGCCGATCTGGCCGGCAAACTTCTAGCCTATCCCGCAGAACTGCCCGTCGGCATCGTCACCGCCATCCTGGGCGCACCGGCCTTCTTGTTCATCACTTGGAGGAATCGCAACCAATGAGCTTGGCCGATCCCGCCATGTCCCGCCCATGGCGTACGACGCTGGTTTGCATCGCCTTGGGCATGCTGCTGATGGTTCTGGCCCTGGGCAGCATGGCCCTTGGCGCAGTGCCGCTGCCGCTTGATCGCGTGGTGGCGGGCCTCTTTGGCGGGCCGGATGCCTTCATCATCGGCCAGTATCGCCTGCCGCGCGTGGTCGTCGCCATGCTCTCGGGTGCGGCCCTGGCTCTGGCAGGCCTTTTTCTCCAGGTTGCATTGCGCAATCCTATCGCCTCGCCAGACGTAGTCGGTATCACCAAGGGCGCCGGCCTCGGCGCCATGCTGGCGCTGATATTTGCGCCGCCTGCCTGGATCGTGCTCGCCGTGCCGGGCGGAGTCATCGGCGGCGCCACTGTCGTCGCGCTTATGTTGCTTGCTATCGGCCGCGGTCTGGGCGGCGGGGTCACCACACTGGCCCTGGTCGGCGTCTCGCTGGGTGCCCTGGCCCAGGCCGCCATGCAATTCCTCATGGTGCGCTATCCGCGCGGCATCGACCAGAGCATGGTCTGGCTGGCCGGCAGCGTCTATGGCAGCACCGGCGCCGATATCATCTCGCTTTCAATCTGGCTGCTGGCCTGCCTGCCGGCCGTGGTCATCCTGGCCATGGTGCTCGATATTTGCGCCTTCGGTGACGACACGCTCAAGAGCCTTGGCATCTCGCCCAATCTGGTGCGCGCCGGTCTCGTGCTAACGGCTGTGGCCCTCACGGCCGGCGCCGTGGCCAGCGTCGGTAGCATCGGCTTTTTGGGCCTCCTGGCGCCGCATGTAGCGCGGTTGATGGTCGGCCCGCGGGCTCGCCACCTCGTACCGGCAACCGCATTGACCGGTGCTTTGGCTTTGCTCCTGGCCGATCTGATCGGCCGTCTGGTCGCCCTGCCCAATGAAATTCCGGCCGGCATTGTCGCTTCCGTCATCGGCGGGCCCTACCTCTTCTTCCTCTTGCTTTGGGAGGCCCGTCGTCGTGGCTGAAGTTGAACCGGATCGTCTGCACGCCTCGGCACTAAGCGTCGGCTATGGGGATCGCGCGGTCCTTGACCGGGTGTCGCTTGCCATTCCGGACGGCAAGATCACGGCGCTGATCGGCGCCAATGGCTCGGGTAAATCCACCCTGCTGCGCACGCTTGGTCATGTGCTGGCGCCAATCGGTGGAACGGTCGTGCTCGACGGCAAGGATATTGCCAAGAGCCCGCGCAAGGCAGTGGCCAAGGTGATGGCTCTGCTGCCGCAGAGCCCCATCGCGCCCGATGGCCTGACCGTTCGCCAGCTTTGCCGCTTCGGCCGCTATCCGCACAAACCGCTGCTGGCCCGCTCCAGCGGACATGACGAGGCCGTAGTTGACATCGCGCTGGCCGCCGCCGGCCTCACCGACCTGGCCAATCGGCCGCTGCATCGCCTTTCTGGCGGCCAGCGCCAGCGCGCCTGGATTGCCATGGCGCTGGCCCAGGAAACTCCAATCCTCTTGCTCGACGAACCCACCACCTATCTCGACATTGCCCATCAGATGGAAGTGCTGCAATTGCTGCGCCAGCTCAACCGCGAGCAGGGCCGCACCGTGGTCATGGTCGTGCATGATCTCAACCATGCTGCCCAATTCGCCCACCACATCGTTGCCGTGGCCAACGGCGGCATCCATGCTGCCGGCGCGCCGCAGGATCTGCTCACGGCCGAACTGATCTACGCCGTCTTTGGCGTCAGCGCCATGGTCGTGCCGCATCCGTCCGATGGCACGCCGCTCTGTCTGCCGCTGCCGGCCATGGCATAGGCGACGGCCATGGGTCCACCATGGTATTCGTCGTTCATGATTGACCAGACCGATATGAATTCCGGGCTCGCCGAAGCCTCTGCCCTGCTCCGGCACCACTATGAGACGCATGCCCGGACGTTGACCCGCACGGAGCGGCAGGTCGCAGACTATCTGCTGACCCTCGCCCCGACAGACCTGGCCTTCCGCAGCGCCGAGGAGATTGCCGCGGCCACCGGAACCAGCGACGCGACGGTCATCCGCACCGCTCGGCGCCTCGGCTTTTCCGGCCTGCCCGAGCTCAAGCGCCTCGTCAACAGGCCCATCGCAACGCATAGCTCGCCCGGCACCAGCCTCAGTCGCAAGATCAGGGCCGTTCCCCCCGACGCGCTGGCAGCCCGCGACGCCATTTTCGCGGCCGCGCAGGAAATTCTCGAATCCACGCGCGAGGCGCTCGATCCCGCTTCCGTTGAGCGTGCCGTCGAACTGTTCGAACAGTCGGGCACCGTCTGGTGCATCGGCATCGGCGTGGCCGAGCAGCCGGCGCGCCATCTGGCGACCGGCCTTTTGCGCGCGGGGGTGCTGGCGCGCGCCGTTTCCGCTAGTGGCTTTGACCTGGCCAATAATCTGATCGGTCTACGCCCTGGCGACACTGCGGTCATCTTTCATGCCGCAACCCGCCGCAAGGATATCGCCGCCCTGCTTGATCACGCCCGACAGATCGGCGTAACGACGGTGCTGGTTTCGGGGACTCAGCTCAACGAGCTTTATCGCGACCGCGTCACCGTGGCCCTCCATTCGGTTGCAGTGGCCTCAAAGCTCGCCAGCTGGCTGCTTGGCGCAACCGTCATTGGCGACGTTCTGACCTTTCGCTTTTCCGCCCGCAATCCAGAACGCGCGGCGCAAACACATGACCAATTAAATCTCCTCCGCCGAGAATTCGAGTAGAAGATACGATGGGCCTCTTGGTCAGTCTGTTCTTGAGAGATGGCATCGCCGCAATGGGTCGTCACCCGAGATGGCGGATCACGTAGTCCGCTCGATCCGCCACGCTGTGCTTTGGAAGAACGTGCACGTCGTATGCCAAATCGCGATAGGCGGCCAGCAAGCGGTCGTACTCCGCGACTGCTTCGGACAAACCGTGTTGCCGCTCGTTGTCCGTCACATAGATTTCTGGCCAAGGCGGGGTTAGGAAGACAATCTGGTCGTATCGATCATAAGCCCCCAAAATGTCTTTCGCAGCCTGTCCCGTAGCGTGTTGGAGTGCCACAGCAGCGTCCACCAGACCTCGATCAAAAAAGACCCAGCCGTCCTGCAACACCATTCGTGATCGGTCCTGCGCGGCGAGCTGGAGAGCCCGGGTCGCGAAGGCCGAGAGGTTGACCCATGGCAAGGCCGATCCATCGCCCCGTAGCTCTTCCTCCACGATCCGACGACCGGGCTCGGACACCGCAGCAAATCCTCTGCGCTCCAGCTCGGCGAGAAGCGTTGACTTTCCTCCACCCGAGCAGCCGGAGAGCACAATGTGTCGGGATGTCATGGAACCTCCAATGTTTGTCCGCTTACGGGAATAGCTCAGATCACCGTCAGACCGAAATAGGGTCGCCTGGAGACCGGCGGAGGAGCCATCAGGCGCGAGCGAGGTCTGGCAACTGAGGGATTTCGGGACCACCACGCTCCGCGCCCTTTGTCGCAAAGTGTTCTCGACCATGAGACGCTTGGTGCAGGCAGAAACTTGGTCGCCTGCGAGCCAAAGAAGAGATTGTCCATCGACCAAGGTTCGGCTTTTGCCAGTCGTCCAATCTTCAAAGATGGAGATTTTGATGAAGGCATTCGCAGTTCTGTCATTTGTCGCCGCCGCTACCAGCATGGCCGCAGCGCAGGATCAGGTTCTGGTCGACTCCGATTTTGGCCTGACCTTCGAGACGCCCGAAGGCTTCGAGGCGACGATGGTCGGCCAGACACCCGAAGGCGCTGTGGTAATCAGCGTGGGCACAAGCAATCCCGCCCTGCCCGCTCTCGAGCCGGATGGCGATGTCTGCGAGATCAGCTATCACTATGATCCGGCCTATGGCCGGGGCGACCAGCAATGGGTCAACAGCCTGTTCGACAATACGGGCGCCTATGAGCGCATGGCGCAGGAGGTCGAGGTTCCCGGTACGATCGAGGGTGGCGAGGATTTTACTCATCGCGGCTCTTCCTCGCATCGCGTTTATGGCCAGCACGAGCTGGGTGGCGCTTTCAGCGTCACCACCATACCCAGCCCCATGGGATATGTGATGCTGAACTGCGTGAGCTCGGAAGTAGAGGTCGGTTGGTCCGGCATTGATCCGGTGATCGACGGCATAACCGCGCCGGGGCAGCCTCGAGATCATCTGGTTGCCGATGGCAGCTGCAATGTCGATACGGATGCGCTGGTCAGCCTGACCGTCGGCGGTCCGCTTGATGCCACGACGATTGCGACGCTGGATGGCGGGCGCGAGGCGATTGCCGAAAGCTGCGGAGGCTTGCACGCCGATGCGCTGATGGACGAGGTCATGGCCAGCGCCGGGCATGACGGCAGCTATCGCGACCTGCGCTATGAGGCGCTCGCCCGGATCGGTTCGGACCTGCTGACGGAAGAACAGCATGTCGCGCTCGATGGCGGACGTGACCAGATGGTCGTCGGCAACGACGAGGCGACCGGCGATCGCTATGTGCAATACATGCACTTCATCGTCGGGCTGCGAAGCCTCGACTGATGCGCACCCTTGCCATCCTGCCAATTATCGCCGCGCTGATGGCGCCCGTCACGGTACAGGCAGACGCCATCGCTGAACTGGCCGGCTCGACCTATCGCGGCACGACGACGGTCGAGGCCGTGTCGCAGCCAGATGGAGCCACGCCGCACCGGGCCAGCGGGGACGCGGAGATCACGCTTTCGCTGGATGAACAGGGCTTTCTGCTGTTCACCGGAGAGGCCACGATCGACGGCCAGCGGGCCATGCGTTTCGATCATGCGCTCAGCGCGCTGGGGGACGGGTCATGGCGGACGGATGGCGACGACGCGACGTTGGAAATCTCGCCGCAGGGGGAGATTTCCATTGAGGCGCAGAACAACGGCTTCATCATCACTGCAGCGGGTAGTGTGGACGCGGCGAGCCTGCAGCTGCATCTGCGCACCCATGGGCATGAGATGGAGCCCGACTTCGTCTTTGTCTTCGATCTGGTCAGCCAGGACGCCGACCTACGCGAGCAGACGAACAAGTGTGCCCATGTGATCTGGCAACCGCGCACCATTGCCAATCCATTCGGCGCCACCATGTCCAGCATCATGGTCCCGGTCTGCATTCCCGCACCGCGGAACTAGCAGTCCATGCCAAGGTTGCGCCGATCCCAGGCGTCTCATCTGCAGATGAAAGAAACTGGAGCTCCGTCATGTTCATGACCATCAGTACGGTTGGCGCATTCGGCTTTGTTCTGGCCCTGGGCTGGCTCGCTATTGCTGCGGTCATGCTTGTCATCCCCAGCCGAAGATCAGGAGCAGGCTGGCATGCCGCGCGGGCCGCGATTGCCATCCTGATCTCGGTCGCGATGCTCAGCTTCGCCAGCACGCAGATCTACCGCGACTTGGGCTTTTCGAGCTGGCCAGAAATGATCGATCACTTCAGCACCGGTGCCCGCTAACAATTCTCCTTCGAAAGCTTTGCCATGTCCCGTTTTTCCAAGCCCCTGATCGCGCTCGCCCTGGCGATCATCCCCTTCTTCCTGTTTTTCGGCACGACCGACATGGTCAGGGTCAATGGCGAGGTCGTGTCGGATAACCGGTTCAACCTGGGTGGGCTGGTGATGGCTATAGTCGGACTGGTCATAGTCTGGGGCGTCCTGAAGCCTTCGGCACCCAAGGACGCAGCGCGCAAAAGTGTCGCCGTTATCGCCGGACTGCTCTGCTGCGTGCAGATCGCCAATTCCATCGACGTGATCCGGATCGATCCGCTCGACTGGATCATGCCGGACCGCAACCTGCCCGCACTGCAATATTCGGCTCTGGCGGACAACGACTACATCTTCCTGACGGTCAAGACACAGGACGCCTATCGACGGACGCTGACGCGCGAAAAAGGCGAAATGGTCGGCGAAGCCCGGACGCATCAGGCCTATGCCGACCTTTGCCATGGCGGTCGCTATCGTGTGGATCTGGCGCGGGCCGAGCAGATGCCCGAGTATTTCGACGAGGGTGAACGGGCAGCAGTGGAAGACCGGGGAGCGGCTCTTGCGGCGTCAGCGACCATGGAGTGTTCAATCACACGCTCGAACCGGCTGATGGGCGAGGATGTCGACAAGCTCAATCGGGCCATGGACCTGTTCGATCGGCTGGAAGCAGAGTATCTGGCGGTCATCTAGCCGCCTGGGTTACGGCTCACCAGATCTCGCGTTCGATCAGCACCACAGGATTGTCCTTGCCATCGAACGTGGCATCGACGGCGAAATAGGTGATTTCGAACTTGCCATTCTTGAACTGCCATCGGGTCTCCGTATAGGCATCGCCGAGACCGCGCCATTTGTTGCGTTCGAACATGGTACGGCTGGATGAATCGTAGTTCGGATTGACCCCTTCGCGCAGATAGGGCGTTTCGTACATCACGATGTCCCTCACTGTCTGGTCAGCGCCTTCGCCGTCATAGATGATGTCGAACTTCGGTGACGGAAAAACGATCTCCGACACAGTGCCGTGCTGGTCCGACAAGAGAAAGACCGAGGTCACGCTGTAGGCGCCGATCTGGCAGGGAAATTCAACGATCAGCGCCTGGCGGGCGGCGGCCTCTTCGCCGACCTGCAATTCAAAACTGGCCGGCTCGGTCTGCGACGCGTCGAGCTCCATGCAAAGTTGTGGCCGGTTGGCCATGTGATAGTCCAGTGCCTTGGCCACGGCATCGGCCTGCCAGTCGCCCTCCTGGGCGGCGCTGGGCAGGGTCAGCAGGACGGCGCTGGCGGCCAGGATCAAACTGTTGCGCATGACACTCTCCATCTCGGTTCATCAATAGGACGCCCGCCGGCGCGACAACCTTGGCGCAGATAAATCGCCGGGGCGGCCAAGGTCTTGGAGCGTAGCTTCGTCTGATCAACAGAGAGGCACTGTGCCTTGATCGAGGAGATCGACCCATGTTCCGTCAGACGATTGCCGCCACGGCGCTATTGGCGCTCTGTTCCATCACGCCTGCCCAGGCGCAGGACGTGACCGACTATCTTGGCGTTCCAGGACCGATCACGGTGGGCGACATTGACTATGTCCTCGCCTGGTCGTCCAATCCGCAGCCGGGCTACTACAAGCAGGAATATCTGCCCGAGGGCGCCATTGCCGACAGCTACGAGAGCATGGTGATGGTGGAGTTTCTCGCCACCGATGCACCGATCAGCGAGGTGGTCGGAGCGCAGGCTTCAATGGTCGAGCAGCGCAAGGGCAGCGACCCGGTTGCCAACTACGCCGTGTTCGACCACCCGGACAATGGTTCCTATCTGCTCGACTTCCTGCTTTCAGCCAAGGACGCGACTGGCGCGTTCATTCTCGAATGGAATGGCTATCGCTATGGCGAGAGCACCTTCGAAGGCCAGCGGGGCTCGATGCTATTTGCCATCAGCGAGCGCGCCTATGGCGATGAAGCGTCAGAGGCCTTTTTGCGCAACCTGCGGGACTTCAAGGCGCAGCGCCTGCTGGAGCTGACCGAGGCCGAGCTCCCCGAGCTGGACTAACCAATGTCATTCCGCCCGAAGGAGAAGCTCATGAAAACTCATATTCGCCCTATCTTGGGTCTGGCAGCTCTGCTGGCCTGTGCCACTCCCGCCCTTGCCGAATGGGAGGGCACGCAATGGGGCATGTCCCCGGATGAAGCGCTGGCCGTGCTCGATGGTGCCGTAAGCCATAAGCCCGATGCTTCCGAGATTTATGAGTTTGCGGGCGCCAGATATGAACCGCTCGTCAGGCTGGACCATTCGGTTGGCGGTATCGAGGGTAAGGCGCTGCTGCTGTTCGACACGGATGATGCACTTCACTCGGTGGTCTTCACACCCGAGGATCTTGCGCGATGCGACGACCTGACTGCGGCGTTGACCGAAGCGCATGGGGCGGTCGAGTCGACCGGATTTGGCTCGACGGCGATTTATAACTGGGTCGAGGGTGATGTGATCCGGCACACCAATTCGCCCGATATTGGCATCTGCAATCTCAGTTACAGCGCCGAATAATCAAGCGCTCCGGGGCGGCATTCCGCCCCGGAGCCTGATGCTCAGCTTTGGCCGATCTGCAGAATGCCGACGCCGCGGCTGAAATAGGGGTCGATGATGGCGCGATAGGCCGGGTTGCGCTCGGGACTATCGGTGTCGATGGAGCCATTGACCGTTGCGGCGCAAAGGCCATCCTCTCCCTCGGCTGTGCCTGTAACGATGTCGCCTTGGGCCGCGTCATCGGCCATCTCGCCCCATCGCATTGCAATGGCGTTGGCCGCGGTCTGGGCGATGGCGCAATCGGGATAGGCCAAGGCGATGCCAACGCCAGCCTGCTCGCCCTGCAGATCGGTCAGGATGCCGCCGAGATAGGGCGGAATCCCCTTACCGAGCGCTGCCATCTGCTCTTCAAGGCGCTTCCTGGTTTCTTCGATATCGGCCGACGGCATAAGGACGGATGCCGGATCGACTCCGGTCATGCCGAAGAGCGGCGAGATCACAACAGCCTGGACAACTGCGCTATCGCCGACCGACTGTTCGAGCCCGGCCAAAGCCGTCTGCACGATCGGGTTTTCGCCCAGGCTCGGTTGTTCGGCGGCGACGAGCATCGCCGTTTGCGGGGTATTGGCCTGGATGACATTGGTGCCTTTGGCGGCGGCAAATTGGGAGGCGCCGACCCCCGTGATCCAGGGGTTGGACGGATCGAGTGCGGTAAAGTCCTGGCGGCGCGGTTCGCCATTGCCGACGACGCCCGGTACGCCGGCATTTTCAAAGCCAAGGGATTCGAGCGTTGCAATCATGTCGGTCGCTGCCGCGTTGTCGACCAAACCCCACAGGCTGACCTGGTCGGGCTGCTGACCATAGGCCGTAAAATAACGCAGCCTGTCGATGGTGGTGCCGGCCTTGGCCTCCCATTCAGACGGTTCAGCGCTCGGCAGGCTGTTAAGCGCATTGATTTCGGCACCGGTCAGGAGCCGAAAGTAGGGACGAACGGCCGCGTCCTTTTCGCCCAGTGCTGCCGTGGTCTTTACATCGACGAAATAAGCAACATCTCCCTGCTGCTGCACCAGTACAGTTGCGGGCAGATGGTTGAGTCCATCGCGCAGCGCATCGAGATTTTGAGCGAGGGCGGGTGCCGAGGTGGTCAGCAACAGGCTGGCGGCGATGACGCAATGACGCATGAACGTCTCCTTTTTGGTTCTCCAAGATCAGACGACGCAGCAGCAGGCCACCTTGGTCTGCGACCGCGTTTTGTCGCCGATTATTGTGACAGCGGACCAAGGTCACCATGATCGGTGGCGTCCTATCTGCAACGAACGAAGGATCAGGATCATGAAACGACTGCTGCTTTCCTTGCTCATGGCCACCGCGATGGTATCGGTCGCTCCGGCGCAGGACGTGCATAGCCTCGACGATCTCAGCAATACGGAAATCGTCGAGCAGGCCACAGATCTCCATCCGGCGGCGCTCTACCTGCTGTCCTCGCGTCTTCTGGCTGAAGGCAAGGGGCAGGAAGCGGCCAACTGGATGTATGCGGGGCAACTTCGCTATCGTTTTTTGATCACCGCCGGGGGCGACGATGCGCAGGATGAAGGCGTGCTGTTCAGCGCGCTGAGCGAACAGGTCGGCCGCCCGGTCAACGAATATATCGCAGGCGACGTCGACGAATGGATCGCCGCAATGGAATGGGCGCTCGAATGGGATGCGGCCAATGACAACAATCTCACCTCAAAGACAGAGCACGCCGGGGCGCTCGAAGAGGTCAGGACAGGGCTCGAAAGCCTGATGGCCGATGTTGAAGCCAATCGCGACAGCATCCCGGGCGAACGCGAGGCCAATGGCCTCGAGAACCGCTGAGGCTTCCATCATGCGCTTCCTGTTATCACTGGTGGTTACCGCGGTGCTGTCGATGACTACGGTCAGCAACGCCGCCGATGTCGTCCCGCCCAGCGAAAGCTTGCGGGTGGGAAAGACCAATATCCTCTGTGTCCAGGCACCTTGCCCGTGGCGCGGAATATCCCGTGCCGAAACCATGCCGTCGGGTCCATCCGGCCTGTTGTGGGCGCAGCAGACCTTGCCACCGCTCGACGCCGCTTCGCGTGACGCCGAGCGCGTCAGACAGGCCTGGGACAACGACCAATGCCTGGTGATCAACGGGAAAATGACCGGTGGCATACTGCGGGTGGACGAAATCGTGGGAGCCTGCGCCTGATGGTCCGACCGCCCCTCGTCCTCACGCTATGCGCTCTGATGGCGTCATCGGCTCTCGGCGATGACGCCGCCGACTTCACGGACGCTCTCGGAGAGGCGGCCACGGGCGCCATCGTCGCCGAAGCCTATATAGTCGCCTGCGACGCGCAATATCCCGACGGCATGCAGGCACGGCGCGATGCCATGGCCGGCTGGGCGCATCGCGTGGATCTGGCGGGTTACAAGCGCCTGCGGGAGGCCGCATTCGAGCAGCTGCCCAATCTCGAGGCGGAGATGGAAGACAACAGGCAGCGTGCCCAGGCCCTGGTCGACGAAGACGTCAGTGGCGATGGCGCAACCTGCGGCGACTTGCGAACAGCGCTGAACGACAATGCCATGTTCGATATCGAGAGCCCGATCCGCTACCTGCTCCGCAACGCCGAGGATTTCGGTATCGTCGTCCCTGAAGCCGAGTTGGCGGCGCCCAGTGACGAGATCGGAGTGGTGCCGCTCGTCATGCTGTCTGCGCAACTTGCCGGCAAGATGGACGAGATCGGATCCAAATCCGGTGCGCGGCAAGACAGCGACCTGCGCGAGGCGCGAGAAGATCATGCCGAGGCGTGGCTCTCCCAGCGCCCTGCCCTTGCGATCTTTGGCCGGGTCACCGACGACGATACGCTGCGCGAATGGCGCGAAGACCAGCAATCATCATTCACGGCGAGCTGCCAGTCATTTGCAGACGACGAGCACGAGGCCGGCATGGCAAGCGTCATCGGCCAGGATCGCATCATTGTCGGCACTATCCGGTGGGTGCGCGACGATAGCGAAGGTGGCGCCCTGAGCCTCGACGACTGCCGGATCTACACGCATGACCCCGCCCAGGCAGAGCTCGCAAGCATCGAAGATGACAGTACCGGCCTCATGCTGCGGCCGCCGGAATATGACGAAGCCTATGCCGGCCCCGACGAGGGCATGGCCATGGGCGACATCGACCGCGTGCTCTACGACGCCGAATTCAACACCCGAATGGACGGCTTCGGCAATGGCTATACCGAGCGCAACGAGGACATCTATGTCCTGCTGCGCGACGGCACGGCCTATCGCCACGCCTGGAATTTCGCCTTTACGGACCTCGATGTCGCCCTGTCCCGCCAGCGCGAGCCAGACCGCTGGTTCACCTGGCACGACAACTGGGGCGCCTTGACGCTGACCCGGAGCGGCGGCCTCGAACAGGGCGACGAGATCGAACTCTCGGGCGCCACCCGCCTCATGCCGGTGCCACAGGGCCAGACCCTCGACGCGAGCTACTACTATCTCAATGTCGGCATGGGAGGCGCCCGCAGCGATCGCGACTATGTATTCACGCACGACAGAGAACTGGTCCATACGCGCGGCGGTTTCGTCGCCGGCAATTTCGGCACCTCCTACATCATCGCCGTCGGCGAAGGCGACGCCCCTACCCGCTCCGTCTATGCCTTCGACGGCTACACCATGCTGATCGACGGACCAGATGGACAAGAACGCCATTTCGTTGCCCTTATGGAGGGCCAGGACCCGTCACAGCCCCAGGAAATCATCATCGATGGCCAGGTGCACTGGCTGCGGGAGAACGAAGAATGAAGCGTTCGGCCATCGTCGCGCTTTCGCTTGCTGTCGTGGCTCTGGCGGGTGGAGGCTACTGGCTTAGTACCTGGGCCTACGACACCTGCCAGCCGCTCGATCGAATGTTCGGGCCATCGGGCTGCACCGGCACCATCACTATCACCAATTTCGTCGCGCTGCAGCGCGATACAATGAGTGTGGAGCGCCCTGACGGCACGGCCGCGCTGGTCGGCTGGGGGCGCAATGATGCTGGCGAGGATACCGCACCGATGATGGTGCAGGTGGATCTGGCCAATGGGCGCGAGATTGACCGCATGTCGCTCGTGGCCGGCAATAAATTCGATCATGCCGTCTTCTCGCCCGACGGCGAGCGAGCCTTGCTCACCTGCCGCCGCTCCAGTGAATGCGTCAGCGACGACGGCCATTCCGCGATCGTCATCTCCACCCGTGACGGCAGCCGCATCGAAGTGGTGGAGGCGTGGGTGCCATATCCGCGGCTGATGCCCGACGTCCCGGAGCCGGGAGAGGGTTTCAGCCTCTATGCCATGTTTGCCAACAATGGACAGACCGTGGTGGACGTGAATAACGACGAGGACGTGATCCTCTACTCCGCCGATGGCTCGATGATCGCGACGCTGATGACCGTCGAGGAACGCCAAGAACGCTTCGCCCCCCGTTTCATCATTTCGCCACAGCAGTCTCGTGTGGCACTGATGCTCCGCAGCCGGCCCGAAGTCGGCGACGGTTTTGCCATCTGGAGCGCGGTCGATGGTACGCCGGTCGCGACAATGCTGGGCACCAAGGACTATACCAGCTCCAGCAGTCCATCCTGGTCTGCGGATGAAACGGCGATGTTTTTCATTCGGCGTGAGCAGACATCGACCTTGATCGACAGATTTTCGATCGAGCCATTAGGGCGGTAATGTACATTATTTCCAACAAACATCTCGCGCTGCACGAGAAAATCTCATTTTCGCCACAACCATTTCGCTTCTCTGACATTATTGTTGGGGGCAAGCGGGGGGTTATTGGCAGGGTGCGATTTGTTGACGGGAATATTTCCACACCGTCCGACACGACCGAACATCTCATCAAACAGGTCAAGGCGGGCGACGCAAAAGCTTTCGAACGACTGATTTCAGAGCACTATCACTTCATTTACAAGACGGCTTTTCGCTGGCTTGGCCACAAGAGCGATGCCGAGGACGTCACGCAGTCGGTCTGCATGCGCTTGGCCAATGCGGTTCGCAATTTTGACGGGCGTTCCAAGTTCACCAGCTGGCTCTACAGCGTGACGCTCAATGCTGTCCGTGACCTGCAACGCAGCCATAAAAGGCAGGGCAAGCAGATCGATGCCATTTCCGCCGTGGCACGCGAGGAGATCGACGCCGACCAGGAAGAACAACTGCGCGTCAACGATATCTGGCGTATAGTGCGCCAATTGCCGGAAAAGCAGCGCGACGCCGTGATGCTGGTCTTTGGCGAACAACTCTCTCAGGCAGAAGCAGCCGTGATCATGGGATGCAAGGAAGTGACCGTCTCCTGGCACATCCACAATGCACGCAAGTCGTTGAAGGACTTGCTATGAGTGGCGACCGCGACCCCTTCGAACTGATGCCGCGTTTTGTCGACCCGGAGCCTGACGCGGTCATCATGAATGCGACCATTGCGCAGAGCCGCGAGGCCTTTACGTCCCGCAAGACCGTGTCAGGCCATGGCGGTCCGGTGTCTCTGGCGCAGTGGTTCAGGCAATCGGCCCGCTGGCTCGTACCGGCCGGGACCATGGCGATTGCTCTGGTTGCCGTCGTCCTTGTCACACCGAGCCTCACCCCGACATCGCCGGAGCAGAGGGCGAACCCGCAGGTTGCCGATCGCCCTCCTGCGTCAGCCCTGCCCTCGACCAGCCTGTCGCGTGGCGACCAGCAAGTGGCTGACACTCCCGCTGGCGAAAGCACCGGCCGCCGCATGGGCATGACCGTGCCGCCCCCGGCTGGACAGGCGCCAATCGCGCCCTTGCCGCAGGTGGTGACAAGTTTTGCGGGCGATGGCGTTCAGCTCAGCCTGCGGCTCGATGCACAGGCGCTGAAAATCTACCTGCCCGAGCGGTCCGGCGAGCCGTTTCTCGACGCTCAGAGCGTCATGCCCGGCGAGACGGTCGAAATTCTTTCGGCCTTCCTGCAGCCCGACGACGTGCTGATGGCCATTCACTTCCGGGTGGACGACGTCCGCTTCTGGCGCATCTATCGACTGGCTGATGGCACCTATGAACGCGATCCCCCACTCTCCACGCTGACATCCGATGCTGCTGATCGGGCCGAGGTGGAGCGGCGGCTGGCGACGCAGTAGTCGCTGGTTTCAGCGCAGTGGACCGTCATGATCTCCCAACAGGCTGTCGATCAGGCGATGCGGAATGGTGAGGTCCCACCAGAGTGTATCGACGTCATCGAGCAGGTCATCCATGGGCTTGAGCAGGCCGGCTGAGGCGAATACCAGGTGCGGGACAGGCAGGCGCAGGTTGAACCAGCCATGTTCGAAGCGCCCCGAGAGATAGGACTGTGAATTGCGCGCTGCGAGCTTCAGCATGGCGTCGCGAAAGCCAGGTGTGAGCAGGTTGCCGGCCGAGGCATTGGCGCTGACCATTGTGTCGAACACGGCGTCGAAGGCAGGATCGATCGGCTGCCGCCGCATCTCGTCGCCTGCCATCTTCCGGAAGAGATCGTCGATTGCCGTAGGCAAACCTGACTTCGGCAGCACTTCGACGCTTCCCGAGAATGACTGGGGTACAGCAATCTCGACCTGCATGAGATAGAGCATCTCGGTGTGTTTCTGGCTGCGATTGCGACGCCAGATGGTGGATTCGTTGAGTCGATAGGCGATGTCGCGATACGTTCCCCGGCTTTCCCATGCGGTGAAGCGCCGCCCTTCGGAGCTGAACAGGTCGGCAAGCCATTTTTCGATATCGACGGTTCCCCAGCCGCTGGCGAAGTGGCTCTGGCCCCAGCCATCGCCGATGGGCTGGGCGACGGAAGCCAGCGCAATATCGCGCCAGAGCCGGTTGGACAGTTTCCAGACCATGCCGGCGACGATGCAGGCCAGAACAAGCCAGAACCAGGAAAAGCTCTCCCCCAGCAGCCCGCGGCCTAGCAGCATGAAGAAGAGGCCTCCCGTCAGATTGAGACTGGCGGCGAGATTGACCAAGCGTCGCGGCTCACCTTGGCGCAGCAGTTCTGTTATCTCGTCGCGGTTGAGGCCGCTGGCCAAAACGATCTGACTGTTGTCCGATGGGGTCATGCGTTTGTCCTATCGCTGGCCCGGCCTGTCCGAGAGATAGCGTTCGAGGAGGCCGGTGAGCGGGCTATGCAGCAGATTGCCATTGATGCGTGGCGGCGGATCATAGCTGAAGGCGAAATCATAGCGACCATCGCGCTCGACGGTCAGGTCAAGCACGGTCCAGACCGCCTTTCCATCGGCCGCCATGGCATCGCGCAGTGCCAGCAATGCCTGCTTGGTTGCGGGGCTCAGTCTAAAATCCAGATCCTCCAACTCTGCGCCCGGCTTGCGCGCCAGAACCGAGGCCTGGCTGCTTGACCGTCCACCGTCCTCGATCAGAACTTCGTGGTTTACGGCAACATAAACCCATTCGCGATCATCCCATTCGCCCTCCTGCAGATCGGTTATGTCTCCGACGATACTGCGAACCGCCGTATTCTGCAGGGCGATCAGGTCGGAGACGGGCTGACCCTTTCCCCCCTTGGAGAGCAGTTTTGAGATCCACATGGTTGTATCGTCCTTGGATGGGTGAAGCAGCTGTCCTGCATGGGCTGGCGCAGCAACGAGCGATAGAGCGAGCAGGAGTGCCATGATCCGCACCGGCAGGCCTCATTCGTATTCCGTCTCAAGCCTGTCGGTCGCCGCATGCAGCGTATCCGACATAACCAGGACCAGCCGATCAGAAAACTCGACGAGTAGCGGCTCGTTCAGCTTCTCCAACACTTCGGCCAGTTGGGCCCCGGGCAGACGGCTATAGGCTGCGACGCGGGTATGGAAGTTGTCCTGGCTGTAGGCGTCACGCAGATACTGCGCACTCTCCACCCATTCCTTTGCGCCGTCCGCTCCGATGACCGGGTCAGCCATGATCGCCAAGGCCCGGTAGTAGATATCCATGTCGACCCCGTCCCGCTCCGGGGCGCGCTGACCCGCAAAGAGATTGGTCAGTAGTTCCTTCTGGCTGTCGGAGGCGCTGGCCACATAGCCCTGCCCAGCCTCGACCAGCGCCGCGGGATCCTCCCGCGCGAACACCCCATTCACATAAGTGCCAACGTCGATGGCCAGATCGGAGCGTTGATAGGCCAGCGCGGCGTCACGCTGCTCCAAAGAGGTATGGCTTTCTAGCGCCTTCAGAAAATCCGCCTCCAGTTCATCGACCGTGAATGCCGCATCCACTGCCGCATGCCAGCGGTCGATCTGCGCACTGGTGAAACCGAGATCCGTCGAGATGACCGCCTTGAGGTCGTTACCGACCTTTGTCAGGCTTTCCGTGGCGCCCAGCGCTTCGGCCAGGGCTCTGGTCGTCACTTCGACCGCCCAAACCACGGGAGACACGAGGATTGCCGCCGCCAGGACCGTTGTCCGAACTGCTTGATGGTTGAGACCCCAGATCATCACAATCTCCGAAGCTGAATTTCTTCTCAGCCATAGGACGCCGCGCATGGATGGAACCTTGGTCGAGAACCATTTTAGGTTCGTTGTCCCAATACCAAGGTTCTCGCCCCAACCAGCGTCCCATATGCAGGAAGGGAGATTGCGATGACACGCCTGGCCATTCGTCTGCCGAGTCGCAGTCAGCATCGAGCGTCTCGCCGAGCCGGATCGCAGCAAGGCCCGCCGGACCATGCTCATCCTCAACATCTTCCTGGGCGTCGTAGTCGCATTCGCCACGCTGGTGCCTACCCTTTACGCAAACTTCGTCAATTGACCCTCGGGAGCCAGCCATGTCCGCGCGCGTCTTGAAGCCTCTTCTCCTGGCACTCTTTCTACTCGCTGCCGCTGTCGGCGGCTTCTTCTACTGGTTCTACGAGGCACCGCGCGCATCAGGCCCGCTGAGCCAGGCCTTGCTCGAGCGGTTCGACCCCAGTGAAGGCCAGCAGGTGGTCAACGATGTCCTTGCCGCGCATATGGATGTCGGGGCGCCTGTTGACGAGCAACGCACCACGCTGGAGAGCAATGGCTTCGACTGCGCCACCAGCCTGGTCCACGAAACCGGCGCCCAGCTGCTGACCTGCCGCCGGCCCATCGAGGGACGCCGCTACTGCGACAGCGTGCGCTACGTTGCCTATGAAACCGCTGTCGGCGACATCATCCAGAGCCTTGGGGCCACCACGCGCGTCAGCAACCGCGACCGCATGCTCGGACGCTGTTCCTATACGCCACCATCGCCCGAGGATTGATGGCCAGCGATCCTGCGGTGAAAATCGACCATCACAGCGTTGTCCTGCCCGGTCGCGAAATACCATAGCGGAATGCTGTTCATCAGGCCGCCAGCATGGCGGGCACGGGCCGGCATCAGGATGGATAGCACGCCACTCATCGGCGCCAGCCACTACTGCAATCTTGGTTCGGCCTGGCTGACCACAAGCGTGATCTTGCCGTCATTCTCTCGGACTGACACCTGCGCCCATGTGGCAGACAGCTCATAGCCCACGCTGCCATAGCGCAGTCCCTCGTCACCCAACGCCACCGAGACGTTCCAGTGTTCGACGCAGATCACAATCGCCAGCAGCAATGGTAGGCCGAAAATGAACAGCGGCCACCAGGCCAGACCTGCCTGGATGAACGTCGGCGCGGCTACGGCGGCCATTCCAAGAATGAGCAGTGGAAAGACAAAGCCGATTATCCGGCGCTGAGAAGGCAGGAAATAGGTGGTCATGACATCCTCGGTTCAGTGGCTTGGAAGAGCGGCTAGGCAATGAACTCACCGCCCGGGAATGAGATCGGGCGACAATCCTTCGGGCGGCATTTCGGTCAGCAGACCGAGCCTTTCGGTGAGATGCGCAATGGCCTGCGCATCTGCGACCTGGCCGAAATCCTCGAGGAACGCCTCGATATTGTCGCGGTGGACCTTGTGCATCACCCAGTTGTCGCCGGGCGGACCGATCTCCCAGCCGGCTTCAAGGCTGCGCAATTGCGCCAGCCAGACGGCGTCCGACGCCTCCGGGATCACGATGACATTGGACCGCAAGCCGTCGACATAGGCGATGGTGACCGTGTCACCGCGTGCCACCCGCCCGCCAAGCACGCGCGGGCCAAGCAGTCCGGCATCCCGATGGATGGCGACCCTCCACTCGGTACCATCGTCCTCCGCGACGCGCAGGTCGTAACGGACATTGTGATCGCGCCGGCCAGTGCGGGTCAGCATCAAGGACGAGAACGGCGTCACCGCCTCGATGGTGGCCAGCCGCTGTGTGCCGGCGCTCCGCAGATATGCTGCGTTGAGATTCGGCATGACCATAGCCAGCAACAGACCCGTGATCAGGCTGCCGACGAAGATCCGGCCCGTCAGCCGCCTGCTCTTGCGCCGCCAGGCTAGCCAATAGACGAGGCATGGCAAGGCCACGAGCAGCAGGCTGGAAAGGTATAGATTCCAGCTCAGGAACCCCAGCAGGCCGGACAGCAGCACCTGCATATCTAGTCGAGGCCCAGCCGCTGCTTCATCAGGTCCGCTTCCTGCTGCCCCAGTTGAAAGGCCTTCTGGCCGATCCAGCGATTGGCGCTCTCTTCGCCGTCACGCCGGGCCCGCTCATTATATTCGGGCACCAGAGCCTCGATGGCAGCCTGCACCCTGGCCTTGGCGGCAGCGTCGAGTTCGATCTCGACCGGTTCAGCCTGACCGGATGGCGCGCTGTCTGAACTCTCGCGATCGCGCTGATACTGGTCATTGGGGAAGAGATAACCGGGATCGGCGGTGGTGACCGGCGGCACAAAAATATCCTGGGCCATGACGGTGCCCGGGACAGCGGCGAGGATGAAAACTAGGGCAATTGGCTTCAACATGGCATGTCTCTCCTTGGTTTCAGATGAGACGAACCGGCGTCAGGAAACCTTTGTCGGGTCAGCCACCAAGCTTTTCCCGCGTGCCAACGTCCAACCAGAACTGCAGGAATGAGAGAGACTGCCATGCGTTTTGCCCCAACCAAATTCATCCTGCCGACGCAGGCCGGAGAGGAAAACACCTGATGTGGCGTGGCCTGGCAGTTCACGGCATACCTTTGGCCGTTGCCCTTGGAGCAGCGCTGCTCCTGTTGCCATGGATCATGGGCGCGTCGGCCATCCAGGGCGCCCCAGCATCGCAGGGCTATAATGTCGGCATTATCGCCCTCTTCCTCTATCCGGCCAGCTACCAAGGGCTGATCATTGCCTGGGGGATTTGTCGCTGGCGGAGATGGTCGCTGCAGCGCATTTTCCTGCAGCTCATCTGGCTCAGCCTCGTGCTCTTTGTTGGTGCGATGAGCTACTCATGGGTGCAGCTGCAGGACTTTCTGCAGGGTGTGGCGACCTAGTAGGTACATTTGTGCGGAGCAGCCTTTTTGGCGATCGCGCTCTCGCCGCCAAGGTCCTTTCATCTGCGGTCGTCCTACAGGCAGACAACCCTGAGGAAGAGATCATGCGCCTTGCCTTAGCCGCAACCCTGACCGCACTCATCATCGCTCCAGCCCATGCCCAGATTGACGACGATTTCGCCATGGCCAACCATATTTTCGGTCAGGTCTCGTCCGCCAGCGTCACAGATGACATCGACGGCGAATGGCTGCCGCTCAGCTCTGGCAAATCTTAATGGAGCGGAACCGGACCCCGGTCTAGCCGGCAGCTATCTCGAACCCATCTGCGGCAACCAGCCTGTGCGTGGCGCCGTCACGACCGGGATTAAGCGAGTTTCGAGATGACGGCGGCCTATTCCGGGGGTGAGATGGTCTATCGCTTCGACTGGATCGGCGGGGCGCGATTCTACCGCAGTTTTCATCCATGATGCCAGCAATCTCACCCAAGAGAACGGCATCTATGAAAACCGATGACTTAGCTAAAAATTGGCTGGGGTGCCAGGATTCGAACCTGGGAATGTCGGTACCAAAAACCGATGCCTTACCACTTGGCGACACCCCAACGTGGCGCGGTTCCTACACGGTTTGATCGTGCTTCGCAACACGCCGAAATCAGCCGTAAAAACCCTGCGCTAGACGCTTGAATGCGGAAACAAGCGCAGCTATAACCCGGCCCATCGCGACTGGCCGTGAGCGCAAAGCGCCCCGGCTGCAAATCCCGTGTCGCAATCCTGACGGAGTATAGCGCAGCCTGGTAGCGCACCTGCTTCGGGAGCAGGGGGTCGAGTGTTCGAATCACTCTACTCCGACCAATCAAGCCCGGCTTCCTTGGAAGCCGGGCTTTTTGTTTAAGTGTCGCCCTAGCGGGTGAGATAGCCAGCTTCGACGGCGAGGCTATGGCCGGTGACATAGCTCGAGGCATCCGAGCAGAGCCAGGCGCTGGCTTCGGCGACTTCCTCGGGTTGACCGAAGCGACCCAGCAGGCTGAGGGCTGGCGCGAATTCCGCCTCGGTCTTGCCGATCGTTTCAAGAGCCCCGCGCAGCATGGGTGTGTCAATGGCGCCGGGCAGCACGGCATTCACGCGAATGCCATGGGGGGCATAGTCGAAGCTGCCGGATTTGGTCAGCCCCACGACGCCATGCTTGGCAGTGACATAGGCCGGGTTGTTGGGCTGGGGCCGGACGGAACTGACCGAGCCGATGTTGACGATGGCGCCGCCCTGGCCTTGAGCCATCAGTTGCTGGATCTGATACTTCATGCAGAGCGCCACGCCGCGCAGATCGACGCGCATCAACCGATCCCAGATGGCCATGTCGGTTTCAGCGATAGGCTGGTTGTCCGGCGTGATGGCAGCGTTGTTGACAGCGCAATCGAGGCGACCGAAGGCGGCCACGGTTGCCGCGACGAGTTCTCGCACCTGATCCTCGTCACCCACGTCGCTCAGAACGAATTTGGCTTCGCCGCCCGCTGCCTTGATGGCTTCGACCGTGGCAGTGCCAGCTGCCTCATTGATGTCGGACACGATGACCTTGGCGCCGTAGCCGGCAAAGACCTGGGCAGTGGCTGCGCCCATTCCCAGTCCGCCCCCGGTGACGATCGCCACTTTTCCATCCAGTCGATTGCGCGCTTGTAAAGTCATGGTTGAAATCTCTTTGTTCAAGGTCACTTAAAAATCGGGATCCATTGATCGGCCAAAGCGGCCTCGATCCCACGCGCGATGTTATGCTTCAGCGACAGTCCCTGCCCCGCCCGAATGGACGCAGAAGCTGCGGCCCGGCCAGGCAACGGACGATTTGACAGAGATCAATCTGGGGTGGGCCAGCCGCTGCTAGGCTGGTCATGGAGCCGTGGTTTGCCACACCTGAACGCGGCCGGGAGGACGCTCGTGATTGCCGACAGGCAAGCAGAAGGAATAGTGAAATGCGCATCCTCTCCGAAACGACGTTCACCCCCGAACCCTGGGCCGGTTTCATCGGCGGGACCTGGCGCGATGACATAGATGTCCGTGGCTTCGTTCAGGCGAACTACACGCCTTACGACGGCGACAACACCTTCCTCGCCGGTCCAACTGCTCGCACAGCCAGGCTTTGGGATGAACTGGGCAAGCTGCTGAAGCTGGAGCGCGAACGTGGCGTGCTCGATGTCTCGGCGGACCGTGCTTCGAGCATCACCGCGCATGACGCAGGCTATATCGACAAAGAGATCGAGCTGATCGTCGGCCTGCAGACCGATGCACCGCTCAAGCGCGCCATCATGCCCAATGGCGGGCTACGCATGGTCGAAGGCGGCCTCGAAGCCTATGGCTTTGCACTCGATCCCGCGGTCAAGGATGTCTGGACCAAGCATCGCAAGAGCCACAACCAGGGTATTTTCGACGTCTATAGCCCGGAAATCCTGGCCGCCCGCAAGTCAGCCATCATCACCGGGCTGCCCGATGCCTATGGACGTGGCCGCATCATCGGCGATTATCGCCGGGTGGCGCTCTATGGCACCGATGCCCTGCGGGCTGCGCGGCAGAAGGATTATCATGCGCTCGACGAGGAGACGTTCACCGAAGACGTCATCCGGTTGCGTGAGGAGCTTTCCGAACAGTTCCGTGCGCTCGACGAATTGCGGGAAATGGCCGCCAGATATGGCCATGACATTTCGCGTCCCGCTGCCAATGCGCGCGAAGCCATCCAGTGGACCTATTTCGCCTACCTTGCCGCGGTGAAGGAGCAGAATGGCGCGGCCATGTCCTTTGGCCGCGTCTCGACTTTCCTTGATATCTATATCCAGCGCGATCTCGATAACGGCGCCCTGACCGAAAGCCAGGCGCAGGAATTGATTGACGACCTCGTCATCAAGTTGAGGATCGTGCGTTTCCTGCGTACGCCGGAATACGATCAGCTGTTCTCGGGTGATCCGACCTGGGTCACCGAGTCCATCGGCGGCATGGGCGAGGATGGCCGCCCGCTGGTCACCAGATCAAGCTTCCGGTTCCTGCATACGCTTTACAATCTGGGCCCGGCGCCCGAGCCGAACCTGACCGTGCTGTGGAGCAGCCGGCTGCCCGATGCCTTCAAGACCTTCTGTGCCAAGGTGTCCGCCGATACCAGTGCCATCCAGTATGAGAACGACGACCTGATGCGGCCGCTCTGGGGCGACGACTACGGCATCGCCTGCTGTGTCTCGGCCATGCGCATCGGCAAGCAGATGCAGTTCTTCGGGGCCCGTTCCAATCTCGCCAAGGCATTGCTCTATGCAATCAACGGCGGCGTCGACGAGAAGAGCGGCGGCGTCGTGGCCAAGGGCTTTACGCCGATCACGGCGGACGTTCTGGACTATGACGAGGTCATGGGCAAGTTCGACAAGATGATGGACTGGCTGGCCGCGACCTATGTGAAGGCGCTCAATGCCGTCCACTACATGCATGACAAATACGCCTATGAACGCATCGAAATGGCGCTGCACGACCGCGATATCCTGCGGACCATGGCCTGTGGGATCGCCGGCCTGTCAGTGGCGGCGGACAGCCTGTCGGCAATCAAGCATGCCAAGGTGCATGTCATCCGCAACGAGGCGGGTCTGGCCGTCGACTATCGGATCGAGGGCACCTACCCTGCCTATGGCAATAATGACGACCGGGCTGACCAGATCGCGGTCTGGCTGACCAAAACCTTCATGAAGAAGGTCGCGGCCCAACCGTATTTCTATCGCAATGCAACGCCAACCCAATCGGTGCTCACCATCACCTCCAACGTGGTCTATGGCAAAAAGACCGGCAACACGCCGGATGGACGACGGGCGGGCGAGCCTTTCGCGCCTGGTGCCAATCCGATGAACGGACGCGATACGAAGGGTTTTGTTGCCGCGGGCGCGTCGGTCGCAAAGCTGCCCTATGCATCCGCGCTGGACGGCATTTCCTGGACCGCATCGGCCACGCCGGACTCGTTGGGGCGCACGGCGGAGGACCGGGCCCGCAATCTCGCCAATTGCCTTGATGGCTACACCGAGGCCGGCGGCTTCCATGTCAATGTCAACGTGTTCGACCGCGAGACGCTGGTGGATGCCATGGACCATCCCGAGCTCTATCCGCAATTGACGGTGCGAGTCTCGGGCTATGCTGTCAATTTCGTCAAGCTGACGCGCGAGCAGCAGCTCGACGTCATCTCGCGGACCTTCCACGCCAGCATGTAGGCGCAGGGCTCCCGGCTCGTCGCCGGGAGCTTCACGCCACGACTGGAGATCGTCTCATGATCCATCGCTCGTCCGGAAAGATGCCCGCTCCGACCGGTTGCGACCTGTCGGCCGATCACGGCTTCCTGCATTCTGTCGAAAGCGGAGCCGCGGTCGATGGGCCGGGCATGCGCTATGTCTTCTTCATGGCCGGGTGCTTGTTCCGCTGCATTTATTGCCACAATCCCGATACCTGGAAACTGCACAATGGCCGGCGCGTGACGCTGGACGATGTCATGGCCGAAATCGCTCCCTATGCCGGGTTTCTCCGCCGGGCTGGCGGTGTTACTATTTCAGGCGGCGAACCCCTGATGCAGGCGGCTTTCGTCGGCGAGATGCTGTGGCGGACGAAGGATGAACTCGGCCTGCATACAGCACTCGACACGCAGGGCTTCCTCCATGCCACGGTGGACGATCGCTGGTTCGATGCCGTCGATCTGGTGCTGCTGGACATCAAGCATAGCGATCCAGAGGTCTATCACCGCCTGACAGCCCAGAATCTGCAACCGACCCTCGACTTTGCCCATCGCCTTCAACGTCTCAACAAGCCGACCTGGCTGCGCTACGTGCTGGTGCCGGGCTGGACGGATGGACAGGACGACATTGCCCGGCTGGCCGATTTCGTCGCCGGCCTCGGCTCGATCATCGAGCGGGTGGAGGTGTTGCCCTTTCACCAGATGGGTACGCAGAAATGGGCCGAACTCAAGATGGATTATCCGCTGGCCGGAGCGCCCACGCCAACACCGGAAGCCACCGCTGCGGCACGAGCCATCTTTGCTGCGCGGGGACTCACGGTTTACTGAAACGAAAAGGCCCGGCGTTCAGCCGGGCCTTCACTATTATGCCGCTACCGTCTTGCGGTAGTGCTCGAGTACCTTATCGGCCTCGACGCCAATGCAGACCGTCTGGGCGCGGCGGCCGGACCAATGCGGGTGACCGCCCTTGCGGGACGATGGCATCTGGATTGTCTGGCCGGCGGCGATGCCGTCACGGATGACGACGACCGGGCCGTCGCGGGTTTCGAACCATTCGGGATGCAGCAGATAAGTGACCGCCAGCAGGTCATGGCCGACCACTCCGGCGAGACCCATCACATTCTGATAAAACTGGGCGTAGTGGTCCGACATCTGGCGCAGCAGCTCGCCGCTGGCGCCGACCTCGTCGGCCAGCAGCCCGAGATAGGCGGTATCAAGGATGATGTCATGGGTGACGTCGAGGCCAACGACGACGATCGGCCAGTCGGCGGCGAACATCTCGTCGGCTCCGACCGGATCGCCATGGATATTGGCCTCGGCTGCCGGGGTCAGGTTGCCGCTGCGGCCCTGATAGCCAAAGGCGCCGCCCATGATGATGACTTGCTTGGTCAGACCGGCAATGCCGGGGTCCTGGCGCAGGGCTAGCGCCAGATTGGTCATGCGACCGACAGCGATGATGGTCACTTCGCCTGGATTGGCGCGGATCGTGTCGATGATGAACTGATGCGCGGACCCCTCGAGCAGGCCCTCGGTGCCGATCTCGGGAATATGGATGTCGCCTAGGCCATTGACGCCGTGGACAGCGACCGGCTCGGGCTTGACCACGCCATCGAGTGTTTCGCCGGCGCCGCGAATGACCGGCGCCTTGAGGCCGAACTGCTGGCGCAGGAACAGCGCGTTGCGGGTGGTGGTATCGATATCGGCATTGCCGACCACAGTGGTGATACCCAGCAGGTCCACCTGCGGCAGCTTGCTGAGATAGAGCAGCGCCATGGCGTCGTCGATGCCGGGATCGGTGTCAAAAATTACCTTCATGCCTGTCCTTTGATGAGCAGCGCCTGCTGCCCTTGCCTTGTCTACTTTGGGTCACGCTTTCTAGGCAGTCCGGGACGCGGCGGCTAGTCCCAAACCGTCCTCGAACCACCCACGACCGCAGCCACCAGCCATGCACTTTCCACAGAACGGCATCCAAGCTGTGGGTCACTAACATCCTGAGGTGGAAGGATTTCAGCGCTAATTGCTCAATGAGCCTATAATTTTCCTTAACGAGACCTGCGAAGTTAATGTGCGTCGCAGCCTCGGGTTTGGCATGATTGTGGCCCTGAATGCGCGTCATGGTGCGCGGAGTAGATCTTGCCTTCCCCGAACATATCGGCCTTGGCCGAATTGCTTGAACTTACCGCGCGCAAGCTGCATTCGCGCGGCCACGCTGCAGGCCTGTTCCCTGCCCAGTGGGCAGCACTGCGCTATTTCTCGCGTGCACCCGAAGAGCTCAGGACATCGAGTGACCTCGCCCGATTTCAGGGGCTCGCCAATGGCCCGGTCAGCCGCACTGTGCGCACACTGGTGCAGAAAGGCCTGCTGACCAAGGCTGCCGAGCAGCCCAAGGGGCGGGCAGAACGACTGACATTGACGGAACAGGGTCAGGCGCTGCTGGACAGCGATCCGACCATGGACGTGGAGGCCGCCATCGGCGCGGTTTCTCCCAAGGACTGCGAGGCGCTCGCAAGGGCACTCGAATCCATCGTGGCGCGGCTCGAATCCAGGCAGGGTTGAGCGGGCTTATCTGCTGGTCAAAGCCTTGCCGCTTTCATAGGGTCCGGCGCATTGCAAACTGCGTCGAGCATGATGGCCGCCCCTTCCCTGTCCCCAAACCGCAATTTCGATCCGCAGACCGGGAGCGCCGTTCTCGCCACCGAGGGCATTACCCGGGTCACTGCGCCCAATGCCAGCGCCTATACTTTTACCGGCACGAACAGTTTTCTGCTTGGGCACGAGCGACTTGCGGTGCTGGATCCCGGACCCGACGACGACGCCCATGTCGCGGCGCTGCAGCGCGCCATTGCGGGGCGGTCGGTGGAGGCGATCATTCTCACCCATACCCATCGCGACCATAGCGCGGTGGCAAAGCGACTGTCGCAGATGCTGGATGCCCCACTATGGTTTGGTGGGCGCCATCGCCTGTCACGGCCGTTGCGCCGCTTCGAGCGCAATCCGATCCGAAAATCCTGCGACTGGGATCTGGTGCCAGATCGGGTGCTGGTGGATGGGGAGGCGATCATGGCGGGTGACCTGCCGCTGACGGTTCATGCCACGCCGGGCCATTGCGCTAATCACCTGGCTTTTTCCAATGATGGCAGCCTGTTGAGCGGCGACCATGTGATGGGGTGGAATTCCACACTGGTCTCGGCGCCGGATGGGTCGATGGCGGATTATTTTGCCTCGCTGGACAAAGTTATCGCCCTGCCCCAGCGCTTCTACATTCCTGCGCATGGCGCACCGATCGAGGATGGGCGCGCCTATGCGCGGGCGCTGAGATCGCATCGGCAGATGCGAAATGAACAGATTCTGAACGCGGTTCGGGGCGGCGCACGGACTATTTCGGCGATTGTCGCCAGGATCTACCCGAAGCAAAGCCTGCCGGTGCGGCTCGCCGCTGCGATGACCGTCAATGCCCATGTCGAATATCTGGAAGATCTGGGCCAGTTGAGCGTGACGCGCCGGTTCTGGGGCATGCGGATCAAGGCGTAGGCTGCTCCTCGACCGTCACCGGCGTTTCGGCCTCTGGCTCGGCGGGCAGATTGGCTTCCGGATTGTCGCGCAGCAGGCCGGTCACGGCGTCATCCAGCGCGCCGAGAAAATCTTCGATGCGCAGGCCATTGTCGCCGAAGTCGTGCCAGGCGTGAAGCGAGGCCGAGCGCATGTCGACGGTGGATTGGGTTGCCGTGCCGGTGACGCGGATGACCACTTCTTCGCGCCAACCAACCAGGGTCATGATCTGCGCGTTGATCTGGCCCAGCTCTTCGGACTGGCGCAGCATGCGGATGTCCCAGCCATTGGCGCTGACCAGCTGGTCGACGAGATCGAAGGTCGGCACCAGTCCCAGGGGGTAGCTGCGGGTTTCCGCATTGGGGAAGTCTGCAGCCATTTCGGCGCGGGTCAGCATTTTGGGGATTGGCATGGCGGCCGTGCCGGGCTCGAAGACCAGGGGCATGAGGCCGCGATCGGTGGTGGCCATGTCGGTCACCGCCGGATAGCGCAGGGCAAGACTGCCGTACCAGGCGTAGGGCAAAAGGCTCAGGGTGGCAAAGAACAGGCCTGCCAGCGCCTTGCCCCAACCCTGGTCGCCTCTCTGCCAAAGCCGCGCCAGCGCCAGGATCGAGATGATGAGGGCCGCTGCACCGATGGCGCCGGCCACGAGCGCGGCGACGGTGAAGACATCGCTGGTGATCAGGCGGAAGCGGTGCAGCAGGATGGAAATGATGACGAGCGGCACCGCGACGCTGCCAAGCCGGCGCGCCCAGATGGCTGTCCGCGATGTCCTCAGCAAGATGCGCAAGGCCGCCCCTTCACTCGGAGGCGAAGTCTAGCGACAAGGTGTTGCGCGAACTTGAAGATTTTCGCTTCGCGCGAAACTTTGGATTAGGGATAAAGCCGCGCGCTGGCCCAGACGTCGCCGTCTCGCGTGAAGCGCACGCGGTCATGCAGGCGATACTGGCCATCCTTCCAGAATTCGATGGCCTGCGGCACGATGCGGAAGCCTGACCAGTGGTCAGGCCGCTGCACGTCACCCTCGCCGATTCGCGCGGTCAGCTCGGCCACTCCCTGTTCCAGCGCTGCGCGATTTTCGAGCGGGCGGGATTGCCGGGAAACCGAAGAAGCGATCTGGCTGCCCTTGTGGCGGCTGGCAAAATAGGCGTCGGCTTCCTCGGGCGTTACCACTTCCACTGCACCCCGCACCCGCACCTGGCGGCGCAGCGACTTCCAGTGAATCAGCATGGCTGCCTTTGGCTGGGCCAGAAGCTGCTTGCCCTTTTCGCTCTCGAAATTGGTAAAAAAGCAGAATCCACGGGCATCGCGCGCGTTGAGCAGAACCATGCGGACATCGGGCATGCCGTCGCTGTCGACTGTTGCAAGAGCGAGCGCATGCGGGTCATTGGGCTCGGCTTCCTGCGCGAGAGCGTACCATTCCTCGAACAGCGCAAAGGGGTCGAGATCGGTGCGATCGCTGTCGTCGAAGAGGCGTTCGGTGAGGGTTTGCAGCATGATGACTCCCATTCCCTGGTCGGGGTGAACTGGACATTGTGCGGGGCCGTGGCCATATAGGACTCGAAACCGGGGCGAAGCAACGCCCGACTCATCGAATGGACCAAATGCGCGATCCCTATACCGTGCTTGGGGTGCCAAGATCGGCAAGCGAGAAGGACATCAAGTCCGCCTATCGCAAGCTGGCCAAGAAGTATCACCCCGATCAAAATCCCGACGATCCTTCGGCGCACGGCAAGTTTGCCGAGGCGACCAATGCCTATGACCTGCTGACTGACGCCGAAAAGCGCGGGCAGTTCGACCGTGGCGAGATCGATGCCGATGGCAGCCCGAAATATGCTGGGTTCAATCCGGGCGGATTTTCAGGCGGCGGCACACGTGGCGGCCGTAGTGGTGCCGGTGGTTTCTCCGCCGAGGACATTCTCAAGGAATTCATGAGCGGCTTTGGCGGCCAGCAGCGCGGGGCCGGCCCTGGCGCCGGAGCGCGGGGCTTTGCCGGCGGCAATGGCGGCGGCCAGTGGGATCCGTTTGCCGGCACGGCTGCGGGCGGTGGTGCTGGTGGCGGTCGCTCGATGAAGGGCGAGGATGTGGTGGTCAATGCCACGGCCACGCTCGAGGAAGCGCACAAGGGCGGCTCGATCCAGGTCCGCATGCCATCGGGCAAGATGCTGTCGGTGAAGCTGCCGGAAAAGCTCGAAGAGGGCCAGCAGATTCGGCTCAAGGGCCAAGGTTCACCGGGTCTCGGCGAGCCGGGCGACGCACTTGTTTCGGTCCGCTTCGAAAAGTCCAAGCAGTTCCGCCGCGACGGGTCCGATATCCGCACCGATGTGCCGATCACGCTTTATGAAGCCGTGCTCGGCGCCAAGGTGCGCGTGCCGACGCTGGATGGTTCGGTCGAACTCAACCTTCCACCCGGCATCGACACCGGCAAGGCACTTCGCCTCAAGGGCAAGGGCCTTTATGGCGACGGCGATCTCTACGCCAATCTCAAGGTGGTGCTGCCGCCGGGCGGGGATGCCGATCTCGAAGCTCTGGCGCGGTTCATGCGCGACCAGAAGCCGTACAAGGTCCGCGACTAAGCCTCAGGGCCGCGGTGCCGCGGCCCTTTGCAGACGGTCATTGATGGCTTCACCCAGTCCGTGATCGGGGATGGGGGCAACCGCGATCATGCGGGCGCCGGTAGCGTCCAGTTCATGCAGCATGGAAAAGAGATTGCGTGCGGCTTCGTGCAGATCGCCCGAGGCCGACAGGTTGCGCGTGGGGCCAGCAAAATCCGGCGTGCGTCCAAAGGCCAAATAGGCCTCGCCGGGTTGCGGTTCGGCTTCGAGACGCATCAGGGCATTGGGGGCATAGTGGCTGGCCAGCATGCCGGGGGCGGCAATGGTCGCGTGCTTTTCGGCAACCTCGACCTTGACGCCGAGCAGGCGTTCCACTTCCTCGCGCGCCACCGCACCGGCACGGAGCTGCACCAGCCGCTCGCCATCGACGCGAATGATGGTCGATTCAACGCCGGCCTGGCAGGGACCACCGTTGAGCACCGGCACCTTGCCGGCAAAGCCCAGACGCACCTGATAGGCCGAGGTCGGCGACAGGCGGCCCGACGGGTTGGCCGAGGGCGCCGCCAAGGGTCGACCGACAGCGGCGATCAGCTCAAGCGCCACTGGATGATCGGGAATGCGGATGGCAACCGTATCGAGCCCGGCGGTTGCCACATCGGCGAGGCCATGGCCGGGCTTCTGTGGCAGGACCAGAGTCAGGCTGCTGGGCCAGAGGGTCGCGACCTTGCGGGCAAAGGGCGAGAACTGGGCGATGGTCTCGGCCATGGCGAGATCGGCGCAGTGGATGATCAGCGGATTGAACCGCGGGCGGCCCTTGGTCTCGTAGATCGACAGCACGGCATCGGCATCGGTCGCGTCGGCGCCCAGTCCATAGACCGTTTCGGTGGGGAAAGCGCATAGCCTGCCGGCACGCAGGATGGCGGCGGCTTCGGCAACGGTCTTGGGGTCGATTGCGGGCTGGTTCATGGCGGTTGTTTGACAATGACATCCCGGCGCGTCAAGACGGAAGGCAATCAAGTGGAGACTCACTGCGCGTGACCACGCTGCTCGTCAGCCAGCCCAGCTTTGCCGATCACGTCACACCGCAGGGTCATCCCGAGCGCGCCGACCGCATTCGTGCGGTCGAGGATGTGCTCAGCCAGTCGCGTTTCGACAAGCTGCTGCGCCGCAATGCGCCTTCGGGCGACCTCACCCTGGCCGAACTGGTGCATGACAGCCAGTATCTTGCCCGCCTGCGCGAGGCGCGGCCGGCAGAAGGCATTCGCCAGCTCGAAGCCGACACCTATATTTCGGGCAATTCGCTCAATGCGGTGACGCAGGGACTGGGCGGCGCGCTGATGGCGCTCGACGCCGTGCTGCTGGGCGAAGTGCACAATGCCTTTTGCGCCATTCGCCCGCCCGGCCACCACGCCGAGATCGCGACACCGATGGGCTTTTGCCTGATCAATACCGTGGCCGTGGTGGCGCGCGAAGCACAACGCAAGTATGGCGCCGAGCGGATCGCGATCATTGACTTCGACGTGCATCACGGCAATGGCACGCAGGACATCTTCAAGTCCGATCCGACAGTCTTCTATGCCTCGACGCACCAGTTTCCGCTCTATCCGGGCACCGGCCACCCGTCCGAGACCGGCGTGGGCAATGTGCTCAACGTGCCGCTTGAGACGGGCAGCGATGGCGTGGCGATGCGCGACGCCTATCTTACCCGCATCATCCCGGCGCTGCTGGATTTTTCACCCGACCTCATTCTGCTCTCGGCGGGCTTTGATGCCCATGAACGTGACCCCCTGGCGCAGCTCAACTGGCAGTCCTCGGACTTTTCCTGGCTCACCGGAAAGTTGATGGATGCCGCCGACCGCGCCTGTGGCAATCGCATTGTGTCGCTGCTCGAAGGTGGCTATGACCTCAAAGGCCTGGCGGGTGGTGCAAGCCACCACGTCGCCATGCTGATGGACGGCGCCGTTGGGCGTCTCGAAGAATAGGATGACCACGATGGCCGACAATGACGACGTGAAGACCCTCAGCTTTGAAGCCGCGCTTGCTCAGCTCGAGGAAATCGTCGGCAAGCTGGAATCCGGCCGTGCCCCGCTGGCTGAATCCATCGCCATCTATGAGCGCGGCGAAGCCCTCAAGGCGCATTGCGAGACGCTGTTGCGCACGGCAGAAGCCCGGATCGAAAAGATCACGCTGTCGCGCGATGGCCGTGCCACCGGAACCGAGCCGCTGGACGCCTGAGCCAATGGCGACTGCCTCGACGTCTCTTCGCAATTTCCGCATCGTGCTGTGGGCTCTAGTAGCCGTGGTCGCCATTGCCGCGACGGCACTAGTCATCTTCCGCCCCCCTGCCCGGCCGCTTGGCGTCACAGGGCAGGAGTTCGCGCTCAATTCGTCCAAGGGCGGCGCCTTCACGCAGGATGACCTGCGCGGAATACCGAGCCTGGTCTTTTTCGGCTTTACCTTCTGCCCCGATGTCTGCCCGACCACCCTGGCCGAAACCACGGCGATCCGCGCCGAACTGGGCCTGACGCCCGAGCAGTTGCGCATCATCTTCGTTTCGGTCGACCCGGAACGCGACACGCTGGACATGGTCAAGAGCTATGTCGAAGGCTTCGATCCGTCGATCATCGGCCTCGTCGGCCATGACCTGACGCAGACCGAGAACGCCAAGAAGGCGTTCGGTGTGTTCTCGGAAAAGGTCGAGAGCGAACCGGGCGATCCCTATTACACGGTCAACCACACGGCCCTCACTTTCCTGATCAAGGGCGACGGCAGCTTCCAGGGCACGATCGCCTATGAGGAAGACCACGACACCGCCCTCGCCAAGGTCAAGCGGCTGGTCGAGGGATGAGCGACCGCATCCGCCTCGATCTGGCGCTGGAACAGCGCGGCCTTGTGCCCAGCCGCGCCCGGGCTCGTGACGCCATCCTGCGCGGCACGGTGACGATCAATGGCGCGACTGCCGACAAGCCCAATCGCATGGTGGGGCGCGACGATGTTCTGGCGCTGAGCGATCCGGCGGCCAACTATGTCTCGCGCGCCGCGCTGAAACTGGTGGCCGGGCTCGATGCCGGCACAATCGATCCCAGCGGCAAGACCTGTCTCGACGTCGGCGCCTCGACTGGCGGCTTTACCCAGGTGCTGATGGAGCGCGGTGCACGCCGCATCTACGCTGTGGATGTCGGCCATGGCCAGTTCCATGACCGGCTCAAGGGCAGCGATCGCGTGGTCAGCATGGAAGGCGTGAACGCCCGCGAGCTGACCGACGCGGATATTCCCGAGCCAATCGATCTGCTGGTCTCAGACATCAGCTTCGTTTCGGTCACCAAGGTGCTCGATGCGCCGCTGGCGCTCTGTACGCCCGCGGCGGAAGCGGTGATCCTGTTCAAGCCGCAGTTCGAAGTGGGCCGCGAGAATGTCGGCAAGGGCGGGATCGTCAGCGCCGAGGCGGCGATTGCCCTGGCTTTGACAAATGTCATTGCCTTTGTCGAAGGACACGGCTTCAAGCATCGGGTCTCCGTGACCTCACCCATTGCCGGCGGCGATGGGAATGTGGAGACCGTTCTGGTGTTTGGCCGCTCGGCCTGAGTTTTTTTGCGTTTTTTTGAGTATTGGAGCCGGCATGACCGACGGCAATGACGACTATGTCTATGATGAAGTCACTGGCGAATGGCGCCCGGCATCCGAAGCCGCCGCTGCCAAAGCAGAGGCGACAGCCGTGGTCGTGGTGGATGCGGCAGGCACGGCGCTCGCCGATGGCGACTCTGTGGTCCTCATCAAGGACCTCAAGGTCAAGGGCGCGGGCCAGACGCTGAAGCAAGGTACGGTGATCAAGTCGATCCGGCTGACCGACAATCCCGAAGAAATCGACTGCCGTCACGACGCCATCAAGGGCCTCGTGCTGCGCACCGAGTTCGTGCGCAAGCGCTAGTTTCTATCGAAACCGACTGCGCCGTCCCTGCCCGTCTGGCCGCGATGGCGCAGCATGTGATCAGCCAGCACGAGTGCCATCATCGCCTCGCCTACCGGTACGGCGCGAATGCCGACGCAGGGGTCGTGGCGGCCCTTGGTGATGATGTCGGTATCCTCATTGCGCGTCGTCACCGTCTGGCGCGGCGTGATGATCGATGAGGTCGGCTTTACGGCAAAGCGGCAGACCACCGGGTCGCCATTGGAGATGCCGCCGAGAATGCCGCCGGCATGGTTGTCGAGGAAATAGGGCTTGTCCGGGCCGGCGCGCATCTGGTCGGCGTTTTCAACGCCGGTGAGACTAGCCGATTCAAAGCCGGCGCCGATTTCGACGCCCTTGACCGCATTGATGCTCATCATGGCCGAGGCGAGATCGGCGCTGAGCTTGCCATAGATCGGCGCGCCCCAGCCGGCCGGAACGCCTTCGGCGACCACTTCGATCACGGCGCCAACGGAATTGCCGTCCTTGCGGATGCCGTCGAGATAGTCTGCCCAGAGGGTCGCGGCCTTGGCATCGGCGCAGAAGAAGGGGTTCTGGTCGACCTGGTCCCAGTCGAAATTGTTGTAGTCGATCTTGTGCGGGCCGACCTGAACGAGGCTGGCGCGAATGGTGATGCCGGTCAGGACCTGGCGCGCAACGGCGCCGGCGGCGACGCGGGCTGCCGTCTCGCGGGCCGAGGTGCGGCCACCACCGCGATAGTCGCGGATGCCGTATTTCTGGTCATAGGTATAGTCGGCATGGCCGGGCCGATATTTGTCGCGGATGTCGGCATAGTCCTTGGAGCGCTGATCGGTGTTCTCGATCAGCAGCGAGATCGGCGTGCCGGTGGTGCGCGGGCCGCCGGTGCGCTCGTCCTCGAAGACGCCGGAGAGAATTTGCACCTCGTCGGCCTCGCGGCGCTGCGTGGTGTATTTGCTCTGGCCGGGCTTGCGGCGGTCGAGGTCCCGCTGGATCAATTCGGGGGTGAGGGTCAGGCCCGGCGGGCAACCATCGACCACCACGCCCAGCGCCGGTCCGTGGCTTTCACCCCAGGTGGTGAAGCGGAAAAGATGACCGAACGTATTGAACGACATGGCGCAGCCCCTTGGTTGAGGGCTTTCTAGGGAGCGGCGCGAGCAAGGTCAATCAAGCCAGTTCTCGACGCGCAGATTTGGCACGCGCGAGAATTCGCGGATGTTATCAGTGATGAGGGTGAAAGCTTGATGTCGCGCAGGGGCCCGATGTCGCTATCGTCAATGTCGAGCCAGTCCTCTTTTGTCAGCGGTTTCATCAGACGCAGGGTCTCAAGCAGCGAAGGTTTCGGCCTGTTTTGCTCAAGAATCGGCTCATGCGCCTCGAGCATGGACCTGATCCGGCCCTCCAGCAATGTTCACTCAGGTCCGCAACCGAGTTCGCGCAGCCTGGTATCGTAGAGGATCGCAGCGAAGCCTCGGTACATGGAGGTGACCATCAGCGTACGTTTTTCGCCGATTGGCCAGGTCATCTGCTCGAGCTCGGCACAGGCATCATTGGGCTTGCCAAAGAGGTCGGTAGCGGCAGCAACGGCCTTTTCCATGCCGAACATATCGCTTTCCAGATAGCCATTGAGGCTCACATAGCTGACCGTCGGATATTCGGCAGCACAGGGCTCAAGCTTTGCCTGGATGAAATTGATCCCGCTCAGGCCGATGACCTCGGACCGTGGCTCGTCGCTCCAGGACGGCACGACGAGATCGATGTCGCAGTCGGTTGCAAATGTGGTTTCATGCTTGCCGTATGGCTCGACCCAGGCCGTGAAGGCATCGGCGTCAGCCAGCGGTGGGGGATCGTCGCGCAGGCGTTCAAAGAAGACCTTCAGTTGCGCCTCATCCACCAGCTCGCTTTTCGGCGTCATGCTGCGCGTGCAATTGGCGTCAAGCGGATTGCGCGCATGGATTTCGAGCTGCGCCTCGGGCCTTTTGAAGTCGAGCGTCCACCACGAAACGCTGCGCCCGGGTTCGGGAAGAAAATGCGCGACCTTTACGCTGCTGCAGGTCGAATCCCGGAGCCCCAGCGTGTTTTCCAGGCCGATCAGGAAGCGATGGCGGTCGGCCAGGTTTTCGAACAGCAGGTCGATGATGACATTGGCTGGCACATCGGCTTGCCGATTGACGCTGACGGCCAAAATGCCGTCCACGATCGGCGGATCGGTGGCAAAGCCAGTTTCAGGATCGATCGGCGCGATCGAAGCCAGGTGGTCAACGGTCTTAGTGGTATCGGCCAGCATGCTGTCGATGTCGACGACAAGGTCCAGCAGGTGCTTGGCGTCGCTCTTGCCGAGCACACCATATTGCTCGACTAGGAAATCGGTATAATCGCTCGACTGCGCCCACACCGGAGCGCTGACAATCGTCAATGCGGTAGCGATACTCAGTCCGACGAGCAGGCGTTGCACAAGTGATCCTCCCCGCTTCAGACAGCTCCGGCGCGCAGCAATTCCATCTTGCCGGGCGTGAAATGCATGATCACGTCTTGGGGCGGCGCCCAGTTGATCACCTCAACAATCGGCGCACGCTCGATCAGGACGCGCAAGGTGCGCGCAATGCCGCCATGGGCGACGATCACGCTGGGCCCGTTCAGCACGCTGGCAAATTCGGACAGGCGGACCTCGACGTCGCGATAGTTCTCACCGGCTTCGGGCCGAAAATCCCAATAGGCTTCGGTGCGGCTGCCCGGCGCTTCAACAGCCATGGTCGCTGGCAATTCTTCGAACAGGCTGCCTTCCAGAACGCCGAAGGAGATTTCCATGAGGCGCACGTCGAACTTGATCTCGGGCAGATGCTGGTCGAAGCCGGCCCGAACGCGTTCCATGGTTTCACGCGTGCGACCAAGCGGTGAGGCATGCCACTCGAAAGCCTGCGGATCGAGGCCACGCGCGGCAAACAGCGCCGCCAGCGTCTTGCCATTGTCATTGGCCTGGCCGCGGCCCTTGTCGTTGAGCGGGATATCCTTGCGCCCCTGATAGCGGCGCTCGGCATTCCACGGCGTTTCACCATGCCGGATGAAGTAGATTTCGGGCCAAACCAGGCTTGTCATGTCTATTCCCGCGCCGCTGACCCGACGCGTCCTACGATTCTCGGGCGGCTCGAAAGCTACGGTTCCGATGGCGCCCCTGTTGAAACCGCGGACACCGTAAACAATTTTGACGGGCGCGCTACAGTCAAGTTGGGCAATCCGCCATGCCGTGGCCGGGTTTGTCGCGATGGCTGGAGTCGATGCCGCTCTTGTGGCACATGCTGATCAGGCTCCCACAGACCGCAGGTTTGCCATGACGCTTGCTGCTCCCGAGATCATTTCCCAGCTCACCGCGCTTCTGGGCACCGACGCCGTGATCGGCGAACCCGATCGGATGGGCAATTATCTCAAGGAGCCGCGCAAGCGCTTTCATCAGGGCGCTATGGCCGTCGCCCTGCCCGGCTCAGTCGAGCAGGTACAGGCCTTGCTGCGCTGGGCCAATCAGCACGATGTGGGCATCATTCCGCAGGGCGGCAATACGGGTCTGGTTGGGGCGCAGGTGCCGTTGCGGGGCGATGAAATCATCGTCAGCCTGGCCCGAATTGACCGGATACGCGCGGTCGATGTGGCTGCAGGCACCATGACCGCCGAAGCGGGCGTGATCCTCGAAAATGCCCACAAGGCAGCCGAAGCCGAGAATTCGATTTTTCCACTGTGGCTGGCGTCGCAGGGTTCGGCGCGCATTGGCGGCCTGCTGTCGTCCAATGCCGGCGGCGTCAATGTGCTGGCCTATGGCAATGCGCGCGAGCTGACCATGGGTGTCGAAGCCGTGCTGGCGGACGGACGGCTTTACCAGGGTCTCAATTCATTGAAAAAGGACAATACCGGCTACGATCTCAAGGATCTGCTGGTTGGGGCCGAGGGCACGCTGGGGATCATCACCGCTGCGACGCTCAAGATTTTTCCCAAGCCGGAAGATTACGAGACGGCTCTGGTCAATCTGGCCAGTCCCGAGGCGGCGCTGACCCTGTTCCAGCTGATGCGCGAGCGGATCGGTGGCCGGCTCAATGCCTTCGAGCTGGTTCCGGCTATCGGCCTCGACATGCAATTGCGGCATGGCATGCTGGATCGCGACCCGACTGCGGGGCCATCGCCCTGGCATGGGTTGATCGAAGTGTCACGCATGGCGGGTGGTGCGCCGGGCACGCTGCAGAGTGCCGTCGAAGCTGCCTTCGAGCAGGGCATGATAGATAATGCCGTGTTTGCCGAATCCCTGGCTGATCGCACCCGCATGTGGGCCTTCCGCGAGCAGATGAGCGAAGTGCAATCGAAAGAAGGTGCCTCGATCAAGCATGACGTGTCTGTGCCGATCGCTGCCGTGCCACGGTTGATTGCAGAAGGCACCACGGCCGCTGAGCGCCTGTTCCCCGGCATCCGCGCCGTGCCGTTCGGCCATATGGGCGATGGCAATATCCATTTCAATTTCAGCCAGCCGGCCGGGGTGGATGGCAAGACCTTCATGGCCGAAGCCGACGAGAAGATGCATGAGGCGATCTACGAAATCGTCCTGCGGCTGGGCGGTTCGGTTTCGGCCGAGCATGGTATCGGCCAGCTCAAGCGCGAATTGCTGGTGCAGGTGAAGGACCCTGTCGCACTCGAGATGATGCGGGCGATCAAGACGGCGCTGGACCCCAAGGGCATTCTTAATCCGGGGAAGATGCTGGGGTAACACGGGCGTAAGTCGGTCACATCGGCGTGCCGTCTTGCGCGCGTCACGGCAAGGTCCCATCTATGGACCATGCTGAAAGATATCCAATTTCTCGACGACGCCACGCGTCCGCCGGTGCAGAAGCTCGACGGGCTGACCGAGAGCCAGCGCGCGGCCGGCCATCACCTGCGCCAGATCCACGATCACCTGCGCGACAACATGTTAACGCTGGGCAAGATGATCGAGCGGGCCAATGCCGGCACGGTAACGCAGGCGGAGATCGCCGCCGAAACCGGCAATCTGGCCATGGTCGCCAATTATCGCCGCTTTGGTAACCTCTGCGGCCAGCACTGCCAGATCGTCAACACGCATCACACGATCGAGGACCATCACCTGTTTCCGGTGCTGGCGATGCAAGGACCCGCCTTCAAGGCCATCGCCGACCGGCTCACGGCGGAGCATGTCGTGGTGCATGAATTGCTCGAACGGCTGGTCGATGCGCTCAACGACATGGTCACCGAGCCGACGCCCGAGCGCTTCGAAAATGCCAAGACGGTCTATCACGCCCTCGAGCGCGTGCTGCTTTCCCACCTTGGCTGGGAAGAAGACGCCATGGGCGATGCCTTGGGCTATTTCGGGATCATGTGACCTAAAACAGGCTCATCTGACCGCCGGCCGCCTTCCTTGCCTTGGGTTCTG
Organism: uncultured Devosia sp.; assembly: GCF_963517015.1. Lineage (NCBI taxonomy): Bacteria > Pseudomonadati > Pseudomonadota > Alphaproteobacteria > Hyphomicrobiales > Devosiaceae > Devosia > uncultured Devosia sp. The sequence continues at coordinate 309,354 of NZ_CAUQDV010000002.1, forward strand.
GCTTCAAGACTTCTGCCCGTTCGATCAGGCCCGGATCATCGTCACGTGCCGAATTGACCCGCGTCGAGACGGGGTGGAATTTCAGCACCCCATCCTCGAGTGGCAGGGCCATCTGCGCCGCCGTCCCCGCCCGCACGTCCCGCACATTGAGCCAGTCGTCCATCTCGTCACCGCGCAAGATGGCTGGCATGCGATGATGGATTTCGCTCAACTGCTGGTTGGTCGGAACAGTGATCGTGGCGACGCTGTCGATCTCCTCGCCGTTCGGTCCCATCCAGCTGGTATAGAGCCCGGCCAGGGCCATGGGGGCGCCGTCTTCCATGGTGATGTAATAGGGTTGCTTGGACTTGTCCGGATTGGTGTGCCATTCGTAATAGCCGCTGGCAGGGACAATGCATCGGCCATGCTTGAGCGCATCGCGGAAGGCCGGCTTTTCTTCCATGGTCTCGACGCGGGCATTGACCAGCAGCGGAAATTCACGCGGATCCTTGACCCAGCCCGGCACCAGGCCCCAGCGCGCGAAATGGGCTTCGCGCATGCCATGGGCTTCCCAGATGGCGACTATCGGCTGCGTCGGCGCGATATTGAAGCGCGGCACCATGTCGATGCTCTTGAGCAGCTTGAACAGCTCCATCATCTGCTCGGGCGGCAGCGTCGAAGCGTAGCGTCCGCACATATCGTAACTCCTCGATCAAGAATCTACAGCTAGTCTGTCAGCCAGCGAATCGCAAATGAGCCTGATGTGACCGAGCCCCTGCCCAATGCTGCCAGTGTTGCCATCGTCCGCGAGGGCAAGGTGCTGCTGATCAAGCGCGCCCATGCCCCCTATCAGCACTTGTGGACCCTGCCGGGCGGGCGGCTTGAGCCGGGCGAGACGATCGAGCAATGCGCCATCCGCGAAATCCAGGAAGAGGTTGCGCTGACCATCCGCAATCCGCGGCCCGTGCTGACCCAGGCGCTGGGCAAGGACGGCACATTCATGCTGGCGGTGTTTGCCACCCGCGATTTCTCCGGGCAGATCCGGCCGTCCGACGAGGTCTCGGACCACAAGTGGATGGACCCGTCGGCCCTGCCTGCACTGCGCACCACCAGCCGGCTCGATGACGTGTTGGAGAGGGCCTTCGCGGTCCTTGGGCAAAGCTGATAGAGAGCGGGCATGAAGCGGTTTTTCGCCATCCTGACCATTCTCGCGCTGGGCATTGGCCCGAGTCTCGCCATCGATCCGCTTTACCAGCGACAGATGGAGCGGCTGGCCGAGATCATGGGCAGCCTTTATTTTCTGCAGCCGCTTTGCCAGGCCGGCACGGAAGACTGGCGCCAGCAGATGTCGGAGCTGATCGAGCTGGACGAGCCCGACGAAGACCGCCGCCAGCGGCTCACCGGCGCCTTCAATGTTGGCTACACGGCCTATTCGCGCTTCCACCATGCCTGCACGCCTGCCGCGCGCGAAGCGCTGGCGCGACTGCTGGTCGAGGCGGAGAAGACGGCGCGCGACATTCACACGCGCTTCGCCGAATAGGCTTAACGGGGGTTAAAGCCCGGGTAACAATCGCGAATAAGTCGTTAACCCTCGGGTAACTTCTCCCGCGCGCCGCGGGCTTTCGCGTGTTAGTCCCTCCGGCATGACCACGAGTAAATCCATGTTTGCGTCCGCCTCCGGGCAGGCCGTCTTCGATCTGGACCAGGGCGAGCGCCAGCTTGCGCTGGAATATCTGGCCGAGGCTTGGAATGTCGCCGAGGATGATGGCGTGCAAAGCGCCGCCCTCGCCCATGCTTCGCTGTTTGCCGCGCTCGCCACTTTCGTCAAGATGCATGGCGACGAGGCCACGGCCGATCTCATGGAATTGCTGCCCGATCGTATCCGCTCCGGCGAATACAACCTGGAAAAGGTTCTCCAATAGGAGCGTTTTCAGCAAAAGTGGCCACGGTTTTTCGGTTCGAAAACGCGACCACCAAAGAATAGGCTGACCGACCTCCATCGGTTCCCATGCATGGGGCGGCGGCTGAACAAGCCGCTGCCCTGTTTTCTTTCCAGGCGCATTCATAGTTCTTCAGCTACGGGAATTGACAACCCATAGCCGAATGACTATCAATTAACCCATAGCTTCCGAGGTATGGGGTTCAATGCAGAGCCACGACGTCATCTTTCGCACCCTGTCCGACCCGACGCGGCGGGCGCTGTTCGAGCGGCTGTGCCGAGAGGGCGAAAGGACCGTCGGCGCGCTGACCGAGGGCGCCGGCGTGTCCCAGCCTGTCGTCTCCAAACATCTGGGCCTGCTCAAGCAGGCAGGCCTCGTCGCCGACCGACACGAAGGGCGCAATACGCACTACACTGCCCGGCTCGATGCCCTGTCCCCACTGCTGGATTGGACCAGGCAGATGCAGGGGTTTTGGGAGAACAGGATCGACCGTCTCGAAGACCTGCTCACAAGGATGGACCAATGACCGAGACCAGACGCTTCAGCCATTTCGTTCGCCAATCGCACCGCTGGATTTCGCTGGCCTTCACGCTTGTCGTGGCTGCAGCCTTTGCGTTCGGCGCCGCCAATCCGTGGCTTTATTACCTGCCACTGCTGCCGCTTTTGCTGCTGTTTCTGAGCGGCACATATATGTTTATCCTGCCCTATGTGGCGCGCCGGCGTGACAACAGGGCTTGAGGAGGTTCGATGACCGAAGAGGTAAAGCTGCTATCGGGGGGCAATCCGCAAATTGCCAAGGGCGATGGTGATGCGGTGGTACAAAGCTATATCGCGGCCATGCCGGGCTGGAAGCAGACTGTCGGGCGCAAGCTCGACACGCTGATCGAACAGGCCCTGCCCGACGTCCGCAAAGCCGTGCGATGGAACACGCCCTTCTACGGCGGGGGCGATGGCTGGTTCATCGGTTTCCACTGCCTCACAAAATATGTGAAGGTCTCGTTCTTCCAGGGCCAGTCGCTTGATCCCATTCCGCCCGGCACGTCCAAACAGGCCAGTGTGCGCTATCTCGATATCTACGAGACGGACGTCATCGACGAAGCCCAGTTCATCTCCTGGGTGCAGCAATCGGCTGCCCTTCCCGGCGAGCATCTTTTCTGACCGAAAGACCAGCCATGACCGAAATTCGCTCCGTCATTGTCGAACGCGACATTGCCCATCCGCCCGAAAAGCTGTGGCGCGCGCTGACCCAGCCGCATCTGGTGCAGGAGTGGATCGGGATGGGAAGCGATCTGCGACCGGATGTCGGGCACAAGTTTCGCTTCTCGGCCGATTGGGGTGGCGTTGATTGCGAGGTGATCGAAGTCGAGCAGCACCGCGTGCTGGCTTACAAGTGGGAGGCCTTCGGGCTTGAAAGCGTCGTCACCTGGACATTGACGCCCACCAACACCGGCACCCATCTGCGCATGGAACAGGCCGGATTCCGCCCCGACCAGGACGCAGCCTACAAGGGTGCTGCAGCCTCCTGGCCGCAGTTCATCTCGGCGATGGAGCAAGTGTTGGCGAAACTGGGCTAAAACGCTCCACCGTCATCAAAATTCCAAAAATTGTCGCCGCTAATGCAGTTGTCCCCCAAGGCCTACAGTGTTGGCGGCATCTTACTTTGGATATTTGAGAAAAGGGCTTGGGGATGCGGAAGGCGATTACGGGCTTTGTCTTGCTTGGAATGCTCTTCATCGGCGGCGCGGTCTATTTCTGGGGGGAAGGCGCGTTCTGGCCCTGTGAACCAGCCGGGCGGCTGATCTCCGGTGGCGCCTGCACTCATCTCATCACCGGCGATATCGGCGGTGCTGCGCGCCTGCCCAATGGCAATCTGCTCGTCTCCCTTGGTGCGCCGGAAGGCGACAGCAGCAATGCCATCACTCTGGCCGAAATTCCAGCCACGGGCGGCGCCGCCATCAGCGAGACCGTGCTGCGCACCAACCCCGTCGAAACCCATCCGCTCGACCTGGCCATCAGCCCAGATGGCGAGCAGATCGCGGTCGTCCAGGCCTTTGGCGAGGGGCGCCGGCAATATCAGGTCAGCGTGTTCGACCGGCAGGGCACGGTACTGGCCGAGGATCTCGGCTGGTTGCCGGGCTATATGGCCTTTGATTCTGACGGCCACCTGCTGCTGCATCCTGGAGCCCTGTTGGGCGAGGCGGTCAATCCCGGCTATGCCGAGGCGTATGACCTTGCCACCTCAACTGTCCCACAGGTAGCCAACTGGAATGAGCTTGGCGCGCTGTTCCAGAAGGGTACGACCCTTGCCTATAGCCCCGATGGCACCGTCTTTGCGCAAGTGCTCGACCATGTCGAGTCGACGCCCTTTGTCGGGCTGCGTGTCGGCACTGTCGGCTACGAAGATCAGCCCGGGGTGCTGCTCGGCGCGAGCATCCGGCGTGGCTGTAATTACAGCTTTTCCGACATTGCATTCAGCCCGGACGGCAAACGCATCGCCGCCGTCTTCGACTGTCCGGACGATTGGGGCCAGGTGAGCTCCACGCTCGAAGTCTGGGACTGGAGCGCTGGCCGGCACGAACTCTCCCTGCCGGTGGTGAACGGCTTTTCCGAGCCCTTCTGGTATGACAACACGGCCATTGTCGCCAAGCGATACAACTATGTGCGCGGCGGTACGGACCTGTTCCGCATCGCGGTACCGGAGCCGCGGCGCTAGGCGATCGTACCCATGCTCCCCACATGGGCATCAGCACCGCCGAGGCAGACCATCAGTGCCGCTTCGAGGCCTTTGGCGATGGTTTCGACCGCCATGGTCGGCTGGTCACGATCGGGCCGGCTTTGTGGCATGGCGGGGACATGGATGAAGCCTCCGATGATCGGGCGTCCCTGCTGGCCAAGCATGTGCATCAAAGCATAAAAGCTCGCATTGCAGACGAAGGTGCCGGCCGAATAGGACAGGGTCGACGGCACACCAGCCTCGCGCATGGCGGCGACCATGGCCTTGACGGGGAGCGTGGCGAACAGGCCATCGGGTCCGCCCGGCACCACCGGGGCGTCGACCGGCTGGGCGCCGGCATTGTCGGGAATGCGGGCGTCGATGCGGTTGATGGCGACGACTTCCGGCGTCATCGCATTTCGGCCCTCAGCCAGGCCCGTCGCAACGACCACATCCGGCTGCAGCAGGCTTACCATGGCCCGCAGCCGCTCGGTGCTGTCGCCAAATTCCACCGGCAGTTGCGCCACATGCAGCCGCGCCTGACCGGTCCATTGCGCCGCGACAAGTTGCACCGCTTCCCAGGACGGATTAATGGCGGCGCCAGCGAAAGGCTCGAAGCCAGTCAGCAGAATGGTCTTCATGGCCTCAAGCCTGCGGCAGCGACTCGAGGAAGGTCATGGGCTGGCCCTGATTTGGCGTGACCAGTTCGCCCTGCCACATCACCGTCTTGCCGCGCACCACGGTGCCGACGGGCCATCCGGTGACCGTTACGCCATCATAGGGCGTCCAGCCGGCGCGCGACTTGATCCAGTCATTGGTGATGGTCTCGCGGCGCTTGAGATCGACAATGGTCAGGTCGGCGTCATAGCCGACGGCGATGCGGCCCTTGTTGGCAATGCCGAACAGGCGGTTGGGCCCGTGGCTGGTCATGTCGACGAAGCGCTGCAGGCTCAGCTTGCCGGCGTTGACATGGTCCAGCATGGTCGGCACCAGCGTCTGGACGCCCGTCATGCCCGAATGGCTCTGCGGATAGGGATGGTCCTTTTCCTCGCGGGTATGGGGTGCGTGGTCAGAGCCCAGGATATCGGCGACGCCATTGCTGACGCCCTTCCAGATGCCTTCGCGATGATCCTTGTCGCGCACCGGCGGGTTCATCTGGGCATAGGTTCCAAGCCTGGTATAGGCCGTCTCGTCCAGCGTCAGGTGATGCGGCGTGACTTCCACCGAAGCCACATCCTTATGGTCGGCCAGATAGACGATCTCTTCCTTGGTCGAGATATGCAGCACATGGATGCGCTTGCCGGTCTTGCGAGCGAGATTGACCAGGCGCGTTGTGCAGCTCATCGCCACTTCGGGCGAACGCCAAACCGGGTGGCTCGACGGGTCGCCCGGCACGCGCAGGCCCTTGCGCTCTTCGAGCATGTATTCGTCTTCAGAGTGGAAGGCCGCGCGGCGGGAAATGGCGCGGAGAATGGCTTCGACACCATCGTCGTCCTGCACCAGCAGCGAGCCGGTCGAGGAGCCCATGAAAACCTTCACGCCAGCGCAGCCCGGCAGTTTTTCCAGCATGGCCAACTGACCGACATTTTCATGCGTGCCGCCGATATAGAAGGCGAAGTCGCAATGCATGCGATTGGTGCCGGCCGCGATCTTGGCCTCGAAGGTTTCCCGGGTGGTGGTCAGCGGGTTGGTATTGGGCATTTCGAAGACCCCGGTGACGCCGCCCATGACGGCGCCGAGCGAACCGGTTTCGAGATCTTCCTTGTGCGTCAGGCCGGGTTCGCGGAAATGCACCTGGGTATCGATGACGCCGGGCAGGATATGGAAGCCCTTGCAGTCCACTACCTCATCGGCACTGCCGTCCACGGTGCCGAGCGCCACGATGCGACCGTTCCTGACGGCGATATCGGCCAGGCCCTCGCCATCCTGATTGACCACGGTCGCGTTCTTGAAAATCACGTCGTACTGCGCCATGTCTGCGGTCCCGTCTGTAGCATTTGTATCCTGGATGTTGTGCAACACTTATGCGACCGGCGCTTCAAGAGGCAAGTCCATGACCATCCATCTGCGTTCCGACCGCGCCGTGTTTCGCTTCTCCGGCCCGGAGGCGCACAAGCTGCTCAATGATGTGGTGACCGGTCCGGTGCCCGCTGCCGATGGTCCCGCTGCCTGGTGGGCGCTGTTGTCGCCGCAAGGTAAGATCCTGGCCGAAGGCACGGTGGGCTGGGCCGGGGATGCGCTGTGGCTCGACGTACATCGCGATGTGGCCGACGACTTCTTCAAGCGCATGAAAATGTATCGACTGCGCGCCCAGGTGGTGATCGACGACCTGCGCGATACACATCGTGTGGGCTTTTCGGATAGCGCCCTGCCCGGTGCCATCAGCCATGAAGACCAGCGCGGCAGCGTCGGTTTGGGCTATCGCGTGATCGCTCCGGTCGAAGCGACCCATGATTGGGTCGATGATCTTGCGGCGTACCGCACCGCCCGCATTGCCGCCGGCATCGCCGAACAGGGCGATGACTTTCCGGCCAATGACACATTCGCTCATGACATCGGTCTCGACATCCTCGATGGCGTCGACTTCAAGAAAGGCTGCTATGTCGGCCAGGAAGTCGTATCCCGCATGAAGCATCGCGGCACCGCCCGTCGTCGCCCGGTGCTGGTGTCGGGGATCGACGCCGCGCCCGGTACGCCGGTGCTCGCAGGAACGCGCGAGGCAGGGACATTGGGCATGGTCATTGGGGGACAATCGGTCGCGGTTCTGCGACTCGATCGGCTCACCGATCTTTCGGCCGTGACCGTGGCCGGAAAGCCCGTCACCCTCGCCCTACCCTCCTGGGCCACCTACCAATTCGGCGAAGCCGCGTCCGCAGAAGACTAGCCCGCGCCTGTCGAATCGAACCGCAATTGGTTACGGTCGATGCTAACAGTCTGCTAGCATTTGGGGACATTATGGCACGTGCGAGTGCACGCGCCTGGCAACGCATGTTGTCGGGGCGCCGGCTCGATATTCTGGATCCATCACCGATGGACGTCGAGCTTTCCGATATAGCCCATGGCCTCGCCCGCGTGGCGCGCTGGAATGGTCAAACCTCTGGTGACTATCCATTTTCCGTCGCGCAACATTCAGTGCTGGTGCTGGAAATCTTCCGCGCCCACAATCCGGATTGCGATGCCGCGTCCCAGGCGCAGGCCCTGCTGCACGACGCCCCGGAATATGTGATGGGCGACATCATCTCCCCGTTCAAGGCGGCGATGGGCGGCAATTACAAGGAGGTGGAAAATCGTTTGCTGTCAGCGATTTTCCTGCGCTTCTCGCTGCCTGCGACAATGTCGGGCGCGCTGACCAAACTGGTCAAGAAGGCCGACCGCGAGTCGGCCTATTTCGAAGCGGTGCATCTTGCCGGATTCGAGGATGGTGAAGCGCGCAAGCTGTTCGGAGAGCCCAGTTTTCCAGCCTTCGACGTCGATGCTTTCGACCGGTTGATCCGCCCCTGGCCCACCCGCGAGGCACATGACCGCTTCGTTGCCGCCTTCGAGGCGATTTCCGTTTAGCGACAATCACTTGCGCTTTATGAATTAACCCTAACAAGGGGTTACTTTTGCGCGTCCCGGTCCGATATGGTTTCTAATCTCTTAACAGATTTTAGCCATTCGGTTCATTACGGGACGCGTCATCATGAACTTGCCCACCCGCCATGTATTGCTTGGAGTGACCCTCGGCGCTTTCAGCGCCATGACGATCGCCGCCATAGGCCCCGGCGCGGTGATCGAGACCTTTGCCGACGAAGCCCCATCGATCGGGATCGACGCGTCGAAGCTGGTGCGCTTCGAGGATCGCGACTATGTCGTCGACTATGATGCCTCCGTCGCGACCGACCCGCTTTCGACGGCGCGGGTGAAGAAGATCGAAGGCGGCCGGGTGAGCTATGTCACGATCACCACGACAGAAACCGGCACCTATTCGAGCGACGCCATGTTCTCAAAGCATGTCCAGTATCCGGGCATCAGCGTCGAGCCGGCACCCAGCCCCTACAACCGTTTTGCCATGTGGTCTGGTGGCAGCTGGCTGAGCTTTGGCACCGTTGGCGCCAATTCCTTTTTCCGCGTCAGTGACGGCAAGACCAGCGTCTCCAGTTTTGGCGACATCGTCTGCGTCAGGGGCTCGGGCTACCGCGTCTGCAACTAACCAAAGAGCCAGCCGCTCTTGAACTTGTAGAAGACGTGTAGGCCGATCTGGGTGACCTTGTTCATGCGGGGAGCCCAGGCGGGACGAACATAGGTGGCGTGGTAGTGGGTCGCGTCGCCCACCTCGGTCAGATAAAGCTCGCCGGCCACGATGCGGTTGGAAATGTCTTCCGCCTGCGCCCATGACTTCTGGTCATTGATGACTTCCGGAATGCCGTCGCAGGCAAAAGAGAACTGGCAGGAATTGCGACGCTGCTGGTTCTGATAGACCACGCCACAAATGGTGTCCGGGTAGCGGTGATCCTTGACGCGATTGAGCACGACCTGGGCCACGGCGACCTGACCGCGATAGCTTTCGCCGCGCGCTTCGAAATAGATCGCCGTCGCCAGGCACCAGAGTTCCTTGTCGGAGGCCGCCATGGGCGTGCCGCTGGAAAACGCGCCGGTAACTGGGGCCAACTCGCGGGCATAGGCCAATTGTTCAGAGGCGACTGCCGGGAGAGGGTTGGCAGTGCTGGTTGGCGCGATGCCGGCAATGGCGTCGAGCGCGGCCGCGGCGGCGGGGTCAAGGGAGGCCACGGACATGCGCGGGCCGATCTCGACATCGCCCGACGCAGGAAGCTCGACCGCCGCATAGAGCGACTGCCCGAGCGCTATGGCGTCTTCATTGCGTAGCGAGGCAATTTGCAAGCGTGCCTCGTCAAAGCCCTTGGTGAAGGCGACCAGATCAACTTGCGGACGCACGCGATCGGTCTTTTCGGCGCGGTTGGGACCATTGAAGCTTGCCGTGGCAAAGAGGTGGTCGACCGAGCCGGTGATGACAGGATCGACGCCGAAATAGGACAGGCTTGCAGTGGAGATTTCAGTCTCGGGCAGCGTCGGCAACAGGCCGTCGGCCGGGCCGAAGGCGCCGCCGGTCAGACCTGCATAGGCCAGGCCACAAAAAATCCCCACAGCCAGAAGCCTGGTGAAGGGATGACGGCGAACCGCTCTGGCCGAACGCAAACGCGCCACGGGCCGTGGGGAATAAGCCATAAACGCTACTCAACGCTACGCAACAAAACTACTGATCGGCGAAAGTGACGCTAAAATGCCGACAGTCGTTATGATGTCTGATTAGGGTTAGCAGCGAGTAAACAGCCACTGGGGCGTAGCAATGGGTTAACCATGGCGAGCGCCCGGCGGAATTATGGATGACCCGAATTTGACCGGTTCAGCCTTCGCAGGCGTCAAGGACCGGGGCCAGTTGCGCAGGAAAATCGGCGAGCTGATAGCGGACCGAAAGTGTGCGCGAATTGGTCGGTGTGACGCGCACGGTCAGGTTGCTGGCACCCTCCAGGCTTCGCAAAAAGGCCAGTGAATCCTGCGTGTTGGTCAGAAGGATTGCCGTGTTGCTGTCGTCCACCGGCAGGGTGCGATTGCTGCGCCCGCCAAGATCGAGCTGCCAGGTGATGCCGGTGTCATTGCCCAGCGAGGAGAGGGTATTGCCGGCAAAGCCGAAGGCCACCGTGAGAACGTCGGCTGTGCACGAAACCGTGATCGTTGCGGGCGCCCGGCCGCTTGGGCGCGCGGGAATGGATTGCTCGGACTGGAACACGACCTGGGCGTCACCCTCGACCGGACCGACATTGGCAAAGGCGGCATCGAAGCAGGCGAGGCGCTCGGCATCGGCGGAAATGGCGGTGCATTGGGCCCCGGCTTGCTGGGCCATGGCGGCAGGCGTTGCGACAGTCAAAATCGGCAGCAGCGCCAGAACCGGCAATAATCTCACGTCAGATGTCCTTCCCCACATCGGCCCAAACGGCCGCGTCCCCTTCATATAGGGATCATGCGCCGGCCAGTTAAGCAGATGCCTGGGCCAACGTCAGCCTTGCGACCGGGACACGATAGGGTGAGCAGGAGACATAGTCGACGCCGAGCCCGGCGAAGAATTTCAGCGACTCCGGATCACCCGCATGCTCGCCGCAAATCCCGATCTTGAGATTGGGATTGGCGGCCCTGCCCCGCGCGATTGCAATGGCGATCATCTCGCCCACACCCTTTTCGTCGATGGTCACGAAAGGGTCACGCTCATAGACGCCCTTGCGCTGATAGGCCGCAAGGAAGGTCGGGGCGTCGTCGCGGGAAATGCCGAAGGTCGTCTGGGTCAGGTCATTGGTGCCGAAGGAGAAGAAGTCGACCATGCTGGCGATATCGCCGGCGCGCAGGCAGGCACGCGGCAGCTCGATCATGGTGCCAAAGGAGAACTTCACCCGCTCGCTGCGCAGGAGACCCGAATTGGCGGCGATGGTGTTGACCTTGTCACGCACCCAGGCCACCTCGCTGGCGGTCGAAACGAAAGGCACCATGACCTCGACGTTGACAGGTTCGGTCTGGGTTTCGCTGGCCGCACGGACGCCAGCCATCAGCGCCTGCATCTGCATCTGCAGCATTTCGGGCCGGGTGATGGCCAGGCGCACGCCGCGATGGCCCAGCATGGGATTGATCTCGGCGATCCGTTCGAGATGGAGGCGCAGGGCGCGTACGGCGAGACCGAGCGAGGCCGCAGTCTCTTCGATTTCCTCGTCATTGCGCGGCAGGAATTCATGCAGCGGCGGATCGAAGAGACGCACCGTGACAGGCAGGCCATGCATGGTGGAGAACAGCGCCGAATAGTCGCCGGTCTGGTAGTCGACCAGGCCATGCACGGCGCGGTTGCGATCATCCTCGTCCTCGCTGAGGATGACGCGGCGCAGCGCCACCATGCGCTCGGGCGAGAAGAACATGTGCTCCGAGCGCGCCAGGCCAATGCCCTCGGCGCCAAAGCTCAGGGCGGTCTTGGCGGATTCGACGGTTTCAACATTAGTGCGGACGGAAATCTTGCGGCTGGCGTCGGACCAGCCAAGCAAGGTGCCGATGGCGCCGCCGATATGGGGTTGCGCCAGTGGCAGGGTGCCGGCATAGACGGCGCCATCATTGCCATCGATGGTCAGGCGGTCGCCCGTGCGGAATTCGCGATCGCCGATGCGGCAGACCATCTCGGCGGCATCGACGGACAGATTTCGCACGCCGGCAACGCAGGGCTTGCCGGTGATGCGGGCGATGACGCCGGCATGGCTGGACATGCCGCCACGCGCGGTCAGAATGCCAGTGGCGGCCTTCATGCCTTCGATATCAGCCGGGCCGGTCTCGTTGACGACAAGAATGCAATGCTTGCCGCGGGCGCGCATGCGCGCTGCGTCTTCGGCGTTGAAGACCACGATTCCGCTGGCGGCGCCGGGCGAGATGCCGAGGCCCACGGCAACCGGAGCAGCGCCGTCCGTGGATTTCAGCCGTGGATGCAGCAATTGGGCCATGCGCGTCGGATCGATGCGGGTCACCGCATTGTGGGCGGACCAGACCTTGCGATTGACGCGGTCCACCGCGGCTTCCAGATCGGCTGCCGCAGAGACCTGCGAGGGGCGCGCCGACAGGAAGGTCACCTGCCCGCGATTGATGGTTACCGTGACGCACATGTGCCGGCCGGCCTTGGCATCGACGAGTGCGACCAGTGCGTCGACCGATTCCGGCAGGCGCGGCAGCGGCATGCCATCCGTGGGCGCCGGGCCAAGCACGCCGGTTGCGGCATTGCGGGTCAGGAATTGCTCGACTTCGCCATCGGCAACGGCCTGCACCAGGACGATCTGCTTGCCACGATCCTCGTCCTGCCTTTGCGTCCAGCCCTGGCCGAAGCCATAGCTCTCGAACGCATTCTTGATCGCCTTGGCCAACGGCCGGCTGGGATCGACCGAATCTTCGGGATTGGCCGGGGCAGCAATGCCCAGCTTGGCGGGGGCGAGACCGCCATTATGGGTTGCGGCAGAGGTGCGGACCACCAGCATGGGTGGCCTGCCGTCCTTCTGCACGAGCTTGTAGAGGCAGGCGATCCAATGGGTGCGCAGGCGCACATCCTTGTGTGCCCGCTCGCTCTGCAGCGCGTCCCAGGCGGACCTGGTCAGCGCGATGGTGGGAATGGTCGGGAAACCGGCCTCGCCGACGCGGAAAATCCAGCGCGCCTTGCCGCTCAGCAGCTTGATCTGGCTGGCCGACAGGTTCGCCTTCCCCATTGCCGGGGCGATCGCGAACATTTCCTGCGCCAAACTCACCGCTAAGTCCTTGCCGTAATTGTCATCATATAATGCCTGCGCGGCAGCCTTGCTGCAACAAGACTTGACTTGGCGCAGCGCGGAAAGCATCTGACTGATATGGAAAAGCGGCCACAACTAGACATTCTGCTCTGCGCCCCCCGCGGATTTTGCGCGGGCGTCGATCGTGCCATCCAGATCGTGGAGCTGGCGCTGCAGAAATATGGCGCACCGGTCTATGTGCGCCACGCCATCGTGCACAATAAATACGTGGTCGACGGCTTGCGCGACAAGGGCGCGATCTTTGTCGAAGAGCTGAGCGAAATCCCCGAAACCGGCGCGCCGGTGGTGTTCTCGGCACATGGCGTGCCCAAGTCGGTTCCAGCCGACGCAAAGAGCCGCAACATGTTCTTCCTCGACGCCACCTGCCCGCTGGTCAGCAAGGTGCATGTCGAAGCGCAGCGCCACCATGCCGAAGGGCATGAGATCGTGCTGATCGGCCACAAAGGTCATCCCGAAGTCGTCGGCACGATGGGACAATTGCCCGCCGGTTCGATCTCGCTGATCGAAACCGTCGCCGATGCGATGACCTTCGAGCCAAAGGACCCGGCGACGCTGGCCTTTGTCACCCAGACCACGCTGTCGGTGGATGACACCAAGGAAATCGTAGCGGCCCTGCGCTCGCGTTTTCCGGCGATCAACGGTCCGCACAAGGAAGACATCTGCTACGCCACCACCAATCGTCAGGAAGCTATCAAGGCCGTGGCCCCGGAAGTGGATGCGATGATCGTCGTCGGTTCACCGAACTCGTCCAATTCGCTGCGCCTCGTCGAAGTCGCCGAGCGATCGGGCTGCAAGGTCGCCATGCTGGTCGACCGCGCGTCGGAGATTGACTGGGCCCGCTTTGAAGGCATCAAGTCGCTGGGCGTGTCGGCCGGTGCCTCGGCCCCCGAGAAACTGGTCGATGAAGTGATCGAGGCCTTTGCGCAGCGCTATGACATCAAGGTCGAGGCGCGCGTCACGGCCAAGGAAAACATCGCCTTCAACATCCCGCGCGAGCTGCGCACGATGGAAGTCGCGGTCGGCAAGTGAGCGACATCACTATTCTCGAAACAGAGCGCCTGCGCCTCTCCACCTGGACAGGCACGGGTGTCGACGAAGTCCATGCGCTGCATGCTGATCGGGCGGTCAACACCTATCTGTTCAGCTATGGGGATGACTGGAGCCGAGACAAGGCCGAGGGCCGGGTCGCGATGTGGCTGCGAGAGTTCGAGACGGTTGGCCTCGGCAAGCATCGCGTTTCGCTGCGAACGACCGGCGAATTTGTCGGGCGGGCCGGCTTTACACCCCAAGAAAGCCAAGCGCCCGAGATCAGCTATTCCCTGGCCCAGCCACATTGGGGGCACGGCTATGCCCATGAGATCGCCGCGGGACTGAGCCATTGGCTATTTCGCACCCATGGCTATGACCATTTCATTGGCTTTGCGCATGTCGATAACGCCGGTTCGCGCCGCATTCTTGAAAAGATCGGCATGACGCCGACGCATCAAGGCGATGTCGAAGGCCTCCCGCATCAATTCTATCGCAAGGACCGCCCTGCCGAATGAGTGACAAGGTCATCATCCATACCGACGGCGCCTGTTCGGGCAACCCGGGTCCTGGCGGCTGGGGCGCTATCCTGCAATTTGGGCCCCATCGCAAGGAGCTCAAGGGCGGCGAGGCGATGACCACCAATAACAAGATGGAGCTGATGGCGGCCATCGAGGCGCTGAACGCCCTCACCCGCCCCTGCGAGATCGAGCTCCATACGGACAGTCAATATGTCAAGAACGGCGTGCAGAGCTGGATGCACGGCTGGAAACGCAATGGCTGGAAGACCGCCGACAAGAAGCCGGTCAAGAATGTCGAGTTGTGGCAGGCGCTGGACGAGGCCGAGAAGCGTCACAATGTGGAATGGCACTGGGTCAAGGGCCATGCCGGGCACGATCTCAACGAGCGCGCCGACGAGTTGGCTCGCGAGGGCATGGCGCCGTTCAAGGGCAAGCGCTAGCTACGCGCGCTGGGCAGCAAGCCCTTTGCGGCCTTGAGCGTCGGGGCGAGGACGTAGCCGACCACCGGGATCATCAGCGCACCCAGGGCGATGCCGAAGACGAAGTCGACGCCAGCGGTGGCCAGCCAACCGGTGAAGCCTGCAATGGCGGGGGCGGCGGCTTCGGCCCAATGGGCTGCGCCTTCGACGACATGTTCGGGCCAGGTGAAGCCGAACTCATAAAGGCCATGAACGATGATGCTGCCGCCGACCCAGGTCATGGCAGCAGTGCCGACGACGCTCAGGATCTGCATGAAGACCGGCATGAAACCGACGAGGCCGCGGCCGAAGGCACGACCGAAACCGGTGCGCGCATTGCGGGCGGTCCAGACGCCGAAATCGTCGCCCTTCACGATCAGCGCCACGGCGCCATAGACCGCGACGGTGATGCCGATGCCGGCCACGGCCAGCACGGCGGCGCGGGTCCAGAAATCGGGCGTCTCGATGGCCGAGAGGATGATGGTCATGATCTCGGCCGAGAGGATGAAATCGGTTTGGATGGCACCAGCGACCTTCTGGTCTTCGAGGCTTTGCGGCACGATGGAGACGGCTTCGAGCCCCGCTTCATGGGCTTCGGCATCATGCGGACGCAAAGCGTGGAAGATCTTCTCAGCGCCCTCGTAGCAGAGATAGGCGCCGCCGATCATCAGCAGGGGGGTGATCAGCCAGGGCGCAAAAAGGCTCAGCAGCAGCGCCGCCGGCAGCAGGAACAGCAGCTTGTTCTTGATCGAGCCCCAGGCGATCTTGCCGACGATGGGCAATTCGCGATCGGCGGTAAAGCCGGTCACATAGTTGGGGGTGACCGCCGCATCGTCGATCACCGCGCCCGCAGCCTTGACGCCGGCCTTGGCGGCCTGCCCTGCCACATCATCAAGCGAGGCGGCAGCGACTTTGACGAGGCCCGCAACGTCGTCGAGTAGGGCAAGCAGGCCAACGCTCATCGGGGCACTCTCAATTGGTATGACGCAAAGCAAAACCGCGCCGGAGTGGCGCGGTTCCAAGGATCAGCCGGCGACTTTGCCGAAATCGGCCACCAGATGCATGGTGTCTCGCAAGCGAGCCAGCAAGTTCAGGCGATTGGCACGAACAGCCGGGTCGGCATCGTTGACCAGAACAGCGGTGAAGAAGGCATCGACAGGCGCGCGCAGTGTGGCGAGCTCGGCCATGGCACCCTTGTAGTCGTCCTTGGCCACATGGTTGGACACGGCGGCGTGGACGGCATCGACGGCGAAGGCCAGAGCGGTTTCCTCCGGCAGACGCAGCGAGGCCTGGTCAACCGTTCCGGCATAGGCCTGGCCGTCCTTCTTCTCCTCGGCGGCCAGAATATTGGCACCGCGCTTGTAACCAGCGAGCAGGTTCTGGCCATCGGCAGAAGAGAGCAGCGCGGACAGCGCTTCGGCACGCTGGGTGATCTGCAGGATGTCGTTGCTGTCGGCGGAGATAACGGCATCGACCAGATCATGACGGGCGCCGGCATCGCGCAGCGATACCTTCAGGCGATCATGGAAGAAGGCCAGGAGGTCGGCCTCGACATTGAGCGGGAAGCGGAGGCTGTTTTCCGAGA
Organism: uncultured Devosia sp.; assembly: GCF_963517015.1. NCBI lineage: Bacteria > Pseudomonadati > Pseudomonadota > Alphaproteobacteria > Hyphomicrobiales > Devosiaceae > Devosia > uncultured Devosia sp. Next base: position 325,933 of record NZ_CAUQDV010000002.1, read on the forward strand.
CAATGCGGATCACGCCCAGAGCGGCGCGGCGCAGGGCGAAGGGATCGCGAGAGCCGGTTGGCTTTTCGTCGATGGCCCAGAAGCCGGTGAGAAGATCGAGCTTGTCGGCCAGCGCCACGGCGATCGATACCGGTTCGGTGGGCACCTTGTCGGTCGGGCCGAGCGGCTTGTAGTGCATTTCCATGGCCGTTGCGATATCGGTCGGCTCGCCCTGAGCGGCGGCATAGTAGCGGCCCATCAGGCCCTGCAGCTCGGGGAATTCGCCGACCATGCCGGTGGTCAGGTCGGCCTTGGCGAGCATGGCAGCGCGCTTGGCGCGTTCGGGGTCGGCGCCAACCAAAGGCGCGATCTCGCCCGCCAGCTTCACAAGGCGCTCGACGCGGGCGAACTGGCTGCCCAGCTTGGCGTGGAACACGGTTTCTTCGAGCTTGGGCAGGCTGTGTTCCAGCGGCAAGGCCAGGTCGCCATTGTAGAAGAACATGGCATCGCTCAGGCGCGCGCGGATGACGCGCTCGTTGCCGGCGGTGATGACGGCGCCGCCATCGCTGGCCACGGTATTGGCGGTGATGATGAAATTGGGCGCCAGCTTGCCGCTGGCATCGCGCAGGCAGAAGCATTTCTGGTTGGCGCGGATGGTGGCGATGATGACTTCCTCGGGCAGTTTGAGGAAATCGGGATCGAAAGACCCCATCATCACGACCGGCCATTCGACAAGACCGGCCACTTCTTCGAGCAGGCCTTCGTCGGTGATGACACTCAGGCCCTGGGCAAAGGCCAGCTGTTCGGCGTCGGTGCGGATGATGTCCTTGCGGCGGTCGATATCGAGCACGACCTTGGCGCGTTCCAGCGCTTCGACATAGTCGTCGAAGCGGCGCACCTTGATGGCGTCGGGGGCGAGAAAGCGATGGCCGAACGTGGTCTGGCCGGATTCCACGACGCCCGAGGTAAAGGGAATGACCACGGGCTCTTCGTTTTCCGTGCCGAAGGTCGCGGTGATGGCGCGCAGCGGGCGCACCCAGTTGAAGCTGCCCGTGCCCCAGCGCATGGATTTGGCCCAGGGGAAGTCGGTCAGAATGCGTGGCAGCACGGACGACAGCAGCGCGACCGCTTCGGCGCCGGGCTTGTTGATATGGGCGACGTAGAAATCGCCCTTCTTGGGATCGCTTTCGACCTTGGCCTGGTCAAGCGAGGTCAGGCCAGCCGAGCGCAGGAAGCCGTCGATGGCGGGCTGCGGCGCGCCGACCTTGGGGCCCTTCTTTTCTTCGCGCGTATCGGGCGAACGAGCCGGCAGGCCGGTGACGGTCAGCGCCAGCCGGCGCGGCGTGACGAATGCCTTGGCACCCTCATAGACCAGACCCGCATCGACCAGGGCATTGGTCACGGCCTTCTTCAGGTCCTCGGCGGCGCGGCGCTGGAAGCGGGCCGGGATTTCCTCGGAAAAGAGTTCGAGCAGCAATTCGGGCATGGCGGATACCGATAAGAGAAAGCGCGGTTTGCTTAGCTTGGGTGGGCGGGGTTGTCCATTGCGGATTACCAGCCGCCTCCCCCGCCGCCGCCTCCCCCGCCGCCGGACGATCCACCGCCGCCGCCCCCACCGCCCGAGCTGAAGCCGGAGGAACTGGCCTGGACCGGCTGGGCTGCAACCATGGCGGCCGTCATGCTGGCGGCTGCGGCGCTGACGGCATTGGTGATGGACGATGCCGAACTTCCCACCGAGCCAATCGAGCCACCGCGATAGAAATTGGGCTGATAACTCAGGTTGGCGTCGGCCACGGCGTGACGGGCGAGTTCGGCCTCGAAATGCTCGCTCCATGGCTTTTCGACACCCAGTGCGATGGCGAAGGGCAGCATGCGCTCGAAGCGGGAGACAGTCATGGGCGGCACGCCCGCCATGTTCATCCGCTCCTTTTCAGCCGTCTCGATATACATGCGCAACCCGTCGATCTGGTCCATCACCTTGCGGCCCTGCAGGGTCGGTGCGCGCATCAGGGCGGCAAAGACGATCGTCACGATGACAATAGAGATGGCGGCGATGGCACCGGTGTTGACCTCGGCAGCGCTGAAGGTCTCGAGCAGGATCGAGCCGATGTTGAACAGTACGACGCCGGCCCAGAACACACCGAAGAAACTGAGGAACTTGAGGCCATGGCGCATGCTGCCAATGGCGCCGACAGCAATGCCGCCGATAATGCCGATCACCACCGCGCCGATCAGCCAGTCGATGGTGAGCAGGTCCATCGCCACCATGACGATCAGCAGGAATGCGGCCAGGAAAATTCCGAAGAGCGAATAGGCCAGGTTGTTGCGAAACCAGAGCGTGCGATTTTCGCGGGCGATGGATGTGGTCAGTTGCGCGCGCTTCTTGGCCAATTCGACGCCATTGTCCTTGCCGACGGTGACGCTGCCCTTCTCGGCAAAATAGTCGAAGAGCTTCTGTTCGCCGGTGGGCAGTTTTTCCTCAGGCTGCTTGCCGGTCGCCTCGATGCGGAGCTTGCCGTCAAGATTGTCGATGACCACGAGGCCCTTTACCCCGAGATCGAAGATGGTGGCGGTGAAGGCGGTCCAGCCGCCATTGCCGAACATGCCCCATTTGTCGACATAATGGACCAGGGCCGGCGAGAAATCCTTGGGCGGATGGAACAGGGGGATGATCGTGCCCCTGGCCGGATCGCGGCCGACGCGGAACCAGGCCAGTGCGTTATAGGCAATGGCGATGAGCGCGGCGAGCAGCGGCAGGACCACTTCGCGCAGGTCGCCCAGGCGTTGCTGCAGGGCCGCTAGGCCCGTCGGGAAGGCGATGACGCCTTTGTTGAAGGCCACGGCAATGGTCATGCCCTCGCCTGCCCCCAGCACACGGCTGGCGCGGAAGCTGGCCTTGGTATCGGAGACCCGCTTGCTGGACACGGCCTGTTCGGTGGAGCCAACCGCGCCGGTATAACCGGCCAGATTGGAGATCACTGCCCCGTCGGGCAGGGTCACATTGGCCGAGGCCTGGAGGATCGGGAAGATCCAGTAGTTGCCGGTGGCGTTCCAGTAGAGCTCGTCGTGGTCCTCGAAGCTGCGCGCCATGCGGGTCATGGTGTAGCGGATCACGTAGCGATGGCTGCCGCGGCTGACGAATGCGTCCGGACTGCCGATCCAGATACGCTGGAAATTGCCCATGCGCTCGACGCGAAACGGCTCGTCGCCCCCGTCGCGCTGGACGGAAAGCACATCCAGTTCCGGCCGCACCTTGCCACCATCGCGACCGGCCATGACGACCGGAATGTCGCGATAGATGCCGCGGCGGATTTCCAGCCCCTCGGCATTGACCACAATGGTTTCGGTGACGGTCACCGTGCCGTCGGTGGCAAGGACCACGTCAGCGTTGAACTGGCGGATCTCCTCGCGCGCCGAAGCCGGCAGGAGCAGCAGGAGGCCGAGCAGCAGGACGGCGAATGCGCGCAACGACATGCGCATGGTCAGTTGAACTTGACCTGCGGCACCGCGCGGTCGGCCTCGTTCTCCAGCTCGAAGTACTGCGCTTTCTGAAAACCGAACGGGCCGGCGATGAAGTTCGAGGGCACGGATTCGACCATGACATTGAGATTGCGTACCGCGCCGTTGTAGTAGCGCCGCGCCATCTGGATTTCCTCTTCCACGCCCTGCAGGGCGGTCTGGAATTCGAGGAAGGTCGTATTGGCCTTGAGGTCAGGATAGGCTTCCGCCGTGGCAATCAGCCGGCCCAGCGCCGAGGAGAGCTGCCCTTCCGCAGCAGCGCGCTGTTCGGGCGTGCCAGACGCGGCGCTGGTGGCGGCAGCGCGGGCATTGGTCACCGCTTCGAGCGTTTCGCGCTCGTGGCTCATGTAGCCCTTCACGGTTTCCATCAGATTGGGGATGAGATCAGTGCGACGCTTGAGCTGCACGTCGATGCCCGACCAGCCCTCTTCCACCAGCTGCCGGTTCTTGACCAGACCGTTGTAGGAAACGACGGCCCAGCCGACGACCGCGCCGATGACCAGCGTGACAATCCAGAACATGACTTCTCTCCCGCAACATTTGCTGCGGAGAGTGGCACTCGGCCGTCAGACTGGCAATGGCAGGCTATTCGGCGCCGCCGCCTTCAGTCTGGAGCCAGGCCTCGCCGCAGCTTTTGGCCAGTTCGCGAATGCGCAGGATATAGCTCTGGCGCTCGGTCACCGAGATGACGCCGCGGGCGTCGAGCAGGTTGAAGTTATGCGCCGCCTTGAGCACCTGCTCATAGGCGGGAATGGCCATTGTCTGGCGGTTGCCGACAGAACCCTTGGCGAGCACCGCACGGCATTCCTTTTCCGCATCGGCGAAATGGCGGAACAGCATTTCGGTATCGGCGGCTTCGAAATTGTAGCGGCTCGATTCCTGCTCGTTCTGCAGGAAGACGTTGGCATAGGTAACCTTGGCATCGCCTTCGCCGCCATTGAAGTTGAGCTCCATGATGGAGTCGACATTCTGCAGGTAGCAGGCCAGGCGCTCGAGACCATAGGTCAGTTCGCCCGCCACGGGATTGCATTCGAAACCGGCGACCTGCTGGAAATAGGTGAACTGCGACACTTCCATGCCGTCGCACCAGACTTCCCAGCCCAGGCCCCAGGCGCCCAGCGTCGGGTTTTCCCAATCGTCCTCGACGAAGCGCAGGTCATGCACGGCCGGATCGATGCCAATTGCATAGAGCGACTTGAGGTAGAGTTCCTGGATATTGGACGGCGATGGCTTGAGGATCACCTGGAACTGATAATAGTGCTGCAGGCGATTGGGGTTTTCGCCATAGCGCCCGTCCTTGGGCCGGCGGCTCGGCTGAGCATAGGCAGCGTTCCAGGGCTTTGGCCCAAGCGCGCGCAGCACAGTCGCAGTATGGGACGTACCGGCGCCCATCGGCATGTCATAGGGCTGCAGGATGACACAGCCCTGCTCCGCCCAGAATTGCTGCAGCGTCAGGATCAGACCCTGGAAGGAATTCTTCGGGTCCATATGGGCGGGGAGGTTGGTCATCTGGCAGTCCCTAATATGCGGGACAAACCTCTAGTTTGACGACCGGGTGCGGTCAACGGCGTTTGTCGTTATCGCCCGGGCGGAAGGTGCCGTCCTTGTCGCGCTTGAGGTCGATTACGCCGGGCTGTTCGCGCTCACGCAGGTCGCGTTCGCGGCGGAGGCGTTTTTGTTCCTGCTCTTCGGCGTTGAAGTGGCCGGTCCAGTCGCGCCAGATCTTGCGCAGGCTCCAGACGATCGCGAGGCCGATGACGGTGATGATGATGACGCGCCAGATCACAGGCCGAACCTCCCCCAGATGGCGCGATCCTCGACGGTGGCCGCGAGGTCGCCGCTGATGCCTTCGGTGGAGAAGCCGACACGTGGCAGACCGAACCAGGGGCGCTTGGGCGCGATCAGCTTGAGGTCGATGTCCTTGCCGTAGCGGGTCCGCAGCACTTCGTGCAGGTCGCCGATGGCGTCGACCAGACCCAGTTCAACGCCGCGCAGGCCAGTCCACCATTCGCCGGTGAATAGTACATCATCGGCCGCCTTGAGCTTGCCGCCACGGCGAGCCTTGACTGCGTCGATGAAGACCTGATGGATATCGAGTTCGAACTGCTTGATGCGTTCAACATCGCCGGGCTTTTCGGGGAGGAAGGGGTCGAGCGTCGACTTGTTGTTGCCCGCAGTATGGACGCGGCGTTCGATGCCAAGCTTGCCCAGCGCACCGACAAAGCCGAAGCCGGCCATGATGACGCCGATCGAGCCGACAATGGAGCTGGGGTCAACGAAAATCTCGTCGCCAGCCACGGCGATGAAATAGCCACCTGACGCAGCAGCGTCCTCGACGAAAACCAGAACCGGCTTGTCGTGCTCGTCGGCCAGATCGCGGATGCGCTTGCCGATCAGGCGGCTCTGGACGGGCGAGCCACCCGGCGAGTTGATGACAATGGCGACAGCTGGCGCGGGTTTTATGGCAAAGGCCCGCTCCAGCAATGGATCGACAGTCGCGATATTGAGCCGGCCCTGGCGCTGTTCGGCAGCGATGACACCATGGAGGCGCACGATGGGAATGATGGTCTTGCCGCGGCCCAGCAGGCGCTGCAGCCAGTTTCGCTTCGGGCTGGTCGTCTCGGCCATGCTCGATCCTTGTTGCTTTGCGCCAGACTTAGGACGCGCGGGGCGGGATTACCAGTCGAGGCGCGCCGTGCCGCGGAAGATTGCGTCAAATTCTCGCATGAAGGCGCGGCCTTCGTCATGCAGAACCCGGCTCGCCAGCAGCGTCAGGGGTGCGCGCGAGCCCTTGATGCCGCGGATCAGCACGCGGCTGGCGGGCTGCCCGGTACGCGGCAAGAGCGGCAGCACGGTGACGGCGCCAAAGCGCTGTTCGAAGCCGGCCAGCAGGGGAGACAGGCTTTCGGTGGGATAGATGAAGATCACCTCGCCACCGGACCTCGCAGCCGAGGCGGCCGTCTTGATCCAGAGGTCGAGCGCTGAGGCATCCATATGGCGCGATCCGGCGCGGCCAGAATCAGTGGCAAGCGTTCCGGCGCCGTCGACGAAAAAGGGGGGGTTGGCGATGACCGAGTCATAGCCATTGTCGACGATGCCCGCGGCAAGGCGCTCGGCGCCCTTGGCGGTCACGTCGGCTTCGATGATTGTTGTTCGCCCCACGACGCCATTCTGTTCGGCGTTGACGGACGCCAGCGCCAGCATGTCGGCATTGCGGTCGGTCAGGGTGGCGCTCAAAGTTTGGTGGTGAACCAGCGCTACGAGGCCCGCCGTGCCCACGCCACAGCCTAGGTCGAGCAGCGTTCGGCGCCCCTCGCCCACCGCAGCGCCAAGCAAAACGCTGTCGAGACCGGCGCGAAAACCGTTGCCGGGCTGCGACAGAGTGAGCCGACCGCCCAAAAAGGCATCGCGCGTAATGGATTGGTGTTTTACAAAGCCCGAAGGCTGGTCTAGGGACATCGCACCCTGAAAGGCCGGTTTTGGCGCGACCATACATGCGCGGATACGCCCGGCTCAACCAGTTTTGCCGGTGTGGCAATTTAGGACGGAACAAGAGTTGTCAGTTCTGACGCAAATGAAAGAAGCGCCGACCGCAAATCCGATCGAGCTTCTGCTTGTGGCAACCGAGGCCGATATGGCCAAGGTCAATGCGCTGATTCTGAGCCGCGCCGAGTCGCATGTCGAGATGGTGCCCGAGTTGGCCCGCTATCTGATCGAGAGCGGCGGCAAGCGCCTGCGCCCGATGCTGACCGTGGCCGCCGCCCAGCTGTTCGACAAGGGCAATGGCAGCGCGGTCAATTTCGCCGCTGCCGTCGAATTCATGCACAATGCCACGCTGCTCCACGACGATGTCGTGGACGAAAGCGACATGCGTCGCGGCAAGCCGGCCGCCCGCATGGTCTGGGGCAACAAGGCCTCGATCCTCGTCGGCGACTTCCTGCTCGGCCAGGCCTTCATGATGATGGTGGAAACGGGAAATATCGGCGCGCTGGGCGTGCTGTCTGCTGCCTCGGCCGTGATGGCCGAGGGCGAAGTGTTCCAGCTGGCCAAGACCGGCGACCTGACCACCACGCCGGAGGACTATGCCGAAGTGATCCGCGCCAAGACGGCGGTCCTGTTCCAGGCCGCCTGCGAAGTGGGCGCCATGTCGGGTGGTGCCGATGACGCAGGCCGCCAGGCACTCGCGACCTATGGGCTCGAACTGGGCAAAGCCTTTCAGCTTGTCGACGACGTGCTCGACTATGGTGGCCAGTCCGGTACGCTGGGCAAGAATGTCGGCGACGACCTACGCGAAGGCAAGATGACCCTTCCGGTCATCCTGGCGCTGTCGGAAGGCAGTGACGCGGAAAAGGCTGTCATTACCGAAGCGCTCGGCGATGCCGAAGCCACCGGCGAGCAGGTTGCGGCCGTGGTCGCCATCATGGAGCGTTACAAGACGCTGGCCCGCACGCTGGAACAGGCCAATGGCCATGCCCGCGCCGCCCAGTCTGCCCTCGCCACGCTTCCAGAGTCCGCGATGCGGACGCTGCTTGGCGATGTCGTCGAATATAGCGTCAGCCGCGCCTACTAAGCTTCAGGCACCAGCAATGGCGCGGCAGCGACCCAGTGATCGGGGTGGCTGGCGCGCATGACCTGGGCGGCCTGATGGGCCTGACCGCTTGAGCCGAACAGGCCGAAGACCGTCGCACCAGAACCGGACATGCGGGCGAGGATACATCCCTGCGTCTCGGCGAGTTCTTCCACGATATGACCGATCACCGGGACCAGTTTGACCGCAGGCGGTTGCAGGTCGTTGCGCGTTTCTGCCAGCCAGATGCCCAATTGGGCAGGCCGCGTCAGTGGTTGGGGCAGTTCGGGCAGCGGATAGTTGTCATGCGCCCGCAGACGGCGGAATACGTCGGCCGTTGCGAGCGGGATCATGGGATTGACCAGGACGATATGGCAGGCTGGAAATTGCGGCAGGGGCGACAGCACTTCCCCCACCCCACGCGCCACCAGCGGCGCTGACACGAGGCATGCCGGAACGTCTGCACCCAGGCGGGCGGCCATGTCGGAGAGTTCGGATAGCGCAATGGGCTGATTGGAGAGCGACGCCATCAGGCGCAGCGCAGCCGCAGCATCGGCAGATCCACCGCCAATACCCGCCGCGACTGGCAGGTTCTTGACCAGCCGCAGCGTCAGTCCGCCGGCCACAGCCTCGGGCCAGCGAGCCCGGAAAGCGGCAACGGCACGCATGACGAGATTATTGTCTCCGGTGCCCAGCGCCTTGGAGAAGGGGCCGGAAATGGTCAGCGTGTCGGCGCTGGCTGGCACGGCCTCCAGCTCATCGGCGAGATCGGCAAAGACCACCAGGCTTTCGAGGTCGTGGTAGCCGTCCTCGCGCCGACGGGTGACGTGCAGCGCAAGGTTGACCTTGGCCGGTGCGAGCTGGACGATAGGCTCGACCATGGGGACTATTCGGTCTCGTTTTCTTCGGTCAGGCCATCGGCCAGCTTGGGCGCGGTGCGCTCCTTCACATTGCCCACTTCGTCGACCGAAGCGGCGATGTTCCACTGGAAACGCGCTTCGAGAGTCCGGCCAGCCTTCCAATAGGCGTCGCCCAGATGATCGTTGATCTCGGCATCGTTGGGGCGAAGGATCACGGCCTGTTCAAGCGTGGTAACGGCCTCTTCGATGCGGCCGAGCTTGTAGAAGGCCCAGCCAAGCGAATCGACGATATAGCCATCTTGCGGTTGCGCTTCGACGGCCTTCTCGATCATTTCGAGCGCCGGTTCGAGATGCATGTCCTGATCGATCCAGCTATAGCCGAGATAGTTCAGCACCGCGGGCTGATCGGGATTGAGATCCAGCGCCTTGAGGAAATCTTCTTCGGCCTTGGGCCATTCCTTGGCGCGTTCGTAGGCAATGCCGCGAACATAGTAGAAGCGCCAATCGGTCGGGCTGTCGCCGCCGGTCAGCTCGAGCGCCTTTGTATAGGCATCGGCCGAGGCGACATATTGCTCGTCATAGCGCAGCATGTCGCCATAGACGGAGACGGCGTCGAGGTCATCGGGGCGGCTGGTGACAATATTGCCGAGGCGGCGCAGGGCCTCCTCGCGATCGCCCTGCGCGTCGAGATTGGTCGCGACACGCACCACGGCGGTCGGCTTCATCGGCGAATTGACCGGCACCGATTCGTAGATGCGGTTGGCCGCTTCGTGCTGGGATGCAGCATCGAGCAACTGGCCTAGGGCCAGCGAGACGACATCGGCAGATGGATCGAGGTAGACGGCCAGGCGCAGGAATACCAGCGACAGGTCGAGACTGCCATCGCGCGACAGCGCCACGCCAATGCCATGGAACATTTCGGCCGCGCCGACCTGGGCATTGGTGGCAAAGACGCCCGGGCGCTGGCCCTTTTCGATCTGTTCCTTGACCAGGGTGACGATGGGATGGGTCAGTCCCTGGTCTTCGAACTGGGCAATGACATCCTTGGCCGCTTCGAACTGGCCGTCATTGGCGAGAAGACGCGCATAGACTTCGGCAATGCGGGCCACATAGGGTTCGGTGTCGAAGGCCTGGCCAGCCAGCTCGATGGCCTTTTCACTGTCGCCCGAAGTCTCGGCCATAAGTGCGCGATGGAAGACGAGGAAATCCTCAAGCCCGGTGGAGCCGAGCTTTTCGAGCAAGGCGTCGGCTTCCTCGGGCTTGTTGTCGCCAACCAGCGCCCAGGCCTGGAGGATGCTGGCCGTGATGCCGGTAAAGGTGTCTTGGCCGATCGAGCCCAGCAGGCGCTCTGCGGCGCCATAGCGGCGCTCCTTGAGCGCTTCGGTGGCAACGACCAGTTCGGCCAGTTCATTGGTTTCGTCGAGATCGAGCAGATGCTTGGCGGTCTGCGCTGCTTGGCCGATCTGGCCATCGGCCGCATAGGCGATGAATGAGCGTTCGACGATCAGCGGATTTTCCCAATCGGCTTGCGCCGCCTGGCCGAAATAGCGGGCAGCCTCGTCGGTGCGCAGATCCTGCAGTGCCTGCTGGCCGGCCATGTAAGAACCGGTGGGGCTGGCACGGAACAGCGGCATCAGGTTGAACTGGGCCAGCGGACTGGACTGCGCGGTCTTGACCGACTCGTTTGCGTGGATCGGCTGGAGCGCCGTCGCCGAAAGCAGGATGGCGGCAAGGGCCGGGCGGATGAAGCGGTGCAGCAGCGAATTCACGAGGCTCGAAACTCCCTTGGGCCAGCAGCCCGTTGTGGCGGCGAAGATTGTCCGTTTTGGGACTGCGCCGCAAGGGCGCACGCTATAGCGTGATCCAGAGGCGTTTACATTCCGCTATAATTTGGTCCGCTGCCCCCTTCGGGCGGCACCCAGGTAATGTTTTGCGCCGGATCCTTGATGTCGCAGGTCTTGCAGTGAACGCAATTGGCTGCGTGGATGCGGAACACCGGCTTGTCGCTTCCCGTGGCCATCTCGTAGACGCCCGCCGGGCAATAGAGCGGCGCGGGTTCGCCATAGGCCGGTAGATTGTCGCGAACGGGCACGGCAGGATCGGCGAGGCGGAGATGGTTGGGCTGGTCCTCGTCATGCGCCAGATTGGCGAGATAGACCGAGGATGAGCGGTCAAAGGTCAGCTTGCCGTCAGGCTTGGCATAGGTTCGTGGCGGCAGCGCGCCCTTGGGCTTGAGGCCCTGATAGTCGCGCTTGCCATGCTTGAGCGTGCCGAGCAGCGAACGGCCCAGGATGGCCGAGGTCCAGAGCTCCGCCCCCGCTGCTAAGGCGCCGACCACAGTCCCAAGCCGGGTCCAGAGTGGCTTGACGTTGCGGACGCCCTGCAGCTCGGCGGCGATGCCGGTTTCGAATATGCGATGACCGAGGTCTTCGATCAGATCATGCTGCCGGCCTTTGCCAATCGCTTCGGCCACGGCGTCACCAGCGCCAATGCCGGACAGGATCGCGTTGTGGATCGCCTTGAGGCGTGGAGCATTCATGAAGCCGGCAGCGCAGCCGATCAGGCCACCTCCGGGAAAGGCCAGTGTCGGGATGGACTGCCAGCCCCCAGCCGTGACGGCCCTTGCGCCATAGCTGATGCGTGTCGCGCCTTCTAGCAGCGGAGCGACAGACTTATGCATCTTGAAGCGCTGGAATTCGTCGAAGGGCGATAGCGTCGGATCGGCGTAATCAAGATAGGTGACGAGGCCGACATAGAGCTTGTTATCCTCGGCATGGTAGACGAAGCCACCGCCCGAGGTGCCGTTGTCGAGCGGGTAGCCCAGATAGTGATCTACCTGGCCGGCGTGATGCAGCTGGGGCGAAATCTGCCAGATTTCCTTGATGCCGAGCCCATATTTCTGTGGCTCCTGTTCAAGGTCAAAACCGGTCATCAGCTGCTTGGCCAGCGATCCGCGCGCACCTTCTGCGATCAGCGTGTATTTGGCTTCCAGGGCAATGCCTTCGGCAAAACCCGGCTTGGGATTGCCCGCGTGATCGCGACCGAGATCGCCCGTGATGATGCCACGAACCGGTCCGCCAGGCGATTGCAGGACGTCCACCGCCGCCGTCATCGGAAAGATATCGACGCCCAATTGCGCCGCCTGTTCGCCCAGCCATTGCACTAGCCGGCCGAGACTGACGATCACGCCATTGAGCGTCTTGAGCTGCGGCGGCATCAGCCAATGCGGCAAGCTCAGGTCGAGACTTTCGGTGATATAGTGGTAGGTATCCTGCGTCACGTCGGGACCCACTGGAGCGCCCTTCAGACGCCAGTCGGGGATCAGCGCGTCGAGGCCCTTGGGATCCATCACGGCGCCGGAGAGGATATGTCCACCCACCTCCGCGGACTTTTCCACCACGGTCACGGCAATCTCAGGGTGGCGCTGCTTGATGCGGATAGCTGCAGCCAGGCCGGACGGACCCGCACCAACGATCAAAACGTCGGTCGAAAGGGTTTCGCGCGTACCCGCCTCTGCCATATAGGAGTGCCTCAACTCTTTGTTTTTCGGTCGCGCTGTCGAACCGGAAAACCGGTATCCACTTTTCCTGACAGCGCTTCCAGATTTGGCACGGCTGGCCGCGCCAATCGGGCTGTGACATAACAGAGAACATGGCCGAAACGCGACCGCTAAATCACGACGAAATGCTGAGCGTGCTCGACTGGTATCGAGCTGCGGGCGTCGATATTGCCGTGGGTGAAGAGCCGGTCGACCGCTTTGCCCAGCGACCACCGCCGCGCGTCATGCCTCAGGCCATGGCGCCCAACAACCAGCAGGCCGCCCAACCGGTTCAGCAGGCCCCTGCCCCTTTGGGTGGCGATCCCGCCGAGGCCCGGAGTCTTGCGGCTTCGGCCAAGACGCTGGACGAATTACAGACGCTGCTCGGCGCCTATGACGGCTGCGGACTGAAACTGCGCGCCACGCAACTGGTGTTTGCCGATGGCAATCCGGAAGCCAAGATCATGCTGATCGGCGAAGCGCCGGGGGCGGAAGAGGACCGACAGGGCAAGCCTTTCGTCGGCAAGTCCGGCCAGTTGCTCGACCGCATGCTTGGCTCCATCGGACTGGACCGGACAAAGGTCTATATCGCCAATACCGTGCCCTGGCGGCCGCCGGGCAACCGGACGCCCACGCCCGAAGAAATGGCGCTTTGCCTGCCATTCCTGCATCGACAGGTCGAACTCGTCGCGCCCAGACTGGTGATGACGCTGGGTGGCCCGGCGATGCAGACGGTGTTCGAGACAACCAATGGCATCATCAAGATGCGCGGCAAGTGGAGCCCGGTAAACATCGGTAAGCATCAGGTCGACGCCATCCCGACCCTTCACCCGGCGTATTTACTGCGCAATCCGCCTGCCAAACAGCAGGCGTGGCGCGACATGCTCAGCCTCAGGCTAAAGATCGCGGAACTGGGTCTCGATTGAAGGTTTCCGCGCCGGAGCCTATATTGCTGGCCACAGCTGAGGATGCCATGTCCCAGTCTGCCAAGCGGAAGAGAGATTGACGAGACGGAGCGCGTTGCGGGTTTGAGCCCGTCGTCATTCAGGGCTCCTTCCTGAATTATCGTACCCATTCTGCCAAATCGGCCCTGCCAATTTCGGAACGCCGCGCTATGGTCATCGTTGCGTGATTTGCAACGTTATCCAGATCCAGCACAGCCGAAAGCGTCATGGCCTCAGTTATCAAGATCTACGCCCTGTTCCTGGGCTCTGCTTTGCTCATGTTCGGGGGTGGCCTGCAGGGCCTGCTGTTGTCGGTGCGCGGCGCCGAAGAGGGGTTTTCGCTCTTTGCGCTGGGCCTGATCGGTACCGGTTGGTCGGTGGGCTTCGTCGCCGGGTCGATCGGCGTGCCAATGATCGTGCGCAAGGTCGGCCATATCCGCGCCTTCTCGGTGATGGCCGCCATCGGCACGGTGACCATCCTGCTCAATCTGATGCTGGTCAATGATGTCAGCTGGATCCTGCTGCGTGCGCTGTCGGGATTCTGCTTTGCCGGCGCGGCGATGATCGTCGAGAGCTGGCTCAACGAAGTGGCCGAGAACAAGAGTCGCGGCACCATCTTTTCGATCTACACGACGATCAACATGGCTGCCTCGACTGCCGGCCAACTTGCCATGTCGGTAACCGGCACCGCCGGCTACATTCCTTTCATCGTGGGCGCCATCAGCTTCATCTGTGCGCTGTTGCCGACCGCCCTGACCTCGAGCCCACAGCCGCGTCCGCTGGCTTCGGCCAAGCTTGATCTCGGGCTGCTGATCCGCACCTCGCCCGTTGCTGCGGCAGCGGCGTTCTGTTGCGGCATGGCCAATGGTTCATTTGGCACGCTGGCGCCGGTTTACGGCTACGAGCAGGGCCTCGATGCGGGCGGCATTGCCTTCCTCTTTGCCATCGCCGCCATTGCCGGCGCGGTCGGGCAAATCCCGCTTGGCCGTCTTTCGGACCGGATCGACCGTCGCCTCGTAATGGTTGGCCTGGGGGCCGCAGCGGCGGTGACCGGGGCCCTGGTCGTTGTGATCAATCCCGGACCGGGCTGGATCATGTATGTGCTCTTTGCCTTCTATGGCTTCGCGGCCAATCCGCTCTATGCGATCGCGGTCGCGCATGCGAACGACTTTGCCCGTGACGGCGAGTTCGCCCGCGTTGCCGGTGGCATGCTGCTGATCCTGGGCATTGGGCTGGCCATCGGCCCGACTGTCGCATCGTTGCTGATGGGCTCCATAACGCCGGCAGCACTGTTCATTGTCACGGCCTTGTTCCACGCGATCATTGCCGGCTTTGCCTATTGGCGCATGAGCCAGCGCAAGAGCGTTGATGCGGCTGATCGCGCACCGTTTCAGCCCATGGGCAATGACAAGCAGGTGACGCCCGAGACCTTGGTGCTTGATCCGCGCGCTGATATGGAGAGCCCCGAGATGGGGCATGCCGAAGCGCCGGTCCCCGAAGAGCTGATCATAGCGAGCGAGGACAGGCCCCATGTTCAAAACGGCACGGTTTGAGGACCGACAGTTCAGGCCGCTCACCATTGCAGTCATCGCCGTGTCGGATACGCGCACGCTTGAAACCGACACGGGCGGCGCGCTGCTGAAGTCACTGCTGGAGGCCGATGGCCACGTCTGCCATGAGCGGGTGGTGGTGCGCGACGAAATCCAACTGGTTCGGGCCGCGGTGCAAGGGTTTGTCGCCGATCCAAACGTGGACGTGATTCTCACCACCGGCGGCACCGGATTTTCGGGCCGTGACATCACTCCGGAAGCGGTCGAGCCGTTGTTCGACAAGCGGATGGAGGGGTTCTCTGTTCTGTTCCACCAATATTCGGCGACGACGGTGGGTACGAGTTCGATCCAGTCGCGCGCCACGGCGGGACTGATCGGCACGACATTCGTCTTCTGCTTGCCAGGGTCGCGCGGCGCTTGCCGCGATGCCTGGGAGGGCATTCTCACCCACCAGCTGGATTACCGGCATGCCCCCTGCAATTTCGTCGAACTGATGCCGCGGCTGGACGAGCGCTAGGCCACCGAGGTTTCCGGGGCAGCGACAATGCGCAGCCCGGGCACATAGGCCTCTCCAGCATCGATCATCACCTGATTTCGGCCACCGCTCTTGGCGGCGTAAAGCGCGCGGTCGGCTCGAGCCAATGCATCGTGAACCGAGCCTTCGCTCTCGAGTGGGGCGGCCACCCCGATGCTCAATGTAATCTGGCGTTGCACACCCGAAGGACGCCAGTCACGCGCCGAAAACTCGGCGCGGATTGACTGGCCCAATGCCGCGCCGCTGGCCAGCGGCATGTCTGCCAAAAACACCACGAACTCCTCGCCGCCGAAGCGCGCCACCACGGCGCTGCCAGGTAACCGCGATGTCAGCATATCCGCCAGCCCCTTCAGCACCCGGTCGCCCGAGGCATGACCAAAGCTGTCATTGACCTGCTTGAAGCTGTCGACGTCGCACACCATGACCATGCTGCTCAGGCGCCCCGCCATGGAGAGCCCTTCGGTCGCCCGGTCGAAGCCGCGGCGATTGAGCAGGCCGGTCAGCGGATCCTGCTCGGCGGCGCGGCGATAGTGATCGAGCGCCGCAAAGGCGATCGAACCGAAGCCGGCGAGGGCAAAGGCCACGCTCAGCCCGCCAACGCTGATCTGCATGTAATAGCTGTAGGAAGAGTTGGCGAAGTCGGCCAGTTGCTGGCTCATGCCGACGACGACGTTGAAGACGAACAAGCGCAGGACGATATCAAGCACCACCAGGCCGGCAACCGTCACCAGAATGCGATCCATCGGCGATCTGGCCCGTGGCATGACCATGGCAAGCGGCACGCCCAGCAGGATCGATACCGCCACGTCGTTCAAGCTCAGCTCGAGCTGCAGATTGTGCAGACCAACAATGACGGCGCTGATCACGGCGTAGGCAAGCAGTCCGAAAATGACGCGGGCCGCGGTCCATTTGGGCATTTCGAAATGGCTGAGCAGAGCTTCGCCAAAGTAGAAAAACGACACCAGGATCGTGGCATTGCCAAACAAGGCTTGCAGTTCGACCGGCATGGGCAGGATGGGCGCCAGATAGCTCAAGGCACTGAAGACAAACGCCAGGCCCCAAGCGCGAGCGGCCTCATAGCCAAGCGAGCCGAGCACCAGGAATACTGCACCGAACAGCGCCATCGAAATGGGCAGCAGGAAAGCGAAATTGCTAAGGGGATCCACGTCCGTCTCCGAACCAGCCAGGAGCTGGATCACGGCAGGCTTAGGCGGCGGTTCTTAACAAATGTTAGCCAAATTCAATCGACTGTGACGACATCCCCGGCAAAAAGAAACGGCGCCGGAAGGCGCCGTTTTCGGTTGCAATAATGAGCTCAGTGGCCGTGGCCCATGCCCGGCGCCGCGCCGGCCGGCTTGCGAACGAAGAATGCCGCGACCACCGCAAACAGCGAAATTATCGCACCCACGAAGAAAGCCGCGCGTACACCGCCCGCAAGAGCGGGAACCTGCTCGGCACCGCCAGCTGCCAGGCTGGCCGTCTGAAGCGTCATCAGTGCCACAAACAGCGCAGTACCGGCGGCGCCGGCCACCTGCTGCACTGTGCCGATCATGGCACTACCGTGCGAATAGAGCTGGCGCTCGAGCGAACCCAGGCTCGATGTGAACAAAGGCGTGAACATCATGGCAAGGCCCACACTCATCACCACGTGACCGACCAACAGCGCCCAGACCGGCGTATCCTGGCCAACCAGCGTCAGGCCCCACATAACGAGGCTGAGCAGGATGGAGCCGGGGACGACCAGCGGCGTGGGGCCGATCTTGTCGAAAAGATTGCCAACGAACGGAGCGCAGAGCCCCATCACCAAGCCACCCGGCAGCATCAACAGGCCGGTCTGCAGCGTGGTCAGGCCGACAACTGATTGCAGGTAGATCGGCAACAGGATCATGGCGCCAAACATCGAGATCATCAGGACGGCCATCATCACCACGGCGATGGTGAAATTCTTCGAGGTCAGCGTACGCAGGTCGAGCAGCGCCTTGTTGTCCTTCTGAAGCGACAGCTGGCGGAAGACGAAGAGGGCGATGAATGCCACGCCGACGACGATCGGCAGCCAGGCCGGGAACATGGGAGCGGCGGCAACCACTGCTTCCGTGGCCTCGGGCGCCGGACCATGGCCGCCGCCACCACCCAGGTTCGACAGGCCATAGACGAAACCACCAAAGCCCAGGATCGAGAGCAGGACCGAAAGAATATCGAGCGGCGCCTTGCTGGGCGTCGAGACATTCTTGATCAGCGTTGCGCCCAGCGCCAACGAGCCGATGGCGATCGGCAGGACGAGGATGAACATCCAGCGCCATTCGAGAACCGACAGGATCAGGCCCGAAATGGTCGGGCCGATGGCGGGAGCTACCGAGATGACGATGGAGATATTGCCCATGGTCTTGCCGCGCGATTCGGCGGGCACTAGGTTCATCACCGTGGTCATCAGCAGCGGCATCATGATGGCCGTGCCAATGGCCTGAACGACGCGACCGACGATCAGCAGTTCAATCCCCGGCGCCGCGGCGCAGACCAGCGTGCCAAGAGTGAAAAAGCTCATGGCGAGCATGAAGACCGGACGGGTGTTGAGGCGCTGCAGCAGGTAGCCGGTGATCGGGATCACCACGGCCATGGTCAGCAGGAAGCCGGTGGTCAGCCACTGGGCCGCGCCCGCAGTGATACCAAGGTCGCCCATCAGATGCGGCACAGCCACGCCCATGATGGTCTCGTTGAGAATGACCACGAAAGCGGAGACCAGCAGCAGGGCGATGACGAGCCGATTGCGTGCGGAGTGATCCTCCACGACGGGGGCATCTACCGGCATGGCGTCATAGGTCGTTGCGTCGGTACTCATGATATTCCTCAACAGTCGGGTGGCGTGGTCGTCAGGACGACGAATGGCGTCAGGTGCTTTCGACGGCATTCATGAGAATTCTGTGTGACAGTGACTGTCAGCAGCGGGCTTGGTCACGCGGGGGAAGCGCGAGTATGGCTGTGTAGCCGCCACCTCCCGGAGCGTCCACCCATTCCATCGCAATTCTGCGATGCATTTTGATGTTCCCAGCCCTTCCCTGTGTCTCCAACAGTGTCCATATATGAGACAGGCGAGAGTTCTAGTTCTTGTTTTGTTCTCGCGCAACTGCTACATCCTGAGATGCGTTCTTCAGTCACGATTCGACTGTGCGCGACCGACAGGAGATGCCCCATGGCCCTCTATCAGGCCCCCTCTTTCGAAGCCCTGGAAAAGCTCAGCCGCAGTCGCGATGCTGATCTGGCGCGGCGCGAATTGCTTGATCCTGATCGCATTCGTGGCCGGGGCGCGCAGAGCAATGCATCGGGCCGGTTCGAGAAGCAGCGGCGCGAAGGTTTCGACGACGGCTGGGACAATGTCGAACCGCTGTCGATCTTCGAAACAGTGGAACATGTCGAACGCGCCAAAACCATCATCACCAGCAATGACAGCCCGGACATTGGCTTCGAGCGCTCGATCAATGCCTATCGTGGCTGCGAGCATGGCTGCTCTTATTGCTATGCCCGTCCGACGCACGCTTTCCTCGGCCATTCGGCGGGAATCGAATTCGAGCGCGACATCTATGTGAAGGTCAATGCGGTCGAGGCGTTGCGCGCCGAGATCGGCGCCAAGGGCTACAAGGTCAAGCCCATCGCCATGGGGACCAATACCGACCCCTACCAGCCGGCCGAGCGCAAGCACAAGCTGACGCGCGGCATTCTCGAAGTCATGCTGGAAACCAGGCATCCGGTGATGATCACGACCAAGTCTGCGCTGATCATTCGCGATCTCGACCTCCTCACCGAACTGGCCAAGCTGGGCCTGGTCAAGGTCGCCATCTCGATGACCTCGATGGATCACAAGCTCAGCCGCAAGATGGAGCCACGGGCATCCTCCCCCGCCCGCCGGCTTGAAGCGATCTGCCTGCTCAGCGAGGCGGGCGTACCAGTCGCGGTCTTTGCCTCGCCAATGATCCCGGCGATCAATGACATGGAGCTCGAACGCATTCTCGACGCCGCCAAGGCACAGGGCGCGATCAGCGCATCGATGATCCTGCTGCGCCTGCCCGGTGAAGTGCGCGATGTGTTCCGCGAGTGGCTGCTACGGCATTTTCCCGACCGGGTGCGCCATGTGCTGTCGCTGGTCCGCGATACGCGCGGCGGCAAGGATTATGACTCGCGCTTTGGCACCCGCATGACGGGCGAAGGCCCCTATGCGACCCTGCTGCGCCAGCGCTTCGACAAGGCGCGCGAGCGCTATGGCCTCGAGGTCAAACTGCCGGGGCTACGTAGCGACCTCTTTGTCGCTCCGCGACTCGAAGATCGGCAGATGAGCCTGTTCTAGGCTCCTATCATTCTCTCTATGAAGGCATGTAGCTCAGCGTCGTCGTAACGATCTGCCGATAGTGCTGCACCAGCCGCGATCATGTCCTCATGCAGCAGGGTGGTGCGGATACCGACCGTTGCGATGCCCGCGGCGGTTGCGGAGGCAATGCCGGTGCGAGAGTCTTCGAAGGCAATCGAGGCTGCAGCATCGGCGCCGAGCAGGCGCAGGCCTTCGAGGTAAGGCAAGGGATGCGGCTTGCCGTGAGCGAGTTCAGCGCCGATCACCAGCGCCTTGAACCTGTTGCGTATGCCAAGCCCATCAAGGATCAGGTCGGCGTTGGCGCGCGGTGCATTGGTGACGGCTGCCATGGGAAGGCCGAGCTGGTCGGCCAGATCCAGCAATTCGAAGAGGCCCGGTACGGCATGGATCGACGTTTGGGCGAGCTGCCGGAACAGCGTCTCCTTGTCGTCGAGCACTTTCATGCCTTCGTCGGACGGAAGTTGCGGCACGAAACGCGCGGCAATATCCACATTGGCATGGCCCTGGATCTCCCGCGCGTAGCGGTGCTCGTCAATGACATGGCCGAATGGCGCGAAAGCCGTATTGAAGGCTTGCAGATGCAGCGGATCGGTATCGGCCAGCGTGCCGTCGATATCGAACAGCAGGGCGGCGCCCGGCTTGAGGATCATGAGGGGTTTCCGGGAAGGGACTGGCAGGACTAGGCTGTTCGACAGCAAGACGGCCGCAAGGTCAACCGGAGGATAGCGTGCCGCAATCGCAATTTGACCTGGAGGGCCTCAAGGCGATGATCGTCAGCCGCTTTCCGGAACTGGCAGGCGGCAGCTTTACTCTCTTGTCCGACGGCTGGGACAGTGTCGCCGTGGACGTGGATAACCGGCTTATTTTCAAGTTCCCGCGTCATCCAAGAGGCGCCGAAGCCTTGCGGCGAGAAGCGGCAATTCTCGGGGTCGTCGGTCCAGCGGTCAGCATGACTGTAACGGCGCTGGAGCTGTTCGAAGAACCGGCGCTGTTTTCCCGGCATGCCAAGATTGCCGGCGAACATCTACTGGCGTCGCAGTATGGCCAACTCGGCGAGCCGGAGCGCCAGCAGCTGGGCGAAGCGCTGGGTCTGTTCTATGCCCAGCTGCATGCCCTTCCTATCGCCGATGCAAAGGCGGTCGGCGCCCTGCCCGTCGATGTTTTCTGGCCCTCCGAGGCCATTTCCCGGCACATCGCTCCGGTCCTGCCCGAACATCTCAAACCATGGTCCGAACAGGTTCTGACCCGCTGGGCCGCCCTGTCACCGGATCCGCTTGGCGAGGTCTATGGCTTTTTCGACGGCCATGGCTGGAACATGGCCTTCGACCACGAGGCCGGTCGGCTCAATGGCGTCTATGACTTTGCCGATTCCGGCATCGGGCCGCTGCATCAGGACTTCATCTATTCGAGCATGATTTCGGCCGACCTCACAGAACGGATCATCGCCGCCTATGAAGCACTGACCGGCCGCAGCATCGAGCGTGACCGCGTGGATCTTTTGACTGGCGTGCACAGACTCTGGGAACTGGCGGCCGAAGCGCATCTCCCTGACCACGTGCCGGCTCTCGTAGCGTCGATCGAGGCCTGGGTGCTTCGACCCTAGTATTGCGAGACCTTGCGGGCATTGGCCGACATGAAGTCGATCGAGGCCATGACGCCGCGCAGCGACAATCGCACGCTCTTGCTGGCTTCGGCGCTACCCTTGAGCGGCACGGTCAAGGTAACCGCATTGCGCTCCTTCATGCGCTCCAGCAGCGCTTCCACCCGCGCGGGGTCGGCCACGTAGAACTGGTTGGTCGTGTTGTAGCGGATTTCGAGGTCGGTGGTAAAATCGAAGCTCTGCGGCGCCTCGCCACCAAAGGCCATGACCAGCGGGCGGCTGACGTCGGTCTCGACGCCATCGGCAGCGACGGTGACAGCGATATCGAGATCGCCGGTCAGCCGGTTACGCATGACGGTGAGCTTGTAGGCCGGCAGGTTGGCACTGTTGAGTTCCTGGCTGCCCGTGCTGGCAAAGCAGGAAAAGCCGTAATAGTCGGTCGCGTCCTCATTGATGAGATCGGGACAGGCGGCCAGCCAATCGCGGTGATATTCGCGCAGTTCCCCCGAGGAATGATGAAATGGCTCGGCGCCGGCGGGAAGTGTCAGCATGGCGGCCAGAGCCAGAATAGTGGCAGGTCTTGATATCATCGTCCCTCGCAGGCCCTTCCTGGGCACCGTAACAGACGCATGGAAAGGACCCACGCATCGCCTGCTAGCGAAACTGGATATGAATCCGGGCACTTGCAAGGCCGGGACTGGCGAAACCCGACTTGCTGGCGGCGCTATGAGTTGACTTGAGGGCATCGAAGACGATGCTGGCGCCATGCTGTTCGATTCGACACTCCAGACCGAGCCCGACTACCGCCATGAGGCCGAACTCAAGGCGCGGGGCGCCCGCGTGGTTGCCGGCGTCGACGAGGCCGGCCGTGGCCCGCTGGCCGGCCCGGTCGTGGTTTCGGCCGTGGTGCTGGACCCGTCCACCATTCCAGTTGGGCTCAATGACAGCAAGAAGCTGACCGAAGACCAGCGCGAACTGCTGTTCGAGCAGGTGATGGCGACTGCCCTGGCCGTATCCGTCGTTGTTGCCCCGCCCTCGATCATCCTGTCGCATAATATCCGCGGCGCGACGCTGTGGGGCATGGCGCGGGCGGCCAATACGCTGGGACTCTGCCCCGACCGTGTGTTGATCGATGGTCGCGATGTGCCCATGGGCCTGCCCTGCGAAGGTCTCGCCCTGATCGGGGGCGACGGTCGCAGCGTATCGATCGCGGCAGCGTCCATTGTCGCCAAGGTCACTCGCGACCGGATGTGCCGCATCATGGATTGCGATGCGCCCCACTTCGGTTTTGCCGGCCACAAGGGCTATTCCACGGCCGCCCATATGCGCGCCCTGATCGAGCACGGCCCCTGCCGCCATCACCGCGAGGAATTCGCTCCTGTGCGCGAGGCCTGGGCCAGAATCCGGCTGTAGGTCGCTTGAAACTTCGGGTTTTAACCTCCCGCTAACCCCTTACAAACGCTCCATTAACCCTGACGCTCTATAACGGTCTTGTTAGTACTGCGTTAGGGTTAAGTGTATGTTGCGTACCGCGCGTACGGCTCCAGAAGCCGCTGCGGAGGAGGCATCGCGCCTCCCGATCGATACAATTCTCGTGGGCGATTGCATCGACCACATGAATGCTTTGCCGGCCGGCTCAGTCGATCTCATTTTTGCCGACCCGCCCTATAATCTGCAACTCGAGCAGGGGCTGACCCGTCCCGACCAGAGCAAGGTCGATGCGGTCGATGACGACTGGGACAAGTTCGACAGCTTTGCCCATTACGACCAGTTTACCCGCGCTTGGCTCAAGGCTGCCCGGCGCGTACTCAAGCCCGATGGCGCACTGTGGGTCATCGGCTCCTATCACAATATCTTCCGCGTCGGCACGGCGCTCCAGGACCTCGATTTCTGGATGCTCAACGACGTGATCTGGCGCAAGGCCAATCCCATGCCCAATTTCCGCGGCACGCGATTTACCAATGCGCATGAGACGCTGATCTGGGCCGCCCGGTCGCAGAAGAGCCGCGTCACCTTCAATTATGAAGCGATGAAGCTGGCCAATGACGATACGCAGATGCGCAGCGACTGGCTGTTCCCGATCTGCACCGGCTCCGAGCGCCTCAAGGACGACGACGACGGCAAGGTCCATCCGACCCAGAAGCCGGAAGCCCTGCTGTTCCGCATTCTCAATGCGACGACCAAGCCCGGCGATATCGTGCTCGACCCGTTCTTTGGCACCGGTACGACCGGCGCCGTGGCGCGCAAGCTTGGCCGCCACTTCATCGGCATCGAGCGTGAGGAGAGCTATATCAACGCGGCTCTCAAGCGCATTTCGACGATCCGCCCAGGCGTGTTCGAGGCACTCCAGTCGGTGACGCCCAAGCGCAAGGAAGCGCGCATTCCCTTTGGTTCGCTGCTCGAGCAGGGGTTGATCGAACCGGGTGCGCAACTCTTCGACGCGGGTCGACGTTACTCCGCCATGGTTCGTGCAGACGGCTCCCTCGTCTCGGGCACGCATCAAGGCTCAATCCACAAGGTGGGTGCTTTGGTGCAAGGCGCCGAGTCATGCAACGGGTGGGTCTTCTGGCATCACGAGCAGAATGGCCGGATCGAGGCCATAGACGAACTGCGCACGGGCATCCGTGCAAAACTTGATTTGCTTTCTGCCTGATCCTGACCTCCAATCATCCAGGCTCTTGAACTGGCCACCGGTTTGCCCCGGTGGCCTTTTTGTTGCTAGCTCTTCTTAGTGAGGAGCCAGTATGACGATCGAGATCAGACCTATCCGCCTGGAAGACGCCGAAGGCTACAATCGCGTGCTCGACCTGGTGGCACGCGAAGAGGTGTACCTGCGCCTCATCAAGGCTCCTCCACTGCCGGCCTCGCTCGACTTCGTCCGCAACAATATCGCCCGCGATAACAGTCACTTCGTCGCTCTTGATCAGGGTACGGTCATCGGCTGGTGTGATGTGTGCCGCAGCAATGAGCGAGGATCGGAGCATGTGGGTTCGCTGGGCATGGGACTGGCTCCAAGCCATCGCGGTCGAGGCATCGGCCGCCGGCTGATTGATGCCACAATGGTGCATGCCGCAACGCGCTTCCGCCGCGTCGAGCTGGACGTGTACGAATCAAATCACCGCGCCCAGGCGCTCTATCGCGCCGCGGGTTTCGAGCACGAAGGAACGCGTCGTGCCGCGATTCTTTTGAAAAACGGATATCAAGACATACTCACGATGGCGCGAATATTTGAAATCTGAGCCATGGATATTGTTTTGTTTGAGCCCGTTAGTTTTCCACAGGACCCTTTTTCTTCGTTGCACCTTGACGATAGCAATCATCGTGAAAGCTGTAGCGCTGCTTTAAATGCCTCGTTAACTGCCGGTCGGCCTTATGCTGGGACAGGGAACAGGTGCGAGGGGCCGCGCCATGACGATCACAATCGGATTGAATCTGGTTATCGCATTCGTGCTGGTGTTCACCGCCAGCATATGCGCGCTGGTAAGCATGGTCTTGCGCAAGCCGGCCATGGGCTGGATCGGACTTTCGCTGCTGTGTGGCGGCCTGCAGACGCTGATCCTGGCCTTCGCATCGGGCACCGCCCTTGAACTCTACGCCGCATCGGTACTGGCGCCCGTCGCCTATCTCTGCTGCGCCGAAGGCATTCGCTCGGTCGCGCCGGAGCCGATCGAGCGATCGACTTTCCTCACCACTTTCGTCCTGACCCTGGCCCTGGCCAGCGCCGTGGCCGTTGCTGCCAATGCACCCTTCATGGTCACATCGCTGATGAGCAAACTGGCCGGCACGGTGGCGGCGGCACAGGCAGCGTTGTGGATGGTGATGCAGATGCGCCGGCAGTGGCTGGACTATGCAATCATCTGCGGCCTTGTCGCCGTGGCCGGCTTCAGCTTCGTGCGCATTCCGCTGCTGCTGTTCTACCACGGCCCCGCCATCAGCTTTGCGGCGTTCCAGCAATCGGGCGTCGAAACCGTATTGCTGAGCGTGTCGGGGCTTCTCGTGCCTCCGGTTATCCTGCTGCTGATTGCCCGGACGGTCGGCGACACTCTGGCTGATTTCCGCGAAAAGTCTGAACAGGACAGCCTGACCGGCCTGCTCAATCGCCGCGCCTTCGATAGTACGGTCGGCGAGATGAAGGACGGCGGCGCCCTGATCTTTTGCGATATCGACCATTTCAAACAGGTCAATGACCGGTTCGGACACCGATCCGGCGACAGTGTGATCTGCGCTCTGGCGGATGTGCTTTCGGGGACGGGCTACCCGGCCGGACGGATGGGCGGCGAGGAATTCGTGCTGTTTGCACCGAAATATACCGCTCAGGAAGCCATGGATCTGGCGGAGATGATCCGCATGCAGATCGAGGAAATGGACCTGCCCGGCCTGCCGTCCGATTTCCATATCAGCGCCAGTTTCGGCGTGGCGCAAGTCGCGCCCGGTGCAGAGCCGGCCTCGCAGTTCGCACCGGCCGACGAGGCGCTTTATCGCGCCAAGCGGTCCGGCCGAAACTGCGTTGCGCAGGCCATGGCCGCCTAGCGCCGGTCCATGCCGCGAATCGTGGGCGACAACAGGCCGAGCAGGCAAATGATGCCGCTTGCCAGGCCCATGACCACGAAGAGCCAGCGCACGCCGATGATCTCGCCCAGGGGCGTGGCGATGGCGAGGCCGATCGGCGCCGCCAGGGCCATGACCGTCGTCAGCAGCGACAGCACCCTGCCCTGCAGGTGATTGGGCACGCGGGTCTGGATCAGCGTCATCAGCGGGGCATTGCCCATGATGTAGGTGATGCTACTGACCGCCCACCAGAACACCGCCATCCAGAACAGATTGCCCGGCACCAGCGCGGTGAAGGCGAGGGTGATGCTCGACACGCCGAAGCCGATCACGACCCAGAGCACCAGCTTCTTCGGCGCCAGGGCAGCGACAAGCAGGCCACCGGCAATCATGCCGGCCCCGCTGAAGCCTTCGATCAGCGCCACCTGCGGTGCTGCACCATTGAAATGCTCCTTGACCAGCAAGGGCACCAGGGTGAAGGCCGGCATGATGACCATGACGACGACGGTCAGCAGTCCATAGATGCGGCGCAGGCCCGGATTGTGCCAGACAACGCCGGCGCCCTCGCGGAATTCCTGCCAGATGCCCAGTCGCCTGTCCTTGGGAACGACAAGTTGGGGAATGTGAAAGACCAGCAACGGAACGATGCCCAGCAGAGCGGTGCCGACATCGATGCTGAGCGCCCAGCCGATCGGCATGATGGAAATGGCCAGCGCGCCCAAAGGTGCTGCGGCGATGGTCATGATGCCGAACAGGGTCTGGTTGAGCCCGGCGGCGCGCGGCAGGAAACTCTGCGGCACCAGCATGGCCGTGCTGGCAGAAGCAGCTGGCCCCTGAAAGGCCTGCATGGCGCTGCGAATGGCCATCATCACATAGAGATGCCAGAGCTCGACGCTATCAGTCAGGAAGAGCGCGATCAGCACCATCATGCACAGCGCACTGATGGCATCGGCCACGATCATGATCAGGCGGCGATTGTATCGATCGGCAAAGGTGCCGCCAAGCGGGCCAAGCAGGGCCTGCGGGAGCAGCGCGACAAGACCGGCCGTGGCCAGCGCCGAGATGCTGCCGGTCGTATCGGTGATCCACCACAGCAGAACGAACTGGGTCAAGGCAGAGCCGATCATCGAGGACGCCTGCCCGCCAAAGATCAGCCAGTAGCGCAACTGCCAGCCCGGACCGGGATCGGCATGGACCACGGGCTCGTGGAGAATGTCGTCATTGGGTGTTAGGGGAGGCAGCACGGCGGCAGACATCGAATTGCTCTTTCAAAGAAACCTACCGTCCGGTATCTTATTTCGAAATTTGAGTCCAGAGCCGAGGCAGCGATGACCAGCACAGCCTATATGCGCAAGAAGCAACCCGATGCGGTCAAGCGCGCGCTGCTCGACGCGACGATCCAGATCGCCACCGAACAGGGCGTGCAGGGCGTCACCGTGCAGGCGGTCGCCAGTGCTGCGGGCGTTACCAAAGGAGGGTTGTTCCACCACTTCCCCAACAAGCAGGCGCTAATTGACGGGGTTTATCAGGACCTGATCGAAAAGATGGATGCCGAGCTCGACGAGCATATGGCCCGCGACGTCGAGGCTTACGGATGCTTCACCCGAGCTTATGTCGAGACCATGCTGAGCGGATCGGACTTTGGCGCCAATTCGCCCTGGACCGCGCTCTCGGTCACCATGCTGGCCGACCCGGGCAACAATCTCGCCTTCATCGGCTGGCTCGAAGCCCGGCTCGACCGTCATCGCGAAACCGACAGCGACCCCATGCTCGAAGTGGTGCGCTTTGCCGCAGACGGCGCCTGGTTCATCTTCATCGACAAGGCGCCCGACCCGGTACGGCTGGACGAATTGCGGGCGCGCTTGATCGGGATGACGCGACCGGCTTGAGCATTGTCAAGATGACGTGGCCGTTGCATCAATTGCGGGTCAATCGGGAGAACGGCTAATGATTACGCTCGCCTGGCGCGGCCGCGGCTTTTGGATACCCATTCTCGTCGCCCTGGGCATGTTCACGCCGATCATCGTGCTGCGGCAGATCGACGGGCCGGCCATCGACTATGGCGTTGGCATCACCATGGGCATTGCCGCGCTGATTACTGCCATCTCTGGTTTCTGGCTGAATCGGCTGACGCCCAAGGATGAACCGGCGCTCCATTCCTTCTGGCGCGTGCCGTTTCAATATTGGGCCCTGCCCATGCTGGTCTTTGCCGTGCTGCTGGGCACGCGCACCATCACCACCGCAGAATCGCCGCCGCCACCTCCACCACCTTCGGGCGTACAGGTACTGTCGCGCTGATCAGTCGAGCCCGGCTTCGGCCAGCACCTTGCGGAACAGCGTCGGCAGCGCCTCGCCCTTGAGCGCACGTCGATCGGCCCACCAGCCGCCATCGAGGCTTTCACCCGACACTTGCGCCGACCACACTTCCAGCTCCAGTCGGAAATGGGTGAAGACATGGATCACCTGCCCGCAGTGCTTCCAATCCCCCTCGAGCGGATAGTCCGCGGCCGGCAGGCTAGCCGCCCAGTCTGAACCCGGCACTTCGGTCATGCCGCCGAGCAGGCCCTTGGCAGGACGGCTTTGCAGATAGACGTCGCCATCGCGGTCGAGCATGACATAGGCATGGCCTTTGCGCGTCGGCCGTTCGGCCTTGACTGGTTTTATCGGGTAGAGCGTCGGCTCGCCGGCCTTGGTCGCCACGCAACCAGGCTGGATCGGGCAGAGCATACAGGCGGCGGCGCGGGGCGCGCAGATCGTCGCGCCCAGATCCATCATGGCCTGGGCAAAGTCCCCTGCCCGTCTGGGCACCGAGGCTTGCAGCGCCGAACGCAACTCTTCCTTGGCCTCGCGCACAGGAACTGGCAGGGCATAGTAGCGCGCCAGGACACGGTCGAGATTGCCGTCGAGCACGGCGACGCGCTCGTCAAAGCAGATCGCCGCGATGGCCGCGCTGGTATAGGCGCCGACACCCGGCAGGGTCTGCAGACCTTCCGAGGTATCGGGAAAGATGCCGCCATGCTGGTCCACCACCGCCTGAGCGCAGGCATGGAGATTGCGGGCACGGGCGTAATAGCCCAGCCCCGCCCATTCCTTGAGCACGGAATCGAGCGGCGCTGCAGCCAGGTCGAAGACCGTCGGCCACAGGCTGGTGAAGCGCAGGAAATAGTTCTTCACCGCCGCAACCGTGGTCTGCTGCAGCATGACCTCGCTCAACCAGACCCTATAGGGATCGGGCCTCTCGCCCGCAGCCCGCCTGGCCGGCGCAACCCGCCACGGCAGATCGCGCGCATGCCGGTCATACCAGGCCAGCACGGCCGCAGCATCGATGGGGGCGGGGTCGGGAAGAAACATGAATACCGGATATAGCGAGCGCTGGTTGGTCCACAAGTCACGCATCGCTCTTGTGAACACACAAGCAACGGCGCTAATTCAGCACCATGGCCAAGGACGACCTGCCCGAACTGAAACGCCGCAACCGGACGATGAATATCGCCGATGTGCTTTCGGGCGCGCTCGATCCGGTTTTGAAGAAACGCGGCTTTGCCAGCCGGGACATCATCACCCATTGGGCAGCCATGGCGCCTGAGCCCTATGGCACGGTGGCCATTCCCGACAAGCTGAGCTGGCCGCGTGGCGAACGCAGCGAGGAAGGCGCCACCCTTGTGCTGCGCTGCATCCCCGGTCATGCGATGGCGATTGCCCATGACGCGCCCCGGATCGCGGCATCCGTGAACCGCTATTTCGGCTTCCTGCTGGTGGGCAATGTGCGGCTCTCGGCCGAGCCATTCACGCCCGGTTCAGTCGACAAAGGCGACAAGACCATCAAGCCGAGCGAAACGGTGATGGCAAAGGTGGGTGCGCAAGTGGCAGACATCGAAGACGAGAACCTGCGGGAAGCGCTGCGCACATTGGGCCATGCGCTGGCCAGCAAGACGGGTGGCAAATAGCCCACGTATTATGTGCGACAATGCAACCGCAGTGTTCACCGTAGGTTGATGAATGTGCCCACTTGCCCACACAATTGCCCCGTGTAGTGTCGCGCACATCAAAACAGGAGCGTTAGCCGTGAAATTTACCCGTCGTGACACCCTCATTCTGGGCGCTGCCGCCTCGGCTCTGACCCTTTGCGGGGTTGCCAGCGCCAGCGCTGCCGATGGCGACACCATTGATGTCGCAAAGCTGATGGCCCCGGCCGGCGGTTTCGTGGACCATGCCATGGGCAGCGACGACGCGCCCGTGACCGTTATCGAATATGCCTCGCCGACCTGCCCGCATTGCGCGACCTTCTCCACCACGGTCCTGCCCGACTTCATTACCCAGTATGTCGATACCGGCAAGGTGAAGCTGATCACGCGCCCCTTCGTGCGCAATGTGCTTGACGCTGCCGTGTTCATGCTGGCCGAGGCCGCCGGCCCGGACAATTATCACAATGTCATCTCGACCTATTTCAGCACCCAGAACACCTGGGCCGCTTCGCAGACCCCGCGCGACGAGATCCTCAATATCGCCAAGCAGCTTGGCTTTACCCAGGAAACCTTCGACGCTGCATTGACGAATCAGGAGCTGTTCACCGGGATGGAAGCCGTGCGCGAACAGGCGCTCAGCGAATTCGGTCTCACGGGCACCCCGACCTTCTATGTCAACGGCAAGACACTCACCGGCGACAAGACCCTCGAACAGCTCGCAGCTGAAATCGATCCCCTTGTGCCTGCCGATTTCGTGGCCAGCGAGCCCGCCGCAGCCGAGCCTGCAGCCGCTGCTCCCGCTGCTGTCGAGCCCGCCACCGAAGCCGCTCCCCCTGCAGGCGGTGAATCCACACCTGCCGACCCGGCCGCTGCCCCCGCCGGCGGCGCCATGGCCCCAGCCGATCCGGCCGGTGGCGCAATGGCCCCGGCTACCCCTGCGCAGTAACGTCGTCGTTTCCAATCCCCCCTCTCCCGGTCACCGGGGGAGGGACAGGTGAAATTCTCCCGCCTCAAGCTGCACGGCTTCAAGAGCTTCTCCGACGAGATGACGCTCGTGATGGAGCCGGGCCTTACCGGCATTGTCGGGCCCAATGGCTGCGGCAAGTCCAATCTCGTCGAAGCCATGCGCTGGGTGATGGGCGAAAGCTCCTACAAGGCCATGCGCGCCTCGGGCATGGATGACGTGATCTTTTCGGGCTCCGGCAACCGTCCAGCCCGCAACTCCGCCGAAGTCACGCTCGTCCTCGACAATTCCGATCGAACCGCCCCCGCAGCGCTCAACACCGCCGATGTGCTCGAAGTCACGCGCCGCATCGAGCGCGAGCAGGGTTCGGTCTATCGCGTCAATGGCAAGGAAGTGCGCGCGCGCGACGTGCAACTGCTGTTTGCCGATGCCTCCACCGGCGCCCATTCGCCGGCCATGGTGCGCCAGGGCCAGATTGGCGAGCTGATCGCTGCCAAGCCGACGGCCCGTCGCGCCCTGCTCGAAGAAGCCGCTGGCATTTCAGGTCTTCATTCCCGCCGTCACGAAGCCGAGCTGCGGTTGCGGGCGGCCGAAGCCAATCTCGAGCGCGTCGATGACATCATCGCCCAGGTCGAGACCCAGCTCGAAACACTGAAGCGCCAGGCGCGACTGGCTACGCGCTATCGTTCTCTCTCCGGTGATATCCGCCGCGCAGAGGCGACGCTGTTTCATATCCGCTGGGTTGCTGCCCGCTTTGCCGAAAAGGAAGCCGAGGCGAGCCAGGCGAGCCTGGTGCGCCAACTGGCCGATGCGACGCATCTCGAGTTCCAGGCACAGAAAAAGCTCGATGCCGCTGAGGCTTCGCTGCAGCCGCTGCGCGAGCGGGAATCGGTGACCGGCGCGGTCTTGCAGCGTTACACGATCCTCGCCGAACAGCTGGCCGAAGAATCCCACCGCGCCAGCCAGCGGCGGGCCGAGCTCGAAGACCGCATCCGCCAGCTCGTCGCCGACGGCACGCGCGAGCGCCAATTGGTGGCCGAAGCCCAGACGACGCTGGCCGCCTATGTCGACGAACAGACCATTCTGGCCGAAGAGGCGGAGGCCGCGCAGGACGATTTCGACAGTGCGCGCAACGAGGCCGAGGCGGCTCGCGCTGCCGTCGCCACGGCTGAAGCCGACGCCCGCGCCGCGGCTGATGCGCTGTCGCAATTGCGCGCCCGGCACAGCCAGGCTGCCCGCGCGGCGCAGGATGCCGCAACGCGTATCCAACGCCTCACTGGTGAAATGAGCCAAGTCGAAGTGGAAGCGCGTGCCGTCACCGCGCAGCTCGATGCCGACGAGACGCTGAGCCTCAAGCGCGCCGCGCTGGCCGAGGCGCAGGAAGCGGCAAGCGTGGCCGAAGAGGGCGCGGTCGAGGCTGAAGAAGATGCAACTGTCGCGCAGGACATGCTCGACGCTGCCCGTCCGCGCCTCGCCGAGATCGAGGCCGCGCTCAACCGGCTCGAAGCCGAGGCGGCGACGCTGGGCAAGATGCTCAATGTCGGTGCCAGCCTGTGGCCGGCTATTGTCGACGAGCTCAAGGTGGCGCCCGGCTATGAGACCGCGCTTGGCGCTGCATTGGGGGACGATCTCGATGCCAGTTCGGACGCCGGCGCACCGATGCACTGGTCGGTGCCGGTCGATCATAGTGATGACGCCGCGCTGCCCCAGGCCGCGGAACCGCTTAGTCGCTATGTCACCGGTTCTGCCCTGCTCAAGCGCCGGCTCGACCAGATCGGCCTGATCCATGCTGCCGATGGCCCGGGCCTGATGCATGCGCTCAAACCAGGCCAGCGCCTCGTGACGCTGGATGGCGCGCTGTGGCGTTGGGACGGATTTATCGCTGCTGCCGATGCGCCCAGTGCCGCCGCGCAGCGCCTCGCCCAGCGCAATCGCCTCAGCGAACTCGATGAGGAAATCGCGCGTAGCAAGGGCGAGCGCAACGGACAGAAACGCGAGGTCGATGCGCTGGCTGTCGCGCTGGACGCTGCCCGCCAGGCCGAACGCAATCGCCGTGATGCCTGGCGCGCCGCCCAGCACGGCATTGGGGCGGCGCAGGCCGAAGTCGACACGGCGCAACGCGCCATCGGCGATTTGACCACGCGCCAGTCGGCGCTGGAAGAAGCCCGTGCCCGCCTCACCACCAGCCTTGCCGAAGCCGATGCCGCGCGCAGCGAAGCCGAGCGCGCCCTGACCGACGCCGGGACCGAGGACGAAGCTGCGCTGCTGGCCGAGTCCAGCCAGTTCGTCCTCACCACGGCCCGCGACAAGGCCGACCATGCTCGCCTGCGTCTGGGCAATTTCGAGACGGCGGCGCGCATGCGCGAGAGCCGGTTGGGGCAGTTGGGTCGCGACAGCCAGAGCTGGCAGCGCCGCCGCGATGGGGCGCTTGAACAATTGGCAACCCTGGAGCAGCGCAGCGCCGAAGTCGCCGCCCAGCTCGAAACCGTTAGCGAGACGCCCGACGGCTTTGCCGCCCGCCGCCAGCAGCTCGAAGACCAGATTGAGCAGGCTCGGGAAGACCACAAGGCTTCGAGCGACAGCCTCAATGTGGCCCAGACCGGCTGGCGCGATGCCGATCGCGCGCTCAAGACCGCCAGCGACGCTTTGGCCAATGCGCGCATCGAGCTGACCCGTATCGAGGAGCGCGCCAAGGGTTTCATCGCCCAACGCCAGCAGATCGAACGGCAGATCGAGGAAACACTCAACATCCCCGCCAGCAAGACGCTGGAAGCTTCGGGTATTCGCGCCGAGGAAGCGCTGCCGGCCGAAAACACGGTCGAACAGAAGGTCGACCGCCTCAAGGCCGAGCGGGAGCGGCTGGGCGGGGTCAATCTTTCGGCCGAAAAGGAAGCCGTCGAGGTTCAGGAAAAGCTGGACTTGATGGTCAATGACAAGAACGACCTGATCGAGGCCATTGCCAAGCTCAGGACCGGCATCGCCTCGCTCAACCGCGAGGGGCGCCTGCGCCTCAACGAGGCTTTCGGCAAGGTCAATGCCCACTTCCAGGAGCTGTTCACCACGCTGTTCGGTGGCGGCACGGCCGAGCTCAGTTTCGTTGAAAGCGATGATCCACTCGAAGCGGGCCTTGAGATCATTGCCCGCCCGCCCGGCAAGAAGCCGCAGACCATGACGCTGCTGTCGGGCGGCGAACAGGCGCTGACCGCCATGTCGCTGATCTTTGCAGTCTTCCTGACCAATCCAGCGCCGATCTGCGTGCTGGACGAAGTCGATGCGCCGCTCGACGACGCCAATGTCGAGCGCTTCTGTAATCTGCTCGAGAGCATGCGCCAGCGCACCAATACGCGCTTCATGGTCATCACCCACAATCCGATCACCATGAGCCGGGTCGATCGCCTGTTCGGCGTGACCATGGCCGAACGCGGCGTCAGCCAGCTGGTTTCGGTGGACCTCCAGACCGCCGAAAGCTTCCGCGAAGCCAGTTAGCACTTTCCCACCAAGCCCACCCACACACTCGATGTCACCCCGGCCTTGAGCCGGGGCCCATCCCGAGATGGATGTGCTGCCGCAAGGTGGTGATGACAGGCACCGAGACCTTGCGGCAGTGGCACGATCTCAAGATGGATCCTGGCTCAAGGCCGGGATGACACCGAGGGTGTGGACCTGGAAGTGCCCTCAGAAACACCAATCTCTTGAATTCTGGACAATGCACCATCATTTGATGTATAAATCATACTTCATTTGAAGGACGCCTTCATGCCCGCTCTTGCCCATGCCGATCCGGACCTTGCCGAGCGCCAGGATTTCTCGCGCGATGCGGACCGGGCGCGGCTGTCGCGTGTGGCGCTCAAGGCCTATCGCCGGCTGGTCGAGCAATGGGAACTGACCGGCCAGCAGGCCGCCGCCCTGCTCGATGTGTCGATGAGCACCTGGGAGCGGTTGAAGCAGGAGGGGCGGGATAAGACCCTCAGCCAAGACCAGATGACCCGCATCTCGGCGCTGGTCGGGATCTACAAGGGTCTCCACCTGCTGTTTGCCGACGACATGGCCGATCGCTGGCCCATGCTCGACAACAAGGGGCCGCTGTTTGCGCGGCAGACGCCGGTCGACTCGATGATCCGCGGCGGCATTCCGCAAATGCTCGATGTGCGCCGCTATGTCGATGCCGTGCGCGGCGGGCTCTGATCCGTGTCCAACCCGGTTCCCGTCGTCACCGAAGCCTTTCCGCGCACCGTTCGCCTCGTCACCACAGCGCGGCTGCGGGCTTCGGTGCTGGCCCCACTCGTCGATGACGAAGATGAACTCGCCCAATTGGGCGAGATCGAGGGCGCGACCTCCGCGCGGCTGATGGCCGAGCAGCGCGGCATTTCGGGCCTTGCCGCCAATGAGCTGGTCTATGACGTGCCCCATGCCCGCTTCATCAATGCCAGCTTCGCCTATAGCAAGCCGCTGCAGCCCAACCGCTTCAATGGCGCCAATCGCGGCGCCTGGTATGCGGCGCTCGGCGTCGAGACCTGCCTTGCCGAGGTCGGCTTCCACCTGACCCGCATGCTGGCCGAGACCGAGGTTTTTGAGGCAACGGTGGAATATGCCGAAATGTTCTGCGGCATGGCCGGGGATTTTTTTGACCTGCGCCAACGCCCCGAGCACCCCGCGCTTGGCGCCGATACGGCGCAGTCATATCCCATCGGTAATGCCCTGGCCGAAGAGGCCCGCGCAGAAGGGCTCAATGGCATCATCTATCCGTCCGTCCGGCACCGGGGCGGCACGTGCCTCGCGGCACTACGGCCTGCGGCGGTGCAGTCAGTGCGACAGGGAGCGGTCTACCGGATGGTGTGGGCAGGAAGTCCGGAGCCGAAGGTGGAAGGACCCATCTAAGCCACTCGTGGCTCCGCGAATTCCAAGCCAGCCTCCCCCCCGTATACGGGAGAGGGCTCAAGCGGCGAAATCCCGGAACTGCACCCATTTTCACCCCAGAATCCCCCGCCTGTCGTCTTGACCTGCGTCAGTTTGAGCATGGACAGCATGCCGCACCCCCGTCACATCACAATTTCACGATAATAATCAATGATTTACGGAGTTTAAGGTTGTCTTGACACTCTTAGACCCCACCACTATGTTGCGCGCGACTAAAAAGGCGTCCGGAAAATCCGGGGAAAGCTGCCGGGGGAGCGCGCGGATGTCGAAACCGCATGATACCGAAGGTAAGCAGCAAAACGCTGAAGAAGTGAGGCGCGAGCTTGCATCGCGGATCGCTTCAGCCAAAAGGGATCGTCTGATCGAGGAGCGCAAAGCCTCGCCGGATAATTCCGAGGCGATGGCCGGTTACGCGCGCGGCATGCGCATCGCGACCGAGTTTATTGCTGCGATCATCGTGGGGTGCATTCTCGGCTACCTCGTCGATCTTGGCCTGGGGACCAGCCCTTGGGGTCTGCTCATCGGCATGCTGATGGGCTTTGCTGCTGGAATACTGAATGTCACTCGTGTAGTGACGCAAATGAATGCCGCTTCGCCTCCCCCAACCGGGTCCGAAAAGGATCGGGTTGTGTCAGGCGAGAATGACAAAAAAGACGCTTAGAGGGCTCCATCTTGGCCGGTACTGACCCGATCCACCAGTTTGTCATTCAGGACATCATCCCGATTTATGCCGGTGGGGACGGCGCTGCCGATCACGGCATGAATTTCTCCTTCACCAATTCGTCGCTCTTCATGGTGCTGACGGTTGCGGCCATCACGACCTTTGTCGTTGCCGCTTCGGCGAAGAAGTCGCTGGTGCCATCGCGCTTCCAGCTGGCCGGTGAACTGCTTTATGAATTCGTCGCCAACATGCTGCGCAGCTCGGCGGGCAAGGAAGGGATGAAGTTCTTCCCCTTCGTCTTCTCGCTGTTCACCTTCGTGCTGTTTGCCAACCTGTTTGGCATGATCCCCTATTTCTTCACCGTCACCAGCCACATCATCGTCACCGTGGCGCTGGCTGTCATGGTGATGGCCGTGGTGATCGGCTATGGCTTCTTCCGCCATGGTCCGAAGTTCCTCAAGCTCTTCGTGCCGGCAGGCGTGCCGGCCTATGTGCTGCCCATCGTGGTGCCGATCGAAATCATTTCGTTCCTGTCGCGCCCGATCAGCCTGTCGGTTCGTCTGTTCGGCAACATCCTTGCCGGCCACATCACCCTCAAGGTTTTCGCCGGTTTCGTGGTGAGCCTTGGTACACTCGGCGCTTTGGGCTGGCTCGGCGCTCTGCTGCCGCTGCTGATGACCGTGGCGCTGACGGCCCTCGAATTCCTCGTCGCAGCCGTGCAGGCCTATGTGTTTGCAGTGTTGACGTCGATGTATCTCAACGACGCGGTTCACCCTTCTCACTAAGCGTTGAGTCTCCAATCGGCGGGTACCGCCGGCAACAAACGACCTACCCTCGAAAGGACTACACAAATGGAAGCTGAAGCCGCAAAGTTCATCGGCGCCGGTATCGCAACCCTGGGCATGGCTGGCGCTGCGCTCGGCGTGTCGAACATCTTCTCGAACTTCCTGTCGGGCGCCCTGCGCAACCCGTCGGCAGCTCCGAGCCAGACCGGTAATTTGATTTTCGGTATGGCCATGACCGAAGCTCTGGGCATCTTCTCGTTCCTGGTTGCCCTGATCCTGCTGTTCGTCGCCTAATTCAGGCACGCGGACTGCTACGCCTTTCGCAGCCGGGCCATCCCGGCTGCGCTCTATCGTCCGGCCATTCTGGCCGGTGAACGGAATTTACGGGACCGCACCTGATGGTAACGCAAGCCTTCGCGCAAGAAGCTGCCCCGGCGGAGACGCCGACCGAGGAAAACCTCGACCACGCTGTCGACGCTAGCCATGGTGAACCCGTCGAGGGTGCCACCGGTCACGACGCGACCACCGACACCCATGCCACGACCGAAGCCCATGGCGGCGGACATTCCGATGTCTTCCCGCCCTTCGATCCGGCCACATTCCCCTCGCAGCTGCTCTGGCTGGCAATCACCTTTGCCGCGCTTTATCTGCTGATGAGCAAGGTTGCCCTGCCCCGCGTTGGCTCGATCCTGGCCGACCGCAAGGCTCGCATCGATGGCGATCTCGCCGCAGCCGATGCCGACCAGAAAAAGACCGACGCTGCCATCGCCGCCTATGAGGCAGCGCTTGCTGAAGCCAAGGCCAAGGCCCAGGGCATTGCGGCCCAGACCAGCGAAGCGATCCAGACCGAGCTCAGCAACAAGCGCAAGGCCGTGGAAACCGATCTTGCTGCCAAGGTCACCGCTGCCGAAGAGCGCATTGCCGCCACCAAGACCCAGGCCATGACCCAGGTCGACGAAATCGCTGCTGAAACAGCGCAGACCGTCGTCACCCAGCTCATCGGCGACATCCCGACCGATGGCGTCAAGGCTGCTGTCGCCAAGGCGAGCAAGGAGTAAGCTATGCCCGAATTCATGGACAATAGTTTCTGGGCCACCGTCGGCCTCGTTCTCTTCCTGGCGCTCATCACCTATTTCGGCGTGCCACGCGTCATCGGCAACATGCTCGACAAGCGCATCAAGCAGATCGCCGACGAACTGGCTGCCGCCAAGAAGCTGCGTGAAGACGCCGCTGCCCTGCTCGTCGAGTATGAGCAGAAGCGCGTCGCTGCCGAGAGCGAAGCCGAAGGCATTGTTGCCGCTGCCAAGGAAGAGGCCGACCGTCTCACCGCCCAGGCCCAGGCATCGCTGGCCGACCTCGTCGCCCGCCGCACCAAGGCCGTGGAAGACAAGATCGCCCAGGCCGAAGCCCAGGCCATCGCCGAGGTCCGTGCTCGTTCCGCCGACGTAGCCATCGAAGCTGCCCGTCTCGTCCTCGTCGACGAAATGAGCAAGAAGGGTGGCACCGTTGTCGACAAGGCCATCGCCGACGTTGGCAATCGGTTGAACTGAGTTTTTGCGATTGAAGAATTGAAGGCGGACCGCAAGGCCCGCTTTTTTGTTTGCGGGGTCTGTTGGAAGCGCCCGTCCCTCCCCACCCACGGTGTCACCCCGGCCTTGAGCCGGGGCCCATCCCGAGATCTCAGTGCTTGCTCCCGCCCAAATATTCACCACACTTTCCCTGTGCCCAATTCCGCATCGCCGTTGACCTCCGTCCCTTTCTAACCCATGGTGCCGGGGACTGCGGGAGAGACTGGATTTCTCCAGCGCCGAAGGAGCAACCGCCCCGGAAACTCTCAGGCAGACGGACCGCAGTCAGGTCAAACACTCTGGAAAGCGGATCGGACATGCCGGTCCCACCGAAGGAGCAACCGGCGCTCAGCCGGGAAATCTCTCAGGGCAAGGACAGAGGGGGCACGGAATTCGCCGCGAGGCGAAGCTAGTCGTGTCGCCTTGTTCAAAATCCGGGATGTGTTGATGGCCGAAACCTCAGCCGAAGACCTCAAGACCACACCGCTGTTCGACAGCCACGTGGCAGCCAATGGCCGCATGGTGCCATTCGGTGGCTATTCCCTGCCCGTGCAATATCCCACCGGCATCATGACCGAGCACAAATGGACCCGCGAGCATGCGGGCCTGTTTGACGTCAGCCATATGGGCCCGAGCTTTCTGGCGCTCAACAATCCCAGCGGCGATGCGGAGGCGGATCACGCTGCCATTGCGGCGATCATCGAGCCGTTGATCTGTGGCGACATCGCCGGCCTCAAGCCTGGTCAGGTCCGCTACACGCTGATGCTCAATGAAAGCGGTGGCACGATCGACGACCTGATGGTTGCCCGCTCCAACATGGCCGGCACGCTCTACATCGTGGTCAATGCCGGCACCAA
Source organism: uncultured Devosia sp. (assembly GCF_963517015.1). Classification (NCBI taxonomy): domain Bacteria; kingdom Pseudomonadati; phylum Pseudomonadota; class Alphaproteobacteria; order Hyphomicrobiales; family Devosiaceae; genus Devosia; species uncultured Devosia sp. The sequence goes on from NZ_CAUQDV010000002.1 coordinate 365,647, forward strand.
GGATGGCGACTTCGCCCGTATCGATGCTGCCGCCGGCGACAAAGCGAAACTCACCCGCGCCGATGGCGACAATGCGCTGCTTGCCCTTCAGGGTCCCGAGGCAGTTCAGGTCATCACCGCTATTGCGCCGGGCGCTGCTGATCTGGGCTTCATGCAATACGCGCCGTTCGATTTTGCCGGCGAGAAGATCATGGTCGCCCGCTCCGGCTATACCGGGGAAGACGGTTTCGAAATTCTCGTCCCCAATGTCAAGGCTGCCGCGCTCTGGGATGCGCTGCTGGCCGACGAGCGGGTCAAGCCGATTGGCCTCGGCGCCCGCGACAGTCTTCGCCTCGAAGCGGGACTACCACTCTATGGCCATGACCTCGACGAGACCGTTTCGCCGATCGAGGCAGGATTGGGCTTTGCTGTTTCCAAGCGCCGCCGCGAGGCCGCGGATTTCCCCGGTGCAGCCCGCATCATGCAAGAAGTCGTCAAGCATGCTGCGCGCTTGCGCGTGGGTCTGCTGGTCGAGGGCGCACCCGCTCGCGAAGGCGCCGAAATCCTTGACGCCTCCGGTGCGGTGATCGGCGTTGTCACCAGCGGCGGATTTGCGCCATCGCTGGGCAAAGCCATCGCCCTGGGCTTCGTGCCGCCCGCACATGCCGAACCCGGCGCAAAGCTTCAGGTTTCCGTCCGCGGCCGCGCCCAGCCGGCCGAGGTCGTGCCTACGCCCTTCGTTCCCCATCGTTATTTCCGCAAGCCCAAAGCCAGTTGAGAGCAGAGCCATGACCACCAAGTTCACCCCGGACCACGAATATATCCGCGTCGAGGGTTCGACCGGCATTGTCGGCATCACCCCCTATGCCCAGGAAGCCCTGGGCGACATCGTCTTCGTCGAGCTGCCCGCGGTGGGCAAGGTGCTCAAGAAGGGCGAGGAAGCCGCCGTCGTTGAATCGGTCAAGGCCGCTTCGGAAATCTACGCGCCCGTTTCGGGCACGGTCACCGAGGTCAATGAAGAGCTTTCCGGCAATCCCGGCCTCATCAATGCCGATCCGGAAGCCACGGGCTGGATCTACAAAATCGCCATTGCCGACGCGGCCGAGATCGATGGCCTCCTCGATTCCGACGCCTATGCCGAGCTGACCCTCTAAGAGTACACCATGCGCTATCTCCCCCATTCCGAAGCCGAACGCGCCGAAATGCTTGGCGTCATCGGCGCGGCCAGTGTCGATGCCCTGTTCAGCGCCGTGCCTACCAAGGCGCTGAAGAGCTTCGATCTCGGCCTGCCCGCCCATAGTCCCGAATTCCTGGTCGAAGCCCACATGAAGGCTTTGGCAGGCAAGAACCGTTCGGGTGGCGATGGCCCCTTCTTCGTCGGTGCGGGTGCCTACCGCCACCACGTGCCGGCGACGGTCGATCATCTGATCCAGCGTTCGGAATGGCTTACGGCCTATACGCCCTACCAGCCGGAAATCTCGCAGGGCACCCTGCAGATGTTGTTCGAATTCCAGACCCAGGTGGCCAAGCTCACCGGCATGGATGTGGCCAATGCCTCGCTCTATGACGGGTCCACAGGCACGGCCGAAGCGGTGCTGATGGCGCGGCGCCTGACCAAGCGCAACAAGATCGTGCTGTCGGGCGGCCTCCACCCGCATTACCGCGATGTGGTGAAGGCCTATCTCAAGGACGACGCTGACCTGCTCTGTCTGTCCGCCTCTCCAGAAGGCCAGGGCGACATCCTCGATCATATCGACGACCAGACCGCCGCCATCGTCATCCAGACGCCGGACTTCTACGGCCACCTGCGCAATATGAAGGCTGCGGCCGACGCTGCCCATGCCAAGGGTGCGCTGCTGATCGTGGTGATCACCGAGGTTGTGTCGCTCGGGCTGCTTGAGGCTCCCGGCGCGTTGGGTGCCGATATCGTCGTGGCCGAGGGACAGTCGATCGGCAATGCGCTGAACTTCGGTGGGCCGTATCTCGGCCTCCTCGCCACGCGCAAGGAATTCATCCGCCAGATGCCCGGCCGCATCTGCGGCGAAACGGTTGATGCCGAAGGCCAGCGCGGTTTCGTTTTGACGCTGTCGACCCGCGAGCAGCATATCCGCCGCGAGAAGGCGACATCCAACATCTGCACCAATTCGGGCCTCTGTGCCCTCGCCTTCTCGATCCACATGGCGCTATTGGGTGAAGCCGGTTTCACCCGCCTGGCCCGCTTCAACCATGCGCAGGCCTGCAAGCTGGCCGACGCACTGGCGACGGTGAGCGGCGTCGAAGTGCTCAACAAGAGCTTCTTCAATGAAATGACCATCCGTACCAGCCAGCCGGCCGCAAGCCTGATCGAGCGTCTCGCCAAGCGCGGCATTCTCGCCGGCGTGCCGGTCAGCCGCCTCGAGCCGGACAATCCGAGCGTCAACAACCTCATCGTGCTGGCCGCAACCGAGCTGACCACGGATAGCGACATCACCGCCCTTGTCTTGGCGCTTTCGGAGGAACTGGCATGAGCATGAACACTCACGGCCGCCCGACCGGAACGGGCACCGCAGGCTTCGCCTCCACGTCGGGTTCAGCACTGCTGCCCAACGAACCGCTGCTGTTCGAGATCGGCGACACCGAGCATTCGGGCGTAGACCTGCCCGAGGTCACCATTTCGACCGACCGCCTGGGCGGCTTCGAACGCCAGACGCCGCTCGATCTTGCCGGTCTCACCGAGCCCGAGGCCATGCGCCACTATGTGCGCCTCAGCCGCCTCAACCACTCGATCGATAGTGGCATGTATCCGCTCGGCTCGTGCACGATGAAGCACAATCCGCGCCTCAACGAGAAGATGGCCCGTCTGCCCGGCTTCGCCGACATCCACCCGCTGCAGCCGGTCTCGACCGTGCAGGGCGCGCTGGAGCTGATGGAACAGCTATCGCACTGGCTGATGACGCTCACCAATACCGCTGCCGTGGCGCTGACGCCCAAGGCAGGCGCGCATGGCGAATTGCTGGGCATGATGGCGATCAAGGCCGCGCAGGAATCTGCCGGCCAGGGTCACCGCAAGGTGGTGCTGGTGCCCGAAAGCGCCCATGGCACCAATCCGGCCACGGCTGCCTTCCTGGGCTACACGGTGAAGGCCGTTCCGGCCCGCGAAGACGGCACGGTTGATGTGCAGGCGGTCAAGGATGCGCTGTCGGAAGATGTCGCGGCGATCATGCTTACCAACCCCAATACCTGTGGGCTCTTTGAACCTCAGGTGATCGAGATTGCTGCGGCGGTGCATGAAGCCGGGGCATTCTTCTACTGCGATGGCGCCAATTTCAACGCCATCATGGGCGTGGTCCGCCCGGGTGACCTGGGCATCGATGCCATGCATATCAACCTGCACAAGACCTTCTCGACGCCCCACGGCGGCGGCGGTCCGGGTGCCGGCCCGGTCGTCCTGTCGGAAGCCCTTGCGCCTTTCGCGCCGGTGCCCTTCGTGCGCAAGGGTCAGAATGGCCTCGAGCTGGTGGAACACGCCGAAGGCGAAGTCCTGGGCCGCATCACCGCCTTCCAGGGTCAGATGGGTATGTATGTGCGCGCGCTGACCTATATGCTCAGCCACGGCGGCGATGGTCTGGCCCAGGCCGCGCAAGACGCGGTGCTCAATGCCAATTATATCAAGGCCCGCCTGCAGCACATTTTCTCGGTGCCCTTCCCCGACTATCCGACCATGCATGAGGCGCTGTTCGACGACAGCTTCCTCAAGGACAGCGGCGTCACCACGCTCGATTTCGCCAAGGCGCTGATCGACGAGGGCTTCCATCCCATGACCATGTATTTCCCGCTGGTCGTGCATGGCGCCATGCTGATCGAGCCGACCGAGAGCGAGAGCAAGCAGACGCTGGACCGCTTCTGCGACGTGATGGAAGAGCTGGCTCTTGACGCCAAGTCCGGCAACAAGGAGCGTTTCACCGCCGCTCCGATGAAGGCACCGCGCCGCCGGCTTGACGAAACGCGTGCCGCCCGCACGCCGATCCTCAAGTGGGAAGCCGTCAAATAGCTGGCAATAGTCGATAAAATTACGATGGCCGCTTAAGGGCGGCCATCATGACTTGCCGATAGCTCTGATCCATTGGTCGTGGGTCTTGGCAAGTGGCAATCGGCGCAGCATCGAATTCAAAGATCGGCCAGATTTTTTCGACGCTGTCGCAACAGCGGTCGAACCCCTTTGTCACATCGGTCGCCCAAAGCCAGAAGCAGGCCGTATCCAAGCTGACTGCCGTGCGCGGCGCGGCCGTGACCAATGCCCTCAGCCATCTCAGCGATGCTCTCTCCAAAGCCAAGTTCCAGGCCCAGATCGGCGGCGCGCGGGATTTCGAGCCCATCGAAGAGACCTACAAGAGTTACCGACGGGAAGACGTCTTCAAGACTGTCAGCAAGACCGTCAAGGATCCGGTCTACGAGACGCGCCAGAAATTTCGCACCGAGAATGTCTTCGAGGACCGCCCGGTCTTCGAGACTGTTCCGCTGTTTGAAATGCGTGACCTCCACGAGACCCGCGACATTGTCGAACAACGCAATGTCTATGAGAACCGCGATATCACCGAGCGCCGCGACATCAAGGAATGGCGCGATGTAATCGAAAAGCGCGACATTACCGAGACGCGCGACGTCTACGAGAAACAGCCGGTCTATGAGGACCGCGACATCTTTGAAACCCGCGACACCTTTGGCATGCGCGATCTTTATGAGACGCGCCCGACCTATGAAGACCGGGACGTCTTCGAGACGCGCAATACCTACGGCACGCGCGACGTTTACGAAACGCGCCCGACCTACGAGAACCGGGACGTCTTCGAGACCCGCAACACTTATGGCACGCGCGATGTCTACGAGACCCGCCCAACCTATACGAACCGCGACATCTACGAGACGCGCAATGTCTATGGCACGCGCGATGTCTATGAAACCCGTCCGGCCTTCAAGACTGAAGACATCCGCGAGGCGGTGATCAACGGCAGCAAGGATGTCAGCGCCTATACCGGCAATGGCAATAACGGGGTGTTTTCAGGCTCCAGCTTCCATGTCGACGTGGCGGGTAAGTCACGGGCCACCGTCACCTATACGAACAACGGCGTCAGCATCACGCAGAATGGCGCCACCACCAATTTCAACAAGTCGGCGAATGAGACATTTGCCCAGGCGATGACGCGCGGCATCAACAGCATCGACGGGCTGGATGCTACGATGGTCGGCGGCAAGCTGCAGCTCAAGGGCGCGGAAAACTCGGCCGTGACGCTGTCCACTGGCACGCGCGGGCTGGGCGACTATCTGGGTGGCCCCGGTCCGCTGGGTGCCCTTGGCCTGGTGGAAGGCACGACCCAGCCCGCCAAGACGGGCACCCGCCAGGTGCCCAATGGCACGGAACAGGTCAAGGTCGGTACCGAGCAATATGTGACCGGCACCGAGCAGGTCAAAGTCGGCACCGAGCGCGTCCAGACCGGGACCGAGCAGGTCAAGACCGGCACAGAGCAATATGTCACCGGCACTGAACAGGTGAAGGTCGGCACCGAGCGGGTCCAGACCGGAACGGAACAGGTCAAGACTGGAACCGAGCAATATGTCACCGGCACCGAACAGGTGAAGGTGGGTAGCGAGCGCGTCCAGACCGGGACCGAGCAGGTCAAGGTCGGCGAGGAGCGCTATGTCACCGGCACTGAACAGGTGAAGACGGGCACAGAACGCGTTCAGGTTGGCGAAGAGGACGTTCTGGTCGGCACCGAAGAGGTGGTGACAGGCCAGGAGGACGTCGTCACCGGCCGCGAGGAAGTGGTCGTCGGTCAGGAAGATGTGGTGGTGGGCAGCGAGCAGGTGCTTGTCGGCACCGAGGACGTGGTGACCGGCACCGAGCAAGTCGTGGTCGGTCAGCAGCAGGTGCAGGTCGGCACAGAGCAGCGCCAGACTGGCACGAAAAGCGAGCTGGTTGGTACGCGGCAGGTCGCCAACGGCACCGAGCAGGTCATAGCGAGCTACAAGAGCCGCGTGGTGACCGAGAAGGTCAAGTCGGGCGAGAAGGATGTCGCGACCGAGGAAACCCGCCTTGTGGGCTTCCGCAGGATCGAAGGCAAGCCAGATGCCGACCCGCGCATGACGCTCGAAACGCAACGCGCCATCCGCGATGGCGTGTTGCTTTTACAAAATGCGATCGGCCCTGCCGAGTTCAGCAAAGGCGTGGCCAATCCCTATGCCAAGGTCGGCACGTCGATCAGCCTTGACCGGCTGCTCAAGGCTGACAGCAAGGCTGATATTGGCACGGCGCTGATGACCGTTCCCGCCATGCTCAAGCAGGTGCAGAAGGGCCAGCAGGCGACGTCTAAAACGGCCTAGCCGCGGGTATCGAAGCCGACCCAGATGGTGATTTCCTCGCCACCCAGATAGGGAATGGCGACGTTTTCCAGAACCTTGACGAATTCAGCCGAACGGGCTGGCGCGGTGACGGCTACCGGGATCGTGTGCTTTTCCGAGAAAATGGCCTGACCGTCACGCTCGACAGCAAAGCGGATCGGCGCATTGACGCTGGTCTGGTTGCCGGCGGGACCAAGCAGGACACGGCCGACCACGCCCATGTTGACGATGATCAGGCCATTGGAGACCACGCAGTTGCGCGAGGTCTCGTCAATGACACCCTGGTATTGCAGGGAGCGCGCGTCGCCGGTGCGACCGCTGCCATAATAGAACATGGCCTCGCCACCGGGACGGACGCGGATTTGCGGGCAGGTCGTGGCAATGGCGGGCAGGGCATTGGACTGTGCCTGGGCGACTGCCGCTGGCGTTGGCGTCGCATTCTGCAATTGCTGGTTCTGGGCGGTGTTGCCGCCGCCCATCAACCCGCCCATGGAGCAGGCGGCCAGAAGAGTTGCCATGGCGGTTGCCGCAGAAAGGCGCAGCGCGGTAGTGAGGGCAAGGTTCATCGACTGTCTCCTGACGCGGATACTATTCTGTTGGTCGCGCTTTCTAACCGCAAGGTCGGAATCCACTTGTGCTGAAAACGCTTAGCTTCTGGCGGCTTCAAGAGCCATGAGAATGGCAGGGGCGCCGCTTGCATTCACGCCCGGCGCATCCTCTACGAACACAGCATCAACCGTGCCGTTGCGAATGATCATAGCGGAGCGGGCGTAGCGCTTGCCCATGCCGGACTTGGAAAAATCCTTGGCCAAGCCCATGGCTTCGGCGAGCGCTCCATTGCCATCGGCGAGGAAATCGATCTGGCCCAGAGCGCTGGAGGCTTCGGCCCAGGCGCGCATTACGTGATGGTCGTTGACCGCAGCGCAGACCACACGATCGACACCAGCGGCACGCAGCTTGGTCAGGTTGGCGAGGAAGCCCGGCAGGTGATTGACGTGGCAGGTGGGCGTGAAGGCGCCAGGAACGGCAAAGAAAACCACGGTGCCCGTGCCCAGCGCCGTGTCGCTGGTCGTATCGGTCGAGCCTTCGGCATTGACGAGTTTGACGGGGACGGACGGGATCGGATTACCGCGTTCGATCATAGATAGACTGCCCCATGCTGGGCCGCTCGCACGGCCGACTTCGTCTCACTGTCCAAGGGGATAAGCGGCTTTGGCGCCAGCGACAAGGCCTAATGGCTTTTTCCCCGCTCGCCCCTCAGTTCCCCGCGCTGGCTTGCACCCTGCGCGTAACCTCGAATGCGCCCATATCCGTCATGAATGTGAGCTGGACGTCCTGATCTTGCAGGTCGGCCGGATCGCCTTTCCCCAGAATTGGGATGAGGACTAGGTTTGGTTCCGGGCTTTTTTGCGGCGTGCCGAACAGGGGCTCGCCCGAGGCGGTCGCGGCGATGAGCGAGGCTGGATCGATGCTGACATCGCGCATGCGGACAGCCAGCATGGCCGCGTCGGGCACGAGAGCAATGCCATCGATGGGTTGCTCTGCCTGGTCCCAGGCGATTGGCGCGTCAGCCAGCGCCTGCTTGACGCGCAGCCCATTGGGACGGTCGGGCTCGGCCTCGCTGAGCGGCAGGGTAAAGTTGGCCTGCGCCGGCAGGCAGATATCGGAACAGACCCCGAGCATGGCGCTAATTTCGGCGACGGGATTGCCGGGCTCGACAGTCACTTCGACTGGCAGGATGGTGGGGCCAAAATAAACGTAGTCGAGGTAGTCTTCGGTTTCCTGCCGTGTCGGATAGGGCCACAGCACCTCGTGATCGAGCACACCGGTCGAACCGGTAAAATCCAGCTCCAGCGGCAGGCCGGTATCACCGGGAACGCGCCAATAGGTCTTGGTGGTCTCGGGCATGTCAATTTCGAGACCCAGCAGGGTCGTGCCGTCGGGCTTGACCAGGCCAGTGCTGATCAGCCGGAGTTGCACGCCGGGAGCGATCTCCTGCCATGGCGTTTGACCCGCAAAAGCGGGGGATAGCATAGCCGCAAAACTGCCGAGAAGGATCGGGAGACGCATGTTGGAAGGCATTAGCGCAGGTTAGGGTTTAGAAAAAGCTGATGCCGCATCAGGCCTTCGTGAAGATGGCTTGCCCCTCGTAACTTGGCATAAGGAATTGCCGTCCCTACAATATGGCCATGACCTCACTCGAAGGACAATTCCTGATCGCCATGCCCGACATGGAAGATGAACGCTTTGCGGAAAGCGTCATCCTTGTTGTCGGCCATGGGGACGAAGGCGCTATGGGCATCGTGGTCAACCACGAACTGGCCAATCTGCGCTTTGCCGACATTCTCGACGAGCTCGATCTTGGCGATCCCGATGCGGTGATCCGCCTGCCTGATAGCGTCCGCCAGCGCGCAGTGATGCGCGGCGGGCCGGTCGAGAAGGGGCGCGGTTTCGTGCTGCATTCATCGGACTATAGCAGCGGCAACAGCTATCAGGTGACGGACGGCATATGCCTGACGGCCACGCTCGATATCTTGAAGGCCATGGCCTTTGGACCAGCCCCCAAATCGGCGCTGTTTGCACTCGGCTGTTGCGGTTGGAGCGCTGGACAGCTGGAAGGCGAAATCGGGGACAATGGGTGGCTGACCGCCCCGTTCAACCGCAAGTTGCTGTTCGAGACGCCGGTGGAAGATCGCTACGAGGCAGCCTTGGCCAGCCTTCACATCACCCGGGCCTCGCTCAGCCCGGATGCGGGACACGCGTAAGCCGACCTCACTTGCCCAGCTGTATGGCGAGCTTCTTTCCAAATTCCATGCCGGTCAGCGCCGCGCCGAAGGCAAAACCCTGGGCGTAGCGGCAGTTGAGCAGGCGCAGGCGTTCGATCTCTTCCTGGGTTTCGACGCCCTCGGCAATCACCATCAGATCGAGGTCGAGCGCCAGCTGGACCACGGCTTTGATTATTGGGCCCTGGGTATGGGCAATGCCATTGGCTTCGCTCATCTTCACGAAGGCTGCGGGGATCTTGATCGTGTCGAAGGGGAAACGGTGCAGATAGCTCAGCGATGAGTGGCCGGTGCCGAAATCGTCAAGCGCGATGCCAAGGCCCAGATTGCGCAGCGCCTGCAGCATATAGGCCGAATGCTCCGGATTGGTCATCACCTGCGATTCGGTGATCTCGAGCTTGAGACGACGCGCGAGATCCTTGTCCTGACTGACCAGGTTTCGCATGTCGTTGAGCAGGGTTTCGGTCGCCAATTGCGTCGGCGACAGATTGACCGAGATGAAGAATTCCTCGGGCAGGCCAATGCTGGTCATCCAGTCGCGCGCCTGGGCAGCGGACTGTTCGAAGGCCAGGCGACCGAGCTTTTCGATCTGGCCGGAGCGTTCGGCCAGTGGCACGAATTCGTCGGGATTGACCACACCGCGCGTCGGATGGGTCCAGCGCATCAGCGCCTCGGCACCAACGGTCTGGCCGGTCTGGATATCGACGATGGGCTGGAACTGCACATGCAATTCGCCCTGCTTCATGCCGCGTTCGAGATCTTCCTCGCTGGCGCGGTTATAGGCGGCGATGGAGCGGGCCGAGGCGCGGTAGGCCTCGATACGATCGCCGCCCAGGCGCTTGGCGTAATACATGGCCAGTTCGGCGTCGCGCAGTACGTCGGCGGCAGTCGCTGGATTGCTGTCATAGATGGTGACGCCGATGGAGGCCGAGAGCGTCAGATCGCGGTCGCCGAAATTGAACGGGGCTTTCAGCGCCTTGCGGATCTGCTCGGCGGTTTCGGCAATCTTGCCGGCGGCCTGTTCGGAAGCCAGAATCACCGCGAACTGGTCGCCGGTTACGCGGGCCACGGTATCGAGCGGGCGCATGATGCGGGCAATGCGGCGCGAAATGGCCAGCAGAACCGAGTCGGCGGCCGAGTGACCGATGCGCTCTTCGAGTTCCATGAAGCGGTCGATGTCGATCAGAAAGACAGCTGGCTTGATGCCGCCCGGTGTCTTGGCGCGCACCAGGGCGCGCTCTAGGCGGTCGAGAAACAGCATGCGATTGGGCAGGCCGGTCAGGCTATCGTGCACGGCGTCATGCAACAGGCGTTCGCGGGCGGCGCGGTCTTCGGTGACATCCTGCAATGTGCCGACGATGCGGTTGACCTGGCCATCGCCACCCAGCACCGGCTTCACGCGCATGCGGAAGCTGCGATAGCTACCATCGTGGCCGGCAATGCGCATATCAGCGGAAACCTTGCCACGGCGCAGTTCGACCAGCGTGTCGAAAGCAGTGCGGAAGCGGTCGCGGTCATCGGGATGAACGCGGTCGAGCCAGCGCTTGATGGCGCCGCGCAGGGCTCCGCGCTTTTCGCCGAGCCGGGTAGCCAGCTCGTCGCTGACCGAGACGCGATCGCGTTCGATATTCCAGTCGAAGACGAAGTCGCCCGAGCCGGTCAGCGCCAAGGCACGGCGCTCGACTTCGCTCAGCGTGCCGATGGTCACCTGCCCTTCCGAAAAGGCGTGTTGCACGGCCGTAAAGCCGAGCAGCATGACGATGAGCACGAGGCCACCACCAACAGCGGGCTGGGCTACGTCGTTGGAAACCTGACCGGAGAGCACCATCCAGGAATAGAACAGCCAGGCGATCAGGATGATCCAGGTCGGCACCAGCAGCACGGCGCGGTCATAGCCACGCAGGGCCAGCAGCAGGATCAGGAAGAAACCCGACACGCCGAGCAGCGCGAGCACGAGACGCGCAATAGAGGCGGCGATGGCCGGCTGGAAGAAGGCAAAGCCGAACAGCGCGAGAAACAGAGCGGCAAGACCCAGCGCCAGATGAATGAAGCGCAGGTGCCAGCGATGGAGGTTGAGATAGATGAACAAGAAGCCGGCCAGCGTCGTCGCTATGCCCGCCTCCGCCGCAGCGCGCAGGGGTTGAATGCCGCCTGCGGGCAGGCCGAGGACACGTCCGAGCACGCCGAAATCGATGAGGAGATAAGCCAATACGGCCCAGGCAAAGGCGGCGGTCGCCGGGAAGACCCCCCTGCCCTTCACCACGAACATGATGGTGAGGAAAACGGCGGCCAGCGAGGCCACGCCAAGCACCACGCCGCGGAACAGGGTGAAGGAGTTCACATAGTCGCGATAGGCATTGGGTTGCCAGAGATAGAGTTCGGGCAGTTCGGCGCCGGCCAGTTCGGCGACAAAGGTCACCGTGGCGCCGGGGTCGAGCGTTACCTCAAAAACATCGGCTTCGCTGTCGAGCAGGCGAACCGGGCGGATGCCGGCGCTGGGCGTCAACGCATTGAGGCGATCGGCACCCAGGTCAGGCTGGAAAATGCCCGAGCCCGGCAGGCGGAAGAAGGGCGCCACAAGCAGGCGCTCGATTTGCTGGTCGCTTTCATTGCGCAGCGCAAACAACGCGAAATTGGGCGTCGTGCCCTGCTCGCTGGCCAGCACCTCAATGCGCCGGATGATGCCATCCTCGCCCGGCGCAGTCGAAAGCTGCACCCGTCCTTCGGGACCTGGCTGGATTTCGATCACGTCACTCAGGTTGACGGCGTTGACGTCTTCGGGAACGGAAATGACTTCGAAGGCGGCGGCTGGTGCCATGACGCCCAGCGCAAAGGCAAGACACATCGCTAGTGCTAGAAGGTGACGCATCAGAGGCGATTATATCCCGCGGTAGGCTTCATTGTGGCAACGCCCGCGACACAGTCGAGCGCATCGTGGACGGCGCTCCTCTTCGTGGGAGCATGCTTTGGTAGCGGGGATTGTTTCACGCCACAAGGTTAGCGAGATGTTGCCAATTGGCAACAAGGGGTCAAACGTAGCGGCTGGAATAGCGCCCGGTCTCGTAAAGCTCGCGTGTCAGGCCGAACAACACATGGTCTTCCCAGCGACCATTGATCTGTAGATAACTCTTGGCAAAGCCTTCTTCGACAAAGCCATTCTTCTCCAGCACGCGGCGCGAAGCTGTATTGCCCGGCAGGAAAGCGGCATGGATTCGGTGCAGGTCGAGCGTATCGAACACAAAGGGCAGGCTGGCGGCGACCGCCTCGCTCATCATGCCCTTGCCGGCATATTGTTGCCCCATCCAATAGCCGAGATTGACGAACTGAGCGGCACGGCGCCGGACATTGGAAAGCGTCATGCCGCCAACCAGGGTTTCCTGGCCGGCCAGCGTCAGAAAGATGAAGAATGAATAGTCGGTGCCCTCTTCGGCTTCCTGCCGGGCGCGCCGGACACGCGTGGCGAACACACGCCGCGCCAGGTCGGCCTCGGTCCAGCGCGGCTCGAATGGTCTCAGAAAATCGCGGCTGGCGCTGCGCAGGGCATACCAGGTCTCGTAGTCACCCAATTCCGGCAAGCGCAACATCACGCGCGGCCCACGCAAGGCAATCAGGGGAGCGGGAGATGACCAGGGCCAGAGCATGGCGTCCAGAGGACCTCAGCGCTTGAGATGTTCGCGAATGGCGGTGACGTCAGGCAGCTTTTCGATCGGCCCAATGCCGGCTAGGGTCGGCGACCCCTCCGTGAAGATCTGCTGGGCCACGTCCTGCACACGCTGGGTGGTGATGGCATTGATGCGATCCACCGTCTCCTGCATCGGGATCGGACGACCCCAGAGGATCTGCTGGCGCGCGAGCTGGCCAGCACGGGCGGAGGGGCTTTCCAGCGACATCAGCAGCCCGGCGCGGATCTGGTTGCGCACTCGCACAACCTCGTCCTCGGTGATGCTTTCCGTCGCGCGCTTGAGCTCGTCCAGCACGACGGGCACGAGTTCGGCCGCTTCATCCTCGCCCGTCGCCGCGGCGACGCCGAAGACGCCGCTGTCGGCGAAGGCCCAATGAAAGGAATAGACCGAATAGCAGAGGCCGCGCTTTTCGCGCACTTCCTGGAACAGGCGCGAGCTCATGCCGCCACCAAGAATGGAAGCCAGCACCTGCGCGGCATAGAAGCCGTCGGCATTATAGGCGCGGCCTTCGAAGCCGATGACGATATGGGCCTGCTCGTGGTCGGAGATCAGCCGCTCCTCACCGCCCTGGTATTCGGCGCGCTGCGGAAGCGGCGCACCATTGGGCTTGAGGTCAGCGAAGCGCTGCTCGGCGACCCGCACCAGGCCCTCGTGATCGACATTGCCAGCGGCGGCCATCACCATGTGGTCGCCCACATAGTTGCGGTTCATATATTTGCGGACGGTATCGGCGGTAATCTCGCGAACAGAATCCACGGTGCCCAGAATGGTCCGCCCGATCGGCTGGGTGGGGAAGGCTGCGGCCTGGAACAGGTCGAAGACATGGTCGTCGGGATTGTCGCGGGCGGCGCCAATCTCCTGAACGATGACCTGCTTTTCGCGGGTCAGTTCGTCTTCGTCAAACAGCGAGTTCTGCAGGATATCGGAGAGAATATCGGCCGCCAGAACAACGTCTTCCTTGAGCACGCGGGCGAAGTAGCCGGTGTGTTCGATAGAGGTCGCGGCATTGAGGTCGCCACCGACATTTTCGATGGCCTCGGCAATTTCCAGCGCATTGCGCGAGGTGGTGCCCTTGAAGGCCATATGCTCGAGCAAATGGGAAATGCCATGCTCGGTCTTGCGCTCGCTGCGCGCCCCTGCCCTCACCCAGACGCCCAGCGAGGCGCTTTCGAGATGCGGCATGTCGTCGGTGAGCACCACCATGCCATTGTCGAGGGTCGTTGATTTTACGGTCAAACCAGGCTCCTCCGCCCGAGCTTCAGGCAGCGCGCGTGCGCGCAGAAATGAAATCTTCGACCGCAGACTGGTCGTTGGCAAGCACACTCAAACGCTCTTCGCGCGAATGAAGATCCGCCAGCCAGGCCGGCAGTGCCGGTTCGATGCCGGTGGCATCCTTGACGGCGGCCGGGAATTTGGCCGGATGGGCCGTGCCCAGCGTGATCATGGGCGTCGCACCATGCGCCTGATGGCGCGCGACATTGACGCCGACCGCCGTATGGGGATCGAGCAGATAACCCGCAGCCTGCAAGGTCATGGAGATGGTCGCGGTCGTTTCCGCCTCGCCGGTCGTGCCGGCCGCGAAGTCGCGGCGGATGGCGGCCAGCGCATTGTCGGGCAAAGCAAAGCCACCGGACTGCTTCAGGCCATCCATCATGCGGAGAACCGCAGACGCATCGCGTCCAGCACCTTCAAACAACAGGCGCTCAAAATTGGACGAGATCTGGATGTCCATCGACGGGCTGATGGTTGGGGCCACGCCATCCATTTCATAGCGGCCGGTGTCCATGGTGCGGCGCAGAATGTCATTGGCATTGGTGGCGATCACCAGCCGCTCGATGGGCAGGCCCATCTGCTTGGCGCAATAGCCGGCAAAAATGTCACCGAAATTGCCGGTCGGCACGGTGAAACTCACCTTGCGATGCGGCGCACCGAGGGAAACCGCCGCGGTGAAATAATAGACGATCTGCGCGACGATACGGCCCCAGTTGATGGAGTTGACACCCGAGAGGCGCACACGATCGCGGAACTTGTGGTTGTTGAACATCGCCTTGACGATGTTCTGGCAGTCATCGAACGTGCCCTCGAGCGCCAGATTGTGGACATTGGCGTCGAGCACGGTGGTCATCTGGCGGCGCTGCACCGCCGATGTGCGGCCCTGCGGGTGCAGGATGAAGATATCGGTGGTGTCGCGGCCGCGGAAGGCCTCGATGGCGGCCGAACCGGTATCGCCGGAAGTGGCGCCAACGATGGTCGCCTTGAGGCCCCGTTCGGCGAGGATATGATCCATCACCCGGCTCAGGAACTGCATGGCCACATCCTTGAAGGCCAGCGTCGGGCCGTGGAACAGCTCTAGCACGAAGTGATTGGGTTCGATCTCGACCAGCGGCGTCACCGAGGGATGCCGGAAGACGGCATAGGAGTCATCGATGATGGCCTTGAGCCTGGCTGGCGCGATCTCGTCACCGGTGAAGCGGCTGATCACGGCATAGGCGACATCGGCATAGGGCTTGCCGGCAAAGGCGGCAATTTCGCTGGCCGAGAACTGCGGCCAGGACTGCGGCACATAAAGGCCGCCATCGGAGGCAAGGCCCGCCAGGACCGCGTCAGAGAAGCCGAGCACGGGCGCCTGGCCACGCGTAGAGACAAACTGCATTGGGGGATTGGGCCCTTTTAGAATAGTTGCAACCTAGTCAACACCGGCGTGAACCGCAACCATTGGCTCAACCCTTGGCATCAGCCCTTTGGCGCATGAACCAGAAGCCAAGCATCACGACGGCGACAATGGCAAAGCCGTACCAGGTATAGGCATAACCGAGGTGGTTGTTGGGGAACTCGATGACCGTCTCGCCGCCCTGGGGCAGTTCACCGGGCGGACCAGCGGGCATGTCGACATAGAATGGTGCGAAAGGCGCCATGGCAGGATCGACCTGATCGGCAAGCCGGACGGGATCACGGACCCATTCGATGCGGTTGGAGGTATCGGCGCCAGGGGTCATGAAGCCGGCATGTTCGCCAGGTCTGAACAGGCCGGAAATCGTGACCTCGCCATCGTCGGCGGTGCCATCGGTGACCGCCGCTTCCTGCAGTTCCTGCGGAATAAAGCCACGGTTGACGAAAACCGTGCCGCCTTCGGCCAAGGCGAAGGGCGTGACAACCCAATATCCAGGGCCGGACGCGGGCCCATTGGCATTGGCGAGGCTGGTGAAGACGGTAACGGTCTGGTTGTAGCGGAAGCGACCCGTCAGCGAGACGGGCTGAAAATTGAGGGCTTCGAGGTCGATGTCTGGCCAGTCTGTTGCCGGCGGTACGGGAATTGGCGCCGCATCGAGGCGCTGGTCGACTGCCGCGATCAAGGCTTCCTTTTCGGCAAGGCGATGCATCTGCCAGGTGCCCAGCCAGGCGCAGGTGGCGGCCAGCGCCAGCATCAGGACCACGAAGGTCCAGGTCATGAAACCGCTAAGGCGGCGCTTGGCACTCATTGATGCCCCTCATGTGCATCGTGGCGATATTGCAGGGCGACCATCACGCCCTTGAAGGGCGGCAGGAGCAGCAGGCAAAGCACCAGTGTGGTTGGAATCCAAAGGATCAGATGAACATAGGGCGCCGGATTGAAGGCCGCGCCGACAATCAGCGCCAGGATGATCACCAGCGGCGCCACGAGGAAAATCACGAAGATCGCCGGACCGTCGCCGCTATCGGCAAACTTGAAATCGAGGCCGCAGTTGGAGCAGGCGGGGGCGACCTTGAGGTAGCCCGCAAACAGCTTGCCCACGCCGCAGCGCGGGCAGCGGCATTTGAGGCCGGTCAGGATGGGCGACGTCTCGGACAAGCTGGTCTCCAAAGAAATCGGGGCGCAGCTTGTGGCTGCGCCCCTTCGAAATTCTATCGGCCGGGCCTAGTGGTTCAGTGCCACGCCCCAGCTGCCCCAGACATAGATCGAGGCAAACAGGAACAGCCACACCACGTCGACGAAATGCCAGTACCAGGCGGCAAATTCAAAGCCGAGGTGACGCTCGGGGGTGAAGTCGCCCTTGAGGGCGCGGATCAGGCAGACCAGCAGGAACACGGTGCCGATGAAGACGTGGAAGCCATGCAGGCCGGTCGCCATGAAGAAGGTGGCGCCATACATGTTGCCCGAGAAGCTGAAGGCGGCTTCGGTATATTCGATGATCTGCACGCCGGTGAAGACAGCGCCCAGCAGCACGGTCAGGACCAGGCCCCACTTGAGGCCCTCGCGGTCACCCTCGAGCAGCGCATGATGCGCCCAGGTAACGGTCGTGCCCGAGGTCAGCAGCAGCAGCGTATTGAACAGCGGCAGGTGGAAGGGGTCGAACAGTTCGACACCAGTCGGTGGCCAGATGCCCCCGGTGGCTGCAACGCGGGCATATTGCTCGACGTCATCGAGGCGGAAGAAGCCGTCGAAATAGGCCCAGAAGAAGCCGAAGAAGACCATGACTTCGGAGGCAATGAACAGGATCATGCCATAGCGATGGTGCATCTGCACCACCGGGGTATGGTCCACGCCATTGTTGGCTTCGCGGATCACATCGCTCCACCAGGCGTACATGACATAGAGCACGCCAACGAGACCGACGAAGAAGACCCACGGGGTCCAGTGGTGCATCCAGAAGACGCCACCCATGGCCATGATGAGCACCGCGACCGACATGACGAAGGGCCATGGGCTCGGTGGGACCATGTGATAGTCATGGTTCTTGGCTAGATCGGCCATGTTCAGCTTCCCTCGTTGTCTGAAGCGTAGAAAGTGTAAGAGAGCGTAATCTCTTTGACAGTGTTGAGCTCGGGATTGTCCGCGAGTTCGGGATCGACGAAAAACACGATCGGCATGTCCACGGTCTCACCGGGCTGCAGCGTCTGCTCGGTGAAGCAGAAGCATTCGATCTTGTTGAAATAGACGCCAGCCTTTTCGGGCGAGACGTTGAAAATAGCCATGCCGGTGATCGGCTCGTCCGAATTGTTGGTCGCAACGTAGTTGACCGTGTCGACGGCGCCGATGCGATCCTTGATCAGGGCTGCCGGCTTGACGCTCCAGGCCAGATCATGGGCCACGTTGGAGTCGAAGCGCACGGTCATCTCGCGGTCGATGATACCCTTGGGATTGTCGGTTGCCTTGCCGGGCGTGCCGCCAAAGCCGGTCACCTGACAGAAGATGTTGTAGAGCGGCACCGAGGCATAGGCGAGACCAACCATGCCCATGGCAATGCCCAGACCGATCACCGCAACGCGCTTGTTGCGGCGGGCCATTTCGGGGTTCAGGCCGGGATGGTGCAGATCTGCCATCAAAGCGCCCGATCGAACAGCGCAGGGCCCATCTTGACGATGGTCAGCGTATAGAACGTGATGGCAAAGATCGCCAAGGCGATGGCCAGGGCGATGGAGCGGCGGCGACGGACGCGCGCACGGGCCGCAGCCACTTCGGGCGTTTCAGCTTCGATATTGGTCATATTATTGGCGCTCATCATCCGAAGGTCCCGAAGCGGGTCAGCAGGTTGTCGGTCATGAACGCAAAGAACACGATGAACAGATAGCTGAGCGAGTAATTGAACAGGGATCGCGCCGACTTGCGCATGGGAACGTCTTCGCGGGTCATCAGCAGGCGCCAGGCGAGCCAGCTAAAGCTCACGCCGGTGATGAGGGCGACACTGGTATAGACCCAGCCGGAAAAACCGAGGATCGTCGGCAGCATGGCCGATGCAGCCAGCAGCAGCGTATAGACGAAGATCTGGATCTTGGTGGACTTCTCCCCGGCCACATTGGGCATCATGGGTACACCGGCAGCGCCATAGTCGGATTGCTTGTAGAGCGCCAGCGCCCAGAAATGCGGCGGGGTCCAGAGGAAAATGATCAGGAAGAGGACGACGCTTTCGAGCGAAACCGAACCGGTCACCGCGGCCCAGCCGACGATCGGCGGGAAAGCACCGGCTGCGCCACCGATAACGATGTTCTGCGGCGTCGAGCGCTTGAGCCACATCGTATAGATGACGACGTAGAAGAAGATGGTGAAAGCCAGCCAGCCGGCGGCGACCCAATTGGTCGCAAGACCCAGCAGTGCCACCGAAAATATCGACAGCACCATGCCGAAGACCAGCGCTTCCTCGCGGCTCATGCGGCCAGAGGGGATGGGACGGTTCTGGGTGCGGCTCATGATGGCGTCGATATCGCTATCGTACCACATGTTCAGCGCGGCCGAGCCGCCGGCGCCAATGGCGATGCAGGCAACGGCGATGATGGCGACGAATGGGTTGATCTCACCCGGCGCCACGACGACGCCGACAAGGCCGACGAAAACCACCAGTTGCATGACGGACGGCTTGAGCAGCGCGAGGTAGTCCCCCACGCCGGCTTCGCCGGTCATGCCGGAAAGTGATCTGCTGTCGCCGATAAAAGCCACTGGCCTTGCCTTCGTTTGGGAATTGCGGGCCGCGCGGACGCGGCCCGGATGGTCTTAGTGTGCGTTGGTCGAATCGATCCGCGGCAGGGTGGTGAACTGGTGGAACGGCGGCGGGCTGGACAGGGTCCACTCCAGGGTCGTCGCGCCGTCACCCCAGGGATTGTCACCGGCCGGGCGCTTCTTGCGGCTGGCTTCCCAGGTTGCATAGAAGAAGATCAGCATGGCGACGAAGGTGATGTAGTAGCCGATCGAGGAGATGCGGTTGAAGAAGCCAAACGCGTCCGGATAGTCGATGTAGCGGCGCGGCATGCCGGCGAGGCCGAGGAAATGCTGCGGGAAGAAGATCAGGTTCACGCCAACGAACATGACCCAGAAATGCAGCTTGGCCAGAGTCTCGTTGTAGAGCCAGCCGAACATCTTGGGGTACCAGTAGTACCAGCCGGCAAAGATAGAGAACACGGCACCCAGCGACAGCACGTAGTGGAAGTGGGCAACCACATAGTAGGTGTCGTGCAGCGCACGGTCGGCACCGGCATTGGCGAGCACCACACCCGTCACACCACCAACGGTGAACAGGAAGATGAAGCCGATAGCCCAGAGCATGGGCGACTTGAAGGTGATGGAGCCGCCCCACATGGTGGCGATCCAGGAGAAGATCTTCACGCCCGTGGGCACCGCGATGACCATGGTGGCGGCAACGAAATAGCGCTGCACGTCAAGGCTCATGCCGGTGGTGTACATATGGTGGGCCCACACGACGAAGCCGACGAAGCCGATGGCGACCATGGCGTAGGCCATGGCCATGTAGCCGAAGATCGGCTTGCGCGAGAAGGTCGAGACGATGTGGCTGATGATGCCGAAGCCCGGCAGGATCATGATGTACACTTCTGGGTGGCCGAAGAACCAGAACAGGTGCTGGAACAGGATCGGGTCACCGCCCTGGTCAGGCTTGAAGAAGGCCGTACCGAAATTGCGGTCGGTCAACAGCATGGTGATGGCGCCAGCCAGAACCGGCAGGGCCAGCAGCAGCAGGAAGGCGGTCACCAGCACGGACCAGGCAAACAGCGGCATCTTGTGCAGCGTCATGCCCGGAGCGCGCATGTTGAAGATCGTGGTGATCAGGTTGATTGCGCCCAGGATCGAGCTCACGCCCGCAACGTGGAGCGAGAGGATGGCGAAATCCATGGCAGGGCCAGGGTGACCCGAGGACGACAGGGGCGGATAGATGGTCCAGCCGCCACCAAAGCCGAGAGCCGTCGAGCCGGTGCCTTCGAAGAACAGCGACATCAGCAGCAGGATAAAGGCCGGCGGCAGAAGCCAGAAGGCGATGTTGTTGATACGCGGGAAGGCGGTATCGGGCGCACCGATCATCAGGGGCGCGAAATAGTTGGCAAAGCCGCCCATGGTGGCGGGCATGACCACGAAGAACACCATAATCAGCGCGTGGGCCGTGGTGAACACGTTGTACATGTGCTTGCCGGCGTCGATGGCGCTATCGCCCTCGATGCCATAGACCATGGCCGCAAGGCCGTGGAAAATCTGGATACCCGGCTCCTGCAACTCGAGGCGCATGACGCCAGAGAGCAGACCACCGATGATCCCCGCGACAATCGCGAAGATCAGGTACATGATACCGATATCCTTGTGGTTGGTCGAATAGACCCAACGGCGCCAGCCGGTGGGTTCGTGATGCGAAGCGGCGTCGTGGCCGGTCGCGTGGGCTTCGAGGTGGGCGGTCGTGTCAGCCATTTCGTAGTGTCCCCTGACCCGTGTTCTTACTGCACAGCCACAAGCGTGGCGTTGGCAGCGGCATAGCCGTCCGACTCATACGCCGCCATGAAGGCTGCAAATTCTTCTTTTTCGACGACGCGCACGGCGATCGGCATGTAGGCGTGGTTCTGGCCGCAGAGCTCGGAGCACTGGCCGTAGAAAATGCCGGTCTCGCGCGAGTTGAACCAGGTCTCGTTGAGACGGCCGGGAACAGCGTCGATCTTGATGCCGAAGGACGGCACGGCGAAAGCATGGATCACACCGGTCGGATCGGCAGTCACCTGGAGGCGCACAGTGGTATCGACCGGAACGACCAGTTCATTATCGACGGCCAGCAGGCGCGGCTGGTTCGGCTTGATGTCCTGGACATAGTTGTTGCCAGCTTCACCCAGGATGTTGGACGAGAAGCCCAGTTCCTGATCGACATATTCGTAATCCCAATACCATGCCTGGCCAGTGGCCTTGATGGTCAGCTCGGGCGCAGGCACTTCGACTTCACCGAAGGAGAAGATGTTGGAGCCGAGATACTTGCGTTCGCCATCGGGCGTCGTGAGCTGGTCGCTCAGCACGCCGAAGGAGGGAATGGCGATGATGATCAGCGCCACGATCGGCAGCACGGTCCAGATCACTTCCACCATGGTATTGTGGGTGAAGGCGGCAGGAACCGGATTGCGCTTGGCATTGTAGCGGATGACGATCCAGATCAGCAGACCCAGGACCAGCGCGACGATCAGGCTGATCGACCACATCAGGATGCCATCATGGAAGGCCGTGATGGAGTCCATGATCGGGGTCACCGATCGCTGCAGATGGAACTGACCCGGGAGGGGATGGCCGGCAGTATAACCGCCAGTCTCTTCCTGCGCCGTGGCGAGAACCGGGGCCAGCGCCATCGCGGCTACCGAAAAGGCCACCATCTTTCTCAAGAATTGCACGGTCACCCAAACCCCCTATCGACTTCAATTGGTGCGATCGCACCCGGGATTGAGGGGGAAAAACAGCGGCATAGCAAACGCCGCCCCGACTCAACCTCGGAGCGAAAAACTCTAGAATTGACCTAAATCATATCGCGAAGCCCGAGTCCATCGCAGCCAGAGAGGTGGAATATGCATCACGTTGTGGAACGAATGGCCGAAAATGCCTCATGCTTGCCGCAGTTTACCACCCATATCCCCAGCAAATCCGGGGCTTGGTTGACTTGAACAAAAGCCTGTTGGAAACACTAAAGGCCTAGCGCAGCTGCGCGATTCGTCGGGAGAATTGATACAAGTGAAGTCGATCGTGAAGCGCCGCCTGGCCGGCCTGGGCCTTGCCATCATCGCTGCAACGGGCATTGCGGGCGCCGCTCAAGCCCAGGGCGTGGTGCGCGGAGAATATGGCGACTGGCAGATGAGTTGCGACACGCCTCCCGGCGCCAGCACCGAGCAATGCGCCATTATCCAGAACGTGACAGCCGAGGATCAGCCCAATGTCGGTCTCTCCGTTATCGTCCTGCGCACCGCCGATCGCGAAGCCCGTCTGCTGCGCGTCCTGGCCCCGCTTGGCGTCCTGCTGCCCAATGGCCTGGGGCTCAATGTCGATGGCGAGGACATGGGCCGCGTCGCCTTCGTGCGCTGCCTGCCCAATGGCTGCGTGGCCGAGGTCGTGCTCGACGACAGCCTGATCGACACTCTGTCACAGGGCGAGAACGCGATCTTCGTCGTATTCAAGACGCCGGAAGAAGGCATCGGTATTCCCGTTTCGCTGAACGGCTTCGAGGAAGGCTTTGCTCAACTCCCGTAATCAAAGGAGTTCGCCATGAGTGAAGAACAACGCAGTTCGATCCGCCAGCGCACGCTCAAGGGCGCGCGCATTGCCAGCAATGAAGGCTTTTCGACCTTTACCTGCATGGTGCGCAACATGTCCGAGACAGGCGCCCTGCTCCGCCTGCCCAGCGTTGTGGGCGTGCCCGATACATTCGAGCTGGTGATGGATGACGGTCGCAGCTTTGCCTGCACGGCCATTCACCGGACCGCTACCGACATCGGCGTGCAATTTGACTGACTGACCATAAAAAACCGGACAGGCGCTGAAAGCGCATGTCCGGCAAGTCATCAGGAAACGGGACCGGTGGCAAAACCGGTCCGGGAGAAGGCACGAGCGCTCGAAAAGTGTCCGTACCAACAAGGTGGCACCGGTCAGGTCGACCGGCGCAATAGGTTTACCCGATCAGAGATAGGCGTTCTGCGAACGCGCCGTGTGCAACAGCTGGCCGGCGCGGTGGGGCTGGGCAAGCGCCGCGCCGATATCGTCGCGTGAAATGCCCAGATCGCTCAGGCGAGCATGATCGAGTTCAAGCAGGGCTTCCAGTGCCACTCGACGGGCACGAGCAGCGCGAGCCTTTGCAATCCAGCGCACAAAAGCAACGAAGGGATTTGCAGGCGTGGCGGCCGCGAGTGACCGCTCGCCAGGAAGCGAGAGAGCCATTGAAAGTCTCCAAAAAAGTTGTTGTGCCCTAGAAGGAGGAGCGGGCTGGGTTCGAGGCCATTACCCCGATAATCCAGTGATAGCGCTCTGGACTTCCATTCGTCCAACAAATAGATTTCATCCGATCAATCAATTTGGGTGATGGAGATTACCCATGAGCGCGCCTCTCGATCTCGACCAGCTGCAGAGCTTTTGCGCCATTGCCGATTGCGGCAGCTTTACCGAGGCGGCGCGGCGCGTGAACAAGACGCAGTCGGCAGTCTCGATGCAGATCAAGCGGCTCGAGGAGCGGCTGGGGCACAGCCTGTTGGCGCGCGAGGGCCGCAGCGTCACGCTGACCCATCACGGCGATGCGCTTTACGCCCGGGCCCGCAAGATGCTGCGCACCAATGCGGAAATCCTCGACCATTTCTCGGAAGGCGATCTCGCCGGCTCGATCCGCTTCGGCGTGCCGGATGATTATGCCGTGCGTCTCTTGCCAGTGATCCTGTCGAGTTTCCAGCGCACCCATCCAAGGATTGCCGTGGACGTGTCCTGCATGGCGTCCGAACACCTTTTGGGCGGCATGCGAGCTGGTCGTTATGATCTGATCGTCTTTACCCAGGGCACCGAACAGAATTTCGGCGAATTGTTCCGCACCGAAAAGATGTTCTGGGTGGCAAGCCATGGTGGCCGGGCTCTCGCCAGCGAGCCGCTCGCCATCGCTTGCGGGCCGCAATATTGCATCTGGCGCAAGGACGCGTTGGAAGCCCTCGACCGGACTTCGAAAGACTATCGCGTGGCCTATACATCGTCCAACGCGACCGCCATTTCGAGTGCCGTGCTTTCGGACCTTGCCGTCGGCTTCCTGCCGGAAAGCGCCTTGCAACCGGGCATGCGCGTTGTCGCGGAAGAGGCAGGCCTGCCGCGATTGCAGGACGCGCAGATGGCCATCATGCGCGGAAGCCACGCCTATGGCGGCATCTATGACGCATTGGCCAACCATATCGTGCAGTCCATGGGCAATCTGGATACCCAACGTCATGTCGAGGCAGCGGAATAGGCGCGATCACCAGCTTGTTGTGCGCTGATCCTTGACCTGAACCGGGCTTTGTCGCACCAGAAGGCATGGCCGAAACTCTCTCCAATGCCGCAGAATTCACCGTCAGCGAGATCGCCCAGGCGGTCAAACGCACCGTGGAAGACGAATTCGGCCACGTGCGCGTACGCGGCGAAATCTCGGGCTATCGCGGGCAGCATTCGTCGGGCCATGCCTATTTCACGCTCAAGGACGATGCGGCATCGATGGATGCCGTGGTCTGGAAGGGCAATTTCGGCAAGCTGACGTTCAAGCCCGAAGAGGGCATGGAAGTCATTGCCACAGGGCGGCTGACGACCTTCCCGCGCTCGTCGAAATATCAGATCGTCATCGACAATATCGAGCCGGCTGGTGCGGGCGCCTTGATGGCGCTGCTCGAGGACCGCAAGCGGAAACTGCAGGCGGAGGGCCTGTTTGCCAAGGAGCGCAAGCGCGCCCTGCCCTATCTGCCGCGGGTGATCGGCGTCATCACATCGCCGACCGGAGCGGTGATCCGGGACATCCTCCACCGCCTCAACGATCGCTTCCCCTGCCATGTGCTAGTTTGGCCGGTGCGGGTACAGGGCGACACCTGCGCGCCCGAGGTGGTCAACGCCATCGAGGGCTTCAACGCCTTGCTGCCCAACGGAGAAATTCCGCGACCGGATCTCCTTATCGTGGCGCGTGGCGGCGGATCGATCGAGGATCTGTGGGGCTTCAACGAGGAAGCCGTGGTGCGGGCCGTTGCGGGTTCTGGCATTCCGGTGATCTCGGCCGTGGGCCACGAGACCGATACGACCCTGATCGACTATGCCTCGGACATGCGCGCGCCGACGCCAACGGCAGCTGCGGAAGCCGCGGTACCGGTGCGGGCCGAACTCATTGGCTACGTCGATGATCTGGGCGGGCGCCAGCGCCAGGCGACGCGACGCGTCGTGGGCAGCGGGCGCGATCGCTTCCGGGCGGCGTCAGCAGGGTTGCCGCGCGCGAGCGACCTGGTCTCGACCCAGCGCCAGAGGCTCGACCATGCGGCCAGCAACCTGCTGTCGGGTCTGCGCCATTCGGTGCAGGACCGGCGCGTGGCTTTCTCCCGCATCGAGAGCAAGCATGCCGGACGACTTCTTGCGGATCGCTGGACAGCTGCTGCCGAGCGGCTGGGGAATCTCCATCTGCGCAGCCAGGCAGGTCTCAACAAGACAGTCGAGCGCGCACGGCTGACCTATGACCCGCGCGCGGAGCGGTTGGCATCGTCAGCCGGGCGCCTGGTCGAACGCAAGCGGGCGCTGTTTGAAACCATAGGGCCAAAACTCTCGCCCACGGCACTGCGCAGCGAGCTGCGCCATTCGCAGAGCCAGCTTGGGCCGCTGTCGGCGCGGTTGCTGGCCGGCATCGCCAGCGGTCTCACCGAAAAGCGCTCCGCCCTAACCCAGTCGGGCAAGCTCCTGGTCTCGCTGAGCTACCGGAGCGTATTGGCGCGCGGCTATGCGGTGATCAAGGATAGCGACGGCAATTTGATCCATGGCAAGGCGGCGCTGGTGCCCGGCGATCAGGTTGGGATCGAATTTGCCGATGGCGAGATCGGCGCGACGATTGCGGGCGGCCCGCCCATAAAGAAGAAACCACGTCCACAGGCTGACAGCGATAGTCAGGAAAGCCTCTTTTGATCGGGTTTGCGGCCCGCTATATCGGGGCAAAGGTTGAAGGAAGATCGACATGAACATCTTCGACAAGAGTTTTTCGCCCACAGAGGCGCAGGTCCGCTATCTCGATGGCGACTATGTGGTGCTCAAGCCCGGCACATTCGTGCGCTGCGCCATCACGCAGAAGCCGATCCCGCTCGATGAACTGTTCTACTGGAGCGTCGACCGGCAGGAGCCCTATGTGGACGCCGTGGCCGCCCATACCGCTTTCGAGCGTTTCGGCCGCGGGGCCTGATCGTGGTGGCCGAAGCGTCGGGCCGCCGCAGATATCTGGTCGTATCCAACGGACATGGCGAGGATTCCATCGCCGCCAATATCATCCGGCAGATGCCGGGTGACTGCGCGGTCGAAGCCTATCCCATGATCGGGGCGGGCAATGCCTATGCCGGGGTCTGCCCAGTGGTTGGGCCACGCGCCACGCTGGCCTCGGAAGGCTGGCGCAACGTCAAGGGCTCGCTACGCCGCGACGTCGCCACGGGCGGGCTCAGGACCGTACCACCGGCACTCAAATTTCTCCGCCAGGTGCGCGGCAAATATGACCGCGTGGTTGTGATCGGGGACATGGTGGGCGTGATCGCCGGCTATTTTACCGGCCACCGCAAACTCTTCTATATCGACGTCTACAAGACCGGCGCAGCGCGGCTCTATTCGGGCGCCGAGCGTTGGGTGATCAAGCGGGCTTGCGATGTGGTGTTCTGCCGCTCGGAAAAGCTGTCACGCAGCCTTGTCCATATCGATGTCGATGCGCGCTGCGCCGGCAATGTGATGATGGACACTATCCCGACCGGCGATTACGACGCCACATCGCGCCGTCGTCAGAAGCAGGCCGTGACGCTTCTTCCCGGCAGCCGGGCGCTGACGGCCGAAAGCTTTGCGCTGCAGGTCGCGGCGCTGCGCAGCCTGCCTGCCGAAGTAAGGCCGGATGTGTTTCTGGCCGTGGCTGGCAGCGTCAATGTCGAGGAACTGGCCAAAAACGCCGGGTTGCAGCGCACCGCGATGCTCAGCGCCGAAGCGGGCGATCTGGGTGAGCTGTCCGACGGCGAGTTGACCATCCACATGGCGCGCGGCTCGGTGATGGGCAATCTGCTGGCGGCTTCGGATGTGGTGCTGTCGCAGGCCGGCACGGCGACGGTGCAGTCGCTAGGACTGGGCAAGCCAGTCATCACCTTCATCAATCCACGCGACCGCCGTTCGCGCTTTACCGATGAGCAGATGCTGTTCGGTGATGCCCGGACCGTTGTGGAGCCTGAAGCTCAAGCCGTGGGCGCAGCACTCCAGACGCTTCTGACCGATGATGCGGAACGCGCCCGCCTGGGCGAAGTGGGCCGCCGGAACATCGGCGGCCCGGGTGCCATTTCGGCAATAATCGAGGCGCTTGTCGCCTAGATCTTGGTGGTTTCCGGGTCCATCAGGCGGTGCAGGTGGACGATGAAATAGCGCGTATGCGCATTGTCCACGGTCATCTGCGCCTTTTGCTTCCAGACGGTATAGGCAGCGGCATAATTGGGATAGAGGCCGACGATATCAACCTGGTCGAGATCGGAGAAGGTCACGCCCTCGAGGCTCGACAATTCGCCGCCGATCACGAGGTGGAGGAGCTGCTTGGTCGCGGGTTCACTAGCCATCGGTCTGATCCGTAATTTCTGAAATCGAAAGTGCCGCGTCGCCGGTTTCGGGCGACGGGCACCCATAAACCTTTATCAACGCCGCATGAATGACGGGTTTTAGGCTCATATCGCAGATGGCCGCAAGCGCCCCGTGGCGCACATCACGTCTGTTGAAACGGGGGAACCCGCTGCACACATCGGCGATCTCGACGCCGCATTCGTCCAGGATCACCGTCGCCGCGGCGATGTCCCAATCCTGGCTGCCCCGGCGATTGGCCACGGCATCGAGTTTTCCCGTCGCCACCTGCACCAGCCGATAGGCCAGCGATGGATAATAGGGGCCACGCGTATAGTGGAGACCCGCCGCCTGCATTTCCTGATGCACGGCGCCGGCGGCTGGAATGATAGGTGCATCACCGGCGCGGCGCGTGCGCTGGATGGCGCGGCCATTGAGCCGGGCACCCTCGCCCCTGGCCGCGTCATACATTTCATCGCGCACGGGGGCATAGACGACGCCGGCCACTGGTACGCCGTTTTCGACCACGGCCAGTGACACCGTCCAGCTGTCCTCGCCGCGCAGGAAGCCGCGCGTGCCGTCGATCGGGTCGATGACGAAGACGCGTTCACAATCGAGGCGGCTCGGATTGTCGGCGGTTTCCTCGCTCAGCCAGCCATAATCGGGTCGTGCCTGCAGCAGGGCATTGGCCAGATAGCGGTCAACAAGGATATCGGCCTCGCTGACGGGGGAGGCATTTTCCTTGTCCCAGCTTTTCACAGGGCGCCGGAAGAAACTCGACGCAATGATGCCCGCTGCCACCGCAGAGGAGCGGAGCAGTTCGAGATCATCATTGTAAGTTGTGGCTGGCGCGGGCATTTCCCGGCCTTTTAGGCCGCGCGCAAGGCTTGAGCAAGGGGCGCGCCGCATGGCGTGATCGCGTCCCCAAATATGGCAGGGTTAATGGGGTTGCACCGCGTTGAGTTAACCGCATCCTACAGGGTGCAATACCCTGCTAACCCTCCGGGAAAACAACATAAACTTAACCGAACCGATTAAGGTGGCGGGTAAGGGGACGCGGTATGTTGGTCACACGAAAGAGGGCAATAAAAACCAGCTCTCGAAGTTGACAGGAAGGCGAATTCAAATGGTTCATGGTGTTGCGATGGAAGGGACGTCTGTCGTACTCGCTTTTGGCCGGCCCGCGCTGACAGATCGGCGCTTTGTGGCTGCCAATGACAATGGCCCGCGAGATCCCGTAAAGACCGTTACCGTTCGCCGTATGCTCGAGCAGAGCGGCGTGGCCATCAAGGTCAAGGTACCGGTTACCGAGTTCATCGGCGTTGCCGTAGCGACCAAGATTTCCGAAGAGGGCGTGCTGACCAGCTCGATCGAGCTGGTGCATTCCGACAGCGAGCTGAATTATCGCGTCTTCGAAGAAGAGGGCAATCACAGCGTCGTTGCCGAATGGCAGAACTGGGGCAAGAAGCTCCGCCTGCCGCTGTTCATCAAGGCCGGCGATGGCGCCTATATGCCCTATAGCCAGCAGGTTGATGGCGTGATGGTGGGCAACACGGCTTCGCGCCGCAAACTGGTCGCCGAAGCCAACCGCCGCCCCCGCTTCCTCAACCGCCGCCAGCCGGGCAGCCAGCCCGACGCATAAGAGTTCTGCTCCTCCAAAGCACGTTGATAGGGTTGACCAGTGGTGCGGTCAGCCCTTTTGACGTTTTTGGGGTATCGTCCGAAGTTAGTTCCTCTCGGCTATGCCGTGATCACTCCACAACCACGGTGTCACCCCGGCCTTGAGCCGGGGCCCATCTTGAGATCGCACCACCGCCGCAAGGTCGGTCGAACGAACCACCTTGCGGCCGGACAACGATCTCGGGATGGGTCCCGGCACAAGGCCGGGATGACATCGAGTGGGTGGGGCGGTTTGGGGAAAACCCCAAATTACCAAACCCACTCCGCCAGCAGTGCCAGCGACAGAACGATCCCGACATAGTGGTTGCTGTAAAACCGCGATCGCGGATTCTCCGGGCCCGATGGATCAATCGTCAGCACCTGCCAGACCAGGATGCCGCCGGCGATCAGCGACAGGGCCGCGAAGATGATGCCACCGCCGACCAGCAGCGCGGCGCTGATCCAGAGCAGGAATGCACCCACATAAAGCACGGCGACGACCGGTTTGACGTGGTCGCCGAACAGGCGCGCCGTGGATTTGACGCCGATCAGCGCGTCATCCTCGATATCCTGCAGGGCATAGAGCGTGTCGTAGCCGATGACCCAGAGGATGGTGCCGGCATAGAGCAGCACCGGCGCCCAGCCGAGGCCGCCGGTCTGCGATGACCAGCCCACCAGCGCGCCATAGGAAAAGGCGAGGCCAAGGAAGGCCTGGGGCCACCAGGTGATGCGCTTCATGAAGGGATAGATGGCGACCAGCACCAGCGAGGCGACGCAGGCATAGACGGTGAAGCGGTTGAACTGAAAGAGGATTGCCGAGGCGAGCAGTGCCTGGGCAACCATGAAATAGAGCGCCTCGCGGGCGGTCACCTGTCCCGACGGGATGGGCCGCGAGCGGGTGCGGGCGACCTTGATGTCGATGTCGCGATCAACGATGTCGTTGAAGGTGCAGCCGGCACCGCGCATCAGGCAGGCGCCAAGGAACATCAGGATGGCCGCGATCCAATCGAAGCCACGATCGGGTGCGCTGACGGCGGCGAGGCCAAGGCCCCAGATGCAGGGCCAAAACAGCAGCCAGATGCCGATGGGGCGATCCCACCGGGCCAGGCGCGCATAGGGCTTCAGCCAGGCCGGCGCATAGCGATCCACCAGATTGCCCGACTGGGCATCGGCAACGGTGCCGGGAGGGGTATCGGTCATGGCATGCGTCCTGGCTGCTGGAAATGTGCTGTCCGGCTTGCCCTGGACAGGGCTTCAGTCCTAACTGCGGCTTTACCACTGTGCAAGATTGCCATGCCCCGTAGCCATTCCGCCCTGCCCCGTTTGTATGTCGAACCCGATCTTGCTTCGGGTGGCCAGTTGGCGCTGGGCAAGGAGCAATCGCTGTATCTGGCCGCCGTGCTGCGCAAGAGCGTGGGTGACGAGGTGGTGGTGTTCAACGGCCGCCATGGCGCGTGGCTCGCGCGACTCAGCAGCGATTCGAAAAAATCGGTCGTGCTGGAGCTCGTCGAGCAGATCGCCGCGCAGACGCCGGTTTCTGACCTCTGGTACGGCTTTGCGCCGCTCAAGACCGAGCGGCTGGACTATGTGATCCAGAAGGCTGTGGAAATGGGGGCGGGCACGATCCAGCCGGTTCTCACGCGCTTCACCCAGGTCAGCCGGCTCAAACATGACAAGCTCGTCGCCAATGCGATCGAGGCGGCCGAGCAATGCGAAGTGCTGAGTGTGCCGGTGGTCGAGGCCGAGATGACGCTGGAAAAGCTCATCGATTCCTGGCCGGAAGACCGGGCCCTGATCTTTGCTGACGAGGGCGAAGCCTCGTCGTCGCCCGTCGAGGCGCTGGGCGCGCTCAAGGGTCGCAAGGTGGGCGTGCTGATAGGTCCGGAGGGCGGATTTTCCGACGAGGAACGCGCGAAACTGCGTGCCCTGCCCTATGTGGTGCCGATCAGCCTTGGCCCGCGAATCCTGCGGGCGGACACGGCGGCCGTCGCCGCATTGGCCGTTATTCAAGCTATCATCGGTGATTGGCGATAAAAGGCGATTGCTTTCGGCTGGTGCAACGCTATGTTCCGCGCCACATTGAACCCTCACCTTCGAGGAATACCCATGGCCAGCGCCGACACCAATTCCCCCCTGATCGACTCGCGAGCCGATCTGATCGAGGCCATGGCGCGCGGCGCCAAGCCCCAGAGCGAATGGCGGATCGGCACGGAACATGAAAAGCATGTCTTCCACACCAATCCGCTGCGCCCGGTTACCTATGAAGGGCCGCAGGGCGTCAAGGCGCTGCTCGATGGCGTCGAGAAGGAAACCGGCTGGCACCCGTTCTACGATGGCGACAATGTCATCGGGCTGCGCAATGATGCGGTCGCTGGTGGCATTTCGCTCGAGCCGGGCGGGCAGTTCGAGTTGAGTGGCGCGCCTATGGAAGATCTCCATGGCACGGCGGCCGAAATGGCCGAGCATATGCGCGTGGCCAAGAAGGTCGCCGCGCCGCTCGATATTCACTTCCTGGGCCTGGGTGTGACCCCGCTGTGGTCGGTCGACCAGATTCCGTCGATGCCCAAGTCACGCTACGGCATCATGAAGCCCTATATGGAAAAGGTCGGCACGCTCGGCAGTTCCATGATGTTCCGCAGCTGCACCGTGCAGGCCAATCTCGACTTTTCGAGCGAGGCGGACATGGTCAAGAAGCTCCGCGTCGCCGTGGCGCTGCAGCCGGTGGCCACCGCGCTCTTTGCCAGCTCGCCTTTCTCGGAAGGCCGCGATTCCGGCTATCTGAGCTTCCGCAGCCATATCTGGCTCAATACCGACGACGATCGCACCGGCATGCTGCCCTTCGCCTTCGACGAAGGTTTCGGCTTCGAGCAATATGCCGACTACGCGCTCGACGTGCCGATGTATTTCGTCATCCGCAATGGGCAATATGTGAACGTGGCGGGCGAGAGCTTCCGCGCGTTTCTCCGTGGTGAGCTGCCGCAACTGCCGGGCGAAAAGCCGACGATCAAGGATTGGGAAGATCATCTCTCGACGATTTTCCCCGAGGTGCGGCTCAAGCAGTTCCTCGAAATGCGCGGCGCCGACATGGGCGACGAAAAGTCGGTGACGGCGCTCTCGGCTTTCTGGACGGGCCTGCTCTATGACGAGGTCTCGCTCGAAGCGGCCTATGAGCTGATCGAACCGTGGTCCAATGAAGAGCGCGACTATATGCGCCGCGAAGTGCCGCGGCTGGGTCTCGAAACCCCGCATGACCGCTCGAACCTTTACGATGTGGCAGCGCAGGCCGTGGGCATTGCCGAGGCGGGCCTCGTGCGTCGCGATCGCCGCAACGCACAGGGCAAGGACGAGACCATCCACCTGGCGCCGCTCGAAGAAACGATCCGCCATGCGCAATCCCCAGCCCAGCGCTGGCTGGAAAAATTCCGCACCGAGTGGAATGGCGATGTGACCCCGGTGTTCAAAGAAGCCGAGATGTAAGACTTGCCTCGCCTCCGCCCTTCGTGCATCACGCGCGGGACAGGCATGGAGGCGTGAATGCGGGTTTTGGTGATTGGGTCGGGCGGGCGCGAGCATGCCCTGGCGTGGAAAATCGCGCAGTCGCCGAAACTCACCAAGCTGTTCATTGCGCCGGGCAATGGCGGCACCGGGTCCGTCGCCGAGAAGGTCGTCGTCGACATCACCGACCACAAGGCGGTCGTGGATTTCTGCCGGGTGATGGCGATCGATTTCGTCGTCGTGGGGCCGGACGCGCAGGTTGTCGCCGGTTTGGGCGATGATGTGCGGGCGGCCGGGATTGCCTGTTTCTGCCCCAGCAAGGCCGCCGGACAGCTCGAAGGCTCGAAGGGCTTTACCAAGCAACTTTGCGACGAGATGGATATTCCCACCGCCGCCTATGGCCGGTTCGATAGCGAAGCGAAGGCTTTGGCCTATCTTTACACCCAGAGCGCGCCGATCGTGGTCAAGGCCGATGGCCTGGCAGCGGGCAAGGGCGTAACCGTGGCGATGAGCGTCGAGGATGCGGAAGAGGCCATTATCGATTGCTTCTCCGGGGCCTTTGGCGAATCCGGAGCCTCGGTGGTCATCGAAGAATTCATGGAGGGCGAGGAGGTCAGCCTCTTCGTGCTTTGCGATGGCGAGAACATCCTGCCGCTGACCACGGCGCAGGACCACAAGCGGGTTTTTGATGGCGACCAGGGCCCCAATACCGGCGGCATGGGGGCCTATTCGCCGGCACCTGTGATGACGCGCGAGATCTATGAGGAGGTGATCGAGAAGGTCATCTGGCCGACGGTGCGCGGGCTCAAGGCGCGGGGGACGCCCTATCAGGGCGTGCTTTATGCCGGGCTGATGCTGACGCCGGACGGGCCGAAGCTCGTCGAATACAATGCTCGCTTCGGCGATCCGGAGACGCAGGTGCTGATGCTGCGGATGGAGAGCGACCTGCTGCCGCTGTTGCATGCGACGGCAACCGGTACGCTAAAGGGCCATGACGTCAGCTGGAAGGACCAATATGCGCTGACGGTGATCCTTGCCACCGAGGGCTATCCTGGCAGCTATGGCATGGGCAGCGAAATCCGCGGCGTGGATGGGCTCGACGGCGACGAACTTGTTGTGTTTCACGCGGGAACGCGGCGCGACGGCGACCGTTTACTGGCTGCCGGTGGACGCGTGCTGAATATGACAGCCTTGGGCGCGACTGTGCAGGAGGCGCAGCAGAGTGCTTACCGAGGCGTGGATGCGATTGACTGGCCAGAAGGCTTCTGCCGCCGCGACATCGGATGGCGCGAGATCGCCCGCCAGTTCACCACATCCGACTGAACCCTTTTTCAATTTCGGTCCCCTACCCTATCTTCGGACTGTGTTTGACCAGACGTCATCGCAACGTCCCCTGACGCCGCTGCAATTGCGGGGCCGGGCGATCATCGAGCGGATGCGGTCAAAGCGCGGGGAGAAGGGCGGGATGGATAGCTTGTCTGGACCACGGATCGGTGTCGCGCTGGGCGGCGGTTCGGCACGCGGGTTGACGCATATTCCCTATATCGAGGCCATGGACGAGCTGGGCATCCGGCCCGCCGTGATTTCCGGCACGTCGATCGGTGCGCTGATCGGGGCTGGCTGGGCCGCGGGCATGACCGGCAAGGAGTTGCGCGAGCACAGCTATGAGGTGCTGGGCACGATGAAGATCATCGCCGGCAAGCTCTGGGCGACGCAGATGCGGGGCCTGAGCGGCATTTTCAAGACCGGCATTCCCATGCAGCTCGACGCAACCCATATCGTCGATGCCTTCACGCCGGCCAGCTTTCCGCTGGAGTTCAAGGATCTCAAGGTACCGCTCTATGTGGTGGCGACCGATTTCCAATCCTGGCACCAGGTGGTGTTCAATTCCGGGCTGCTGCGGCCCGCAATAGCCGGATCCATCGCCATTCCGAGCCTGTTCAAACCCGTCGCCTATGCCAACCACATCCTGGTCGATGGCGGCGTGGTCAATCCGCTGCCGCTGGACCAGGCCGACATCGATACCGATTTCCTGATCGGCATCGACGTCAATGGCGACCCGTCACAGGGCCTGACCAAGACCGACCACAAGGCGCTCGACATGTGGTTCGGCTCGGCCCAGATCATGATGCATTCGCTGACGGCGCATATGATGGCGGCCTATCCGCCCGATATCTATATCCGGCCGCATGTCGCCAATTTTGGCGCGATGGAATTCTGGCGGGTTCGGGAAATCGTCGAGCGCGGCGACGCCGAAAAGGAACGCTTCAAGCGCATCCTTGCCGACAAGATAGAAGCCTATATCGCCGACAAGGTGCCTGTTAATCCGAGCGTAGGTTAGCCGAAGTAGCGGACCGGGTCGCCGTAGCGGGCAAGAGCGTGGTCGGTCGTTATCAATTCAAGCCCTTCCAGCGACGCTTGCGCCACAAGCAGGCGATCAAATGGGTCGCCATGAATTCTGGGCAGTTTCGCCACGGCAATCGCGTGATCGCTGGTAATCGTCAACTCGCGATAGCCGTTGTCCAGCAGACTCAAGCGCAACTGATGCGGATCGACTCGAAAGCCAGCCCGGCCCAAACTGGTCTTGATCGAGACTTCCCAAAGGCGCGCCACGCTGAACCAAGGCTCAACACCTTCCGATTCCAGCAGTTCGACCACGCTCCTGGGTAGCCTTGATGGCTCCAGGCTGACCCACAACACAAAGTGTGTATCGAGCAGAACCCTCATTCCTTGAGGCCGAACATCTCGTCAATTTCATCCTTGGCGAAGGCCTTGATGTCATCCGGGATGACGCCGTGGCCCTCCATGAAGCCAATACGCTGGATTTTCTTGTTCTCATTCACTGGCGGATCAAGCGGCACGACTTTCGCCATGGGTTTGCCGGCCTTGGCGATGATGAAGGTCTCGCCGTTAGCGGCCTTTTCGACAAGGCTGGAGAGGTCTGTATCGGCGTCCTCGATATTGATCGTGTCCATCGTCGGCTCCCGATTTCCTCCCCTAAATCTAGTTTACCGACGGCCCACAAACAAGAACGGCCCACCGGGTGACCGGCGGGCCGTCAAAGGCTTGTCAGAAAAGCAGATCAGGCCGGAATGGTCGGATCGAGATCAGCCGAATAATCCACGCCGCTGAGGCCGAAGCCGAAGAGGCGGAGGAACTCTTCGCGATATTTCGGCAGGTCGGCCAGATCGGCAAGGTTTTCAGTGTTCAGCTCGGCCCAGCGCTTGGCCAGTTCGGCCTGCATGGTCGCGGACAGTTCCCAGTCGTCAACGCGGATGCGGTTGTCAC
The DNA here is from genome assembly GCF_963517015.1 of uncultured Devosia sp. Taxonomy (NCBI): domain Bacteria; kingdom Pseudomonadati; phylum Pseudomonadota; class Alphaproteobacteria; order Hyphomicrobiales; family Devosiaceae; genus Devosia; species uncultured Devosia sp. The sequence continues at coordinate 401,937 of NZ_CAUQDV010000002.1, forward strand.
CGTCCACCGCGATATCGCCTTGCAGCTTGGCGCGGAACAGGCGGTCGATCTGCTCGATCGGGCCTTCGCCGAGGCCCATTTCGTCCTCGACCTTGATCAGCACGGTGCCATAGAGCGGCACGACTGGAATGGCGGAACTGGCCTGGGTGACCACGGCCTTGAGGGCGACGACATGGGCGGCATGCTCGCCATGGGTGCTGCGGATCGCCGTGGCGGCGCGATCGAGATCGGCCTTGGCCTTGCCCAGGGTACCCTTGTGGTAGATGGGCCAGGTCAGTTCGCTGCCCAGGTAAGTGTAATTGAGGGAAAGAAACCCGTCGGCCAGCACGCCGGCATCGGCCAGCGCCTTGATCCAGAGTTCCCAGTCCTCGCCGCCCATGACCTTGACGGTGGCGGCAGCCTCTTCCTCGGTGGCGGGTTCGACCGAGATGGTCGACACTTCGCCCGTGCCGGTATTGAGCGTCTTGGAGGTGACCGCCGTGCCATAGGGCTTGATGGCCGAGCGATAGGTCACGCCATCCACCGGATCGGTGCGAACGGGGGAAGCGACCGAATAGACGATCAGGTCGACCTGGCCGAGCTTGTCCTTGATGGCAGCGATGGCTTCGGCCTTGGTGGCATCGGAAAAGGCATCACCTTCGATGGTCACGGCGACGCGGCCGACGGCCTCGGCCCGTTTTTCGAAGGCGCGGTTATTGTACCAGCCGGCGCTGGCGGTCTTGCCCTCGGCAGGCGCGCGCTCGAAGGACACGCCCACGGTGTCGGCATCGCTGCCAAAGGTGGCGACGATGCGCGACGCCAGGCCATAGCCGGTCGAGCAGCCCAGAACCAGCACGCGCTTGCGGGCGCTTGGAATGGCGCCCTTGACCACGACATGGTCGATCTGGCGCTGCACATTGGTGGCGCAGCCGACAGGATGGGCTGTGGTGCAGATGAAGCCGCGAATCTTGGGTTCGATGATCATGCCGGTTCTCCGAGCTTAAGCTTTGCCCTTCGCATAGCGGGCGCAGGGCCGCCCTGCCACAATAAAATGCGTCAGAGCGGCCTAAGGGGTGAATGTGGCTGGCTTTAGCCCTTGATCGGTTCACCCTCGACTGCCCTGCTCTGCATGGCGGAAGCAAGCAACGCGGCGAGCCCGACCAGACCAAGCACGATCAGCATGGCGTTGCGCAGGCCGAACTCCTCGCCGACAAAGCCGAGCAGCGGCGGTCCGACGAGGAAGGCGACGTAGCCCACCATGGCGACGATGCGCACGCGCATGGCGGGGTTAGGACCGCTATCGCCGGCAGCAGAAATGGCGACCGGGAAACCGAGCGAAGCGCCGAGGCCCCAGAGAACGACGGCCGCACCGGCGAGGATCGGGCTATGGGCGAAGATGACAAAGCACAGGCCGATGGCGCCGATGACGGCAGAACCGCGGATGACGGTGACACGGCCAAAGCGGGCGAGGAACCAGCCACCGGCAAAGCGGCCCGTGGTCATGGCTGCCGCAAAGGCAAGGAAGACAATCGAGCCCGACGTCTGGTCGAAACCATATTCGTCCACCATCAGCAGCGGCAGCCAGTCATTGGCAGCGCCTTCGGCCAGGGCCATGGCGAGAACGACGACACCGATCAGGATGACGCGCGGATCCTTCCAGACAGCAGGGCCGCGGTGGAGCGGCGTTTCGCCCTTGGCGACGCGGGCCTCGATGCCAATGCCATGCGGGATGTCGCGCACGAACCAGAGCAACAGCGGCACGGCAATCACCGCAATGATCGCCAGATGCAGCGCCACGGGGAAATCGAGCGCCGTGGCGCCAATGCCCAGCAAGGCGCCCAGCACGGTGCCGAGGCTGAAACAGCCGTGAAGCGTGTGCAACACATGTTCGCCCGAAATGCGCTCGACATCGGCACCATCGACATTGATGGCGATTTCCGACGTGCCCATGCCAAGGCCAAAAAGGAAAAGGCCGAAGGCGGTGAGCAGGGCGGAGGGGACCAGCACGCCGGCCGAAATGACGAGAAGGCTGAGCATGACGACCAACATGCTGGCCAGTGCGATGGGCCGTGTACCGAAACGGGCGACGAGCACGCCCGAACTCAGGATGCCGGTCATCGAGCCAACCGAAATGCCGAAGAGCACCAGGCCCATTTCGGCGATGGAGGCACCGAGCGCGTCGCGAATGGCCGGCGTACGGGTGACCCAGGAGGCCAGCGACACACCGGGCAGGAAGAAGAAGACGAAGAGTGCGAAGCGCCGACGGCGCGTGACGGAATCCATGATGCGATCTCGATGCGTACGGATGTACAGTTATGTGTACATATGTACGCAAATCAACTACAAGGGAAGCCCCGCGCGGAGAATTTGATGAGCGACAATCCAAGACCCAGGCGCAGACACGATCCGGACCGACGCGAAAAGATCATCCTCGCCGCGCTCGACGTGATTGCGCAGCTTGGCGTGGCCGGGACAACGCACCGCCGGGTGGCCGAGGCAGCCGAGGTTCCCCTCGGCTCGATGACCTATCACTTCGCGAGCCTCGAAGAGCTGATCATCGAAGCCTTCACCCGGCTCGATCGCTCGCTGTCCACTTACTATTGGGACATGCTGCAGACGGCAAAAACCCGCGACGAAGCCTGTGAGGCTGTGGTCGATATCATCTGCGGCAATCGGTGGACGGACAGCTACATGACACAGCTGTTCGAGCTCTACGCCTTCGCGGCAAGGAGACCGGAAATGCGGCACATTCTTTCCAACTGGATGGCGCGCAGCCGTCAGGCCATGGAACTGCATTTTCCGCCCCATGTCGCACGGGCGCTGGACGCGGTGATCGAGGGCGTCACGATCCATAACATGGCAACGAAGAACCACCTGCCGCAGGACGAAGTGCGGGCAATGGTGCGGGCGATTGCAGGGCTGGGCTAGCGCAGCGCCCGGAAGAAGTCCCGCAATTGCGCTTCAGCGCGGCTGGCGCCAAGCCCGGATATGACTTCGGGCCGGTGGTGGCAGGTGGGCTGATCGAAGAGGCGAATGCCGTTTTCGACAGCGCCGGCCTTGATGTCCTCGGCGGCAAAATAGACGCGGCGCAGGCGGGCATGCGCGATGGCGCCCGCGCACATGGCGCAGGGTTCGAGCGTCACATAGAGATCGCAACCATCAAGACGTCCCGTTCCGCGCTTGGCCAGTGCCGCACGGATCGCCAGCATTTCGGCATGGGCGGTGGGATCGCCCAAGGCCTTCATGCGATTGCGCTCGGCAGCGAGGACCACAACGCCTTCCATCACCACGGCGGCGACCGGTGCCTCGCCATGCGCTGCGGCCTCGTCGGCGAGGGATAGGGCGAGGTCCATGGGCGATTGGCTGAACATGAGCAAGCTTTAGCGGCAGCGGCGGCGCGGCTCAAGAGTACCCCCACCTAGCCTCCCCCTGAAAAGGGGGAGGGATCCGGCCGATGGATTGGGCAAGATCGCGCCTCAAACGCGATATGTCCCTCCCCCTATCAGGGGGAGGTTAGGTGGGGGTACCCGACAAAGACTCTTAAATCCGCCTTGCCCTCCCCTATATTGTCCCCTCAGGAGAATCGCCCTTGCCCATTCGCCAGTTGCCCGAAGATCTGATCAACCGCATTGCCGCCGGCGAGGTGGTGGAGCGGCCCGCCAGCGTGGTCAAGGAGCTGGTGGAAAATGCCATCGATGCGGGGGCCAATCGAATTGTCGTCACCACTGCTGAGGGCGGCAAGGGGCTGATCCGTATCGAGGACGACGGCCATGGCATGGACCGGGCGGACCTGGTGCTGTCGGTCGAGCGGCATGCGACCTCCAAGCTGGGCGAAGACGAGCTCGACGATATCCGCACGCTGGGATTTCGCGGCGAGGCGCTGGCCTCGATCGGTTCGGTGGCGGAACTGACCATTTCCTCGCGCACGGCGCAGGCGGAGAGCGGGCTCAAGCTCGAGGTCAGAGGCGGGGTTCGAACCGGCCCGGTGCCGGTGGCGATGAACCGGGGCACGGTGGTGGAGGTCAGGAACCTCTTCGGCAATGTGCCGGCGCGGCTCAAATTCCTCAAGACCGACCGGGCCGAAGGCGGCGCCATTACCGATGTGATCAAGCGGCTGGCCATGGCTAATCCGGGCGTGCATTTCATGCTCAATGGCAGCGACCGTTCCCCGAGCAACTGGCCGGCGGTCAGCGGCCATGGCGCGCTCGAGGCGCGGCTGGGCCAGGTGATGGGCGATGATTTCGCGCAGAACGCGGTGCGGCTGGCAACCAGCAGGCACAACGTCGTAGTGGCCGGCATGGCAGGCCTGCCGACCTATACGCGGGCCAATTCACTGTCGCAGTTCTATTTCGTCAACGGCCGCTCGGTGAAGGACAAGGTGCTGGTGGGCGCCATCCGTGCCGCCTATGCCGACTACGTGTTCCGCGACCGTTTTCCGGTGGTGGCGCTCTATATCGCGGTCGATCCGGGCGAGGTAGATGTCAATGTCCATCCCGCCAAGGCGGAATTGCGCTTCCGCGATGCCGGGGCGGTGCGCAGCGCGGTCATCCGCGCGGTGGGCGAGGCACTGACGGCGGCGGGCTTCAAGGCTTCGACCAGCGTGGCCGAAGATGTGCTGGGGGCGTTTACGGCTCCGGCCTATGAGGTGGGATCTGCACCCGAACTGGCGGCGCCTGCAGCGTCCTATAGTTATGCGCCAGGCCGCAGTGCCGGTTTTTCCGGCTATGACCGCCCCATGGGGACCGGCAGTGCCAATCCCTTTTCGCCCGCCTGGGGCCAGGGCGACATTGCAGGTCTGAGCGAACCCAGCGCCCGGATCGAGGCGGCCGAACCGGCCCCTGCCCTGATGGAGTTTCCACTGGGCACAGCGCGGGCGCAGATGTTTGACAATTTCATCATCGCGCAGAATGGCGAGGGTCTGTTGCTGGTCGACCAGCATGCCGCCCATGAACGGCTGGTCTATGAGCGCTTCAAGGCGCAGCTGGCCTCGGGCCCGGTGCCCAGCCAGGCGCAGTTGATCCCGCTGGTGGTCGAACTGCCGGAAGAGGATTGTTCGCGGCTCGAAGACGCTGCCGCCGAGCTCGAGCGCTTCGGGCTTCATCTCGAACGCTTCGGCCCGCGGGCCGTGGCTGTGCGCGAGACCCCTGCCCTGCTCGGCAGTTCCGACATCGAGGGCCTGGTCCGCGACGTCGCCGACGGTCTGGCCGAATGGGACAGCATTGCCGCCGTCAGCGACCGGATGGAGGCGATCATCGCCCGCATGGCCTGCCATGGCTCGGTGCGCTCGGGGCGACGGCTGCGGGTGGACGAGATGAACGCGCTGTTGCGCGACATGGAGGCGACGCCCCATTCGGGACAGTGCATCCATGGCCGGCCGACCTATGTCGAGCTCAAGAAGAAAGACATCGAACGGCTGTTTGGCCGCAGCCGATAGGACCCACATGACCAGCGGAATTCACCACGTCACCCTTATCACCGGCAATGTTCAGGCCAATGTCGATTTCTATGTCGGCTTCCTCGGCCTGCGGCTCGTCAAGCGCACCGGCGGCTATGAGGATGCGCGGCAGCTGCATCTGTTTTACGGCGACTACAATGCCGAGCCCGGCTCGCTGATCACCTTCCTCGTCTGGGAGGGCGGCGGGCGCGGCCAGGCCGGCGCGGGACAGGTGAGCGAATTGGCGCTGGCGATCGACCCATCCTCGATCGGCTTCTGGCTGGAGCGCGCACTGCGTCATCAGGTCCAGGTCGAGGGAACGGCACAGGAATTTGGCGAACCCATACTGCGCCTGCGCGACCCCGATGGCGTGATGATCAAGCTCGTCGGCGCTGCGCTGCCCGTGCTGGACATGCCGGAGAGCGATGTTCCGGCCGAGCATGCCATACGGCGCATTCGCGGGGTGACGCTTCTGTCGGAGGTGCAAGAGGAGACCGTGGGCTTCCTTCGCCAGTACTTCGGCTTCCGCTCCGGGGTGGCCGAAGGCCCGATCCAGCGCATGGTGTCCGATGTCGGCGATGTGCTCGATATCCGCGATGCCTCCGGCTTCTGGCCCGGCGCGCCGGGTACGGGTACGGCCGACCATGTGGCGGTGCGCGCCACGGACGCGGCAGAGGTCGAGGCAGTGGAGCGGGCCTTGCGCCAGCGAAACTCCAGCCTCACGAACCTTCATGACCGCAACTATTTCACCTCGCTCTATGTGCGCGAGCCGGGTGGCGTGTTGATTGAAATGGCCAGCGACGGTCCTGGCTTTACCAAGGACGAGAGCGTGGCAGCCCTGGGCACCACCCTGTTTGTGCCACCCGATGAGCAGGACAAGGCCGAGGACATCAAGGTCATGCTGCCGCAGTTCGGCCTGCCGGGCGGCGAGCGCGTGGTCTATCGCGACCTGATCTACACGCATCGCTTCCATACACCCACAGCACCCAGCACCCGCACGCTGATGCTGATGCATGGCACAGGCGGCGACGAGGCCGACCTGATGCCCCTGGCGCGTCGTGCCGATCCGCATGCCACCCTGCTTGGTCTGCGCGGCCGCAGCACCGAGGAAGGCACGCAGCGCTGGTTCCGCAGCCTTGGACCCTGGATTTTCGACCAGAAGGACATCGCCTTCGAATCCGGCGCGCTTGCCGCGTTCCTGGAGGAAACGCGCAGCGCCTACGGGCTCGACACCGAGCAGATGGTGGGTCTCGGCTATTCCAATGGCGCCAATTTCCTCGCCGCCGCCATGCTGCTGCAGCCTGAGCTCCTGATCCGCAAGGCAGTGCTGGTGCGCCCGGCGATGGTCTTGCGTGAGGTGCCTGTGGCTGACCTGACGGGCCGCCATATCCTGATCATCGCCGGCGAAAACGATGCCTATCGCGGCAAGAGCGAAGAATTGGCGGGGGTGTTGGAACAGGCTGGCGCTACGGTGGAGCTCGAACTGGTGGCTGGCGCGCATGAGATTACGCCGCGCGATGCCGAGGTGATTGCGGGTTGGCTAGATAGTATCAATACTTGATACCAAAACTTGACGACGGATCACGTATCGTCTACTGATACCAAAGCGGTGCCGCATGATCGGATCCTTCCGTGGCAAGATTGCAGAGCGGGTGGCCAAGGGCAAAGCGCCCAAAGGCTTTGCGGCTGATTTGCTGCGGCCGGCACAGCGACGGCTGGCGGCGCTGATGTCAGCGGTAGAGTTGGCCGATCTGCGCGTGCCTCCCGGCAACCGGCTCGAAGCCCTGTCCGGCAATCGCGCTGGTCAGCATTCCATCCGCATCAACGATCAGTGGCGCATCTGCTTTCGCTGGGCAGACGGACGCGCCGAGGATGTTGAGATTGTCGACTATCACTGAAGGAGCAAGGCCATGACCATCCGGATAACTCCGCCCGTTCATCCCGGCGAATATCTGCGTGAGGAGTTGCTTGGGCCTTTGGGCCTGACACCCTATGCGCTGGCAGCACGGTTGGGTGTACCGCGCACCCGCATCGAGCGATTGGTGCGCGAGGAAACCGGCGTCACGCCCGACACGGCCCTGCGGCTGGGAAGGTTCTTTTCGATGACGCCAGAGTTCTGGATCAACATGCAGGGACTTTACGACCTGACGCTGGCGGAAGCGACGGCAGACGAGGCACTGCGGTCCATCGAACCGATCACCCTGCCCGCCGCCTGATTCTACTGAAACACGCTCGCGCCCTTGTCGGCCACGCCGACAAGGCTCCTGAAGCCTGCGAACAGTTCGCGGCCCATGCCGTAGTGCTGGCTGCGGAGGTCTTCGGTGGCGGGCGTGCGGGAGAAGAATTCCTTTTCGTCGCCGAGGAAGGTCAGTGTGCCTTCGTTGGCGTCGAGGCGGATCATGTCGCCGTCGCGGATCTTGCTGATCGGGCCGGCATCAATCGCTTCGGGGGTCATGTGGATGGCGGCGGGAACCTTGCCCGAGGCGCCGGACATGCGGCCGTCGGTCAAGAGCGCCACCTTGAATCCGCGGTCCTGCATGATGCCGAGCGACGGCGTCAGCTTGTGCAGTTCGGGCATGCCGAGGGCCTTGGGGCCGGAGAAGCGGACGACGGCGATCATGTCGCCGGTCAGTTCGCCCGCCTTGAAGGCGGCCTGCAAGGCATCCTGGCCGTGGAAGACGCGGGCTGGCGCCTCGACCACGCGGTGCTCCGGCTTGACGGCCGAGACCTTGATGACCGAGCGGCCGAGATTGCCGGTCAGGAGTTTCAGGCCACCGGTCGGCTGGAACGGCGTCTTGGTGGAGGTCAGCACCTTGGGGAGCGCCGATTCCCTGGGCGATGGTTCAAAGGCCAGCTTGTCGTCGAGCAGCTTGGCTTCGACCGTGTAGTTCGAAAGGCCATCGCCCCAGACGGTCTTGACGTCCTCATGCAGGTGACCGGATTCCAGCAGTTCCTGGATCAGGAAGCCCATGCCGCCGGCGGCATGGAAGTGGTTCACGTCGGCAACGCCATTGGGATAGACGCGGGCCAGCAAGGGCGTCGCGTCCGATAGATCGCTCATGTCGTCCCAGGTGACCTGGAGGCCAGCTGCAGCAGCAATGGCGATCAGATGCATGGTGTGATTGGTCGAACCGCCCGTGGCGTGGAGGCCAACCAGCCCGTTGACGATGGCCTTTTCGTCGATGACGTGGCCGACAGGCGTGTAGTTGTTGCCCAGCGCTGTCAGCGACAGCGCACGAACGGTAGCTTCGCGGGTCAGGGCGTCGCGCAGCGGGGTGCCGGGATTGACGAAGCTGGCGCCGGGCAGGTGCAGGCCCATGATTTCCATCAGCATCTGATTGGAATTGGCAGTGCCATAAAAGGTGCAGGTGCCGGCCGAATGGTAGGACTTGCTCTCGGCTTCGAGCAGTTCGGCACGGCCGACCTTGCCCTCCATATAGAGCTGGCGGACCTTGGACTTTTCGTCGTTCGGGATGCCAGAGGGCATGGGGCCGGCGGGCACGAAGACGGCCGGCAGATGGCCGAAGGTCAGTGCACCGATCAACAGGCCCGGCACGATCTTGTCGCAGATGCCCAGATACACGGCGGCATCGAACATGTTGTGGCTCAGCGAAATCGCGGTCGCCATGGCGATGACGTCGCGGGAAAACAGCGACAGGTCCATGCCCGGCTGGCCCTGGGTCACGCCATCGCACATGGCGGGCACGCCGCCGGCGACCTGGGCCGTGGCCCCGATGTCGCGGGCGGCTTCCTTGATGATGTCGGGATAGAATTGATAGGGCTGATGGGCCGAGAGCATGTCGTTGTAGGACGTCACGATGCCAAGGTTCAGCGTCTTGTTGCCGGCCAGTGCCGCCTTTTCGGCGGGCGAACAGGCGGCAAAAGCATGGGCAAGGTTGCCGCAGGAGAGGACGGCGCGGTGAACGCCGGCTTCACGGGCGGCATCGAGCCGGCCCAGATAATCGCGACGTGTGTCGCGGCTGCGTGCCGCAATGCGGTCGGTTACATCCTGGATGGCCTGACGAACAGACATGATCATGCTCCTGGTAATGGGCACGTGTTCGCGACGGAGGGAGGGGATACCTCCATCGTGACAAGCGCCCCGTGTGCGGAGCCGCGTAGTGGCCAGAGCGGTCGATTGGGGATCGCTGAGGGGACTATGGGCACCAATAGACGGTTACGGCGTGACCGGAACGCAGGACGGCGCGGATGGGCATGTCCTCGACGGGACCATCACCCAAAGCCGTGTCGAGCACGTCGGCCTTTTCCTCGCCTTCGATGTGAAGGTACAGCCCATCCGTGCTGAGGAGACGCGGAAGGGTAAAGGTTATGCGCGGCTCGCCGGCGCCAGGGGCGCGGATGGCCAGCGTGGGACCTTCGGCGCTCAGCGCCTCGTCCAGCGTATCGCCGCCGGGGAAGAAGCTGGCCGTATGGCCATCGCTGCCCATGCCCAGGATCACCGCGGCAAACTGCTCGGGCAGTTCGGCCAGCAGGGCATTGGTCTTGGCAACATGGGTCGCATCGGGTTCGTCGCCGCCCGAATAGAGCGGGAAGAAACGGGCGACGGCAGCCGGGCCCTGCAGCATCTTTTCGTTGACCAGCAGGGCATTGGAGCGGTCATTGGTCTCGTCGACCCAGCGTTCGTCGACCAGGGTCACGATGACCTTTTCCCAGTCGATGTCCTTGGTCTTGCCAAGCGACTGGAAGAATTTCCCGGGCGTGGAGCCACCGCTGACGGCGATCGCCGCCGTACCGCGCTCGGCAATGGCGGTGCGGATGCGGTCGGCAACAGCCTCGGCCAGTTCCTTGGCGAGAGTGGGCTTGTCGGCGAAGCTGCGGCGTTCGATGGTCACTTAGTTGTCGTCCTCATACCAGGTGCGGCCGTCGCGCTCGATCAGCGCGATGGCGCCACTCGGACCCCAGGTGCCGGCCACATAGGACTGTGGCGGTTCGCTGGAGCGGTCCCAGGCTTCGCGGATCGGATCGACCCACTTCCAGGCCTCTTCGAGCTCATCGCGGCGCATGAACAGGGCCTGATTGCCACGAATGACGTCGAGCAGCAGGCGCTCATAGGCTTCCGGAGCCCGTTCGCTAAACGTCTTGGCGAAGCTGAGGTTCAACGGCACTTCGCGCAGGCGCATGCCGCCAGGGCCCGGATCCTTGATCATCATCAGGAGCTTGACGCCCTCGTCTGGCTGCAGGCGAATGACCAGCTTGTTGGCGCGCGGGGCGCCTTCGGCATGGTCGAAGATGGAATGCGGGATCGGCTTGAACTGGATGCAGATTTCCGAAACGCGGCTGGCCATGCGCTTGCCGGTGCGGAAATAGAAGGGCACGCCCGACCAGCGCCAGTTCTGCACTTCGGCCTTGAGCGCCACGAAAGTCTCGGTGCGGCTGCCCTTCTTTTCGTCAGGCAGTTCTTCCTGATAGCCGGCAACCGAGGTGGTTTCCGACTTCACGCCCTTGTACTGGCCGCGCACGGTATTCTTGGCCACATCGCCATTGGTGATGGGTTTCAGCGCGCGCAGCACCTTCAACTTCTCATCACGCAGGGCGTTGGCGTCGTCGCTGGCCGGCGGCTCCATGGCCACAAGGCAGAGCAGCTGCAGCATGTGGTTCTGGATCATGTCGCGCAGGGCGCCAGATTCGTCGTAATAGCCGCGCGTGCCGGCGCCGACGCTTTCGGCCACGGTCAGCTGGACGTGGTCGATATGGGCGGAATTCCAGATCGGCTCGAATAGCGTATTGGCAAAGCGCAGGGCCAGCAGGTTCTGCACCGTCTCTTTGCCGAGATAGTGGTCGATGCGATAGACCTGATCTTCCTTGAAGATCTTGGCCACGCCATCGTTGATTTCCATGGACGAAGCAAGGTCGTGGCCGAGCGGCTTTTCGATCACGACGCGCGCGTCACGGCGATAGAGCTTCTTGGCTTTCAGATACTCGGCGATGGGCTCGAACAGGTCCGGCGCGACGGCGAGATAGAAGGCGCGCACCACATTGGGATCGTCGCGAAGGGCCTTGCCTAGATCACCGGATTCATCGGGCTTGCTGGCATCGACCGGCACATAGCTGAAGATCTTGACGAAGCGCGCGATGACGGCCTCGTCCTGATATTCCTTCTCGACGAACTGAGTGACCGCATCGCGGGCGGCGGTCTGGAACTCGGCATCGCTCAGCTTGGAACGCGAGGCGCCAATAATCCGGCTCTGCTCGTCGAACTGGCCGTCCTTGAAACGGTGATAGAGCGCAGGAATGAGCTTGCGCTTGGTCAGGTCGCCCGTGGCGCCGAACACCACATAGTCGAAAGGCTGGACGGGAATAATACGGCTGGACACGGGCTTAGTCCTTTATGACGCGTTTCAGGCGAAGTTCTTGGTCAGGCGAAGTTCTGCTTGGCGAGGATAACCGCGCCATGCAGCGGCTCGTATTTCGGCAGGGCAACGAAGCTGCCGTATTTCTTCTCGAGGATTGGGAACAGGCGCTGGCCAAAGCCGCCGACGATGGCCATGACTCCGGCGCCATGGCGTTTGAACCATTGCGCATAGGTGTCGATATAGCCGAGCTCGATATCGAGCATCTTCTGGGCAACCGGATCCTGCTTCTCGAGATATTCGATGAACAGCGGCATCAGCTTGCCGAATTCGGCAGGGGCGCGGCCAATCAGGGCATCGTCGCAGCCCTCCGAACCATCATCGCTGATGATCTTGAGATCGAGCGCCGTGGCGAAGGCCCAGGCCATCACCGCCTGATTGTCACCGCCCAGCTGCTGGATCACGGCCTTGGTCAGGGGCGAAGTCTCGACGAGGCCATCTTCGGCCTCGACGGAATAGCGCATCAGCTCGCGACCGAGGATGGCGCCGGACATCTGGTCGCCCGTGGGAAAACCCCAGCCGCCGGCTTGGTGGCGCTTGCCGTCGACAATCGACATGGCGGCAGAACCGGTGCCAACGATGATGACGCCACCCTCTCGCCCGCCGAGGGCGCCGGCATGGGCGATGTCGATATCGTCATAGACCTTCACGCCGGCAAAGGGCCATTTGCGCGCAGTGAATTCGGCGCGGGCCGAATCCATGCGGCCACCGGCCATGCCGAAGCAGGCATAGGTATTGGCGGTTTCGGCATAATCGATGCCGGCCGCGATGAAGGCGTCGCGGGTACCGTCGAGAATGGCCTTGTAGGCGGGCTCGCCGTCGTCGATCTGCAGGTTGGAGCGGCCGTTCTTGACCTCGGCCAGCGTGTGAAGATTTTCATCGGCCAATCGGACGCGGCAATTGGTGCCACCGCCATCAACGCCAAGGTAGTATCTGGTCACGCTCGGATTCTCCGAATTTTTCGACTGACTCTAGGGTCTCGTTTCGCGGCGGACCATAATGCGAAAGTGTCTTAGACGAAAGTAGAATAAGGCACAAAAACTGCCTGCCAAGAGCCGCATTCACATGGCAAGGCTGTGAGCCACGCGCAACCGCTACGCGACTGGCGAATTTTATCTCTTGGGCATGCGGCAGAGGAATGACGATGACACGACATGTGCTGGTTCTGGGCGGTGCAAGATCCGGAAAAACGGCCTTTTCCGAGCAGTTGGCCATTCGTGGTGGCAGCAAGCCCGCCTATCTCGCCACCGCCGAAGCGCTGGATGCGGAAATGCGTGACCGCGTTGCCAGCCATCGCGCGGGACGCGCCGCCAATTTCGCGACGATCGAAGAGCCGCTGGCGCTGCCCGACGCCCTGATCAAGGCCTCGGGTGAGCATGACGTGATTCTGGTCGACTGCCTGACGCTGTGGATCACCAATCTGCTGATGGCCAATGAGGATGTGTCCAAGGCGGTGAGCGAGCTAGGCGCCACCCTGGTGCAGCTCAAGAAGGCCAAGGTAATCCTCGTCAGCAACGAGGTCGGCCAGGGCATCGTGCCGGACAATGCCATGGCGCGGACGTTCCGCGATCTCGCCGGCTCAGCGCATCAGCGGCTCGCCGAGATTTGCGACGACGTCTATTTCGTTGTCGCCGGCCTGCCGATGGTGCTCAAGGGCGAAGCACCCGGGCAAAGTGAAGGCCGGATCCACGAGGCTTAGGAAGAGTTTTTAGCGGGTACCCCCACCTAGCCTCCCCCTGATAGGGGGAGGGATCCGGCCGGTGGGTTTGGAACGATCGTGCCACAAACGCGATCTGTCCGTCGCCCTTTTCAGGGGGAGCGACTGTCTTGCCGGTCAAGCGTTTTGCCATGGTGTTTTGTCCCTGATGATGGCGTTGAGGATGGTGAGAAGCTTTCTGGCAGCTGCGATCAGGGCGAGCCTTTTGGGTTTGCCGGCGCTTATCAGGCGCTCGTAGAAGGCCCTGAGCACGCTATTGTGGCGTGATGCGACCATGGCGCCCATGAACAGCGCCGCTCGTGGTGCGGTTCTGCCGCCGGCAATGAAGCTCTTGCCGCGCCATTGGCCCGATTGCCGGGTAAAGGGTGCCAGGCCGGCCAGGGCGGCAATGGCACGGCGATCCAACTGCCCAAGTTCAGGCAGATCAGCCAGCAGGCTGCGCGCGATCTTGTCACCAATGCCCGGAACCGAGGCGAGCAGGTCCTGCTTTTCTCGCCAGAGCGAGCTTTGCTCGATGAGGCCGCTAAGGTCTTTGTCGAGCTTGGCCAGTTCGGCATTGAGAACGGCGATGATCCGCACCACGCTCAGTCTGACCTTGCCAGGCGGCAGCCTGCCAAGCCGGTTCTTCTCCGCCACCAGCATGCCTACCAACTGGCGCCGTCGCGCCATCAACTCGGCCAGCACCGCTGTGTCTTCATCCTTGAGCCGATGCGGCACCGGCTCTGTGGCGGCCACGAACAGGGCGATGATGCGGGCGTCGATGGCGTCGGTCTTGGCGCGTGTACCACAGCCCTGGCATAGTGCCGGACCTGGGCGGGATTGATTACAACGACCGGCAATCCTGCGTCCGCCAGGCAGGCCGCCGCCAGCTTCTCATAACCGCCCGTCGCCTCCATGCCGATACAATCGGGCTTGAGGGCGCCAAGCTGCTCCACCAGCCCAATCAGGCTGGCCTCGTCATTGTCCAGGCTGAGCATGACCCCGCTGGGATGCACATACACATCCAGCCGCTTCTTGCTCACATCGATACCAACGGTGATCTCCATCTCGTCCCTTCCTTGCGCAAGCGGGCTCGCAACGCGGCCCAAGCGACTGTTCGGGATCGATGGATCAAGGCGCAGCGGAACACTCTCCCCCGCGGGCTCGATCACCCAGGCTAGGTTCGTCCTGCTGCGCCTCACCGCACCTGATGATCGGTCAACGCGCGGCAACGTCAAGTTACAAGGATAGGTGGGGGTACCCAGCAAGACTCGCCTTCGCCGCCTCACGCCACCCAGATCAACAAGGCCACAGCCACACTCAGCCCCAGCACCACATTCAGCGTCGAGCGGTAGAGCACCAGCGCCCGCAAAATGTCGCTGCCGACCAGGTCCGCCTTGCCACTGCCGAAGCTGGGCAGATCGACCATTTCGCCGTCATAGCTGCGCGGGCCGCCCAGTTTGAAGCCGAGCGCGCCGGCAAAGCTCGCCTCCGGCCAGCCGGAATTGGGCGACTTGTGCTTGCGCGCATCGCGGCGCGCCGTTGCCCAGGCTTTGGACGGGCTGGCGAAAGGCGTGAAAAAGCAGGCCATGGTGATCAACACCGCGGTCAGTCGTGCCGGGATCCAGTTGACCCAGTCGTCAAGTTTTGCTGCAGCCCAGCCATAGTCGCGGTAACGCTCGTTCATATGGCCGATCATGGAATCAGCCGTGTTGATCGCCTTGTAGAGCGCGATGCCGGGCAGGCCGAGCAGCACGAGCCAGAACCAGGGCGCGACCACACCATCGGAGGTCGATTCTGCTAGGGTTTCGATGGCAGCGCGGGAGACTCCCGCCTCGTCCAGCGCCTGCGGGTCACGGCCGACGATATGGCTCACCGCGTCGCGGCCTTCGGCCAGCGACGAGCGCAACCCAAGGGCGACTTGTTCGACGGAGCGGCCGAGTTCTTTTTGCGCGAGGAAGGTCGTGGCGACGAGCACTTCGAGCACATAGCCGAAGAGCACCAGACGCAACACCTGTTGCACGGCGACGCTGACGACCAGAACCACCAGCAGCATGACGGCAACGGTCACGACACCGGCCAGCCTGCGCTGCTCGGGCGTGCGCTGGCGCTTGTCGACCGCCTTTTCGAGCCAGGTGATCAGCTTGCCGATCCAGATGACCGGGTGGCCGATCAGTTCGACCAGCTTTTGCGGATAGCCCAGCCAGCGTTCGACGAGGAGAGCCAGGGGCGCGATGAAAGCGTGCATCAGTCCAGTCTCGCCTCTCTTGCCAGCGCCAGCAGCGCATCAATGTCGAAATGCTTTTCGAGATGGATCGCCAGATCGTCAAGCACTTGCTCCACCGTTGCCTCATAGGCGAGATCCGGGCTGGCGAGATTGCCCAGCATGGCGCGACGGAAGCCGTCGCTGGCGAACAGGCCATGAAGATAGGTGCCCATGACGCGGCCATCCGCGCTCACCGCCCCCTCGCCTGCCCCTTGAACCTCGGCGAAGGGCCTGCCGCGATCGGGCCCGTCGGTTTCGCCCATATGCATGTGGTAGCCACTGATGGGTTCTCCCGAGGCCATGTGCCGTGCCTGTTCGACGCGAAGTTGCTTGATCGGCGTCAGCACGGTTTCGACATCGAGCAGCCCAAGGCCTTGGCTGGTGCCCGGCGGGCCCTCGATCCCATGGGGATCACCGATGGCCTTGCCCAGCATCTGATAGCCACCGCAGATGCCCAGCACCTTGCCCCCGGCACGGTGATGGGCGGCGATGTCGATGTGCCAGCCATTGCCGCGCAATGCGGCAAGATCGGAGCGCGTGGATTTCGAACCGGGAATGATCACCCAGTCGGCATGCCGTGGAATGGCTTCGCCGGGCTGCACCATGATGACATTGACATTGGGTTCGGCACGGAGCGGGTCGAGATCGTCGAAGTTCGCAATCCTGGGCAATTGCGTTACGGCAAATGTTAACAGTCTGTCAGCGCTTTGGGCCAAAGAGCGAAGGGCAATCGAATCCTCTGCTGGTAGTTTCGACGCCGCGGAAAACCAGGGGATCGGCCCCAGGCAGGGCACGCCGGTCCGCTCGGCGATGACGCTTTTGCCGGCCGCGAACAGCTCCGGGTCGCCCTGGAACTTGTTGACCAGCGTCGCCACAATTCGTTTGGCATCAGTGGGTTGGATGACGGCAAAGGTGCCGACCAGGCTCGCAATCACTCCGCCCCGCTCGATATCGCCCACCAGCACGACCGGCACATCGGCTGCTTCGGCGAAGCCGAAGTTGGCCAGATCATTGCTCCGCAGGTTGACCTCGGATGCGGAGCCGGCGCCTTCCACCATGACAAAATCCGCATGTGCGGAAATTTCACGAAATGCCTCAAGCACTTGCGGCATCAGTTTGCCCCGCTCGCGCCAATAGTCCCGGGCTGCCATCGACGCCAGCCGCTTGCCGCGAACGACCACCTGCGATCCGCTATCCCCCTCAGGCTTCAGCAAAATCGGGTTCATCGCCGTCACCGGCTCGCGCCGCGCCGCCCGCGCCTGCAGCGCCTGAGCCCGGCCGATCTCCCCGCCATCTGCGGTGACGGCGGCATTGTTGCTCATGTTCTGCGGCTTGAATGGCGCGACCTTGAGGCCACGATTGCTCAGTGCCCGGCAGAGGCCCGCGACCAGCAGCGACTTGCCCACGTCGGAGCCAGTTCCCATGAACATCAAGGCCTTAGCCAAAACTTATCCCCCATCGACGATATGGGCGTATGATCCCATGACGCGGTTGATGACGCATCCCATGGGCGGCAGCGCCTGACCAGTGGCATCCGTCGCGGCAAAGAGTGGGTCGAGGCGCGATTGTTTGGCGGAGGAGTAATGGAATTCGTGGCCATTAAGGCGCGACGGCCACGGCAAATCACCGGCATGGGCGAGACGGCGGTAGCCAAGAATGCGTTTGGGGCGATCGATACGGGTGGTGACAGGAAGCAGGCCGGTCATGGCGTGGCTGACGCCCGCCTTGTCGACCAGCGCCTCGCCCAGCACCATATAGCCACCGCACTCACCATAGATCAGCGCTTGGCGGTCGCGGGCCGCTGTGAGGCCTGACTTGAAATTTTGAGCCGCAGCAATAGTTTGCGCATGGAGCTCGGGATAGCCGCCGGGGAGGAAGACCGCATCGGCGATGGATGAAGGCGCCTCATCGGCCAGGGGCGAAAAGAAGCTGAGCTCGGCGCCCATGCTGCGCCAGCCGTCGAGCAGGTGTGGGTAGAGAAAGGCGAAAGCATCGTCGCGGGCGATGGCGATGCGTTGACCGAGTGGAGCCATTGGCGCGGGCGGCGTATCGCTTTGAGCAATGGGGGTGGCCAGAGCCTGGAACTGTGCCAGATCGACATAATTGCCGATGGCTTCGGCTGCGGTGTCGATGAAGCTTTCAAAAGCCGTGACCTCGCCCGGTAGCACGAGCCCGAGATGGCGTTCCGGGATGACCAGATTGGCATCGCGCGGGATGGCGCCGAGGCAAGGAATTCCTGTCGCAGCAAGGGCTTCGGTCAGCATGCGCTCATGCTTGGCCGAGGCAACGCGATTGAGGATGGTGCCGGCGACGCGAACGCCGGGCCGCCAATTGGCAAAGCCGGCGACCAGCGGCGCGATGGATTGGCTTTGCCGCTCGGCATCGAGGACGAGGATGACAGGTAGGTCGAGCAGTTCGGCGAGGTCCGCCGTGGAGCCCGTGTGGTCTGCCGCGCCATCAAAGAGACCCATGACGCCTTCAACCAGCAACAGATCGGCCCCGGTGGCCTGGGTCATGGCGAGGTGTTTGAGGCGAGCCGGGCTCATCGACCAAGGATCGAGATTGACCGCGTCACGCAGCGCAGCCCGAGTCAGAAAGGCCGGGTCGATATAGTCGGGGCCGGTCTTGGCGGGCGCCACCACGGTGCCACGACGGCGCAGAGCCGCCAGCAGGCCGAGCGTTATGGTCGTCTTGCCGGAGCCCGAGCGCGGCGCGGCAATGACAAGGCCTTTAGCCAAAGACATGCCTTCGCGCCTCCCCGACATACCAGTCCAGCGACTGGCGATAGGCGCTGACCGGACCGAGCACGACCACGGCCGGCGTCGGCACATCGGTCAGCGATTGCGCTTCACCCAGCGTCGTCTCGATGACCGACTGAAGGGGGGTCGCGGCATGGGAGACCAAGGCAAGCCGATCATCGGGATCGCGCCCGGCATGCAGGAGCTTTTCGGCGATGGTGGCCAGATGCTTGACCGCCATGAACATGACGATGACCGGCGCGGCATGGGCGGCAGCCTGCCAGTCGATGGCGCCGGGCACGGCACCGGCCTCGTCATGGCCGGTGAGGAAGAGCACGGACTGGTTGGTGTCGCGATGAGTGATCGGCACGCCGGCATAGGCGAGGCCACCAAGACCAGCTGAAATGCCGGGCACCACGCGGAAGGGTACGCCCGCCCGCACCAGGGCACCGGCTTCTTCTCCGCCACGGCCAAACATGAAGGGATCACCGCCCTTGAGCCGCAGCACGCGCTTGCCGGCCTTGGCGAGCTCTATCAGTTGCAGCGAGATATCGGCCTGTTTTGGCGAAGGCTGGCCACCGCGCTTGCCGGCAAACAGGCGCTGGGTGCTTTTGGGGGCCAGGGCCAGCAGGTCTGGCGAGACCAGAGCGTCATGCACGATGACGTCGGCCTGGCCCAGCGCATGGTAAGCCAGCAGCGAGACAAGGCCCGGCCCACCCGGCCCGGCTCCAACGAGCCACACTTCACCAGGCTTCATGGCGGGAAAGTCTGCACCATCAAGTGCCGCGAAATGGCCAGACCTTTTGGGCCGCCTGATCCAGTCGAACATCAGCGTGACCAGCCTTGAGCCTTGGCCGCGGAATCGGCACAGTGGGAGTGAGGAGATTTGCGAGCTCTATGAAGATCCTGATCCTGGGTGGCACGGCGGAAGCGCGGGAACTGGCCAATCGGCTGGTAGCCCTGGGACACGAGGTCACCACCTCCCTGGCGGGACGCACGCAGGACCCGATCCTGCCGCAGGGCGGACTGCGCATGGGCGGGTTCGGCGGCATTCCCGGGCTCGCGGCCTATCTGCGCGTTGCCGGTATCGAGACGCTGGTCGATGCGACCCATCCCTATGCAGGGCAGATTTCGATCAATGCCGTGGCCGCGGCGCAGGCGGTGCATGTGCCGCTGATCCGCTATATGCGGCCCGAATGGGAACAGCAGATCGGCGATGACTGGATCACCGTCGAGACCATGGTCGAGGCTGCAGCGGTCCTGCCGCATAATGCCGATGTGCTGCTGACCACAGGCCATGCCGGGCTCGAGCACTTCCTTGCCCGCGACGATTGCCAGTTCGTCGTCCGCACCATCGAGGCGCCGGACATGGCGCTGCCGAGGCATGCAAGCTTGCTGCAGACGCGGCCACCCTACGGTCTGATCGACGAAATGGCGCTGATGGAGCGCGAAGGTATCACTCATCTGGTCACCAAGAATTCGGGTGGCAAGCAGACGTCGTCCAAGCTCGAGGCGGCGCGGCGGCTGGGGGTCAAGGTGATCATGATCGCACGGCCGGTCTATGGTCCCGCCAATGAAGTGTCGAGCGTCAACGATGCCATGGCGGCACTGGGATTGGCTGGCTGACCAAAAGCCGCAGGCACGAAATCCGACGCGGCCAGGGCGATGGCGCAGGTGGCATAGCGCGACTTACGCTTGCCCAGCAGCAGCGGACCGGCGGCGGCAGCCACGGCTTCGCAGGTGCCGGGGCGGTCGGCCAGTTCATCGTCGGTCAGATAGCGCAGATCGAGATCGAACGCTGCAGCCGCCTGGGCGAGCGCCAGGCTGTCGCGCTTGCGGATATGGGTGGCGATAGCGGTAACCTGGCTGGAATCAAACCCGGCTTCAACCAGGCAGGCGTGGATCAGCGAGATGACTTCTGCCGAGGTGGCGGCGCTGGAACAGCCGAGGCCGATCACGAGTGGATCTGGTGTCGTCTTCATCGTCTCGACCTTGCAGTCCGGGCTTGGTCCCCGATTTGGGTCGACCGCACCGAAATCTGTTTCAGTTCCGTCGCGGGAACTCTGCGCCATTTGGTTCTAGGCGCGACAAAGACCTTGGTCAATCAAGGGCTTGGCTTGAATGGCAGAGAGATGGGAACGCTTCTGAAAATCATTCGCAAATTCAATGACTTGTGACTTTCTCCCGATGCCGTTATGGGCCTCTGACTTGTCGAATTGGGGCGCAAAGTCATGGCTATCACCGCAAACAGAACCCTCGCCATTGCGGTGGGCAGCCTTGTCGTTGGCCTGACCGTATTGGGGCTCAAGCTTCTCGCCTGGTATGTGACAGGTTCGGTGGCGCTCTATTCGGATGCGCTGGAATCGATCGTCAATGTGGTGACGGCCATTGTCGCGCTGATCGCGGTGAAGCTGGCGCAACGCCCGGCCGACGCCGCCCTGCCCTATGGCTATCACAAGGCCGAGTATTTCTCGGCCGTCATCGTGGGCGTGATGATCATCGTCGCGGCGATCCTGATCCTGCGCGAGGCTTACTTCGGCTTCATGGCGCCGGAAGTGCCCGAATCGCCGACCATGGGCCTGTTGATCAGCATTGGCGCGACGGCCATCAATGTGGTCTGGGCACGGGTGCTGATCCGTCAGGGCCGCAAGATGCGCTCGCCGGCGCTCGAAGCCGATGGCAAGCATCTGATGACCGACGTAATCTCGACCATTGGCGTCATCGTCGGCCTCGGTCTCGTCATCCTCACCGGCTGGGCCGTGCTCGATCCGGTGCTGGCGGGTCTGGTGGCGCTCAATATCCTGTGGTCGGGCTGGGGCGTGATCCGCGAAAGCGTGGGCGGGTTGATGGATGTGGCGGTACCGCCCGAGACGGGCAAGCTGATCCGCGAGGTCATTGCTGCCAATGCCGATGGCGCAATCGAGGCTCACGACATCCGCACGCGTCAGGCGGGCAAGATGACCTTCATCGACTTCCATCTGGTGGTGCCCGGCAGCATGAGCGTCGATGCCGCCCATGAAATCTGCGATTGCCTCGAAGCCAAGCTCAAGGAAGCGGTGGAGGACGTGCAGATCACCATCCATGTCGAGCCGGAACAAAAAGCCAAGCATTCCGGGATCGTGGTTCTCTAACCTCTATGTGACTTGCGGGGGATACGCGTGGGGGGCAAATTGCGCGGCATGCGTATTCTTATCGTCTTTTTTCTGAGCCTTTTATCCCTCCCTGCCCTTGCCCAGCAGGGTGAGCATTACAGCAATGCCCGCTTCGGCTTTGGCATGGATATTCCCTATTTCTTCGTGGTGCAGGGCGAGAGCCATAGCCAGGACGGCCAGCAATATGCGGCCAAGGGCAAACCGATCAACCTGATGGTCTGGGGCGGCAGTGTCGATGGCAACTTCGAAAGCGAAGCCGAAGAGGCCATGACCTATTCCAAGGACGGCGCCTGGAATGTCAGCTATCAGGCCGTCACGCCGCGCTGGGCCAATTTCTCCGCCGTGCAGGGCTTTCGCATGCTGTACCAACGCATGGTTCTGCTCTGCGACGGCAAGAGTTATGCCGCCTTCCGCGCCGAATATTCGGTGACGGAAGCCAGCAAGATGGAAGACATCATCCAGGGCATGGTGCGCTCGCTGAAAAGCGACAGCTGCAACTAGAATTCAATTCCCTTCTGGGCCTTCACGCCTGAGCGGAAATGATGCTTGATCTCGGTCATTTCGGTGACGAGGTCGGCGATCTCGATCAGCTCGTCCTTGGCATTGCGGCCGGTGACGATGACATGCTTGTCCGCCGGCTTGTTGCGCAGGAAGTCGATGACCTCGTCGAGCGGCAGGTAATCGTAGCGGAGCACGATGTTGAGCTCGTCGAGCAGGACCATCTGATAGCTGGGGTCCAAGATCAGCGCCTTGGCCTGTTCCCAGGCCTTGCTGGCAGCAGCAAGGTCACGCTGGCGGTCGGCGACGTCCCAGGTGAAACCCTCGCCCATGGCATTGATGGTCACCTGCTCGGGGAACCTGTCGAGCACATCGCGTTCGCCGGTCTCCCAGGCGCCCTTGACGAATTGCACGACGCCGACCCGGAAGCCATTGCCGATGGCGCGAAACACCATGCCGAAAGCGGCGGTCGACTTTCCCTTGCCCTTGCCGGTGTGAACAATCAGCAGGCCCTTTTCCTCGGTTTTGGTGGCCAAGATCTTGGTTCGCGCATCCTTCTTCTTGCGCATCTTTTCGGCGTGATAGGCATCACGCTCGGCTTCGGTCATCAGGTCGGTCTTCTTGGCCGGTTTGTCGGTCATTTGCTGTCCTCGAAAAAGGCATGGGCGGAATTGGAGCGCGGCAGCCAGAGGCCGCGGCGGCGGGCGTCGTTGAACTTTTCGATCAGCTCGGCATAGCCGTGAGCATTGACCGATTTCAGCCAGTCACGCGTGGCGTCATCCTCGACGAAAGCCTCGAAGGCGAGATCGAAATGGTGGGTTTTGACCGCGCCGGTGGTGGCGGCGAAGGCGAACATGAAGTCCACGGTGGCGATGATCTCGAAAGCTCCGCGATAGCCGTGACGCTGCATGCCGGCGAGCCATTTCGGATTGACCACGCGCGAGCGCATGACATGGGAAATCTCTTCTTCCAGCGTGCGGATTTTCGGGTTTTCCGGGCGGGAATGGTCGTTGTGATAGGCGGCGGGCGCGCGGCCGGTCAGCGTCTCGGCGGCGGCAGCGAGGCCGCCTTCGAACTGGTAGTAATTGTCACTATCGAGCAGGTCATGCTCGCGATTGTCCTGGTTGTGGATGACGGCATCGATGTCGGATAGCCGCGCGGCGAAGCGGTCGCGCTGCGGTGTGCCTGCCGTCTTGGCGCCATAGGCATATTGGCCCCAGTCCAGGGCCTGCCTGCCAAGGTCGGCCTTGCTGGTCCAGGTGCCGGAATCCACCAGAGCGTTGAGGCCTGCGCCATAGGTGCCGGGCTTGCTGCCGAAGATACGATGGCCGGCAGCATGGTCATCGGCACCCGTCGCATCGGCGCGCATGGTGGCGGCGATCGGATTGTCGTCTGCTGGTTCATCGAGCGCGCCGATGGCGCGGATGGCGCGGTCGAACAGCGCGATCTGGGCCGGAAAGGCGTCGCGGAAGAAGCCGGAAATGCGCAGGGTGACATCGACGCGCGGGCGGCCGAGTTTGGCAAGGGGAATAATCTCGTAACCCGAGACTCTTAGCGAGCCGGGGTCCCAGACGGGCTTTGCACCAATCAGTGCCATGGCCTGGGCAATGTCGTCGCCACCGGTGCGCATATTGGCGGTGCCCCAGACGGAAAGGGCAACCGAGCGCAGGTGTTGACCATGGTCCTGCAGGTGACGGAGCACCAGGCTTTCGGCCGATTTTTTGCCCAGTTCCCAAGCGGTTGGCGTGGGAACGGCGCGCGAGTCGACTGAGTAGAAATTGCGGCCGGTGGGCAGGACATCGAGCCGACCGCGCGAGGGGGCGCCGGAAGGGCCGGGAGCGATGAACTTGCCGTCGAGGCCGTCGAGCAGGGCCTGCATTTCTGCCGGGCCGGAGGCGGCGAGGCGGGGGCGGATAACGGTTTCAATGGTGTCGAGAACGGCCACCGTCGCGATCCAGGACGGGTCGGGTGGCGTGCCGGAAACGAGGTCGGCGGCGATGGTTTCAAGGTGCTCCACCACATCGCCCAAGGTGCGAAGATGAACGGATTCTGAACGAGAAATTGACGGCCCGGTCCAAGGCTCGCCGAGCTTTGCCGTGAGCGGATCGAAACCCAGTTTCAGGTCATCGGCCAAGGCGCGTATCAGCGAGTTATCCCCCGCCCCCTCTCCGCGTGGTATTCTGGCCAGCGCAATCGTCAGGTCGCGACCATAAGTGCCGGTGGGAGACGAACCAAAGATATGCAGGCCATCGCGGATCTGGGCCTCTTTCAAATCGCAGAGGAAATTGTCGATCTTGATCAGCGCCTCGGTCTCGTCCTCGGGCAGGCCGATGTCGCGGTCGAGCCGGCTGTCGCGGGTAAAGTCGAGGATGCGGCGCTTGAGGTCGGTTAGGCGGCGACGGTCCATGCCAGAGGCTGCGTAATATTCGTCGAGCAGCGCTTCGAGATCCTTGAGGGGCCCATAGGTTTCGGCGCGGGTGAGCGGCGGCACAAGGTGGTCGATGATGACGGCGCCGGTGCGACGCTTGGCCTGAGTGCCCTCGCCGGGATCGTTGACGATGAAGGGATAAAGATGTGGCAACTGGCCCCAGAGCGCGTCGGGATAGCTGGCCGCATCAAGCGCCGTGGCCTTGCCGGGTAGCCATTCGAGCGTGCCATGCTTGCCATTGTGGATCAGGGCATGGGCCGAGAACTCGTGGCGCAGCCAGAGGTAGGCCGCGAAATAGGCATGGGGCGGCACCAGTGCCGGGTCGTGATAGCTCAGCGTTTCGTCGAGTTGGTAGCCACGCGCGGGCTGGAGCAGGACGGCAACATTGCCGAAGACGAGCGTCGGGAGATGGAAGCTGGCCTCGCGGACGAACGGGTCGGTCGCCGGATCGCCCCAGCGGCCGGTGACCTCGTCGCGGACCTGCTGCGGCAGATTGACGAACAGGGCGCGATAGCGGGCAAGACGCAGTTGGACGGACGACGCGCCGCGGGCCGGGTCGGCATTGGTGGGGCCGGACTGCAGGGCGGCGATGAGGGCGGCGGCATCCACCGGCAGGTCGGCCAGCGCATAGCCGGCGTCATTCAGCGCCGATAGCATCCGCACTGTGGACTCTGGCGCATCATAGCCGACGCCATTGGCCAGACGTCCGTCGCGGATCGGGTAGTTGGCGAGGACCATGGCCACCTTACGCTCGGCGCGTGGCGTGGCGCGCAGGCGAGACCAGTTATGGGCCAGCGTCACGGCGCGGGCGATGCCTGACGCATCGGGGGCGTAGCTGGTGAGCGGCACCTGACAGCGTTCGTGCCAGACGGCATCGGACTTGTGGCCGACCAGCAGTCCGCCAAGACGCCCGTCGACTTCGGGCATGACCAGAAACATCGCCATGTCCTTGGAGGACAAGCCCTGACTGTCGGCCTCCCATTGCGCTTCAGAACGACCGGTCTGGATCAGCTGGATGACGGGGGCGTCGGTATCGGCGAAGGGATTGGACTTGGCGTCGAGCCCGTCGAGGCCGAGCGAGAAGCCGGTAAGATTGAAAATCGCCGAAGGCGGGAAAGCCGCAAGGGCATTCTGGACGAAGCGAACGCAAGCCGCTTCCTTGAGCGAGGAGACGAGCAGCGGGACGGGATTGAGGCCGCGCGATTCCAGTTCGGCGATCAGGGCCTCAATGGTGGCCGTGCCAGCGCCTTCGAGGGCGGCGCGATAGAAGAGGATCGGCACATGTGCGGCATCAACGATGTGGCGGGCGCGCAAGCCGGCTTCTTCCGTCATTCCGGTTGCAGGATGCCACAGGCCGAAGCGGGCAAAAGGCTTGGGCTGGAGGTCGCTCAGCCGCGGTCCATTGCTCTCCTTGAGCAGGTTGAACGCCTGCAGGATCGTATGGGCATTGTCCGGGCCGCCGGCGATGAAGAGGCCATGCAGGCGCGCCCAGTCGTCGGGATGGATGGTGGAGCGCGACTGCAGGATCGGATCAGGATTGGCATCGCCTGGAAGCAAGGCGAGCGGAATGCGCCGGTTGGTGCAGAGGGCGGTCAGTTCGTCGACGCCATATTGGAAATAGGCGGCGCCGCCAATCAGGCGAAGGACGACCACGCGCGCATGGGCGACCGTCTGTTCGAGCCATAGATCGACCGAGAGATTGTTGGAGAGGCGGAGGGTGTTGGCGAGGCGGAGTTCATTCTCCCCTGCCCGGTCGGCTGCACCGGCCAGCATGGCCAGTTCGCTATCCGCGGAGCTGGCAAAGACCAACGCGCCGGGGCGCTGGTTGAGGTCGATGGCTTCGCCTTCCTGTTGGATGGCGCCGGCCTGGGCGGAGAGGAGATGCATTAGGCGGCTTTCCGGCGCGGCAGGGCGGTGACAGCCATGGCGATGGCGCCAATGGCGAAGATAACGGCATAGCCGTTGAGATTGATGAAGACGTTGCCGAACATGGCAAAGATGATCGGTACGGAGGTTGCGGCGCTGGCCATGGCGCCTATGGCTGGGGCAGCAAGAAGGCGGGGCCAGCCATTGAGGCGCGGCTCGGCGAAATGCCAGACCAAGGCCGAGATGACGGCAGCGGGAAGGCCGGTAACCCAACCGACGGTCATGGAGATCAGCAGCAGGGTAAGCACAGCCTGGATCATTTCATCGGCAGGCAATGGGCTGCCGGTATTCATGCCCATCATGAGCGCGAAAGCCGCCAGGCCGCCGACCAGCGGGCCGAAGAAGATGATGGTGAGGGCGCGGGGAAGGCGGTCGGGCTTTTCTGCAACTGAGAGATTGTTCTGCATCGGTGCGCTCGCAACCTACTTTTGTCTGAGCCTAAAACTGTCCCAGGCACGGTGTCACCCCGGCCTTGAGCCGGGGCCCATCCAGAGATCAAGGGGCCGCCGCAAGGTGGTGGTTGAGCATCACGACCTTGCGGCTGCACACACATATCAAGATGGATCCCGGCTCAAGGCCGGGAAGACATCGAGTGTGTGACAGCGCCCTGTGTCAACTCGTTATGCCGCAGCCTTTTGCAGGCTCTCGGTGATGGCGCCGCGATCGAGCGGCTGTTCGCCGATGACGACCAGGGCGGTTTCGCGCGGCTCCCCGTCCTTCCAGGGACGGTCGAAATAGGCGGTGACGCGGGGGCCAACGGCCTGGATGGCGAGGCGGGCGGCGGCGCCGGGAATGGCGGCAAAGCCCTTGAGGCGCAGGACATCATGCGCCTTGATGGTCTGCTCGATAGTCGCGAGCAAATGGTCCTTGCTCTCAACGCCGGCGATTTTCAGCGAAAAGCTGTCGAAGTCGTCGTGCTCGTGGGTTTCGCCGCCATGTTCCAGCTCGTGGTGGCTGGGGCGGTTGGCGATATCGTTCTCGCTGCCCATGCCCATGCCGAGCAGCGCGGTGATATCGACATGGCCGTTGCGGGCATGAATGACGCCGACGCCGGGGCGGAGTTCGGCGCGGACATTGCGCTCGACATCGGCCAGCGTGGCCTCATCGACCAAGTCCGCCTTGTTGATGATGACGAGATCGGCCACAGAGAGCTGGTCTTCGAACAGCTCGCCCAGCGGGGTTTCGTGGTCGAGCATTTCGTCCTGACGGCGCTGGGCATCGACGGCGGCTTCGTCCGAGGCAAAGCGGCCTTCCGCCAGAGCCGAGGCATCGGCGACGGTGACCACGCCGTCGATGGTTACCTGAGCCTTGATCTCGGGCCAGTTGAAGGCGCGGATCAAAGGCTGCGGCAGCGCCAGGCCCGAGGTCTCGATGACGATGTGATCGAACTTTTCCGGACGGGCCAGCAGTGCCTGCATGGTGGGGATGAATTCATCGGCCACGGTGCAGCAGATGCAGCCATTGGAGAGTTCGACCATATCTTCTTCGCGACAGGTCTCGTCACCGCAACCGGCGAGGATATCCTTATCGACGCCGAGGTCGCCAAACTCGTTGATGATCAGCGCGATGCGCTTGCCCTTGGGGGCATGGGCCAGCAAGTGACGCACGAGCGTGGTCTTGCCGGCGCCGAGAAAACCCGTGATGACGGTGGTCGGGATTTTGGTGGTCATGCGGGGGCTCCATTGGGAAGGGCGGCGGACTTCTGGGCCAGGCGATCAGCGGCCCAGCCAAAGGCGAGGCCGAGCACGGCCCAGAAGATGGCGCTGTTATAGAGCACGGCCGAAACGAATTCGGCAGTGAGGCGTGGTGGCACACCGGTCGGATCATCGGGCGCAACCGGCGCTGCAATTAGCTGCGGCAGAAGGATCAGTGCGACGGCCAGAGCCAAGGCCCAGGAGGCCCGGAATTTTGCCACGAGCACGAGCCCGGCACCTGTGCCGATGGCGGCCGTGAACCACCAGACCTGGCGCGCAAATGTGTCCGCCGTGGGCATGCCCGGCATGCCGGGCGGCAGGCCCAGCGCAGGGGCGAGGCTGAAGGCGGCAAAGCCGCCGAGGCCCCAGAGCAGGCCATTGGCAAAGGTGATGGGCAGGTTGAACAGCACCGAAACGGCGCCGATGATCAGCGCATAGCCGGCGGCCATTAGCAGGTTGGAGGCAATAGTGAAGGCAGTGCGCTCGAAGCCATCCTGAGGCGCCCATTCGTCGTCGCCGTGGCTATGAGCCGCGACGGCTTCGCCTTCGGCGTGCTCATGGGTATGCGCCTCTTCGGCGCTAGTGCCTTCGTAGCTCTCGGCGACGAAGATCAGCGGGGTAACCCGCCAGGCCTGGAAGGCGGATGTGGCGAGGCCAGCACAAAGCGCTGCGACCAGCGCAGCAAAAAACAGATTACGAAACATTTTTGTCTTTTCCTGTTGCTGCCGACTTAGTGGCAGGGAAAGCCCATGGCGTGACGGGTGTCATGCGCGCCGTTGTGCAGGCGGAAATCGCCGGCAAAGCCGGTGCCGACCAGAAGGGTCAGGCCAAGCATGAGTGCCATGACGCCAGCGATGAGCCGCTGGGACAGAGACAGGGAAGAAAGGCCATTGGCCGTGGTGGTCGTTGTATTCATTGCAGCACCCTCCGTGCGCGGAATAGCAAGGGCACGCATGCCCGGTTGAGGTGCTGGCAGGTCTCCTGGCTTGCGGTGAATGCAGTCCCCTCGCCTTCCCAGCCTCGATACGGGGCCAGTGGCATTCGAAAGGACCCACCGCTCACAGTTGCGGGGGCAGCCACGGTTTTGCGCCCTGATGGGTACGTCGCACCGTGTTCCCTTTTGATCCCTCGGGCACGACGGCCCTTGGAAACCAACACGAGAGCAGAGTTACGCCCTCGTGATGGCATGGTCAATCGTCCCTACTCTTCAGGGTCCAGAGCATAGCCGAGGCTGAGGCTGGTGACGCGGGTGCCGATTTCGGCAAGCAGCGGCAGGTCGGAGCGCACCACGACTTCTCCCGAGACCGGGGTCACGTCGATCGAGGCCGGAATGTCGTCCTGCGGGGAGAAGCTGACGGAGACATAGCAATCGCCGCTCTGCGGGCCAGCCAGGGTGCCCTCTTCGATGGGAGCGGAGCCGCCATAGTCCCACCAGAAGCCGCCGATGTCGAAAGCCTGTCCATTGATGGCTTCGACCTCGGCCACGCTCATGCCAAGGCGCACGCCATGCGGGCCGGCCTGGCTGGGCGAAAGCTCGATGAAGCTGGGCTTTTCAAGCCGGTCCTCGTCGAACCAGGAGAAGATCATCTCGCGCTCGGGATCGCCCGGATAGACGGTGGTGGCGATATACTGCGTGCCCTCGGGGCCATCGACAAAGCCGGTGTGGACATTCTCCTCACCGAACGTGTCGATCAGTAGGTCTTCCGACGAATCGATCCCATAAACGCCTTCGCAGACGACCGGCTCCACGGCAGAAGGGGCGGGTTTATCCTTGGCGAAAGCCGGTGCGGCGATCAGCGCAGCGCAGGCCGTGCACAGAAAAAGGCGGGAAAGCATAGGGCTTTGTCTCCTCGGAAAGCGGATTTTGTCGCAAATCGCAGCGGCCGACAATCAGCGACTCGCCGTATGAACCGGACATGAAGGAGCATTGCCGATGAAACCAATCAAGTTCAGCAAGGAAGAAACCAAGGCCATCGTTGGCGAGATCCAAGACTATTTCCGCAATGAGCTGGACCAGGATATCGGTGTCATCCCGGCCGAAATGCTGATGCAGTTCTTCGCCGAGCAGATGGGCGCCTATTTCTATAATCGCGGCCTTTATGATGCGCAGGGTGCCATGAAGGAGCGCATGGACAGCCTGCATGACGATCTCTATTCGCTGGAGCAAAAGACCAAGCACCTGCGCTAGAATCCGGCTTCCGCCAGGCAGACTTCGTGGCTAGATAGCGCGCCGGATTGTCGCCGGTTCGTTCAGGAGGAAGCCTTGGGCTTCAACTTTGCCACGCTGGCGCCGATCGGGCTTTTGATCGCGTCCAATCTGTTCATGACCTTTGCCTGGTATGGGCATCTCAAATTCCCCCAGACGGCGCTGTGGGTGGTGGTGTTCATCAGCTGGGGCATCGCCTTTTTCGAATATTGGCTGGCGGTACCGGCCAATCGCATCGGCCATGCGGTCTATAGCGGTGCGGAGCTCAAGACCATCCAGGAGGTGATCTCGCTCAGCGTCTTCGTGCTGTTTGCGGTGTTCTACCTGGGCGAGAAGCTGACGCTGAACCATGGCGTCGGTTTCGGACTGATCGCGCTGGGGGCCTTCTTTGTGTTCAAGGGCCCGTTCAGATAGGGCGGCCCGAAGGCCGCCCCAGGGCTTTTAGTGAACCGTGCCGGAGCCGCCGACCGCGACGAGGTTGAAGGGCGCACCGTCTACCACCAGCGAGCGCGTTTCGGTGAAGCTTGCAATATCGATCAGGTGGACCTGGCCCTCGTTGGGATCTGTCACCGCCACGACGTCACCGGCCACCGCGATACGCGGGCGCGGCAGGTTCCATTCGCCATCCATGGAATAGGGCTCAGTCACCCCCAGCGATTGGGTGATCTCGCCCGAGACGACGTCGAGCTGGTTGAGCTTGCCGTCTTCGGTGAAGATATAGGCAAACTTCGGCCGGATCGGATCGACGGCGAAATGCACCCGGCGGGTAGGCAGGTCGACGAGGCGGAAAGCGGTGTCTTCGTCGGGGTCGATGATGGCAACGCGATCCGCACCGTAATTGCCGAGGAAATACTGCATGCCGACGCCACCGAGGAAGGTCGTTGACTTGCCATCGGGCAGGCCGTCGTAGCTGAGCTTTTCGATGTTCGGCTCGCCCGAACCGGAAGCGATCAGCACGCCGTCGCCGCAGCCGATGATGACCAGATTGCCAGAGGTCGCCTCGCCATGCAGATCGACGCAGGCATGGGTATCGCCGACCTGGTTGCCAGCCTTGTCGAGGATATTGAGACCGGTGCGCGGTTTCTTCTCGTCGTCTGCATTGGCGGCGGAAACGAGCGTATAGTCGCCCCATGGCACGGCGACGCCGTGATGGGCGGTGCCGCTGTCGAGTTGGGTGGTGGCCACGTCGCCATGATGGATCCAGTCATGGGCGCTGAACAGGTCGACCTTGCCCGAGCCATCATGGAAAAGCGCGACCTTGCCGCCATGCTCGACGAAATGGGCGGGTTTTTCACCGGTTAGCGTGGCTTCGATCAGTGCGGGGGCGGCAATGGAAATATCGCCGTGGTCGCCATGGTCCTCGACGGCAATGCCGCTGTCGATTGCGGCAACCTGATTGGCCGAGCCCTGCACGGCAAAGACTCCGCCGTCGGTCGTGTAGAGCGATGCAGGACCGGCGAGGGTGAAGGTATCGAGTGTGTCGCCGGTCTCAAGATCGAGCGCGGTAACGGTGGGCGCGGCGTGATCGGCAATGAACAGGCGCCAGGCCGAGGCGTGGTCGTCGGCCAGCGCCGGCAGGGTCAAAGAGGTGGCAGCAAGAAGCGGCAGGAAAAAACGGGCGTGCATGGAAACTCCGGTATGTTAGCACGTTACAGTTTGGGTGAAGTCAAGGGCGCACTTTTTTGACCCCTCCCCGGGTGGGGAGGAGTGGATGCGTCGACAGAAACAGAGGTTAGCTTAGCCCAGGCAATCCACGAGGCTGGCAGCAAGGCCGCGCAGCAATTGCGGATAGAGGTCCACACCTTCGGTCAGCGCACCACCTTCGGGGTCCAGCACGCCGGATTTGGCCTCGGTGCCCTCGGTGATGGCGCGGATGATGGTGGGTTCAAAATTGGGTTCGGCAAAGACGCAGGTGGCGCCGAGGGTGGCGACCTTGGCCTTGAGTTCGTCGATTCGCGCCGCGCCGGGCGTGACGTCAGGCGTCACGGTGACCGAGCCGGCGACATCGAGGCCGAAGCGGGATTCGAAATATTGGTAGGCGTCGTGGAAGACCACGAAGGGCTTGTCGGTCACGGGCGCCAGGGTAACAGTGATCTCGGCTTCGAGCGCCTCGAGCTTGACCAATTCGGCCTCGGCATTGGCCTGATAGGCGGCTGCATTGTCGGGATCGGCTTCGGACAGCGTCGTGGCGATCTGGGTCACCATCAGCTTGGCATTTTCCGGATCGAGCCAGAAATGCATGTCGCCTTCGCCATGCTCATGGGCGTGATCGTGGCCCTCGTGATCGTGCCCTTCATGATTGTGATCGTGGCCTTCATCGCCGTGGGAATGCGCTTCAAAGGCGCCGCCTTCGCGCATGGGCAGCAGAGCGATGCCTGGTGCATCGGCCAGTTCGACGACCGTCGCCTTGCCGGCCAGGGTTTCGAGCGCATCACCCAGGAACAGTTCCATGCCATGGCCGGTCCAGAATACGACGTCGGCACTTTCCAGCGCGCCGGCATCGGAGGGGCGCAGGGCATAGGTGTGGGGCGAGGCCGAACCCTTGACGATCAGCGTCGGCTCGCCAACGCCGGCCATGACGGCGGCGACCAGCGAATGAACCGGCTTGATGGAAGCGACGACATTGGGCGCAGCCATGGCCGTCGAGGTCAACAGGGTAGCGGCCAGCATGGTGATGGGGGCGATGAGTTTCATGGTGGTTCGACCTCTTGAATCCGGAAAGCTGGAGCGTGATATGTTATGTTATTACGCTTGAGCGGTGTTATGCTATAACGTATTGAGAGGCGTCAAGAGGGTTGCGCATGAATGCACTGGTACCAAAGGAAACGCTGATCACGCTCAGCAATGCGGGCGTTTCGCGCGGAAGCCGTATGCTGGTCAGCGGGGTGGACCTATCCATTGCCCGCGGCGAGATCGTGACTCTGATCGGGCCGAATGGTTCGGGCAAGTCGACCACGGCCAAGATGGCGACCGGCGTGTTGAAGCCGACCACGGGCACAGTGACGCGCAAGCCGGGCCTCAAGATCGGCTATGTGCCGCAGAAGCTGACTATCGACTGGACGCTGCCGCTGACGGTCGAGCGGCTGATGACGCTGACCGGGCGTTACTCGGCTGCCGAAATCGACGCGGCGCTGGAAGCAGTCGGCGCGCGACGCCTGCTCAAGGCGGCGGTGCAGGAATTGTCGGGCGGCGAGTTCCAGCGCGTGCTGTTTGCCCGGGCAATGATCCGCAAGCCGGACCTGCTGGTGCTGGACGAACCGGTGCAGGGCGTGGATTTTTCCGGTGAAGTGGCACTCTACGACCTAGTGCGGCAGATTCGCGACCGGACGCAGAGCGGCATATTGATGATCTCGCATGACCTGCATGTGGTGATGGCCGAGACCGACACGGTCATCTGCCTCAATGGTCATGTCTGCTGCCGCGGCACGCCGTCCATGGTCAAGCGCAGCCCGGAATATCTGAAGCTTTTCGGCGAACGGGCGGCCAGCACGCTGGCCATCTACCAGCATCACCATGACCATACCCATCACGACGATGGCTGCGTGACGCCCGAGGGGCAGGCGCATGACCACCATCATCACGATCACAAGAGTGATCATGGACACCACGACCATGCAGGACACGATCATGTTCGGTGACTATTTCTCCCGCGCGCTGATCGCCGGCACTGGCCTTGCCATGGTGGCCGGGCCCTTGGGCTGTTTCGTCGTCTGGCGGCGCATGGCCTATTTTGGCGACACCATGGCCCATTCGGCGCTGCTGGGCGTAGCGCTCTCCATCCTGCTTTCGATCAACATGACGCTGGGCGTGTTCGCCGTGGCGGCGCTGGTCGCCGGCGCGCTGATCGTGCTGCAGCGCCAGGCGACGCTATCGACCGATGCGCTCCTGGGCATATTGAGCCATTCGACGCTCGCTGTGGGCCTAGTGCTGGTGGGTTTCCTCACCACCGTCCGCATTGACCTGATGGGCTTCCTGTTCGGCGATATCCTTGCCGTTTCGGTGGAAGACATTGCCATCATCTATGGGGGCGGCATCGCGATTCTCGCCATATTGATCCTTGCCTGGCGACCGCTGCTGGCTTCCACGGTCAGCGCGGAGCTGGCCGAGGCGGAGGGCCTGCGGCCCGAGGTCAGCCGGCTTGTGCTAATGATCCTGATGGCCTCGGTCATCGCTATTGCCATGAAGCTGGTGGGCGTGTTGCTCATCACCTCGCTGCTGATCATTCCGGCCGCCACTGCGCGCCGGTTGAGCGCAACGCCGGAAATCATGGCCCTGGTCTCGGCCGTGCTCGGCGCCGTAGCCGTGGTGGGTGGCTTGTTCGGATCAAGAACCTGGGATACCGCTTCGGGGCCATCGATTGTGGTGATGGCGCTGCTTATATTCCTTGTGTCGCTGGCGGTGCCGGTGACACGATTGTTCGGCAGGAGAGAAGTTCATGGCACATAGTCACGACGTTCCGAGCGACCTGACGCGCAATCAGGGCCTGGTGCTGGGCGCGCTCAACCATTCCCCTGCCCCGCTCAGCGCCTATGACATTCTCGACAAGCTGCGTGGCGACGGCTTGCGCGCCCCGCTGCAGATCTATCGCGCGCTCGACAAGCTGGTGGAACGCGGTCTCGCCCATCGGCTGGAATCCCTCAATGCCTTCGTCGCCTGCGCCGACGAGCATTGCCACCGCAAGGGCCTGATCGCTTTCGCCATCTGCGAAGGCTGCGGGAAGGTCGATGAATTCGCCGATGAAGTGATCGAGGAGCGCCTGGGCCATTGGGCCGGGGCCAAGGGCTTCAAGGTCGAGCGCACGACAATGGAAATCCGCGGCAAGTGTGCGGAGTGTTTGGCGCTGGCGGCTTAGCCTCTTTGCTGAGGAGTACCCCCACCTAACCTCCCCCTGAAAAGGGGGAGGGACTAGATCGCGTTCGGGGCACTATCCTGCCAAGACCACTAAGCGGTCCCTCCCCCTATCAGGGGGAGGATAGGAGGGGGTATCCGCTAAGACTCGCCCCCAAACGTCAGAAAATACACCGCCGCCGCGCCATACTCCCGGCGATCATCCAGTACAAATCCCTCGGGAATCTCCACTTCCGCCTCGACGCTTTCCTCGAAGACAACGGTTGCGCCCGACGCCAGCCAGCCGTTGCCGGCAATGCCGGTCAAGGCCAGTTCGCCAAGGCCCTTGCCATAGGGCGGGTCGAGGAAGACCAGGTTGAACTGGCCGAAGGTGCCGGGCTTGCCGAGGTCGGTGGCGTCGCGGCGGAGAAGCTTGGTGACGCCACCTGCCCCGAAGGCCTCGATGTGGTCGCGGATCAGGCCGCGCGATTCCGCACCGGTGTCGACGAAGGTGACGTGATTGGCGCCGCGCGACAGGGCTTCGAGGCCCAGGGCACCAGTGCCCGCGAAAAGATCAAGCACCCGCACTTCGTGGAACACCGGGCCGAGACGGCTGGCGAGTATATTGAACATCGATTCACGGGCGCGATCGGACGTCGGACGAATGGAATCGTCCGACGGCGAATTGAGCTGCTTGCCGCGAAACTTGCCGGCGACAATGCGCATGGCTTAGCCCCGCGGCTTGCGCGGACCACCCGACGGGCGACCAGCGCCGCCACCGGGACGACCGGCGCCGCCGCTTGGGCGACCACCGGGCTTGCCGCCCGGCTTGCCACCAAAGCCACCGGGACGCGGACCGCGAGCGGGTGCTGCGCCATCGCGCTTGGCTACGGGCTTGCCATCGGCACGGGTGCGCGGCTTGCCATAGGTCTTGGCCTCGGAACCAAACTCATTGCGACCGGGGCGACCAGCGCTGCTGGCGCCGGCACGGGCGGGACGATCACTCCGTTGCGGGCGTTCGCCACGCGTGGGGCGCTCGGAACGTTCTTCGAAGCTCCGGCCACCCTCGGGACGGAAACGGGCTGGCTTGTCGGAGAAATTGCGGCCGGGACGCTTGGCCTCGCCCTTGAAGGCGGCGCCTTCGCCCTTTTCGCTATCCGGACGGACGCGCGGCGCAAAAGCCGGGCGCTCACCAGCCGGTGCGTCGCCACGACGGGGGCCGCGCGCCGTGCCGGTGAATTCACGACCCTGCGGCGGACGGCCGCCTTCGGGACGCGGACCGCGCGGGCGATCACCAAAGTCGCGATCGGGCCGCGCGCCGGGGGCGCGGCGATCGTCGTCGCGGCGTGGCCGGTCACCAAAGCTCTTCTTGTCGCCAAACGGCTTCTTGTCACCGAAGGGCTTTTTGTCACCAAACGGCTTCTTGTCGCCAAAGCTCTTGCCGGCGGGGCGCGGCGCAGCCTTGCCGAAGGTCTTGGCGGACTGGTCGTCGCGGTCGGGACGTTTGACGATACGCGTATTGCGCTTGGCGACAAACTCTTCCGGCGCGCGGCCATCCTCGTCGAAATGCACGCGACGCGGCGGCGGCGCATATTCGTCGTCGCGGCTTTCCTCGCGCTTGGGCATTGGCTTGCGCGAGTCAAAGCGGCCAGGACGATCCTGGCGCGGACGTTCGGCGCGCCATTCTTCCTCGGTCTTTTCGGCGCCGTCGGTGAAGCGGAAGCGCTGGCGGGCGATCTCGACGGTATTGGTGCCGCGGCCGGTCAGGCGATCGCGGGTCGGCTTGCCGACGAGGGCGGCCTGCTCGGGCATTTCGCTGTCGAAATCAACATCGGCCGCATCGGCCAGCTTCTTGCCGAGCTGATCGCGCAGCATCTTGGCCTTGATGGTCTCGACGCCGCCAACCGGAATATCGCCGAGCTGGAAGGGGCCATAGGAAACGCGGATCAGGCGGTTCACTTCGAGGCCGAGAGCGCCCAGCACATTCTTGACTTCGCGGTTCTTGCCTTCGCGCAATGCCAGGACCAGCCAGACATTGGCACCCTGTTCGCGTTCGAGCGTGGCTTCGATCGAACCGTACTTGATGCCGTCGATCTCGATGCCGTCCTTGAGCTTGTCGAGGGCAGCCTGGGTCACCGTGCCATGGGCGCGCACGCGATAGCGGCGCAACCAACCGGTGGCGGGCAGTTCGAGGACACGCTTGAGGCCGCCGTCATTGGTCAGCAGCAGCAGGCCTTCGGTGTTGATATCGAGACGACCGACGGTGACGACGCGCGGCAGGCCATGGGTTTCGAGATGTTCGAAAATGGTCTCGCGGCCTTCAGGATCCTTTTCGGTGACCACCAGGCCTGCGGGCTTGTGATAGAGCCATACGCGGGTGCCCTGACGGGCGGCAAGCGGGGCGCCATCAACCAGCACCTTGTCGCGGCTGGTGACGTTGAAGGCAGGCGTCAGCACCTTCTTGCCATTGACCACCACCCGGCCCTCGGTGATCCAGACCTCGGCGTCGCGGCGGGAGCAGAGGCCGGAGCGGGCAATGACCTTGGCGAGACGATCGCCGGTATCGGGCTGGGCAGGTTTTTCGCTGGTCTTGTTGCTCATGGCGAGACGTCTTTCATGTCATGCGGGACCCGAAATGGGCGGCGCGGAAAAGGCGAAGCGGCCGGATCATCCGGCCGCTTGCAAATTGTATCGTCGAGGACGGCTTAGTCCTGGCCGGTTTCGCTCTTGGTCAGGCCGACGCCCTGGCTATTGCTAATGGCAGTGCCGGAGCTGAGAGGGCCCGTAGAGCGGCGACGGGCGTCCTGAATGGCCTTGCGGACCTCTTCGGGGCAGCGCGCATCGCTGAGCGAGACGACCTGGCCATTGCCGATGGAGCAGACCAGTTCGGCATCGCCGACGCGGGTGAAATAGTCAGCGGGCGGCAGATAGAGCGGGCGCTCGGAATTGGCGACAGAGACGTCGAGATTGTTCTTCTGCATGCGCGCGGTCAGCGTGCGGGCCTCTTCTTCGGTCAGCGGACGGCCGGCAACCGAGTTCAGGTCAACGACCTTGGCATTGCGCAGGCGCGTAAGGTCGGCTTCGCTCAGATTGGCGGTGTCGATGCGCACGGTATCGCTATTGGCCGGCAGCTGAGCAGACGCTGCCTGGGTGGTCGGGGCCGGAAGAGCCTGGCCGGAGGTGGGCAGAACCAGCGGGGCACGGGCCGTTGTCAGGTCATCCTTGGGCGCTTCACCCGGAATGAGGCCGACGCCGCGCGCCGTGGAGGTCATGACTTCGCGCTCGAATGTGCCGATATCGGTCAGCGCATTGCCGCCTTCGACAGTGGTGCAGGCAGCCAGTGCAAGGGCCATGAAGCCGGCCATCGCCACCGAAGCGGCGCGGCCAAGGGCATTCCGGGATGCCTGCTGCGCGGTCAGTCCATTACGCATGAAAGGTCCTTCACGATTTCGGCGGCTTATAACGCACTTTCGCGGTTAAGGCCAGATTCAGGCAGCAACGTGTTCGCGATCCCATCGCGAACGTGTTCGCGATCACGCTGCCGATGTTTTCCGCCGCTTGCCGAGGCCAAGAAGGTCAGCAATCAGCAGGATGACGCCAAGCGTAATGGCCACGTCGGCAATATTGAAAATGTAAAACGACCAGGTGCCCCAGTGGAGGTGGAAAAAATCCGCCACGGCGCCATAGATCAGCCGGTCGATGGCATTGGAGAGAGCTCCGCCGATGCAAAAGCCCAGGCCAAGCCGTATCAGCGACGAATCCGCGCGCACCCACCAGATGGCCAGTGCGACAATGGCCACCAGCATGAGCAGGCCGAGGGCCCAGGGCGGCATGTCATTGAACAGGCTGTAGGAAATGCCGGTATTCCAGACCAGGACATAGTCGAAGAAGTCGGTGACGCGCACGACTTCGCCGCCGCGCCAGCCGGTCATGGAAAAGGGCACGAAGCTCGACAGGATCTCGACGCAGGGCGATGCACCGATGGCGATACATTCGCCCGCCACCTGGAAGCCTTTGTGGGCGCGATCGAGGCCAAAGGCCAGGATCGCCATGGTGAGCGAGACATAGACGGAAGGGTGCAGCCATGCGCGCACGGCAGCAGCCTTGTCATTGGGCGCGGTCACGCGGACAGACCTGCCGCTGCGCGTTCGCGCAGGGCCTGGGCGTCGCGCGGGGAGACGTCGGGGAACTCGGGGTCGGAACCGACCTCCGGCAGGACTTTCCACGAGCGGGCGCAGCGCTGTCCCTGTGCAAGTGCAGGAACAACAGCCACGCCGGGCACGTCCTCGAGCGTGAAGGCCTCGGCGGGCGCATCGGCATTGCCGATCTCGATCGCCGAAGTGATGGCGATCTCGGCCAGATCTTCGCCGGCCAGCGCGTTCAGATAGCGCTCGTCGGTGATGAAGACCTTCGGTGCCGCTTCCAGCGAAGAACCGATGCGCTTTTCGCGGCGCTCGATTTCGAGCGCGCCAGTTACGACACGGCGCACGGCGCGGATCAGCGTCCACTTGGCGGCCAGTTCGTCATTGAGCCATTCGCCCGGCAGTTCGGGGAAGAGGCGCAGGTGAACCGAGGAGCCGGCTTCGGGATAACGCTCGAGCCAGACTTCTTCCATGGTGAAGACCAGGATCGGGGCCAGCCAGGCGGTCAGGCAGCTATAGAGCTGGTTGAGCACGGTCAGCGCAGCCTTGCGCTTGATGCTCGAGATCGGGTCGCAATAGAGCGTGTCCTTGCGGATATCGAAGTAGAAGGCCGAGAGCTCGATATTCATGAAATTGGTGAGGAGGCTCACCACGCGGCGGTAGTCATACTCCTTGTAAGCGGTGCGGACCTGCGTATCGAGCTGGGCGAGACGATGCAGCATGAGCTGCTCGAGCTCGGGCATGTCGGCGAAGGCGACCTCGTCCTTGGCCTCGTAGTGGGCCAGGTTGCCGAGCAGCCAGCGCAGGGTATTGCGCAGCTTGCGATAGGCATCAACCGTGGTCTGGATGATTTCCTTGCCGAGGCGCAGGTCTTCGGAATAGTCCGACGAGGCCACCCAGAGGCGCAGGATATCGGCACCATATTGCTTGATGATGTCCTGCGGGGCGACGGTATTGCCCAGCGACTTGCTCATCTTCTTGCCGTCGCCATCCATGGTGAAGCCATGGGTCAGCACGCCCTCATAGGGAGCATGGCCATTGGTGGCGCAGCTTTCGAGCAGGGACGAGTGGAACCAGCCGCGATGCTGATCGCTGCCTTCGAGATAGAGCGAGGCCGGGAATTTCAGATGCGGCCACTTCTGCTTGTTGCGCAGCACGAAGGCATGGGTCGAGCCGGAGTCGAACCAGACGTCGAGCACGTCGCGGACCATTTCATAGTCATCGGCCTTGTGGGCATCGCCGAGATAGCGCTGTGCGGCGCCGTCCTTGTACCAGGCGTCTGCGCC
This sequence comes from uncultured Devosia sp., assembly GCF_963517015.1. NCBI lineage: Bacteria > Pseudomonadati > Pseudomonadota > Alphaproteobacteria > Hyphomicrobiales > Devosiaceae > Devosia > uncultured Devosia sp. The sequence goes on from NZ_CAUQDV010000002.1 coordinate 442,580, forward strand.
CTCTTCCTCGAAGCTCTGGGCGATGCGGTGATTGACCAGATCGTCCTTGAGGATTTCACCCGTCGCCTTGCTGACGAAAACGGTGATCGGCACCCCCCAAGCGCGCTGACGCGACAGCACCCAGTCCGGGCGATCGGCGATCATGGCGCGCAGGCGGTTCTGCCCGGCTGCGGGATAGAACTTCGTCGCGTCGATGGCGTTGAGCGCACGATGGCGCAGCGTATCGCCGGCAGCGCCCTCGATGTCCTTGTCCATATAGACAAACCATTGCGGCGTGTTGCGATAGATCACCGGCTTCTTGGAGCGCCAGGAATGGGGATACTGATGCTTGACGCGGCCGCGGGCGATGATGTTGCCGCGCTCAGCCAGAGCGGTGATGACGCGCTGGTTGGCATCGCCCTTCTTGCCATTGTCGTCGATGACGCGGGCGCCATCAAAGCCGGGTGCTTCCTTGGTGTAGAACCCGCCGTCATCCACCGCGAAGGGGATTGACGGGTCGATGCCACGGGCTTGAAGGGCACGCGAGGCATTGATCCAGGCTTCATAGTCCTCAAGGCCATGACCCGGCGCGGTATGAACAAAGCCCGTACCCGCATCGTCGGTCACGTGATCGCCCGAGATCAGGGGCACGTCGAAAGCATAGCCATCGCCATGGCCGCGCAGCGGATGAGCGACGAGCATGGTGGCCAGATCGGCGGCGCCGACCGCTTCGCGCTTTTCGAACGCCTCCACCTTTGCCTTGGCAAAGACCTCGGCAGCGAGCTTGTCGGCGAGGATATAGCGTTCGCCGGTCTTGGCCCAATTTTCCGCCGGCGCCTGCGTCACTTCATAGGCGCTGTAATCCACCTTGGGTGAATAGGTGACGGCGCGGTTGGCGGGGATGGTCCAGGGCGTGGTGGTCCAGATGACGACCGAAGCGCCTTGGTGCGCAGTCGTGGTCACCGGGAACTTCACCCAGATCGTGTCGCTTTCGTAATCCGCATATTCGATCTCGGCTTCGGCCAGCGCCGTGCGTTCGACGACCGACCACATGACGGGCTTGGAACCGCGATAGAGCTGGCCGGTGGTGGCGACCTTCATCAGCTCGCGGGCGATCTGGGCTTCGGCATCGTAGCTCATGGTGAGATAGGGATTGTCCCATTCACCCAAGACGCCAAGGCGCTTGAATTCCTCGCGCTGGATATCGACCCACTGCTCGGCAAAGGCGCGGCATTCCTGGCGGAATTCGACCACCGGAACCTCGTTTTTATCCTTGCCCTTGGCGCGATACTGCTCTTCGATCTTCCATTCGATGGGCAGGCCATGGCAATCCCAACCCGGCACATAGGCCGAGTTGAAGCCCAGCATCTGCATGGAGCGGGAGACCAGATCCTTCAGCGTCTTGTTGAGCGCGTGACCGATATGGATATTGCCATTGGCATAGGGAGGGCCGTCATGCAGCGTGAAGTGCGGACGATCCTTGGCCTGCTCGCGCTGCAGCGCATAGAGGTCCATGTCTTCCCAACGCTTGAGCCAATCGGGCTCGCGCTGGGGCAGGCCCGCGCGCATGGGGAATTCGGTCTCCGGCAAAAACAGCGTGGCCGAGTAATCGGTTTCGGCGGCGCCCGTGGCGGTATCGGTCATGGAAAACGGCAATCGGTAAGGAAGATTTCGGCCCGCCTTGTAGCAAGGCAGGTTGGATGGGGCAAAGGTTGATTTGATGTCAAGAGGGTACCCCCTCCTAACCTCCCCCTGATAGGGGGAGGGACTGCGCCGGTGATTTGGTTGGATAGCGCCCCACGCTCGATCTGTCCCTCCCCCTTTTCAGGGGGAGGATAGGTGGGGGTATTCTTCGCTACCCCAAAAACCCCAGCCTTGCGTCCAGCTCGCTCAGCGGCTTGGCTTCGGCCAGCGCCTGGCGCGCCTTGCGGGAGTCCCGGTCCATCGCGGCAATCAACTCGTCCAGCCCCGAGAACACTTCCTGCCCGCGAATATGGGCGATCAGCGCAACCGAAATGGTCTGGCCGTAGATGTCTTCGCTGAAATCAAAGAGATGGGTTTCGAAGGGCGGACGCTGGTTGTTGAACATGGGCTTGCCAAAGGCAGCGACACCATCGAACAGCCGATCACCCAGGCGGGCGCGGACAGCATAGACGCCTTGTGCCAGCTGGAAATTGTGATGGGTCATGGTGTTGGCAGTCGGGTAACCGAGCTCCCTGCCCCGCTGGTCGCCCTTGACCACGCAGCCTTCGAAGAACCAGTGGTAACCCAGCAGGCGGTTGGCGGCCGTGACGGCGCCCTCCGACAGCGCCGCACGAATGCGTGAGGAGGAAATCACCTCGTCACCCTCGTCCATCAGGTCGAGCATTTCGACGGCAAAGCCCTGCTCTTCGCCTGCGCTCTTGAGGAAATTGGGCGTCCCGCGACGCTGGCGGCCAAAATGGAAATCGGCGCCGACAATGACGCCGGTCACGCCCAGCGCGTCGACCAGAAAGCGCGAGACGAAATCCTCGGCCTCGATCTGGGAAAAATCGCGGTCAAAATTCAGCACGGCAATGGCATCGAGCCCGAAAGCTTGGGCCAACCGCGCCTTTTCATCGGCTTCGGTCAGGCGAAACATGAAGGGCGTGGGCGCAAAGACGTCGCGCGGATGCGGCTCGAAAGTGAGCACCATGGCCGGCACGCCAGCCTGCGCGGCCCGCTGCTTGAGCGTGCTCAACACGGTCTGATGGCCGCGATGGAAGCCGTCGAAATTGCCGATGGCGACATAGGCACCGCGCAGATCGGCGGGCACCGCATCGAGACTGTTGAGGCGCAGAAAGCTCATCGGATCACCAGCACAGGCGCGGCAGAAAGCCCGCCATATGGGCACGGCTGGGGGCTACCAGGTCGGCAATGGCCTGTGGATCGGGCTTGCCGAAGGCGTCAAGCTCTGCGGCATGGATCGAGCCGGTAACAAAGAGCAGGTCGATACCAAACTGCGCTGCGCCGGTGGCGTCGGTACGGACACTGTCGCCAATCGCCAGGACCCGCGACTTGTCGAGCGGACCACCATGCGCCTGTTCGGCCAGGCGGAAGGCTTCCTCATAGATCGGCTGATAGGGCTTGCCGGCCATCAGCACCATGCCGCCCATGGCAGCATAGAGATCGCCCAGGGCGCCGCCACAATAGATGATCTTGTCGCCATGCTCGACGACGCGGTCAGGATTGGCGCAGATCATGGGCAGCTTGCGGCTCAACCAGAGCTTGGCACGCTCGCGGTACATTTCGGGCGTGTCTTCGTCAGTATCGAGATCGGTCACGACAACGACTTCGGCTTCCTCCGCTCCGGTGCGGCGCACGTCGAGCCCTTCGTAGAGCGCGTCGTCTTCGGTGGGCGGACCGACATGGTGGACGGCCTTGCCGCGATATTTGGCAATCATCACGCGAGTGGCGTCGCCCGAGGATACGATGGCATCATAGGCCGGGCGATGCACGCCGAGCCGGTCGAGCATGTCGACGATCGGGCCGGAAGGGCGTGGTGCATTGGTGATGAAGACCACCTTGCCGCCCGCCTCGCGGAATTTCGTCAGGGCATCGACGGCGGTCGGGAAAGCCTCGACGCCATTGTGGACGACGCCCCAGACATCGCTCAGCACCGCGTCATAGCGCGACGCGAGATCGGAAAGGCCGGAGATATTGGGTAGGGTGCTGGTCATCGTGGACTATCCGATGCGGTCAGGATGCTCGTTCTATGTGGCAGCTTGCCCCTCGGGATCAAGGGGAAACGCATCTGTGCCTGTGCCCAAGTGACTGAGGGCCGCTATTCGACCCGGCGCAATTGCGGCACCGGGCGTGGGCCTTCGACCATCAGATCGGCGCGAACCGGGCCGGGTTCGGCGATGAAAGTGCCCTGAACAAGCGTGATGCCGTCTTCGAGTAATTCGATGATCTGGCGTTCGCTGATTATGCCCGTACCGAGCAGCTTTATATCAAAGCGGTTGATATAATTGGCGATGTCCGACGCGTGGAAATCGGTGAAGCCTTCGGGCGCAGCGAGGAAATTGGCTGCGTCGATGCGCAGCGACCGCACGCCCTGGGCGGCGATCTCGGCAATGTCGATGCGCAGCGAATGGACATTGGTGATGGAGAAGCCGGCGCCCTTTTTGACGATGGCATCGGCAATGGCCCGTTCGCCGGTGGTGAGGCCCTGCCAGTCGGTTTCGCTGATGGTGAAAATCAGGCCCTGGTTGATGGCGCGATTGGCTTCAAGCGTTACCAGCAATTGTTCGGAGGCCGACGAGTCGCGCAGCGTGGCGCGCGAGAGCGGCACATAGAGCGTGATCGGCGTACCACCGGTACGGGCGCGGCGAGCGATGGTGATCGCCTCGACGAGGCCGATTTCCTCGATGTGGCGGATCAGGTCCTCACCGCCCTTGCGCGGGGTGAAGTCCACCCGATCGGCCAGCACGCCGTCATCCATGCGCAGGCGCGGCACGAGGTCATATCCCTGCGGGCGACGCTGCGGCAGGGTGACAATGGGCTGGATGTGATAGACGAGACGGTCTTCGCTCAGCGCCTGCCGCAGATAGTCGAGCGGAATGGTCGGTTCGCGTTCACGCGGCGGTGGCGGCGTGGGAATCATGCGTTCGCGGCTTACGGGCAGCTGCTGTTGCTGGGCAGCCTTGGCGCGTTCCTCGATGTCGGACACCGCTTCGGCCACCTGGCGGATCACCGTTCCGAGCACGGAAATATCGGCTTCCACGCCCTCGAGACGCGCGCCGGCGTCGACATCGGCCATGGCATTGATGCGCTGGCCGAGCACGGCACCGGCCTGGGCGTCGGTGGCAAGCAGGCGGGACAGGTCCTCGATGGCCTTTTCGAGCCGGTTTTCCGCGCGCTGGCGCAGGCGGCGTTCCATCAGCACGACGCAGACGCAGCCGAAGACAACGGCCGCGAGAATGGCTTCAGCGGGGGTGAAGGTCAGGCCAAAGTAAGCAACGGCCCCGAAGGCGACTGCAGAAAAGGCAATGAACGTATAGACCAATGCCTGCACGGGCGATCCTCGAAACCCTTCCCAGATGCCTAGATTCGGCAATCCCTCTTAGCATTGCAGGCGAGAGCACAAAAGCGCGCAACCGGGCCTGTCCCAAGCCAATTTAACCTTCAGGTAACGAAGAGGTCCCAGGCGCGGGCAAAGAAGCGGCGGAACAGCAGCATCTGTGCCACGCCGTCGGCCGCAGCAGCCGTGCCCATCTTGCCCAGCGACAGGGTCGGCACCTGCCGCGAATTGGGGAGTTGTGCCAGATGGTGGGTCACCCGCTCGACCAGGCGGGCCATGACGTCACGCGGCAGGATGCCGTCGATCACCACGCGTTCGACTTCGATCACCGCGCTGGTGTTGAGCACGGCAACCGCCAGCGCGCGGGCAGCGTCGTCGAACCAAGCATCGGCCTCAGGCGGCAGGCTGGACCAGTCCCATTTCGACACCTTGGTCTGGGGCAGCTTGCCACCGGCGGCCTCGACACGCCGTTGCAGCGCCAGCAGCGAGGCCGTGTCCTGGACTGTCGCGAGCTTTCCATCGGCATCGGGCACGATGATGTCCCCCAGACTCGCGCCATTGCTGCTGCGACTTTCCCAGAGACTGCCGTTGATCAGGATGCCGGCCCCCAGAAAAGCGCCGATGTAAAGGCAGGCAAAGCTGGCCGGCCAGGGCTGGGGCAGTGCCAGCCATTCGCTCCAGGAGGCGGAACTGCCCACGCTGATGCAGCTGGTTTCCAGCCCGGTGAGGTCCTGCAGGTGGGCTGCGATATCGACTTCTGCCCAGAGCGCGAGCTGTTCTTCCGGGGCGCCCAGGGCCTTGAGGCCATCGGCGAGATTGCGGGAGATCGACACGCCAAGGCCCACCATGCGGTCGGACTGCTGCCGCGTCAGGCCTGCGCGGAGCGTCGTGACCTCGGCCGCGATGTCGGTGAAAATCGTCCCGGCATCGGGCCAGGCGTGGTTGCGACTGACACTGGCCAGGGTCTGACCGGTCATCGACAGCAATACGACTTCAAGACTACGCCAGCCGATTTCCACGCCGATGACATAGGCGCCATCGGAATTGATGAACAACGGCGTCGCCGGCTGCCCGCGCCGCCCGCGCAAGGGGGTGCCGCGCAGGACCAGATCACGCGATTCCAGTTCGGCGAGGATGCGGGAGGTGGTTTGCGGGCCGAGGCCCGAAAGCCGCGCCAGATCCGCATTGGATGAGCCGGGATTGATCGCGATCAGTGTCAGGACGGCACGCTCATTGGCGACGCGCACACCCGACTGGGCAAAGCCCCGGGCCTGCGGCTCATTGATGTCGACGGCAAAGTTCCTGTGCATGATCTGAGACTTAATCGTCTCCGCCCGTTCGGATCAAGCGCCAATGGCAAGGTGCGACATTCGCATTTTGCGCGCGATCGGAACGGATTGTTTACCCTGTTGCTAAACAATCGGCTCAAGACCGGCAGGACCGCACGGCCACAGCCGGCATGACCACTTGACGAGATGCGAGGACGAGGCTGCATGGCGATGCACAATCGAGGCGATGGCGTTCCTTCCGGCCAGTTGCTGCTGATCGATGCCGACAGCGACAGCGCGCCGCTGCTGGCGGAAGCACTTGGCCTGAGCCTCGGCGGCAGCCTTGCCATCACCATTGCCCCCAGCGGTCGGCAGGGTGCCGAACGGCTGCGCGACGGCAAGTTCGACATCGTGCTCGCCGATCTTGCCAGCCTGCGCGACCTCAGCGATCGCAGCGATGATGCCGTGACGCGCCTGGTGCGGCTCGCCGATGGCGCGCTGGTGGTGGCGCTTTCCGATGGTGCGTCGGTCACCGCGGCTGTCGCTGCCATGCGGGCCGGGGCGCATGACTATGTCACCAAGCCGATCAGCGGCCCCGCCATGGCGACACGGCTGGGCGAGCTGGCGCAGCGCCACGGCAAGGCGCGCACGATTGCCATCGAGCCGCGCCGCGAAGGGCTGAGCGATTTTGCCGGTTTCATCGGCGCCTCGAGCGCCATGCAATTTGTCTATGAGCAGATCGGCCGTATCGCCGCATCTTCTGCCCCGGTGTTCATCACCGGCGAGAGCGGCACGGGCAAGGATGTCTGCGCCGAAGCCCTGCATGCCAAGGGGCCGCGCGCCAACAAGCGCCTCGTCGCCATCAATTGCGCCGCGATTCCGCGCGACCTGATGGAAAGCGAATTGTTCGGGGTGGCGCGTGGCGCCTTTACAGGGGCACACGAGGACCGCAAGGGCGCGGCTGAACTGGCCGATGGCGGCACGCTGTTTCTCGACGAAATCGGCGAAATGGATCTGTCGCTGCAGAGCAAGCTGCTGCGGTTCCTGCAGACCGGAACCCTCAGCCGGGTTGGCGAATCGGGTGTGCGGCAGGTGGACGTCCGCGTCATATGCGCCACCAACCGCAATCCGATGCAGTTGATAAGCGAGAAGAAATTCCGCGAGGACCTGTTCTATCGCCTGCATGTCCTGCCGATCCACCTGCCGCCCCTGCGGCAGCGGCCGAGTGACATCATGGCGCTGGCCCAGCATTTCCTCGACCGCTACAGCGCCGAGGAACACAAGAGCTTTGCCGGCTTTGCGGCCGATGTGGCCAACCTGCTGACGGCAGCCGAGTGGAAGGGCAATGTGCGCCAGTTGCAGAATCTGGTTCGCCGTCTCGTCGTCATGCATGACGGCCAAGAAGTCAGCATGAAGATGCTGCGCAGCGCCGACATCGAGCAGCGCGGCATCGTGGCGATCGAAGCCGCACCGCGTGCAGAGCGGCGGCAGGCGATCCGGCCGATGTGGCAGCAGGAGCAGCGGATCATCGAGGATGCCATTGCCAGCTTCGGTGGCAATGTGTCGCTCGCTGCAGCCGCGCTCGAAATCAGCCCGTCGACCATCTATCGCAAGCGCCAGGGCTGGGCCGACATGGCGGCCGCCAGCTAGGCTATTGCGGCGTGCCCGCCTCCTTGGCGCGGCGACGGTCGAGGCCGAGATAGTGTTCGCGCAGGATGACGGCGATGCCCGAGCCGATGATGATCAGCGCGCCGGTGATCATGGGCAGCGTCGGCACATCGCCGAAGACGGCAAAACCTATGGCCAGGGTCAGCAGGAGCGAGACATATTCGAAGGGCGCGATGACCGACATGTCGGCATAGCGATAGCTTGAGGTCATCAGCAATTGCGCGATACCGCCGGCGATCCCGGCGCCGACCAGCATGGCCGCCTGGGCCGGTGTCGGCCAGATCCAGCCAAAGGGCAGGCTGAGCAGCGACAGGGCGCTGGCGCTGATGAAGAAATAGGTGACAATGGCCTCCGTGCGCTCGGTGGCAACGAGCTGGCGCACCTGCATCAGGGCGATGGCGGTCAAGAAGGCGCCGCAAATGGCCGCGATGGCGCCGATCGTCGCACCATCCTCGACCGGGCCGCCGCCGGTAAAGACGGTCAAGCGCGGCCACAGGATGATCAGCACGCCGACAAGGCCGATGGTCACCGCCGTCCAGCGGAATACATGCACCTTTTCCTTGAGCAGCACGGCCGAGAGGGCAACGATCAGCAGCGGCGAGGCATAGCCGATGGCGGTCGCCTCGGGCAGCGGCAGGCGCGTCAGTGCAAAGAAACCGCAGCCCATCGAGGCGACGCCCATCAGGCCGCGCAGGATATGCCCGAAGGGCCGCTGAGTGCGAAAGCCGTCCGACAGCCGGCCCTTCCACAACAGGAAGACCAGCACCGGCAGCAGGGCGAAAAAGGAACGGAAAAATACCATCTCGCCGGCCGGCACGGTTTCGGTCGCCTTGAGCAAGGTGGCCATGACCACGAAGAAGGCGACCGAGAGGACCTTGAGCAGGATGCCGCGCATGGGTCCGCCGCTGTGCTGCGCAGGACTTTTCGCGTCAGCTGGAGCGGGCTTGTTCAAGATAGTCTCACACGTCGGACAGGCTTACTTGCCGGCAGATTGCTCCAGCTTTTCCTTGGCGATGCGCGCCGTGGCAAAAGCCTTGTGCTCGGGGCCGACGGCCGAACCGGTCTTGACGACATTGCCGGCGGCGTCGTGAATTTCCCAATGCCAGTTTGCATTGGGGCCATTGCCGCCCTTGAGGCGCAGCTTGATCTGAAGCGAATTTTCCTGGGTCATGGGAGCCTTATGGCGCAGCTTTGCCTGGGGTGGAAGGGGGAAGTTGCAGGAAAGGGCCGCTTCGCGGGCTTGAGTTCACAATCGCGACGGCTTTGTTGGCACCAACCACGCCGACGAGTTCAATATGCAGCGGTAACGTGAGCAGGCGTTAAAACATATCCATCTTTTACACGCCAAACTGCTCGCGCAGCTGAATAAATCTCCCAGCTCCGGAAAACTTATCCCCGCCTCCCAACCATCCCGCATAATCTGCTCATCCACCCGGGATACAGGCGGCGCTGCAGCGACCAGTGGCCGGGATGGGAGCCGAACGTGGGAGCCAGATCGTAGCTCGCCGCGCGTTGAGGATCGGGCCTGTTGTCCTGCGAGCGATAGGCGGCCGCCCGATACCCTGCGTAAAATCGGTTACCCCGAGGCCAGTTGCGCCTCACTATTTATTCACTCAGAGGCTCAACTGGTCTCGGGGTCCGTCTGTGCCTAAATTGAAACCGCAACCAGGCGGCGATTGTGCACGTCTAAACTTCGGAGGTTCGATATTCCACCCGGTCGCCCCAGAAGGCGAGATAGTCGCGGATGTCTTCCACCAGTGGACAGGGATCTGGATAGTACCAGACCTGGTCCGGACCGTCGGCGGTCAGGGTCTTGAGATTGTAGTAATGCGCCTCGCCCTTGTAGGGACAGGTGGTGCGGGTTTCGGAGAGTTCGAGCACATCCTCGCGCACATCGGCGCGGGGCAGATAGATGCGTAAGGGCGCCCCCGGCTCGTGCAATTCCAGCGCGTTGAGGGACGAACCGATCTCGGCATCATCGAACAATACGTGGACCCGACCCTTGGCGGGATTGATCTTGATATCCTTGTCCAGACATTGACGCGTCATAATGGCCTGCCAGTTTGTTGATTATCGCTCAGCGATATCAACGCACGAGACAAAAGTGGGTTCACCCGACCTTGACTCGGCGAGGGGCCAATCCTTATATCCCCGTCACCCTGTTAGCACTCTATACTGCCGAGTGCTAACAGTGCCAGAATTGCATTTTAGAATGCTGCCATAGGAGCAAAACATGGGCTTTCGTCCTCTGCACGACCGCGTGGTCGTCCGTCGCCTCGACAGCGAAGAAAAGACCAAGGGCGGGATCATCATCCCCGACACCGCCAAGGAAAAGCCCTCCGAGGGCGTGATCGTCTCCGTGGGCCCTGGCGCCCGCGATGAATCGGGCAAGATCAACGCTCTGGACGTCAAGGCCGGCGATCGCGTGCTGTTCGGCAAGTGGAGCGGTACCGAGGTCAAGCTGAACGGCGAAGACCTGCTGATCATGAAGGAATCCGACATCATGGGCATCGTCGAAGCCTAAGGCTTCCCCTGCCCTTTTGCGTTTTCCCAATTCACTCTCTTTAAGGAGCGCCCCTCATGGCCGCTAAAGAAGTAAAGTTCTCCACCGACGCCCGCGACAAGATGCTGCGCGGCGTCAACATCCTGGCCAATGCGGTCAAGGTGACCCTGGGCCCCAAGGGCCGCAACGTCGTGATCGAAAAGTCGTTCGGTGCTCCGCGCATCACCAAGGACGGCGTTTCGGTTGCCAAGGAAATCGAACTGGAAGACAAGTTCGAAAACCTGGGCGCACAGCTGCTGCGTTCGGTTGCTTCCAAGACCAATGATGTTGCCGGCGACGGCACCACCACTGCCACCGTTCTCGGTCAGGCCATCGTTGTCGAAGGCGTCAAGGCTGTTGCCGCCGGCTTCAACCCGATGGACCTCAAGCGCGGCATCGACCTGGCTGTCGAAGAAGTCGTGAAGTCGCTCCAGGCTTCGGCCAAGAAGATCACCTCGTCCTCGGAAGTTTCCCAGGTCGGCACGATCTCGGCAAACGGCGAGACCTCGATCGGCGAGATGATCGCTGAAGCCATGCAGAAGGTCGGCAACGAGGGTGTCATCACCGTCGAAGAAGCCAAGACCGCTGAAACCGAACTCGACGTCGTCGAAGGCATGCAGTTCGACCGCGGCTACCTGTCGCCCTACTTCGTGACCAATGCCGAGAAGATGACTGCGGTTCTTGAGGATCCCGTCATCCTGCTGCACGAAAAGAAGCTCAGCAACCTGCAGACCATCCTGCCGCTGCTCGAGTCGGTCGTTCAGTCGCAGCGCCCGCTGCTGATCATTGCCGAAGACATCGAAGGTGAGGCTCTCGCGACCCTCGTCGTCAACCGTCTGCGCGCCGGCCTCAAGGTCGCTGCCGTCAAGGCTCCTGGCTTCGGCGATCGCCGCAAGGCAATGCTCGAAGACATCGCCATCCTGACCGGTGGCCAGGTCATTTCCGAAGAACTCGGCATCAAGCTCGAGAACGTGACCATTGATATGCTCGGCACTGCCAAGCGCGTCGAAATCACCAAGGAAAACACCACGATCGTTGATGGCGCCGGCACTGCCGAAGACATCCAGGGTCGCGTTGGCCAGATCAAGGCGCAGATCGAAGAAACCACTTCGGACTACGACAAGGAAAAGCTGCAGGAACGTCTGGCCAAGCTGGCTGGCGGCGTTGCGGTGATCAAGGTTGGCGGCTCGACGGAAGTCGAAGTCAAGGAGCGCAAGGACCGCGTCGACGACGCGCTGAACGCAACCCGCGCTGCCGTTGAAGAAGGCATCGTTCCCGGTGGTGGCGTTGCCCTCCTCCGCGCTTCCAACGCCCTCACCATCACCGGCGCCAATGCCGACCAGAACGCTGGTATCGCCATCGTTCGTCGTGCTCTGCAGGAGCCAGTGCGCACCATCGCCAACAATGCTGGCGCTGAAGGTTCGGTCGTTGTCGGCAAGATCCTCGAGAACAACTCGGCGACTTTTGGCTACAATGCTGCCACCGGCGAATATGGTGACCTGGTTGCGCTCGGCGTGATCGATCCGGTCAAGGTTGTGCGTCATGCCCTGCAGGACGCTGCCTCGGTTGCTTCGCTGCTGATCACCACCGAAGCCCTCATCGTCGAGGCTCCCAAGGACGCAGCACCGGCAATGCCGGGCGGCGGCGGCATGGGCGGCATGGGTGGCATGGACTTCTAAGGCTGACGCCTTAGATTCCTTTCGCTCACGGGCCGTTTCGCAATTGGCCCGACGCGCTAAAGTCGCGCTGGCCCTGCGCGGGCGCGGCAGACGACTGCCGGGGCGGCCTTGCCGCCTGAAAGACAAAAAGACTTCGAGGTTCGTTTCTTCCCAGTCACGAACTTCGCAGAAAGGCGCAGCGGCAACGCTGCGCCTTTTTCTTATCCCCCTGCCACAATAGGCTGGCATGATTGACTTCGGAGGAATCGATGCGACCACCCAGACGCGGAAGTGCTTTTGATCAGGCGGAGGCCGCTTTCAAATCGGCGACAACCAAACCGGCGTCCCCTGCCCCGGCCAAAGCGGGCAGCCCGCCAGAGGGCAAGGAACTGGTTTCGCTCCGGCTCGACCGGGCTGTGCTGGAGCATTTCCAGGACGATGGTCCGGGCTGGCAGGACCGCATCAATGCAGCCTTGCGGACTGCCGCCGGACTCGACGGCTAAGCATTTGACAGTGACAGTCTAGCGCTTCATTTTTCCGCTGGTTTTTATCGGGAGCTATTTATGTCCAAGCGTTTAGGTCTAGCCTTTATCTGCCTTCTGGCACTCAACCTGTCCTTCACCGGCGATGCCTTTGCGCAGAAGACCAAGACCAAGGACGCTCCCCCGGCGACCACGCAGTCGCAGACTTCCCCGCTTGATCCAAACGATCCGGACGATCTCGAAGCCATTCTCGACGAGGCAGACGACGCCTATTTCACCGCAGAAGGCGTCGAGCCGGACTACGAATACGCGTTCGAGATGTACATGCTGGCTGCCGAGGCTGGTGACTCTTACGCGATGAACCGCGTGGCGCTGATGTATGACCGGGGCGAGTTCGTCGAGCTCGACTACGAGATTGCCTTCGAGTGGTACCAGAAGGCCGCCGATGCCGGGATGCCCGCAGCGCAGAGCAATGTGGGCAGCATGTATGCTGCCGGCGATGGCGTCGAGCAGGACTACACCGCGGCCATGAAGTGGTTCCGCATCGCGGCGGACAATGATTATGCCTATGCCAATTTCGCCATCGGCGATCTGTTCCTTGCCGGCAATGGCGTGGCCGAAGATGCCGAAGAGGCGACGGCCTGGTATCAGAAGGCATCCGATGCCGGCGATCCGAACGGCCATTGGGCGCTGTCGCTGCGCTATCTCTATGGCGATGGCGCCAGCAAGGACAGCCAGCTGGCCGCCGAGCTTGCCTACAAGGCGCTGACGCAGGGCCTCGAGATCGCGCTGGAGGAGATGAAGGAAATCGGGACCGCCGATACGTCGGCCAACTATCGCCGCACGCTGCAGCAATTGCTCAAGGACGACGGCTATTATACCGGCACGATCGATGGCAGCTTCGGCCCGGCCACGCAGCGGGCGATCGAAGCGGCTTACGATACCGTCGAATAGCTAGCGGAAGACCAAGAGGCGCACGGCCAAGGCGATCGAGACCACGACGACCAGCGGCCGGATGATCCTGGCGCCATAGCGAATACCGGTGCGGGCGCCGATATAGCCGCCCGCCACCTGGCCGATCGCCATGGCAATGGCGGCCGGCCAGACCACATCGCCGGCCGGGATGAAGATGGTCAGCGCGGCGAGGTTGGAGGTCAGGTTAAGGATCTTGGTATTGCCCGAAGCGCGGGTCAGGCCCAATCCAAAGAGCATGACAAAACCGATGGTGAGGAATGATCCCGTACCCGGCCCGAAAACGCCGTCGTAGAAGCCGATGATCATGCCCATGACGGGCACGAAAAGCCCAAAAGGCAGCCGTGCAGCCTTGTCGGCGTCGGAGAGGTTGGGCGCAAAGAGGAAATAGAGCGTGATGCCGATCAGGGCGACGGGCACAACGACGTCGAGCACGCTGACATCGATCTGCTTGACCACGAGCGCGCCGCACAGGCTGCCGGCGTAGGTCAGAGCGATGGCGGGTATCAGGGCCTTGAGCGAGACGAAACCGCGGCGCCAGTAGGTGATGGCGGCCATGCCGGTGCCGAAGACCGATTGCAGCTTGTTGGTCGCGAGGGCCGCGACCGGCGGGAGGCCGGCGGAAAGCAACGCGGGCAGAGCAATCATGCCGCCGCCGCCAGCGATGGCATCGACGAAGCCGGCCAGGAGGCCGACCGCGCCCAGGGCAATGAGGGTCAGGGGTTCAAGCATAGCTACTGGCTCGGTGGCGTCTCGCTGATGCGGCGCTCGTAGATGGGGATATCGATGATCGAGGACATGAAGCCGCTCATCATCATCTGGAAGCCGCAGACGAGGGCGGTCATGGCGAGGATGATGGGGCGCATGGTGCTGCTGGGATTGAGCGGGCCGAAATCGCGCGCCGCCCATTGGCTCAGGCCCCAGACCAGGGCGACGACGCCAACCAGCATCAGCCCGACGGCAAAGACGAGGATGCGTTCGAGCGTCAGGGATTCCAGCATGCGGTCATATTCGCCGGATTTGGGAATAAACCCGTAGCGCGAGGCAAAGCGCCGGCCGATGACGGCAAAGGAGATGGACTGCAGGCCGACGATGACGCAGAGAGCGGCGACGAGGAAAGTGTGGATGTCGAGGATGACATTGCCATAGCGCGCCGGGCCCGGCAGCAGGATGGCGCCGACGACCAAGCCGACCCACAGCAGGGCGATGCCGGGATAGAGGAAGAGCCAGCGGGGCGAGAATAGCAGCAGGAAGCGCAGGTGACGCCAGCCGTCGCGGAAGGAACGGAGATGGGGCGGACGCGAGCGGCCATCCTTGGCCAGCGTGGTCGGCACCTCGCGCAGATCGAGTTGGGCCAGCGAGGCTTTCACAACCATTTCGGAGGCAAATTCCATGCCCGTGGTGCGCAGCTTGAGGCCGAGAATGGCGTCACGCGAGAAACCGCGCAGCCCGCAGTGGAAGTCGCGGATTGGGGTATTGAAGAACACACGGCCGACGGTGCTGAGCACCGGATTGCCGATATAGCGATGATGCCAGGGCATGGCGCCGGGGGCGATGCCGCCCTTGAAGCGATTGCCCATCACCAGCTCGGCGCCATCGCGCAATTGGGTGACGAAGGCGTCGAGATTGGCGAAGTCATAGCTGTCGTCGGCGTCGCCCATGATGATGTAGCGACCCTTGGCAGCATGGATGCCGCCGCCCAGGGCTGCGCCATAGCCGCGCTGTGGTATCGCCACGACGCGTGCGCCGAGGCTTTCGGCAATGGCTTGCGAGCCGTCGGTCGATCCGTTGTCGGCGATAACGACCTCGCCCACGATGCCGGTGCGCTGCAGGAAGCCCTGTGCCTTGGCGATACAGGCCGCAAGCGTTTCCGCCTCGTTGAGGCAGGGCATCAGAATGGTCAGTTCGACGTCGGCCATGCATTTCCCCCGGCCCAATGATCTGCTTGTGCCGTGATTTGGGGCATCTGACAATTGTCAGTCGCCACCACCGCCGCCACCGCCATCTCCACCGCCGCTGTCACCGCCGCCATCGAAGGCCGAGCCGCCGTCGTCATGGTCCCGAGAGCTATCTCCGGACGGACCGCCGTCGCCACCGGCGTAGCCGTCACTCCGTCGCTTACGCAGGCGGCGCCGGCGACGCCACCAATCCTGGACATGGGTCATGGCAACTAGGACTGCCATCAGGGCGACCACGCCGAACGGGGTCCACCACTGCATGGATCAGAACCCCGCGCTGCTGCCGAGCCGATCGAGCACGGAGTCGAGCTGCGCCTTGCGGTCGGGCGAGAAGCTCGCCGTGCGTGAGACGATGAGGCAGGCTTCGCTTTGCAACATGATGCCGTCTTCAAGGACGCGCAGACCGTTGGCCGCGAGGGTCGAGCCCGTGGTGGTGATGTCGACGACGATATCAGCGACGCCGGAGGCCGGAGCGGCTTCGGTGGCGCCAAGGCTTTCTACCGTGCGGTATTCGGCAATACCGGCCCTGGCGAAATGCTGGCGGGTAATGGTGATATACTTGGTCGCGATGCGCATCCAGCGGCCATGGCGGCTGCGGAAGTCGGAAGCGACGTCGGCGAGGTCATGCATATGGGTGACGTCGATCCAGGCTTCGGGCACGGCGACGACGCAATCGGCCTTGCCGAAGCCGAGCTTGCTGGCGATGGACACCGACGCCGGGCCGCTTTCGCTGGTCTCGTGGATCAGGTCGAGCCCCGTCACGCCGAGGTCGATGGTACCGCGGATCAGTTCGCGGGCGATTTCGGACGCCGGGAAGAAGCGCACGGTGATGTCGGGCATGCCTTCGATGGCGCCGAGATAGGAGCGCGCCCCGCCGGGGCGAGTGATGGTCAGGCCTTTGCTGGCAAACCAGTCGCGGGTCAGTTCTTCAAGGCGCCCCTTGGAGGGGACGGCCAGCGTGATACCGGTCATGGGGTGACCTCCGCTTCGAGACGATCGACCCAAACCGAGCAGCCGGAGGCGGCGATGGGGGCCGTGGCGCCAAGGCGTTCGAGCAGGCGATCATATTGACCGCCCGAGGCCAGGACTTCGCCGGTGGGGCCGGTCATTTCGAAGACGATGCCGGTGTAATAGTCGAGGCGCGGCGAGAAGCTGGCGTCGAAGCTGACGCGGGCTTCGCCCAGGCCATTGAGATGACGGCGGATGGTGCGGATCGGCGCGCCGAGCATCAGCCTGTGGCGCGCGGCGAGTGCCTCGATCTGCGACAGGGACTGCAAGACCGGGCCGGAAATGGCGAGGTAGTCGCGCAGCAGTTTCAGCGTTGCTGCCGGAACATGGGCGGCGTCGAGTGCCTGCTGTTCGAGGTAGCGATCGGCGATCTCGTCGGGCGTGCGGCCCTCCGAGAGGCTCAGGCCCGAGGCGACCATCTGTTCGGTGACGCTTTCAACCAGTTCGGCACGGCTCGGCTGTTGTTCGCGCGGCAGGTCGGGCGCGGCTTCAAGCCGGGTCAGCAGACGGTCGAGCGCTTCGGTATGGCCGAAGCGATTGCGAATGCGCGGGCGCCAGGCGTCGGGCATGTCGGCCTGAACCAGCAGGGCTTCGAAAAGGCCGACGCCGCCAAGACGGATATCGGGCGCCACGGAATAGATGGAGAGGGCAGCACGGGCGAAGGTCAGGACCTGATCGAGCGCGACGTCGCCGTCGGGCTGGGCCAGCAGTTCGATGCCAGCCTGGTCGAATTCGGCCGGGCCGGTCTGACGCTGGCGAAAAATCGGACCCATGTAGGAAAAGGCCGCGGGGGCACCGACGCCATCGTCAATATAGGCGGTGACGATGGGCAGGGTGAAATCGGGGCGGAGGCAATATTCCGCGCCGGTCGTATCGGTTGTCAGCAGCAGGCGCCGACCGAATTCCTCGCCGGCCAGATCGAAATAGGGATCGGCAGAAAGGAGAAGCGGCGGCGTGGCGCGGGTTGCGCCCTGGGCTTCGACCAGCGCATCGAGCTGGGTGCGGCGGAGGGCGGCGTTACTCATTGCTCGCTCAGCAGTTTGGAGACGGCAGCAACGAGGTCCTCGCGCTTGATCTCGAACTGGCCGGGACGGGCGGCCTTCCACTCGGCATTGTCGGTGATGGCCTCGGCGGCCTGCTTGCCGGCAATCAGATCCTTGATCTGCAAAATACCCTGCTCGCGCTCCTGCGAGCCCTCAATGACGACGATGGGCGAATTGCGCTTGTCGGCATAGGCGACCTGCTTGCCGAAGTTCTTGGTGTTGCCCAGGAACATTTCGGCGCGGATGCCGGCCTTGCGGAGTTCGGAAACCATGGCCTGGTAGCCAGCCATCTGTTCCTTGTCCATGACGAGGACGACGACCGGGCCAGCGGGTTCGGTGGCGCCGAGATTGCCGGTGAGTTTGAGCGCATTGGCAAGGCGCGAGACGCCGATGGAAAAGCCGGTGGCCGGAACGGGTTCGCGGCGGAAGCGGGACACGAGGCCGTCATAGCGGCCACCGCCACCGACTGAACCGAAGACCACGTCCTGGCCCTTCTCGTTCTGCACCTTGAAGGTCAGTTCGATCTCGAAGACAGGGCCGGTGTAATATTCGAGGCCGCGGACGACGGAGGGGTCGATCTTGATGCGGTCGGCGCCATAGCCTGCGGCCGTGAACAGCGCCTGCATGGCGTTGAGTTCGGCAGTGCCGGCATTGTCGACCGAATTGCCATCGACATAGTCGAGCACCACGGCGACCTGCGCGTCGGAAAGCCCTGCGCCCTTGGTGAAGTCGCCGCTCTCGTCCTTGCGGCCGGCGCCGAGCAGGAGCTTGACGCCTTCGGGACCGAACTTGTCGAGCTTGTCGATGGCGCGGAGCACGGTCAGCTTCTGCCCGTCACTGGTGACGCCAGCTGCTTCAAGTACTCCGTCAAGCACCTTGCGGTTGTTGACGCGGACGACGTATTTGCCCTCAAGGCCCAGCGCATCCATGACGTCGGCCATCATCATGCACATTTCGGCATCGGCTTCGGGGCCGCCGGCGCCGACGGTGTCGGCATCGAATTGCATGAACTGGCGGAAGCGGCCCGGACCGGGCTTTTCATTGCGGAAGACATAGCCCTGACGATAGGAGCGATAGGGCTTGGGCAAGGTCTCGAAATTGTCGGCGAAGTAGCGGGCCAGCGGCGCCGTGAGATCGTAGCGCAGGCTCATCCACTGTTCGTCATCGTCCTGCAGGGAGAAGACGCCGGCATTGGGCCGGTCGGTATCGGGCAGGAACTTTCCAAGGGTCTCGGTATATTCAAAGAGCGGGGTTTCGACGGGATCGAAGCCATAGCGCTCATAGACCGCCTTGATCTTTTCGATCATCTGGCCGACGGCGGCGATTTCGCCGGGCGTACGGTCCTCGAAGCCGCGCGGCAGACGCGGGGCGATGAGCTTGGTCTTTTCGGTCATGGAAAGGTCCTTGGAAGTCGCGCCGTTCCTAGCGGATCGGGGTGAATGAGACAACAGGCGAGCCGATGCGCCGCCTGACTTTCGTCGACGGTTCTTGCATCGCGCAGTCGTTGCCAACTGAATGGGCGGATCCCGAGACGGCTTTCGCCTCTTGAGATTTTAGTAGTGAGACGGAAGACCGTCTCGGGACGTCCGGTTTTATGCACCGCGTCGGGCGGCCGATCCATCGCTCGCAGATCAACAGGCCCAAGCGTATACCCGTGCGGATGGCTTTTCCGCACGCCCGGCCCACTCCCGCCACTGTCGCCTGCAGGCCGCCCGTGCGGGGTGGATGAGACGATTATGCGGGCGGTTTGGAAGAGGGGGACAAGTTTGTGGTTTGAGGCCGGAAAATGTCCCGGCCTCAAACCTTTACGGCCCCAGCCTACATAGCGTTGGCTGGATTGGCCAGACTTCATCGGGCTCAGGCCAGAAGATGGAGCGCGGCGCTGGCGGCAGACCCATGTCTTCCCGAAGGCGGGGCGACAAGCCCGCTGGAATGCGCGGGCGATTCCACCATGCGGAGATAACGACGCGGAGGACGGCAAAGAGGCCGTCGTGATGAACTGACCTCCGGGCGTAGAATTCAAGGCGCAGCAAGTTGCTGCCCTCGTCGAGTGCATTGAACGACATGGCTCTGTCCGGCGTTGCGCCGGCCTCTGATCGTCGAATGAGGTTAGGAGAGGAGACCGGGATTGTACCCAGCCTCCCCTGGCTTACATGCCCGGTCTCCGCAGGGGATCCGGAATGCCCGAATGGCTGGGAACATCGAGCCAATGGGCGGCTTCTGCGACCGGCGACAGGCCGACATCGGCCCGCAGGCGGGCGGGCAAGTCGGCCGGCATTTGCGGACGGTCCCACCATGCGCTGATGGCGGAGCCGAGGACCGGCAGCAGGCCACGCTGATGCACGGCATCGGCGATGGAGAATTCGAGGCGCAGAACAATGCTGCCCTCACGCAGGGATTCATAAGACATGACGGTTTCCGGGCGCGCCAAAACGCGAACCGGCCTCTGTTGAGTTGGAACGGAAGATGCGCGGAAGCGGGACGCAGAGCGGCCGGTTCAGAACATCAGGGTTTTGGAGCTAGGGTTGTCCGAGTGGCACGGGGAGTGCCGGGTGACACGATGGCGAGGCTCAAGCCTGGCGATGATGTCGATTGGCTACAACCGGGAAGGTTACGAGCATGATATTCATGTAGCGCCTCCCTTGGGTTGGCTGTTGTGGACGAGCAAGCCTTAACTCGCGATTCCGTGATCGGCAACAGAAGATGTGGCGCCGTGTCGCAGACGGCGCAAATTGTGGCGCAAAAGCAACAGTCTAGCCGGGGTCAGCGTGTTGCGTTGCTCGACGCCGTCCCGGATTATTTCGGGCGCACCAATGCGTTGCGCTCGGCTTCGACTTCGCCGCGGCAGAAACAGTCCTGCATGTGATCGTTGACCAGGCCCATGGCCTGCATGAAGGCGTAGCAGGTGGTGGGGCCGACGAAATTGAAACCGCGCTTGCGCAGGTCCTTGCTGAGGCGGACCGAGGCATCGGTCTGGGCCAGTTGGCGCAGGCTGTCCCAACTGAGATCGGTGGGGCGATGTTCGGGCCTGGTCTCGAAGCGCCAGAAATAGGCGGCGAGCGAACCAAATTCGCGCTGCAGTTCCAGCGCGCGCTTGGCATTGTTGATGGTGGCGGCGATCTTGCCGCGATGGCGGATGATGCCAGTGTCCTGCAAGAGGCGCTCGATATCAGCCTCGGTCATGGCGGCAACCTTCGGGATGTCGAAGCCGTGGAAGACCTCGCGAAACCGTTCGCGCTTGCGCAGGATGGTGATCCAGGAGAGGCCCGACTGGAAGCCTTCGAGGCAGACCTTTTCGAAGAGCCGCGTGTCATTGGTGACCGGACGGCCCCATTCGCGATCGTGATAGTGGCGATAGAGCGCGTCATCGCCAGCCCAGGGGCAGCGCGGCAGGCCATCGGCGGATTGGTTCGACTCAGTGGACATTGGGCGAGACTAGCATTGGCCCTGGCGGCATCCGACCTGATTTAGACGGCATTCACCATGCGGATTGACGGCGCGTTGGCCCTTGTCTGGCAAAGTTTGCGCAACCGGCAGGGGGCCGGACGAGTGGAGCGTGGTGTGCCATGGTGGCGATGAAGTCGGCCGGTGCGGGATTACTGGGTCTGTTGATGGCGCTGGCAGGCATGATGCCGGCCATGGCGCAGGGGCTGCAGCCGGGCTGGCGTTTTGCGCCCCCGCCGGGGGTGACCATTGTCACGCACAAGCCGCAGAACGGGTTGCAATTGCAGGGCAATCCCTACGTCGATCCGATCTATCTGCGGCAGGTGGTGATCTATCCGACCAGCGAGCGCAGCGGCACTATCGTGGTCGATACGCGGAGCCACTTTCTCTATTTCGTGCTCGGGGATGGGCGGGCGCTGCGCTACGGCATCGGCGTCGCCAAATCGGGCTTTGAATGGAAGGGCACCCATCAGGTGTCGCGCAAGGCAGAATGGCCCAGTTGGACGCCGCCGGCAGAGATGCTGCAGCGCCGGCCGGAGCTGCCGCGTTTCATGGAAGGCGGCGAGAACAATCCGCTGGGCGCGCGGGCGCTTTACCTCGGTTCGACGCTCTATCGCATTCACGGAACCAACGAGCCGTGGAGTATCGGGCAGAATGTGTCCTCGGGCTGTATCCGCATGACTAACGCGGATGTGATCGATCTTTACGAACGCGTAAAACTACACAGCAAGGTGGTTGTTCTTTCATAAGGATTTTCAGCGAGATTGATGGGGCTCCGTAGCGGGGCACAACATCTATGGGTGCCCCGTTGATCTCGAGCATTTCTTCCCTCTTCCGTCGTTTTGGCCGCGATGAAGGCGGCGCCTTTGCGCTGGTCTTCGGGCTGATGGCAATCGTGCTGATCGCCCTGGGCGGAGCAACGGTGGATTATATTGCGCTGGAGCAGGTGCGAAACCGCTCGCAGATCGCGCTGGATGCCGCGGCACTGGCGCTGCAGCCCGACAGCCAGTTGCCGGGTGCCAATCTTGAAACCATCAAGGCCGAGGCGCAGGCGCTGGTGGACGACAGGGTTGGCGCCAAGAATGTCGTCGTTCTCAATACGCCAACAATCAACACGACAGACGGGTCTCTGTATCTGTCTGCAAAAATGACAACCCCAACGATCTTCGTGGCCCTAGTTGGCGTCAACACGATGAGCGCGAGCATTCAATCCGAAGCGACGCGCAAGAAGCTGGCGCTGGAGATCGCCTTCGTGCTCGATAACTCGGGGTCGATGCAATATACGGGCGCAGGCAGCAGCGGCACTCGTCAGCGCATGCAGTTCCTCAAGGATGCAGCCACGTGTGCAACGAATATCCTGTTCTACAAGGACGTGACGACGCCGTTCCTGACTCCCGATACCTGCGTAGCGGCGGCCGGGGCAAAAAAGCTGGACAATGTGAAGATCGGCGTCGTGCCCTTCACCATGTTCGTCAATGTGGGCGCAGGCAATCTCAGCGCGGCCTGGATCGACAAGGGCAATTCGGTTACGGCCAACGATAATTTCGACGACGGCCGGACACCGCCGGGTAACATCAACCGCGCGACACTGTTTTCTGCCGTCGGTGAGAGCTGGAAGGGCTGCGTCGAAGCAAGGCCTCATATCAAGACCGGCACCCGTGCAGAGGAATATCTGGATTCGGACGATACGACGCCGATGTCGGGTAATACGCTGTTTGTGCCGATGCTGGCGCCCGACGTCGAAGACACGACAATCGACAATGCCAACAAGCGTGACACCAACAACTATCTCGATGATTCGCCGGCAGTGTGCGATCGCCCGGCAACCTTGCCCATTCCGACGACGTGCACGATTACAGATCGCCGCACCGGTTGCAACTCGGCCATGAGCAATAGCAGTTGCTCGACTACAGTGAATTACCTCACCGCCATGACTGGTCCGACCAACTTTACCAGCTCGGCGCTCTATCCCAATGCCTATTACGGCGCGCACTCACCCTCTTGTTCTTGCCGCAACCCAACAATTGGCCTGTGGTTACAGACGGGTGGTTCGAACAACAACCGGACCTTCGAGCGCGTCTCAACGTGCTTGCTCGGCTACACGCCCACAGGCCTGACCGTGCGGCAGGAGCAGGAGCGAGTCTGCAAGTATTACAGCCCGATCCAGGTCAGCAGCGCAACGCGCGGTCCCAATGCGGATTGTGGTGCGGCCTCGATCACGCCGCTCACAGCCACGCCCAAGACGGTGACGGACGCCATTACAGCCATGGTTGCGCTGGGCGGCACCAATATTCACGAGGGTGCGGCCTGGGGCTTCCGCGTGCTGTCGCCCGGGGCGCCTTTCACCGAGGGCGGCGCCTATAATCAGGCTACGTCGAAGGTCATGATCGTGATGACCGACGGCGAGAATACTACCTATAACCTGAGCAATCCGAATTATTGCAACTCCACCCAAATGCGAGCCTATAACGGCAGTTGCTACAACTCGGCTTACGGTTATCCCTATAACTCGAAAAACACCGACAGCTCGTCTTCGAGCAGTGGCAATATCGAACGTCTGGGCAACCTGGGCACCAGCAATGCCAATCTGGTGACCGAAATGAATACGCGCACGGTGCAGACCTGCGCCAATGCCAAGGCAGCCGGGATCACCGTTTACACGATTGGCCTTGCAACTTCGGAGGCCAACCAAAGCACGCAGGCTGTTGTGGAAGACATGCTGACACAATGTGCCAGTGCACCCGAGAATGCGTTCTTCCCGCAGGAACCCAGCGAACTCAAGGATGTGTTCCAGCGGATCGCCAACGAACTCACGGCGCTGCGACTGTCGCAATAAGGATATTGGGGGGTGGTACCACCTCTCGGGATCGAACCGAGGACCTCTAGATCCACAATCTAGCGCTCTAACCAACTGAGCTAAGGCGGCAAAGGCTGTTCAAGGGATGGCCGGAGGCAACGTCCCGAAAGCGGGCGGAACATAGGTCGAGAATTCCGAGATGACAAGCGGTGATTTTGGGCTGTGGACAGCGATGTCCACAGGTGGCCGGATTTAACCATCCCGCAGGAAGGTCGACGCTAGGGTCGGCTCGATGCTGGACCGGTGCAAACTCACCCTATATTGAAGAAACATTAAGTTTGCCGCAGAAATTGTGCCGTAATGGCACGTATTGTGTCTCGCATCCGGCCCGGAGAGTTTTAGCGTATATGGATGCCGACTGGATCACATCGCCGAGCGCCCGCCGCGTGCTGCAGCATGCCGGGGATTCGCGACCGGCGTGGCTGTGGTCGCAGGACGGGCAGCTGTTGCTCTGGCATAATGACGCGGCTTCGCTGTTTCTGGCCAAGCTGAAGAAGTCCGGGCTCAAGCTTGCCCAGCCGGCCCTGCCGATCAAGGGTCAGATCGCGCGCAATATCCGGCTTGGCTCGCCAAGCCGGACAAGTCTCGCGCGCATCCAGTTTCTGGCTGGCGACAAGCCGGCATCGAGCACCTGCGCCACGACGCCGCTGCTGTGGCGGGACGGGCAGATGGTGCTGCTGATCGTCGGGGTCGATCCGATCGATGCGGAGATTCTGGTCGCAGCGCAGGGTGATGCAGACGATGTTGGCGCGGCGGAACCAGTTTCCGATGGGACTGTCGCTGCAGAAGAAGAGCCTGCTGCCGAATACGACCGGCCGACCGAAGTTACTCTGGAGGAGCCGAAGGATGTGGCTCCGCCTGCCGAAGAGCAGGACATGGTGGCCGCGCAAGAGGCGCTGGACGAACCGGAGGCCCCTGCCCCGGACAGCGACGCAATTCCCGAAGAGCCGGTTGATGACGAACAGGCCTATGCGCAGGAGCTGGAAAACTGGCGTGCTGCCGGGCCTGATGGTTCGGCCATGCTGGAGGTCGTCACCGAAGTTGACGCTCCTGTTGCAGAGCCGCTGGAGCGGGCCGACGCGACACCGCAGCGGAGCCGGCTGGGCCTGCTGGTCGATCGCCTTGCGGCCCATGATGACCTTTATACGCCACTGACCGATGCGGATGACGCGCCGCCCGACGTCCTGCCGCAGGATGAGCCGCCAGAAGAGAGCGACGAGGATCTGGCCGATCTTGCGGCACTTGATGGCGCCGTAGAGCCCGTCGCCGAAGCCGAAGAGCCGATGGAGCCGCATGCCGCAATCGAGGCTGAAGCCGAAGAAGGGCCAACAGAGCTGTTTGCGGATGAGACCGAGGCAGAGAGCGAGCAGGCCGACGGACCAGTCGAGACAGCCGAGTCTCCCCCGATGTCGGACGCCCCCGTCGACGAGCCGGAGCCGATTGCCGATCCCGAAACCGTGGAGCGTGCTTCTCGATACAATTTCGACGAGCTGGCGCGCATCCTGACTGACCGGGTGGGCGAGCCGGCGCAGCCATCTGCACCGTCCAATCTGGTAGCGGGTCCGCAGCGTGGCGGATCGCTGATCAATCTGGGCGGCGAGACACTGGTGCTGAACCGGTTGCCGCTGGGCATATTGGTATTCCGCGACCAGCAGGTGCTGTTTGCCAACCGCGCCATCACCGAAATGGTCGGCTATGGATCGGTGGAAAGCCTGCGTGCGGCGGGTCTGGGCGCGGTGTTCCCCTCGGCAGGCCCGGATGGCGAAAGCAGTGCGGGACCGGTCAACCATCTGGTGCAGCGCGATGGCACCTTGGTGCCGGTAACGGCGCGTCTGCAGTCGATTTCCTGGCAGGGCAAGCCGGCGCTGATGTTGTCGGCCAGCACGACGGAAGTGCGCACCGGCCATGAAGCGGCGGTCGCCGCCTTTGCACGCACCTTTGCCGAGCAACGTCACGACGGCTATTTCGAGGCCAATCGCGCCGGCACGATCAGCGTCATCAGCAAGCGTGCCACGGCCATGCTCAAGGCCGAAGGCATGCTGGAGGGCAAGCCGATCTCGGCACTGCTCGCCGCCGCGGATTTGCCAGCGCTGCGCGAATTTTTGGAGCGCCCTGCCCGCTTCGCCGAAACAGCGCGCCCGGCACTGACGCTACGCACTGCCAATGGGGCAGCGGAGATCATGCTGTTTGCACAGGGCCAGGCCGGCGTGGTCACCGGCTATTTTGCCTTGGTGCGCAATCGCGATGTGGCTCCGGTGCGCGTGACCAGTTCGACGGATGCCGATCCAGCGCTGTTGTCGCGGATCAGCCGTGGCGTGCGCCGTCCGCTCAATTCCATCGTGGGCTTTGCCGACATGCTGCGGGGGGAGGCCGGCGACAATGAGCGCCTGCGCTCGCACGCGCAGGATATTGCCATTGCCGGCCAGGAAATCGCTGCGCTGGTGGATGAGCTGGACGATTATGCGCGGCTGCGTGACGGGCGGTATCTGCCGCAACGCGCCAGCGTGGAACTGACCAGCCTGCTCGAAAGCTGCGTGCTGCGCATTCGTCAGCAGGCCAGCAATGCCCGTGTCATCGTGCGCAATGCCATTTCCGAAACGCTGCCGCGGGTGACGGCTGACCGTGCCTCGCTGGCACAGGCGGTCCTCAATCTTCTGGCCAGCGCCATCGATCAGACGCCAACGGGTGGCGGCGTGGTGATTTCGGCGCAGCGCGAGGACGATGGCAGCATTGCCGTACATGTGCGCGACAGTTCCAACAATGCCGTCGACATGGCTGAGCGCTTCGTGGTGTTCCGCGACGGGATGAGCCGTGATGGCCAGCTCATGGTGCCGGTTCGCTCCAGCATTGGGCTGGCGCTGACGCGCTCGCTGCTGGCAGTCAACGCTTTCTCGCTGTCAGTCGATCCGGCAGGGGAGCAGGGGATGTTGTTTACAATGATAATCCCGGCTGACCTGGTCGAAGACACCGCAACACCGGCAGCTGACCTTTAATCCCGAAAAACTGCGCTTCTATTTGCCGCAGGCCTAAAAGTGGAGTTCCATACTCCGCTAAAGGATTGATTTTGTTCAGGTTCACCCACGGTATTTTGAACCATTCCAGACTGCAAGCCTTTGAATTCAATCAACAATATTGACGCAGATCATTGCACCGCCGAAAACGCTCCCATGACGGAAATGTGAATCCGTCTCTAAGGGAGAACTGACATGACGACGACCACGCGCCTCGCCCTGACCCTTCTTGGTTCGGTGGCCCTGAGCGGCCTTGCCATGCCGGCCTTTGCCCAGAGCGGCGAAGTGAACATCTACAGCTATCGCGAGCAGGCTCTGCTGCAGCCGCTGATCGACGCCTTTGCCGAGGAAACCGGCATCAAGGCCAATGTACTCTATGCCGGTGACGGCCTGCTGGAACGCGTCGCCTCGGAAGGCGAGTTGTCGCCGGTCGATGTCGTGCTGACAGTCGACATCGGCAATCTGGTTGGTGCCGAGGAACAAGGCCTGACCCAGCCGATCACCACTGCCGCGCTGACCGAACGCGTGCCGGAAGCCTTCCGCGATGAAGACGGTAACTGGACCGCGCTGTCGCTGCGCTCGCGCGTCTTCTATGTGTCCAATGAGCGCGTCGATGCGACGGCACTGACCTATGACGATCTGGCCACTGAAGAGTGGAAAGGCCGTCTGTGCACCCGCCCCGGCGACCATGCCTATAATATCGGCCTCATTGCCCATTACATCGCAGCCAATGGCGAAGACGCCGCCCGCGAATGGCTGACCAAGGTGCGTGACAACCTGGCCTATGCGCCGAACGGCAATGATCGCGGCCAGGTGAAGAACATCCTCGAGGGCACCTGCGACCTCGCCATCGTCAATACCTATTACATGGGTGCGATGCTCAATAACGACGCCGAACCGGAACAAAAGGATTGGGCCGCATCTGCCCGCATCGTCTATCCCAATGCCGAGGCCGAAGGCACCCAGGTAAACGTGGCTGGCGGTTTTATCGCCAAGCATGCACCCAATGCCGATAATGCCAATGCATTGATCGAATTCCTGCTGTCGGACGGGGCACAGGCCATCTATGCCGACACCAATTATGAATTCCCGGTTGTTTCCAGCGCACCGATCAACGAGCTGGTCGCCAGCTGGGGTGCGCTCAAGGCTTCGGAAGTCTCTCTGACCGAGGTTGCAGCCAATCGTGCTGCGGCCGCTGCGCTGGTCGACGAACTCAAGTTCAACGAAGGTCCGCAGATCTAGTATCTGCGACAACAGACCGGGGCCGGCGGAGCGATCTGCCGGCCTTTTTGTTTGCCGAGTAAAAGATGACGCATGAAGTCAGCTTGACAGGCTGAGCGTGCAGCCCGACAAGGCAGCAATAGACGGAGAGTTTCCATGGCATTCTGGCGTGGCGTTGGCGTTGTTGCGGCTTTGGCAACATGGAGCGGACCAGTCTGGGCGCAGGATGGCGCAGTCAATGTCTATACCTATCGCGAGCCAGGCCTGATCCAGCCTCTGCTCGATCGCTTCACAGAAGAAACCGGCATCAAGACCAATGTGCTGTTTGCCGCGGACGGTTTGATCGAGCGCGTCGCGGCCGAAGGCGAACTCTCGCCGGCCGATGTGATCATCACGGTGGATATCGGCAACCTGGCCAATGCCAAGGAATTGGGGATCAGCCAGGCCATTTCCGCTGATGCGCTGGCGCGGGTGCCGGACCAGTATCACGACCCTGACGGCCAATGGGTGGCGCTGTCGTTGCGCGCGCGCGTGTTCTACGCCTCGGTGGATCGCGTCAGCCAAACCACGCTGCGCTACGAGGATATCGCCGGACCGGAATGGAAGGGACGGCTTTGCACGCGCTCGGGCCTTCATGCCTACAACATCGGGTTGATCGCGACCCGCATTGCCCACTGGGGGGTGGACGAGACGCGGGACTGGCTGACCAAAGTGCGCGACAATCTCAACCATGCGCCGACCGGCGCAGATCGCGACCAGGTCAAGCAGATCTTCGACGGCACCTGTGATCTGGCTATCGGCAATACCTATTACATGGGCCTGATGCTGACCAATGATGCCGAGCCCGAACAGAAGGAATGGGCCGCCTCGGCGCGCATCATCTATCCGGACGCCGACGGCGACGGCACTCAGGTGAACCTGTCGGGCGCCGTGGTCGCCAAATATGCGCCCAACAAGGACAATGCCGACGCGCTGGTGGAATTCCTGCTGTCGGACGAGGCGCAGCATCTTTACGCCAGCGGCAATTACGAATTCCCGGTGGTCGAGGGCGTCGAGGCGTCCGAGCTCGTCGCCGGCTGGGGTGCGCTGAAAGCCGATATGACGCCGATGGTGGAGATCGCCTCGCACCGCAAGGAAGCGGCTGCGCTGGTCGACGAAGTCAAGTTCGACGAAGGTCCGCAGAACTGAAGCCGGGGCTTTCGATCGGCGTAGCACGGGCGCTGCCGCTGGTCCTGGTGGCGCTGATGGGCTTGCCGATCCTCTGGCTCGGTTGGTCGGCACTGGCGTCGCTGAGCGACGGCAGCAATGGGCTGGCGGCAAGCATGCTGCCGACGGCGCTGCGCGAGACGGGCCTGCTGATGGTGCTGGTTGGCGTGCTGACAGGCAGTGTCGGGCTGGTGGCAGCCTGGCTGGTGACGCACTACGAGTTTCCGCTGCGGCGGGTGTTCGACTGGGCGCTGGTGGTTCCGCTGGCGGTGCCGACCTATCTCGCGGCCTATGCCTATGTGGAATTCCTCGGCTTTACCGGCCCATTGCAAACGGGCCTGCGGGCGGTCAATGGCGCGACGTCGCTGCGCGACTACTGGTTTCCCGATATTCGCAGCCATTGGGGCGCGGTGCTGGTGCTGTCCAGCGTGCTCTACCCATATGTCTATGTTGCCTGTCGCGGCTTTTTCCTGATGCAGTCGGCCAGCCTCAATATCGCGGCGCGTACCTTGGGCGCCGGGGGCATGCGGACGTTTTTCACGGTGACCTTTCCGCTGTCGCGGCCGGCGCTGGTGGTGGGCGTGACCCTCGCGACGATGGAAGTGGTCAATGACCTGGGCGCGGTGCAGTATTTCGGCATCAATGCGATCACCGCGATCATCTATTCCACCTGGATCAACCGCTCGGACTTCGGCGGCGCGGCGCAGCTGGCGGTGACGGTGGTGCTGGTGATTGGCCTGCTCATTCTCGCCGAACAGCGGGCGCGGCGGGATCGGGTCTATCTGGCCAGCCGCGACAATCGCGTGCCGCCGGCACGGGAGCGACTGGAGGGCGGAAAACGCTGGGCGGCGTTTGCCTTTTGCCTCGTGCTGCTGGGGTTCGGATTTGGCATTCCGGTGGGACAGCTGAGCTATTCGGCGTTCCGGCTGGTGCTGCCGGAGACGATCAGCATGACGGTGACGGCGCTGATCCCGACGGTGACGCTGGCGGGGCTGGGTGCGGTGATCACGGTGGTGATCGGGCTGGTGGCGGCGAAACTGGCGCGGCGGGGTCGTGTGAGCGGGGGTGCCATTCGTCTGGCGACACTGGGCTATGCCATTCCGGGCACGGTGCTGGCGCTGGGCCTGCTGCAACCACTAGGCCAGGCGGACCTGTGGTTCAATCGCATGACCATGGCGCTGATGGACTGGCGGCCGGGCCTGATCCTCTCGGGATCCATGGCGGCGCTGCTTTACGTCTATGCGATCCGGTTCCTCGCGGTCAGCCATTCGACGCTGGATGCGGCGATGAAGAAGCGTGGCGATTCCA
The DNA here is from genome assembly GCF_963517015.1 of uncultured Devosia sp. Lineage (NCBI taxonomy): Bacteria > Pseudomonadati > Pseudomonadota > Alphaproteobacteria > Hyphomicrobiales > Devosiaceae > Devosia > uncultured Devosia sp. Next base: position 473,246 of record NZ_CAUQDV010000002.1, read on the forward strand.
TGCTGCATGCCGGGCGGGTGCTGGGGGAAAGCGGGCTGGGGCTGTTGTTCAAGGTCGACCTGCCAACGCTGATGCCTGCCATTCTCAGTGCGGCAACACTGGTTTTCGTCGAGATCGTCAAGGAATTGCCGGCCACACTGCTGCTGCGGCCGCTGGGTGTCGATACGCTGGCTACGCTGGTCTATAGCCGGGCCAATGTGGGGCTTTTTGCACAGGCGGCGCTGCCGGCGCTGGTTATTGTCGCGACCGGACTTATCCCGGTCATTCTTGCTACGCGGCTGGGCGATCGTAGGAAAGTATAACAGCTTGGCGTGCTGCCATGTTAGTGGCCCTACCCTATATGTTCGACCAATGCGCTTAAGCGCGCGGTATGGGGATAGGATATGCACGAGATCACCAAGGCAATCGGGCTGGCACTGGCACTGACGACCACGATCGTGGTTCCGGCCATGGCCCAGAAGACCGAGCTTAGAGTTGGCGTGGCGCTGGAACCACCACTGCTTGATCCGACTGCCGGCGCGGCCGAGGCGATCGACATCGTCGTCTATCAGAATGTGTTCGAAGGCCTGACGCGGATCGACCAGAATGGCGATGTGCAGCCGGGCCTGGCCGAAAGCTGGACCATTTCGGACGACGAGCTGACCTACACGTTCAAGCTGCATGACGGGGTGACCTTCCACGACGGCAGCACGTTCAATGCCGAGGACGTCAAGTTCACCTTCGACCGCATCCAGGCCGAAGACAGCGCCAATGCGCATCGCGAATTCTACGAGCCAATCACGGCGATCAACGTCGTGGACCCGCTGACGGTGGAAATGACGCTGAGCCGGCCGATTGGACGCTTTCTGTTCGATCTGGGCCGTGGCGATGCCGTGGTCGTGGCGCCCGAAAGCGCTGACGACAATGCCAACAATCCGATCGGGACGGGGCCTTTTGCCTTTGTGCAGTGGGACAAGGGCAGCCGGGTGATCCTTGAAGCCTATGGACCCTATTGGGGCGAGGCGGTGCACCTGACCAAGGCCACCTATGTGTTCATGAACGACGCATCGACCATCACCAATGCGCTGCTGGCCGGCGACATCGATGGCACCAATAACATGGGCCAGGAGTCACTTGCAGTCTTCGAAGGCAATCCGCAATTCCAGATCCTTGCAGGAACGACCGAAGGCGAAACGATCCTCGGCACCAACAACCGCAAGGCGCCTTTCGATAATCCGCTGGTGCGCCAGGCGATGGCGCATGCGATCGACCGCCAGGCGATCATCGATGGCGCGACCTATGGCTATGGCGTGCCGATCGGCAGCGCCTTTGCGCCGCACAATGCCTATTATGTCGACCTGACGCAGACCTATCCCTATGACCCGGAAAAGGCCAAGGCCCTGCTGGCGGAAGCGGGCTATCCGGATGGATTCAGCGCGACGCTGAAGCTGCCGCCGTTGGCCTATGCCCGCACCTCGGGACAGATCATAGCCAGCCAGTTCGCGGCAGTCGGGATCAAGCTCGAGCAAATCAATGTCGAGTTCGCGCAGTGGCTGGAAGATGTCTATACGAACAAGGATTTCGACCTGACCATCATCGCCCATGTCGAACCGTTCGACATTGGCAATTATGCCAACCCCGACTACTACTTCGGCTATGACAATCCTGAATTCCAGGCCTTGATCGACACGCTTGAGGGGACCAGTGACGAAGCCGAACGCAAGGCATTGGCGATCGAAGCACAGACCATTCTCGCCAAGGATGCCGTCAATGGCTACCTGTTCGAGCTGCCACAGACTGGCGTGTGGAATGCCAAGCTCTCGGGCATGTGGCAGAATTCGCCGATCGAGGGCCTCGTGCTGCGCGACATCGCCTGGGCAGAGTAAGATCGCAGGCTTGCATGACATCGGCGCGCAAGTGATGGCGCGCCGATGATTTTCTTTGCCCTCAGACGTCTGGCCGGTTTTGCCGCCACGCTGTTTGCTGCAGCGCTGGTTATCTTCTGGCTGCTCAACCTGCTGCCCGGCGATCCGGCGCAATTCATCCTCGGGATCAATGCCACGCCGGAATCCGTAGCGCGTTTGCGCGCGCAGATGGGGCTCGATGCACCCGCATATGAACGGTTTCTGAACTGGATCTGGGGCATGCTGCAGGGCGACTTCGGCATGTCCTATACGCAGCGCGCGCCGGTGGGCGAGCTGATCTGGGGACGGCTGGGCGTGACGCTGCCGCTGGCGCTGTTTGCCATGGTCATCTCGGTTGCAGTCGGTCTTCCGCTTGGCATCATTGCGGCGCGCAGGCGCGGCAAGGCACTCGATACCGGCGTGATGGTGCTGGCACAGACAGGCATTGCGATCCCCAATTTCTGGTTCGGCATGCTGCTGACGCTGGTGTTTGCCGTGGCGTTGCGCTGGCTGCCGCCGGGCGGGTTCACGCCCTGGCATGAAGACCCGATGGCGGCGCTGCGCGGGTTGGTGCTGCCGAGCCTGGCCCTCGCCCTGCCGCAGGCGTCGATCATCGCGCGAGTGATGCGGACGGCGCTGGTCGATGTCACCGGGCAGGACTTCATTCGCACGGCGCGCGCTAAGGGACTGACCATGGGCGAGGCCGTGTGGCGGCATGGGCTGCGCAATGCGCTGCTGCCGGTGCTGACGATCCTGGGGCTGCAATTTGCCTATCTGATCGCCGGCACGATCGTGGTGGAGAATGTGTTCTACCTTCCGGGGATCGGCAGGCTGATCTATGACGCCATTCTGCAGCGCGACCTCGTTCTGGTTCAGGGCGCGACGATTATCCTGATCGTTGCGGTTACGGCGACCATGCTGGCGACCGACATTGCCTATGCGCTGGTGGACCCACGGCTGCGGGAGCGCAGCGCGCCATGAGAAAGCTGTTTGCCCATCCCAGCCTGACGATCGGACTTGGCGCCACGGCGATCTTTGTTGCGCTGGCGCTGCTGTCGCTGGTCTGGACGCCGTTTCCAATTGACCAGATCGATGTTCCGCGGCGGTTCCTGGGGCCCAGTGCAGAGCATTGGCTGGGGACCGACAATCTGGGGCGGGACATGCTGTCGCTGGTGATGGCCGGGGCCTGGACCAGTTTTCTCGTCGCGGCAATCGCCGTGGTGATCGGCATCGGCGTGGGCGTGCCGCTTGGGCTGGCGGCTGCCACTTGGGGCGGGCCGGTGGAATGGCTGGTGCTGCGCCTGTCGGACTTTATCTTCGCCTTTCCCTCCGTCGTGCTGGCCATTCTCATCACCACGCTGATCGGCCCCGGCGCGACCAATGCGGTGATCGCCATCGGCATCTTCAACATTCCGGTGTTTGCGCGGGTGGCGCGTGGCGGGGCGATGAGCGTTGCCACGCTGGATTATGTGGCAGCAGGTCGGCTGGCCGGGCTCAACAATGCGCAGATCGCCTGGCGGCATCTGTTGCCCAATATCATGAGCCTGCTGATCGTGCAGGGCACGATCCAGATGTCTCTGGGCATCCTGGGGGAAGCAGGACTGAGCTATATCGGGCTGGGCACGCAGCGCCCCGCGACGAGCCTGGGGCTGATGCTGCGCGATGCGCAGGGGCTGTTCCTGCTGCACCCATGGCTCTCGATCGTGCCGGGTCTTGCCATCGTGCTGATCGTCATCGCGCTCAATCTTGCCGGCGACGGCTTGCGCGATGCAATCGACCCCAAGCTGCGTCAGGGAAATGCCAATGCCCTTGCTTGACGTGTCCGGCCTGACCATAGCCTTCGGCAGCAGTGAAGTCGTCTCGGACATCAGCTTTGCGGTCGGGGCGGGCGAGCGCTTTGGCATTATCGGCGAAAGCGGTTCGGGCAAGACGCTGACATCGCTGGCGATTGCAGGCCTTTTGCCGGACGGGGCGAAGGTCTCCGGTTCAATCAAGCTTGACGATATGCCCCTGCCCGCTTCGGAAAAGGCCATGGCACGGCTGCGTGGACAGCGTATCGGCATGGTGTTTCAGGAGCCGATGACCGCGCTCAATCCGCTGATGCGGGTCAATGCGCAGATCGAAGAGGCGATCGAGCTCAATGGCAATAGCTCGGCCAAGATGGACGTGCCGCATCTGCTCGCGGAAGTGGGGCTGGAGCTGCGGCATGGCGAGCGCTATCCGCATCAGCTCTCGGGCGGGCAGCGGCAGCGGGTGATGATTGCCATGGCGCTGGCCAGTCAGCCGGACCTGCTGATCGCCGACGAGCCGACATCGGCGCTCGACCTGATTACCCAGCGCAAGGTGCTGGACCTGATTGCCGAGATCTGCAACCGGCGGCATATGGCGCTGCTGTTCATCAGTCATGACCTCAAGGCCGTGGCGCGGCTTTGCACACGGGTGGCCGTGATGCACAGGGGCCAGCTTGTCGAGACCGGCCCTGCCACGGAGGTTTTTGCCGCACCCAAAGAGGCCTACACGCAAAAGCTGGTTGCTGCGTCGCGTTTCGATCTGCGGGCGCAAGACAGGGTGGTCAGCGATGAGACGCTGCTGTCGGTCGATGGGATCACGCGCGAGTATCGGCAGGGCGGCGTGCTGTTCTGGGCTGAAAAGCCGCTGCGGGCGGTCGATGATGCCCGGTTTGCCGTGAGGCAGGGCGAATGCCTGGCGCTGGTCGGACCTTCCGGATGTGGGAAGACCACGCTGGCCAAGATGATCGTCGGGCTCGATCGCGCCAGTTCCGGGGCGATGCAGCTTGAAGGCAAAACCTATCACGGTTCGGACTTGCCCAAGGCGCTGCGGCGCGACATGTCGCTGGTGTTCCAGGACCCGTTCGGCAGTTTCAATCCTCGGCTGACGATTGGTGCCTCGCTGGGCGAGCCGCTCAGGCTGGAGACAGGGCTTGCCGCCGATCAGGTTCGGGCAAGGCTGGTGGAGGCGGTCGAGGCCGTGGGCCTTCATGCCGATATGATGGAGCGCTATCCGCATGAGTTTTCGGGTGGGCAAAGACAGCGGCTGGCTATTGCCCGGGCTCTGGTAACACGACCGAAGCTGCTCGTTCTGGACGAGCCGGTCTCGGCGCTGGATGTGTCGGTCCGTGGTGAAGTGCTGGCGCTGCTGTCGCGGCTGCAGAAGGACTTTGCGCTGACCTATCTCATCATCAGCCATGACCTCGACATGGTGGCCGCGATGGCCGATCGGGTACTGGTCATGGAAGCGGGCCGGATCATCGAGGAGGGACGGCCCGAGCAGCTGTTTGCCGCACCGCAGCAAAAGCTGACGCGCGACCTCGTGGCCGCGCGCCTGCCGGATATCGCTTAGCTTTAGTGGTCGGTTACTGCACCGTCACGCCCGCTTCTTCGATCACTGGTTTCCAGCGAGCGACCTCTTCGGCAACGTGGGTGGCCAGTTCTTCCGAGGACGAAGCAACAACGACAGCACCAACCTCGGCGAGGCGTTCGGCGACGGCCGGATCACTGACGGCGGCGACGGCGGCTTCGTTGAGCCTCGTGACCACTTCCGGTGGCGTGCCGGCGGGAGCAAAGAGCGCGTTCCAGGTGTTGGTTTCGTAGCCGGGAACGCCCGCTTCATCCATGGTCGGGACGTCGGGGAAGCTGGCGGCGCGTTCGAGCGTGGTGACGGCCAGAGGGCGCAGGGTGCCGGCCTTCATATGTTCGGTGGCGGAGGGCAGGTTGTCGAAGATGATCGGCACGGCGCCCGAGAGCGCATCGACCAGAGCGGGCCCCGAGCCCTGATAGGGCACATGGACCATGTCGGTGCCGGTCATGGACTTGAACAGTTCGCCCGACAGATGCAGCGGCGTGCCATTGCCTGACGAGGCATAGGCATGGACCTCCGGCTCGGCCTTAAGTTTGGCGATCAATTCCTCGACGTTTCTGGCGGGGAATTCGGGATTGACCAGCAGGACATTGGGCACGGTGACGAGCAGCGAGATGGGCTCGAAATCGGCGGATGGATCGAAGGGCGGCGTGGCATAGAGCGAGGCGCTGAGGGCGTGGGTAGCGATGGTGCCCATCAGGATGGTGTAGCCGTCGGGCCGGGCATCGGCCACGGCCGTAGCGCCCAACACGCCCCCTGCTCCGGCCTGATTGACCACCAGAACCTGCTGGCCGAGTTGCTGGCTCATGGCTTCGGCCACGACGCGACCGACCAGATCGGTGGAGCCGCCGGCGGCAAAGGGCACGACGAGATTGATCGGCTTGTCAGGAAATTCCTGCGCAAAAGCGGACGCAGATAAGGCAAATGCCCCGGCAACAGCCAGGGCAACAAACAGGGTCTTCATCAGTGTCTCCTCCCAGATAACTGAGAGGGAAGCAGGCCGCGTGGGTTTGGTTCCACGCGGCCCGCATTATTTCGATGCTAGAGCGTGCCGATGTAGGCGCCGAAGGGGGCAAAGCTGAGCTTGCCGGCATCGGCGGTCGCCGTGACGCCGGGGCAGCCGGCATCCGTCGGCGCAAGGCCCGCTGGCAGCGCGAATTCGGCTTCGGTCTCGCCCATGTTGAAGACGCAGAGCAGGCGCTCATCGCCTTCGGAACGGATGAAGGCGAGGATGTCACCGGTGGCATCGAGCAGTTCGATCTTGCCCTTGGCGAGCGCGGGATGGGCGCGGCGGAACTGCAGCAGGGCGCGGTAGAATTCGAGCACCGAGCCTTCGACATTGTGCTGGGTGTCGACGGCATGGGTCAGGTGTTCGGCCGGAACGGGGAGCCAGGTGCGCTCGGCAGTGGAGAAGGCGCCGTTGCGCACATGGGTCTGCCAGACCATTGGCGTGCGGCAGCCGTCGCGGCCCTTGAACTCGGGCCAGAACTCGATGCCATAGGGATCGACGAGGTCGGAGAAGGACAGCTCGGCTTCCTTGAGGCCCAGTTCCTCGCCCTGGTAGAGGCAGACCGAGCCGCGCATGGCGAGGATCAGCGTGGCGGCGAGGCGGGTGAAGGCGGCCTCCTGGCCATGGGTGGCCCAGCGGCTGACATGGCGTACGACGTCGTGGTTGGAAAAGGCAAGACAGATCCAGCCGTCGGGGGCGCCGGCTTCGGTGGCGGCGATCGATTTGCGGAAGTGATCGGCCGAGAACTCGCCGCCCAGGTAGTCGAAGGTATAGGCCATATGCAGGCGGTCATCGCCGGAGGTGTATTGGGCCATGATTTCGAGCTGGTGCTGGCTATCGCCGATTTCACCGACCGTGGTCTTGCCGGGATATTCATCCATCAGGGCGCGCAGGCGCTTGAGGAAATCGAGGTTTTCCGGGCGGGACTTGTCGTAGAGGTGTTCCTGGAAATTGTAGGGGTTCACCGCCGGGGCGGTGGAGGCATTGAAGTCCTCGGCCTTTACCACGGGATTGGACTCGAGGCCCGTCGAGTGGAAATAGAAGTTCACCGTATCGAGACGGAAGCCATCGACGCCGCGTTCGAGCCAGAAGCGCATGTCGCCCAGGAGCGCGTCCTGGACTTCTGGATTGTGGAAGTTGAGGTCGGGCTGGGAGACCAGGAAATTGTGCAGGTAATATTGCATGCGCCGACTGTCCCACTGCCAGGCGGAACCGCCGAAGATGGAAAGCCAGTTGTTGGGTGGGGTGCCATCGGGCTTGGGGTCGGCCCAGACATACCAGTCGGAGCGGGCATTGGTGCGGTTCTGCCGCGATTCAGCGAACCAGGCGTGCTTGTCGGATGAGTGGGAAATCACCTGGTCGATGATGACCTTGAGGCCAAGCGAATGGGCCTTCTGCACCAGACGATCGAAGTCTTCCAGCGTGCCGAAGCTCGGATCGATGCCGCGATAATCGCTGACGTCATAGCCGAAATCCTTCATCGGCGAAGTGAAGACCGGCGAGAGCCAGATGGCATCCACGCCGAGGTCGGCGACATAGTCGAGCCGGCTGGTAATGCCGACGAGGTCACCCACGCCATCGCCATTCTGATCCTGGAAGGAGCGCGGATAAATCTGGTAGATCACCGCGCCGCGCCACCAATCCTTGTCGATCGTGGTTTCGTCTGGGGTCTTGGACTCGGTCATCAGCGAGGAGGCGGTCATGAATGGCTCCGAATGGCGGGTAACGAATGCACGATCAGTCGGCGATGCGGCGGGACTAGGGCATTAAGTTGTCGCGTTTTCGAACCGCAAAAGTGGCAGCCACTTTTGCTGAAAGCGTCCAGGGTCAGCTGGCGCCGTGACACTTTTTGTATTTGAGGCCCGAGCCGCAAGGGCATGGATCATTGCGGCCGACGGAATCACTGCGGACAGGGGTCTGGTTCGCGGCGACGCGATGGGCGTGGTAGAGAGTCACAACGATTTCGGGGATGATGTGGGGCGCGTCCTGCTGCAGGCGGATCATTTCGGGATCCCTGGCGTCCTCTTCGCTCATCGAGGGGTCGCTGGCCGTGAGCAAGGACATGACAGCGTAGGCGGCTTCCTGGGCACGGGATTCCTGCCGGCTCTGCAGCAGGCTTTCCCATGACGGCAGATCGAGGCTGATGGCCGCCTCGAAGCCGGCGATCCAGATTTCCCACAGGACGCCTTCGTCCTCGTCGAGTTCATAAAGCGGCTCGTAGCGCTCTTCGGCCAGCTCGGTTTTGATCTCGGCATAGCGCTTGAGCACGGCTTCGGTCAGCGCCGAATGGTCAGGCTCGACGTCGCTCTCATCCTCCACGCCGGCCCAGACCATGGGCAGGAACTGCTCGGGCGTGAACTCTTCCGGACTGACGGCCACGCCGCACAGATAGCCCTCAAGCTCGCTCAGCAGCATACCGCCTTCGCCCAGATCGTTCAGGAGGCCTTCCAGGCGCAGGTGATCGGCGGACAGTTCTTCGAAGTCTTCCATTGGGCATATCCCGGCTTGCAATTGCCCTATGCCTGCCCAAGGCGGGCGGCAATTGCAAGGGGCTCAGCGGGTATTGTGCAGCATGCCCTGGAAAGCGCGGTAGGAGGATTTGGGCGTGCGCTGCTGGGTCTGGTAGTCGACATGAACAATGCCGAAACGCTTGTTGTAGCCCTCCGCCCATTCGTAATTGTCGAGCAGCGACCAGGCGAAATAGCCGCGCACATCGGCGCCGGCCTCGCGGGCGGCCAGCACGGCCTTGAGGTGGTCGTCGTAATATCTGACGCGGCGTGGGTCGTCATCGCCCTCGACTTCGGCCATGCCATTCTCGGTCACGTAGAGCGGGATCTTGGTGTATTCGCTCGACACGCGAACCAGCAGGTCGCTCAGTCCCTTGGGGTAGATTTCCCAGCCGATATCGGTCTTTTCCAGCGGGCCCTTGATCTGCTCGACCGGATTCTTGCCCGGCTCGCCGGCCTTGTAGAGACCGCGGGTATAATAGTTGATCCCCAGCCAGTCGAGCGGACGCGAGACCACTTCCATGTCACGCTGGTAGTTGGCCGGCAGGTGGTCACCCAGCCAGGTGGTGACCTCCTCGGGATATTTACCCTTGAGCACGCCGCCGAGATACCAGCGGTTGAAGATGGCATCGCCCATGTTCATGGCGGCGATATCCTCGGGACTGTCGGTGGCGGATTCGGACTTTTCGAGATTGAGCACGATGCCGAGGTTTTTGACATTGTGGGCACGCAGGGCATCGATGGCACTGCCATGAGCGAAGAGCACGTGGTGCATGGCGCGGGCGGCGGCGCGGATATCGCGATAGCCGGGCGCGTGGATGCCGAGATAATGGCTGAGGAAAGCAACGCACCAGGGCTCGTTGATGGTGGCCGTGGCGTGGAGGCGGTCGCCGAATTTTTCAGCGATGAGCGCGGCATAATCGGCAAACCTGCCTGCGATATCGCGGTTCATCCAGCCGCCGCGATCCTGCAGGGCGGACGGCAGATCCCAATGGTAGAGCGTCGCATAGGGCTTGATGTTGCGCTCAAGCATGCCGTCGATCAGACGATCGTAGAAATCGATGCCGGCCTGGTTGGTGGCACCGGTACCCTCCGGGATGAGCCGGGGCCAGGAAAAGGAAAAGCGATAGGCGTCGAAGCCACCATCACGGATCAGGTCGAGGTCCTGCGGCCAGAGCTCGTAGTGATTGCAAGCATTCAAACCCGTATCGCCATTGTGGACGTTGCCGGGGGTGGCCGAGAAGCTGTCCCAGATGGATGGCCCGCGCCCGTCGCGCTGTCCGCCTTCGATCTGATAGGCGGCCGTGGCGACGCCAAAGGTGAAATTGGGACCAAAATCCTTGCGGTCGATCGAGAACATGGAACCTCCCCTTCCAGTTACTGAGCAAGGGAGATAGCGCAGGCGACGGGGTTATGCAATCGATTGCAGAAAGCAATCAGGCCAGTTTGTTGAAAGAGTTCTGCAGCTGGCTGAGCTTGGACATGCGGGCTTTCATGTCGGCCTGGGCCTTGCTTCGGACGCCCATTTCGGCGACCTGGACCTGGGTATTGGTGGTCTGGGCGATGTTGTTGCGCATGGCTGTATTCATGGCGTTGAGGCGGGCCATGCCGTCATCCATGATGGCGCGACGCTTGACGCGGTGGTTCGCCAAACTGTTGTAGCTTGATGTATTTTTGATCACCGCCATGAGGAGACGGTGGGCAAAAGTGATTAAGATTTTATGAGTCGAGGCGGGCCAGCATGCTGCGAGCAAGCTGGCGATATGCTTGCGCTTCGCTGCCGTCAGGCTCGGCCACCACCGGGGGGCGGCCGGCGTCACTGCCTTCGCGGATCGACATGACCAGGGGGATCGCGCCGAGGAAGGCCATGTTCATTTCGGCGGCGGCACGTTCGGCGCCGCCGGTGCCGAATATGTCGTAGCGCATGCCGGTGTCGGGGGCGATGAAATAGCTCATGTTCTCGACGAGGCCGAGGATGGGCACGCCGAAGCGGGGCAGCATGTCGATGGCCTTCTTGGCATCGATCAGGGCGAGGTCCTGCGGCGTCGAGACGATGACCGCGCCATCGACCTCGGCCTGCTGGAAAAGAGAAATGTGGATGTCGCCGGTGCCGGGGGGCAGGTCGATGACGAGGTAGTCGAGCTCGCCCCATTCGGTTTCGCGCAGCAGCTGGCGGAGGGCGGAGGTGGCCATGGGGCCTCGCCAGACCACGGCCTGATCCTTGACCAGCATGGAGCCAATGGACATGGCCTTGAGGCCATAGGCTTCGTGCGGGGTGAAAATGCCGTCGTCGCGGACGGCGGGCTTGCCCTCGATGCCGAGAAGTTTGGGGATGGAGGGGCCGTAGAGGTCAGCGTCGAGAATGCCGGTCTTATAGCCTTCGGCCTGGAGGGCCAAGGCGATGTTGACGGCGGTGGTGGACTTGCCGACGCCACCCTTGCCGGAACCAACGGCGATGATGCGCTTGACGCCGGGCACGGGCGTCTTGCCGGGCGGAACGGGCTTGCCGTGGGAGAAAGTGGGGCCCGATTTGGGTGGCGCCTTGCCGCCGGTCAGCGAGACCATGATCTTGCGGGTGCCAGCGAGCTTTTGCGCCACAGCGGCGGCCTGTTCGCGCGCGGGACCGAAAGCGGCCTCCATGCCGGGTGCGACGGCAATGGCGAAAGCAACGGCGCCGGGGGTGACGATGATATCGGACAGGCCGGCATAGCCAGCCAGATCACCACCGCCGGGAATTTCCACACCGGCGAGAGCGGACTTGATGGCGGCGGCGAGTTCGGTATCGGCCATTGCTGGACCCCATAAGAGAGAAGACCTCACCTTGTGGGCGAGGCCTTCAGGATCGTCTTTGTTCTAGCTCAAGGGAGCTTCAGTGGTCGCGTTTTCGAACCGCAAAAGTGGAACCACTTTTGCTGAAAACACTCTAGAGAATCGACTGGCCGGTGGCGGCCCAATCCTTGAGGAAGCCTTCGATGCCGGCATTGGTCAGCGGGTGATCGGCCAGCTTGCGGATGACGGCAGGCGGGATGGTCGCAACGTCTGCACCGGCCAGCGCGACCTGAGTCACGTGGTTGGGCGAACGGATCGAGGCAGCCAGGATTTCGGTTTCGAAAGCATAGTTGTCATAGATCTGACGGATGTTTTCGATCAGCTCGACGCCATCGAGGTTGATGTCATCAAGGCGGCCGAGGAAGGGCGAGATATAGGTCGCGCCAGCCTTGGCAGCAAGCAGCGCCTGGTTGGCCGAGAAGCAGAGCGTGACGTTGGTCTTGATGCCCTTGTCGAAGAAGGTCTTGGTGGCCTTGAGGCCGGCCAGGGTCAGCGGCAGCTTGACGACGACGTTGTCGGCGATCTTGGCGAGGTGTTCGCCCTCGGCGATCATGCCGTCATATTCGAGGCTGGCGACTTCGGCCGAAACCGGGCCCGGAACGATGCCACAGATTTCCTTGATGACTTCCTTGAAGTCACGGCCGGACTTGGCGATCAGCGACGGGTTGGTGGTGACGCCATCGAGCAGACCGGTGTCGTAAAGCTCCTTGATGTCCTTGATTTCTGCAGTGTCGACAAAGAACTTCATTGTAACCCTCCTAGGGATGCCCGGTTAGGCAAAAGATGTAGCACGGCAAGGGTTTGCCGCAAGGTCAAACGGTGACGCTATTTGATGGCGGCCAGCATGGCATCGGCCAGATCGCCGATGCGATCTTCCGGTATGCCGGCGACATTGATGCGACTGTCACCAATCATATAGATTCCGTTGTTGGCTTTAAGATGTTCGACGACGGAATTTTCGAGGCCCAGCAGCGAGAACATGCCGCGATGGGCGGCGATGAAATCGAAGTCCTCGGAATTGGACTTCTGGCGGATGGCTTCGCTCAGCTTTTCGCGCAGGCGGATCATGCGGCCGCGCATCTGGTCAAGCTCGGCTTCCCACTCGGCGCGCAGGTCCTTGTCCTCGAGGATGGTGCGGATGATTTCGGCGCCATGATCGGGTGGCTGCGAATAGGCGCCACGGATGATGTTGAGCAGCTGCGACTGGGTGACATCGGCTTCATTGGTGTCGCGGGCAACGAGAATGGCGGCGCCGACGCGTTCGCGATAGAGGCCGAAGTTCTTGGAGCCAGAGAAGGCGACGAGAGCCTCGGGCACGGAAGAGAGGATCTTGCGCGTGCCATAAGCGTCTGCCTCGATGCCGTCGCCGAAACCGAGATAGGCCAGATCGATGAAAGGCAATGCGCCGGTGCGCAGCAGGCTCTGGGTGACCTCATCCCACTGCTCTGGCGTCAGATTTGCGCCGGTCGGATTGTGGCAGCAGCCGTGCAACAGGACGACGTCGTCCTTGCCCAGCTTGTCGAGCGCGGCCAGCATGGCTTCGAACTTCACGCCGCGGGTTTCGGTGTCGAAATAGGGATACTTTTCGACCTTGAGACCGGAATTTTCCGCGATCGGATTGTGGTTGGGCCAGGTCGGGTCGGAGACCCAGACGGTCGCACCGGGGCGGGCGCGATTGATCAGCTGCATCAGCACCCAGAGCGAGCCGGTGCCGCCGGGGGCCTGGGCGATGCGGACGCGGGAGCGATCGACGCTATCGGCCAGAGCCAGATCGAGCACGGCGGCGCCATAGCCCTTGTTGCCGGCAATGCCGAGATAGGTCTTGGTTTTTTCGTTTTCGAGAATGCGCTGCTCGGCCTTGCGCACCGCGGACATCACGGCGGTGACGCCCTTTTCATCCTTGTAGACGCCGACGCCCAGGTCGATCTTGGTGGGGCGCGGGTCGGCAGCATATTCGCCCATGAGCGCCAGGATCTTGTCGCCGGGGGCCTTGGAGAGGGTCTCGAACATTTGGGGTCGTTCCGATGGGAGGCGGGAGAGTTATAGGCCGAGCCTGAATTTTTGCAACGCAGTCAGCGGGTGACGCCGGCCTTGTCGAGTTCGGTCAGCAATTGCGGAATGATTTCAAAGAGATCACCGATCAACGCCACATCGGCCAGCTTGACCAAAGGCGCTTCGGGATCGCTGTTGATGGCGACGATCTTTTTGGCGCCCTGAATGCCGGCGAGGTGCTGAAGCGCGCCGGAAATACCAATGGCGATATAGAGATCGGGGGCGATGATCTTGCCGGTCTGGCCGACTTGCCAGTCGTTGGGGGCGTAGCCCGCATCGACTGCGGCGCGGGTGGCGCCGATGGCGGCACCGAGCTTTTTGGCAAGCTGCTCAATGAGCTGGAATTTTTCGGCAGAGCCAAGTGCGACGCCACCGCCGACGACGATCTGGGCCGTGGCGAGGTCGGGGGTGTCGCTTTCGGTACGATGCGACGCGATCAGGCGGGCGGCGGAAACGACTGGCGCATCAATGGTTTCGATGGGCGCGGCATTGCCGGTGGCGGCGGCGCGGAAGGCTGACGCACGGATGGTAAGGATATGCCTGGGCTGGTTGTCGATGACGGTCTGGAGCGCGTTGCCGGCGTAGATGGGGCGGGTGAAGCAGTTGGGGCCGAGCACGTCGACAATGTCGGTGACGGGCATCACATCGAGCTTTGCGGCCACGCGGGGCATTCGATCCTTACCGACACTTCCGGCGGAAGCGACAACATAGAGATAACCTGCCGCCAGCTTTTCAATGACGGCGGCATCGGCGTCGGCCGTACCGGCGCTCTGGGCGGTCAGAACCTTCGCCACGCCGGCGAGCTTTGATGCTTCGGCGGCGATATTGGCAGTGTCGGTGCCGAGGACGAGCAAGTCGATTGGACCGAGTTCACTCACGGCATGGACGACGCGAGCGGTGGCGGGAGAGAGCTGGCCGAGATCGTGATCGGCGATAACCAGAGTGCTCATCACAGCGCCTCCATCTGCGAGACTTCGGAGGCAATATAGCTGGCCAGTTCGCTGGCCGAGGCGACGGTCTTGCCGGCCACGCGCTCGGCGGGCGGGGCGACCTTTTCGACCACGAGGCGTGGGGCGACATCGACGCCGAACTCGGCGGCGGGGCGGACGGCCAAGGGCTTGGAGCGAGCCTTCATCACCATGGGCAGTGCGGCATTGCGCGGGGTATTGAGGCGAAGATCGGCGGTGACCACCGCGGGAAGCGGGACAGCGATGGTTTCGCGGCCGCTATCGACTTCGCGGGTAACTTCGAGCTCGGTGCCATTGACCTTGATCTCGGAGGCGAAAGTGGCCTGGGGGCGATTGGTCAGGGCGGCGAGCATCTGGCCGGTGTGATTGCTGTCGTCATCGACAGCCTGCTTGCCGAGCAGGACGATGTCGGGATTTTCCTCCTCGACGACCTTTGCCAGCAGCTTGGCGATGGCGAGGGTTTCGAGCTCGGCGTCGGTTTCGACCAGGATGCCGCGATGGGCACCCATGGCGAGGGCGGTGAGGATGACGTCATTGGCGGTCTTGGGACCGATGGAGACAACGACCACCTCGTCACCGTGGCCAGCTTCGGACAGCTGCACGGCGGCTTCGACAGCATGCTTGCAGAAGGGATTCATCGACAGGCGGACGCCGGTGGTTTCGACACCAGAGCCATCGGGACGCACCCGGATACGGACGTTGTGATCAACAACCCGCTTGATGGCGACGAGGATTTTCATGAAGCACCTCCGGCAATTTGGCGGTGTCATGACAAAAACGGTCAAAAGGGGCAAGCCGCGATGGGGGAAATTTGGGCTAGTGGGCGGAGGATTGTTGGAAAAGCCTGCCGAGGGATATCTGCGTTGCTTGCTCTTTGGCTGTCACGAACGAGATGTGACGCCGTCCATCGCCGGGCAGTAGCCACAATTGCAATGACCTTGCGGCAGAACGCAGATCTGGGGATGGATCCCGGCTCAAGGCCGGGATGACATCGAGTGTTTTGGCGCTTCAAGGAACCCGATACTGGAGAAGTCAGGTTGACCTTCCCCCTTGGGGCAGCGACACTGACCCAGAATAGACGTCCCCCGGATCCTTTTATGCCCGTTCTCAATCGTATCGCCGAATTCCACGACGAAATCGCCGCCTGGCGCCAGGACTTCCACGCCAATCCCGAGATCCTCTACGAGGTGGTGCGGACGGCCGGGGTGGTGGAAAGCAAGCTCCGGGAATTCGGGGTCGACGAGATCGTGACCGGGCTGGGCCGGACGGGCGTGGTTGGCATCATCAATGGCCGCACCAACACCAGCGGCCGGACGATCGGCCTGCGCGCCGACATGGATGCGCTGCCGGTGACCGAAAAGACCGGCAAGGACTATGCCTCGACCATCGACGGCAAGATGCATGCCTGCGGGCACGACGGCCATACGGCCATGCTGCTGGGCGCGGCGAAGTATCTCGCCGAGACGCGCACTTTCGACGGGCGGATCGCGCTGGTGTTCCAGCCGGCCGAAGAGGGCGGCGCGGGCGGCAAGGCCATGCTGGACGACGGCCTGGTAGAAAAGTTCGGCATCGACGAATTCTATGGCATGCATAATTGGCCGGGCATGCCGGCGGGGCATTTCGGCATTCGCGCCGGCGGGATCATGGCGGCGACCGACCGCTTCTATATCGATATTACCGGCGTGGGTGGCCATGCGGCGCGGCCGCAGACGACGGTGGACCCGGTGGTGGTCGCAGCCAACATGATAGTGGGCCTGCAGTCGATCGTGTCGCGCAATGTGGACCCGCTGCATAGCGCGGTGCTGTCGGTGACCATGGTCGAGGCCGGCGAGGCGGACAATGTGATTTCGCGCACCGCCAAAATCACCGGCACGGTGCGGACGCTGGACCGCGAGGTGCAGGACCTGATCGAGCAGCGGCTGGAGGATTTCGTGCCGCAGTTTGCCAGGAGCTTTGGCGCAGAGGCGGTCTGCCGCTATGCACGCGGCTATCCGGTAACGGTCAATGCGCCGGAGCAAACGGACTTTGCCGCGGATGTGGCACGGGACGTGGTCGGCAATGAGCGCGTGGATGCCGATGCGCCGCCGTCGATGGGCGGCGAGGATTTTTCGTTCATGCTTGAAGAGCGGCCGGGAGCATATATTTTCCTCGGCAATGGCGACAGTTCCGAGCTGCATACGGATACGTATGATTTCAATGACGAGGTTATTCCGGTGGGGGTGACCTATTGGGTCAGGCTGGCAGAGAAGGCACTTCCTATCGGCTGATCCGAAGTGTTGTCTTTCAAGCCAAGTCGCACCCGGATCGATGAACTCCTTCCGACACTGATCACCATTGCCATCGCCGCTATTGGCGGGGGCACCGCGACGCTGCTGGCATTGCCTGCGGGGTGGTTGATGGGTGGGGCGCTGGCGGTGACCGGAGCGGCCATGGCCGGGGTCAAGGTCGGGATTCCGGACTGGCTGCGCAATGTGATCTTCGTGTTGATCGGCATGTCGATGGGCGCGAGCGTCGCGCCGGACAGCCTGACGCTGATTGCCAGCTGGCCGATCAGCCTCATGGGGCTGGTTGTCGAGCTGGTGTTGATCATTTCGCTGACCGGCTGGATGCTGGTGAAAGTGTTCAAGCTCGATGCGGGCACCGCCTACATGAGTTCGTTTCCCGGGCATCTGTCTTTTGTGATGGGCATTGCGGCATCGGGCGTGGGCGATGCGCGGCAGATCGTCATCATCCAGGTGATCCGCATCCTGATGCTGACCATTGCCGTGCCGATCGGGGCGACCATCCTGCCGATCGAACATTTCACGCCCCCTGCCCCGACGTCCTATCTCGACCTCTGGCAATTGCTGGCGCTGGCAGCGGGATGCGTGGTGGTGGGGCTGATCTTTGTGCGGCTCAAGGTGCCGGCGGGCTTCGTGCTGGGCGCTATGGCGGCGGCGACGGCGGCCAAGCTGGGCGGGCTTTATGTTGAGGCCATTCCGGCGCCGCTGACGCTGGTGGCATTCGTGTTGACCGGAGCGCTGATCGGGTCGCGATTTGCCGGGATCACGCGCAAGGAGTTCATGACGGCGGCCAAGGGCGGGCTGATCGCCACGGCGATGACGGTGGGCATCGTGACGCTGGTGACCTGGGTGGTGAGCCTGTTCGTCGACATGCCATTTGGCCAGCTATGGCTGGGGCTGTCGCCCGGGGCGCTGGAGGGCATGGGTGCCTTGGGCATTGCGCTGGGCTATGATACGGCGTTCATTGCGGCGCATCATGTGATCAGGCTCTTGCTTTTGAGCTTTGCCATTCCCACTGTTGTGGTGTTGATCCGGCGGCGCGAGGCCGCCACAATTGCCAAACAGACTGCGCCGCAGATTCCGGAGACTTTGAAATGATCAAGACGATTGCACTGGCCCTGACGGCCACGGCGCTGATGGCGGCACCCGCCATGGCAGCAGCCGCCTGTTCGGGCAGCTATGCCCTAGACAAGGACTGGCATACCGAGCAGGAAATCAACGATTACAACGAGGACCTGCTGCGCGGTAAGGGCGTGGACGTGGTCCGCGCCGAACAGTGGGGCGGTTGCATCCGCGTGTGGGTGCGGACAGCCGATGGCGGCGAAGAAATGCAGTTCTACGAGCCGATGGGCCTGCGCCGCGTGCAGTAAGCAGCGGTTTTCGCAAAAGTTTGGACCGGGAAGCGCGATGGCGCCTCCCGGTTTTTTCTTGCCTATTTCACCGTGAACTTTTGCCCTGCACCGACGGGGAAGAAGGCGTAGCCGTTGGGGCCGAGGGTAAGTGCCGCGTCGCCGAGCGTTGCGCCCTGGGAGACCGGTTCGGGCGCGGCGCCATCGAGGCCCGAGACGGCGAGGGTCTGCGGTTCGGCGGAGAGGTTGAATACGCAGAAAAGGGCGTCGTTGCCCAGCGTGCGGGTAAAGGCGAGGACGGGTTCGGCGGTCTTGCTGAAGGCGATGTCGCCGGTCTGCAGCGCCGGGTGCATTTTGCGCCAGGCGAGGATGGTGCGATAGAAGGCGAGCGTCGAGTTTTCGTCGCCATTTTGCCCCGCGACATTGAGCAGCGACTGGATCGGCTTGAGCGGAAGCCAGGGCGTGCCGGTAGTGAAGCCATTGTGCGCTTCGCCCATGTCCCAGGGGATGGGCGTGCGACAGCCGTCGCGGCCCTTGTCCTCGGGCCAGAAGCGGATGCCGCGCGGGTCGGTCAGTTCCTCGAACAGCAGATCGGTTTCGGGCAGGCCGAGTTCCTCGCCCTGATAGAGGCAGACCGAGCCCTTGAGCGAAAGGACCAGCGCGGCGGACTGGCGGGCGAGCTCGGCGGCCGTGGCGCTGTGTTTGGCCCAGCGCGTCATGTGGCGCGGCACGTCGTGGTTGGAAAAGCTCCAGCAGGGCCAGCCGTCTGGACCGGTCTTGAAGAAGGTCTCGATGCGCTCGCGGAAATGGGCGGCGGTGAAATCATCGCCAAGAAAATCAAAGCCATAGCACATGTGCAGCGTGTCGCCGCCAGAGGTGTATTCGGCCATGAGCTGGACGGATTTGTGCGAGTCACCCACTTCGCCGACCGAGGTGGTGCCGGGGAATTCATCGAGCAGCGTGCGGACGCGGCGCAGGAAGTCGACGTTTTCCGGCTGTGACTTGGAGTATTTGTGCTCCTGCATGTCATAGGGATTGACGGCATAGGGCAGATGCTCGTCGCGCTTGTTGGGCGGGTTGGAGCGCAGCTTGCTGTCGTGGAAATAGTAGTTGACCGTATCGAGGCGGAAGCCGTCGATGCCGCGTTCCAGCCAGAAGCGCATCACGTCGAGCACGGCCTGCTGCACGGCGGGATTGTGGAAATTGAGGTCGGGCTGGGAGGCGAGGAAATTGTGCAGGTAGTATTGTCCGCGCGTCGGGTTCCATTCCCAGGCGCGGCCGCCAAAGACTGCCGGCCAATTGTTGGGCGGGGAGCCATCGGGCAAGGGATCGGCCCAGACATACCAGTCGGACTTGGCATTGGTGCGGTTGAGGCGGGATTCCTGGAACCAGGGGTGAAGGTCCGAGGTGTGGCTGACGACCTGATCCATGATGACCTTGAGGCCCAGCGCATGGGCCTGGGCGACCAGCGAGTCGAAATCATGCAGCGAGCCGAACAGCGGGTCGACGTCACGATAGTCGGAAACGTCGTAGCCCATGTCGGCCTGGGGCGACCGGGTGATGGGCGAGAGCCAGATGCAATCGACGCCGAGACTGGCGATGTGATCGAGGCGGCGAATAATGCCGGGCAGATCGCCGACGCCGTCGCCATTGCTGTCCTGAAAGGACCGCGGATAGACCTGATAGATCACTCCGCCGCGCCACCATTCGGTCATGCTGTTCTCCCTGTTGTCTGTCGAGGCTATCGAGTCGCAGCCTAGAAGGGAATCATGGCGTTGCGCAGACAGGGAATGCGTCTGTCGAAATGATGAGCGCTCGCTCGTCGGGGAAGCAGCAAGGGAGGAAGAGGACATGGTGCATATTTTGCGGGCCAGCGAGCGGCCGGTGAGCAAGAGCCGGACGGTACGCTTCGAGGGCGATGCCTATGGCGCGGGGATTTCGTTCTTCGCGGTGGACAATGAGACGGGGCAAGGCCCTGCCCTCCATGTCCATCCCTATCCCGAGACATGGTTCGTCCAATCGGGCCGGGCGGAGATCGTGGCCGGTGACGAGCGGTTCGAGGTGGGACCGGGCGACATCGGCGTGGTGCCGGCGCAGGTGCCGCACAAGTTCACCAATCTAGGGCCGGAGCGGCTGGTGATCTTCTGCGTGCATGCGGCAGGCGCGATGGTGCAGGTGGACCTGGAGTAGGTGACGAACCGAGAGACCTTGCGGCTGTGGCGGGACCTCGAGATGGGTCCCGGCTCAAGGCCGGGATGACATCGTGGGCGTGGGGCTATTTAGCCTTGAAGTGCTCGGTGAACGTTGGGGTCTGCGGCGAGGAAGGCCTAGCGGACGGGGTCACGGTCAGACCACGGCGCTGGGCAGGGGATCACCAGCGAAATGGGCGTCGAGGTTCTGGACCAGCAGGGCGCCCATGGCGTCGCGGGTTTCGGGGGTGGCGCTGGCGTGGTGCGGGTTGAGCACCACATTGTCGAGCGTGAAGATGCCCTTGGGCACATTGGGTTCGTCGAGGAAAACATCGAGCGCCGCGCCGCCGAGACCGCCGGACCGGAGCAGGTCGAGCATGGCGGTTTCGTCGACCAGCGTGCCGCGGGCGACGTTGACGAGGCGGCCATCGGCACCGAGGGCTTCGAGCACCTGGCGGCTGACGATGCCCTCGGTGGATTTGCCGCCCGGGGCAACGACAATCATCCAGTCGCAGTCGCGGGCCATGTCTTCGAGATTGTCGTAGTAGATGTGCGGTACGGTGGGCTGGCGATGGCGGCCGAAATAGACGACGCGCATCTTGAGCGCCTGGGCCCGATTGGCGATTTCCTTGCCGATGCGGCCTAGGCCGAGAATGCCCACGGTCTTGCCGGTGAGTTCGGAGGAGAGGCCGAAGTTGGTGCCCGGCCATTTGCCGTCGCGGACGAATTTGTCGGCCAGGACGATGCGGCGACCGAGCGCCAGCATGAGGCCGATGGCGAGATCGGCCACCGCGTCGTTGAGCACGTCGGGCGTGTTGGTGACGCGGATATTGCGGGTGCGGGCGGCTTTGGTGTCGATATTGTCGTAGCCGACGCCGAAATTGGCGATGATCTCGAGATTGGGCAGGGCGTCCATGAGGGCGGCATCGACAGCGCCGCCAGCGATGGCACGGATGCGGGCGCCATTGGCCGCGAGAAAGGATGCGGGATCGGCTTGCTCATGCAGCTTGTGGACGGTGTAGCGCTCGACAAGGGTTTTTTCGCAGGACGCCAGCAGCTTGCCGGTTTGCAGGATCTCGATGGTCATGGGCTTTTCTCCTCTTCACGCCAGCTTAGCGGTCACGTGTGACATCGCAAGAGAGTCTTTGTTGGGTACCCCCACCTAACCTCCCCCTGATAGGGGGAGGGATCAGATCGAGTTCTTGGCACAATCACATTCTACCCACTACGCGGTCCCTCCCCCTATCAGGGGGAGGTTAGGTGGGGGTACTCCGATCTCGCCTCCCCACTTCGCCAGTAGACTGCGACAAATAAAAGTGTAGCAATGAGAGGGCGATGAGGAAGCCGTATCACCACTACGGAGCATAATGGGCGACACGAAGCCTTTTGACGAAATGCATAATCCGGACGGCTCCGTCCGCGAACCCTATCGTGTGCTGGCTCAATGGCTGGAGGAGCAGAAGGGCCGCGCGCTCAACCTGATGCAGGCTGACGCCGAGGCGATCTTCCGCAAGCTGGGCATTACCTTTGCCGTCTATGGCTCCGACGAGGGGACCGAAAAGGTCATTCCCTTCGACGTTATTCCCCGCATCATTGCGGCGCAGGAATGGAAGGAGCTGTCGCGGGGGATCGAGCAGCGGGTCAAGGCGCTCAATGCGTTCCTGCATGACATCTACCATGAGCAGACCATCCTCAAGGAGGGCATCGTCCCTTCCGACCTGATCCTCAAGAATGCGGCCTTCTGCCCGCAGATGATGGGGGTCAATCCGGCGCGCGACGTCTATGCCCATATCATTGGCGTCGACATCGTCCGGGTCGGGCCGGATCAGTTCTATGTGCTGGAAGACAATCTGCGCACGCCGTCGGGGGTCAGCTATATGCTGGAGGACCGCGAGGCGATGATGATGCTGGCGCCGGACCTGTTCCAGCGCATCAAGGTGGCGCCGGTCGATACCTATGCGGAAAACCTGCGGGCGACGCTGGAAAGCGTGGCGCCGGAAGGCACCAAGGGTACGCCCAACATCGTGGTGCTGACGCCGGGGATCTATAACTCGGCCTATTTCGAGCATTCGTTCCTGGCCGACCAGATGGGTGCCACGCTGTGCGAGGGGCCAGACCTGTTCGTCGAGGACGGCAAGGTGTTCATGCGGACGACGCTGGGGCCGGAGCGGGTCGATGTGATCTACCGCCGGATCGACGATGCCTATCTTGATCCGAAAGTGTTCCGGCCGGATTCCATGCTGGGTGTGCCGGGGCTGTTCGACGCCTATGCCAAGGGCAATGTCACGCTGGTCAATGCGCCGGGCACGGGCATTGCCGACGACAAGGCTGTCTATACCTATGTGCCGGAGATCGTGCAGTTTTACCTGGGCGAGAAGGCGCTGCTGGAGAATGTGCCGACCTATAATTGCACCGACCTCGACCAGCGCGCCTATGTGCTGGACAATATCGCTGACCTGGTGGTCAAGGAAGTGCATGGCTCGGGCGGCTATGGGATGATGGTGGGGCCGACGGCCTCCAAGGCCATGCATCGCGAATTCAAGAAGAAGATCCTGGCGCGGCCGGACAATTACATCGTGCAGCCGACGCTGGCACTCTCGACCTGCCCAACCTTTGTCAATTCGGGCATTGCGCCACGGCATGTCGACCTGCGCCCCTATGTGCTGATCGGCGACGAAGTGCGGATCACGCCGGGCGGGCTGACCCGCGTGGCACTCAAGAAGGGATCGCTGGTGGTGAACTCTTCGCAGGGCGGCGGGACCAAGGATACGTGGGTGCTCGAAGAATGACCATGCTTGGGCGCACTGCGCAGCACCTCTTCTGGCTTTCGCGCTATGTGGAGCGGGCGGAGAATATGGCCCGGCTGCTGGAGGTGGGTTATCGCATGAGCCTCACCAGCCGGCGCGAGGGGGGCGAGAGCGAGCATCTGATCTCGATGATGCAAGCCGCCGAGATCGACGAGGAATGGGACAAGAAGGAGCGTGTCGCCGATGTCGAGACGGTGACGCATTTCATGCTGTTCGATCCGAGCAATCCGAGCTCGGTGCAATCCTGCCTGATGGCGGCGCGCAACAATGCGCGCACGGTGCGGACGGCGATCACCAGCGACATGTGGGAGACGCTGAACGGCGCCTGGCTGACATTTTGCCAGCTCAAGCCGCGTGATGTGCGCGGGGCGAAGCTGGTGGAAGTGCTGGAATGGATCAAGCAGATCAGCCACGAATTCCGCGGGGCCTTCCTCGGCACGCTGTTGCGCGACGACGGCTTTGCGTTTCTGCAGGCGGGCGGATTGATCGAGCGGGCCGACAATACGGCGCGCATCCTCGACATGAAGTATTACGTGCTGCTGCCACAGGCGAAGATGGTGGGCGGGGAGCTCGATATCCAGCAATGGACGTTGATCCTGCGGGCGGCGTCTGCGCATCGCAGCTATCGCCATGTCTATCACGGCGGATATCAGGCGCAGAATATCGCCGACTTCCTGATCCTGCGGCAGGAGATGCCGCGCTCGCTGATCTATTGCGCGCGCTTCATCGAAACGCAGGTGCAGGCGCTGGCGCAGTTCTATGGCTGCGAACGCGAGTGCCAGGCGGCAGCCGCCGAATTGCGCGGCATGGTCGAGGGTACGACGATGGAGACCATTTTCGCCAATGGCCTGCATGAATTCCTGACGGAATTCATCGAGCGCAACAACAAGCTCACCACCAGCCTGTCGGAGAGCTACAACTTCTACTGAGGGGGTGAGACCTCTTCGGCTTCCGCATGCGCGATGTCATCCCGGCCTTGAGCCGGGATCCATCCTGAGATGGTCTAGCGGCCGCAAGGTGGATTGAACAACGACCTTGCGGCTGTGGCGTGATCTCGGGATGGACCCCGGCTCAAGGCCGGGGTGAAATCGTGGGTGGGGCACCAGAGGGCCAATCCCCACCCGTTACTGCCCGACCTGCCCCATCACCTCCGGCCACTCGGCCAAAAACGCATCTCTCGCGCGCAGGCCGGCCGAGGCGGCTTCGCGCTGCTCGTCCTGGATCAGGTGGACGAAAACCAGGGCCTGCCCGTCCTTTTGGGCGAGGCCGACATACCAGCCCCAGCCGTGGGCGCGGTCGAGGCTGTAGTCGGCGTTGCGGGGAAAGGCGGAGCCGGTCTTGCCGATGACGGACCAGCCATCCGTGGTCTGGCGGCGTTGCAGGATGGACAAGGTGGTCTCGGTCGCGTGATGGGAGACCGGCAATTGGCCGGTGACAAAGCGGGTCATGAAGGTGAGCTGCTGACGCGGTGTCACTTGCAGCGAGGAGCTGATCCAGGCGCGTTCGAGGCCATTGTCCTTGCCCGGATCGCCGGAGAAATCGGCATTGCCGTAATCGAAGGCCGTCGCATAGGCCGTGAGCTGTTCGGCGCCGAGGTGCCTGGCGATCTGCTGCGAATACCAGACGACGGAATAGTCCATCCAGCGCAGGGGCGTCGTGGTCTGGCGCCAGTCGTCGCCGCCCCAATCGGGATAGCCTGCCACGAAGGGCAGAGCCGGGGTCTGGGTGTCGGTCAAAAAGCCGGAGTCGAAGCCCATCAGCGCAAGGGGAATCTTGAAAGTGGAAGCAGGCGTGGTGGGCGTGTCGCAGCCGGGGCCCTGCTCTACCAGCAGTTCGCCGCTGCGGGCATCGGCCACCAGGGTGCAGAGCGTGGCGGCCTGGGCGGGGAGGGCTAAAAGCGAAAGGGCGAGGACGGCAAGGAGACGCTGCATGAATGACCTTGTGACTTATAGTTAGCTCTTGCACTAAGTTTCTTGATTTGATACTTAGCCATATGGAACAGTATCAAGCGCAGCTCAATGGCATTTTTCAGGCGTTGGCCGATCCGACGCGACGAGCGGTGATCGGGCGGCTGGGGCGTGGGCCGGCCAGCGTGGGCGACCTTGCGGCGCCGTTCGAGATGGCCCTGCCGTCGTTCATGAAGCATATCCACATGCTGGAGGAGACAGGCCTGATCCGCACCAGCAAGGCGGGGCGCGTGCGCACCTGCGAAGTGAACACGGACAGGCTGGCGGCCGTGGGCGGCTGGCTGGATGAACAACGCGCGATCTGGGAAGGCCGGACCGACCGGCTGGAGCAGTTCGTCACAGAGGAGACGGCAGAATGACAATCGACAGCGAACGCGATCTCGAAATCACCCGCGTGATCAAGGCGCCGCGCGAGCGGATCTGGGCGGCCTGGACCAATGCCGCCAGTTTCGAGAAGTGGTGGATCCCCGCCCCGGCCCTCTGCCGGGTGGTGGAACTGGATGTGCGGCCGGGCGGAGCGATGGTGACGCAGATGAGCGAGGGCGACGGCCAGGCTTTCGTGCCGCATATGGACGCCTGCTACCTCGCCGTGGATGAAAGGCGGCGGATCGTCTTCACCAATGCCTTGACGGGTGGCTACCGGCCGGCGGCACAGCCCTTCATCACCGGGGTAATCACGCTGGAGGACCACGCCGATGGCACGCTCTATCGCGCGCTGGCCATGCACAAGAACCCGGACGACCGGACAAAGCATGCCGAGCTGGGCTTTTATGACGGCTGGGGCGCGGTGACCGAGCAGTTGGCGGGGTTGGTGGAGCGCTAGAAAGAAGTCTTTCTGGGGTACCCCCACCTACCCTCCCCCTGAAAAGGGGGAGGGACCGCGCAGTGGTTGGGGATCGATGGTGCCCTCACGGGGCGTTGACGCCGCCGACCGAGGCGGTTTCGACGCTTCCTGCCCGCTCGAAGCGGCTAATGGTGACGCCGCTGGGCGAGGTCTTGCTGTCCAGCAGCTTGAAGGACGAGGGTGATACGCCCTTTTCGAACAGGCGCTTGCCGTAGCCGAGCACGACCGGGAAGGTCAGCGTGGTCATTTCGTCGACGAGGTCATTAGAGAACAGCGTCTGGAGGAAATTGGTGGAGCCCTGGGTCAGGAGCGCCGGGCCATTCTGCTGCTTGATCTCGCGCAGGCGGGCGACAGGATCGGGGCCGAGGGTCTCAGTATTCTGCCAATTGGGCGCGAAGGACGCGTCGCGGCTGGCGACATATTTGGTGATCCGGTCGAACTGTTCGGAGGTCGGATCGCCCTTCTGGTGCGGCCAGTAGCCGGCGAAAATGTCGTAGGTCTTGCGGCCCAGCAGCAGATCATAGGGCTGGCTCATCAGCTCGCCCATCGCCGCGCCGACCGTTTCATCGAAATAGGGCGGCAGCCAGCCGCCATGGGTGAAGTTACCCGAGGTGTCTTCGGTGGGGCCACCGGGCGACTGCATGACACCATCCAGGGTGATAAAGGCTCCGACGATAATCTTGCGCATTTTGCGTCCTCGCTCTGTGTGTCTCTGCAGGGACAACGAACGGGTTGAGGCGGTTTAGACGAACGCGCGAATAAATTGTCGATCAGGAATAGTGCCGCTGAAGGTGACGCGCCGCCCTTCTGGCGATTTCGGGATTTTCGTGCCCGGCCAGCCGACGCAGGCGGGGTTCCATGCCGGAGACGGGATCACGGATTTCGGTGGCGGTCATGACGGCCAGCTCATCGAAGCCGCCGGCCAGCATGCGGTCGACCATTTCGGGCATGAAACTGCAGAGTTCGTGCAGGAAGAAGTCGATGTCGTTGCCGGGCTTTTCGTCGAAGACCGGGACCGGTGGTTGGCGGCGTTCGAGAAGGTCCATCATCCAGAGGCTGGGCGGGACGGTATAGGTCCTGTCAGCCCAGTCGCCAGTCAGGTGGGAGGGCGACCAGTAGGGGCCGGCAATGCCGGGACGGAGGATCTCTTTGTCGCCGATCAGTTCCAGAAGGTCCTGATGGCTCGGCGTGGTATCTTCATCGGCCCATTCGCCGAGGCAAAGGGCCGCGCAGCCGCGCAGGAAGTCGGACGGATGATCGAGCAGGGACAGCCAGAGCGCGGGCAGGTCCAGGTCATCATCGGAGACCGGAGCCAACCGAAGCCGGACGCCGGCAGCATGATTGGGGTCGAGGCCTGCGGGCGGATTGCGCTCCAACCCATCGAGCCAGTCGAGAAGGATCGGCAGCTGCGGATCGGACGGCACCTGATAGCGCAGCTGGCGGACGAAAAGCGGGAGTACGTCGGGCTGGGTCTGGTTGGCGGATAAAATCACCTCGAAGAGCCAGGCGAGGCGTTGCAGCTGGTCTGGTGCGGACGCGTGGTGGTCCCAAAGGACGGCGGAGGCCAGGCGTTCGGTCGCGTCTTTGCGGATCCAGTGTTCGGGATAGGTCAGCCATTTTGCCGTCTCGGCGCAGAAATGGTCGCGCTCCTTGCCGGTGACGCTATGGAGCGGCGTCTGGCGCAGTTCGAGATAAGCGTCCTGCGACATCACAGGCTCAGAATGTAAAGCCAGCCCGATATCGTCAGCGCCGAGGCGACGGTGCCGATGAGAATGGCGTTGGCGGCGACGCCGGTGCCGCGGTTGTAGTAGGTGGCAAAGACATAGACGTTGACGCCGGCAGGCATGGCCGAGAGCAGGATGCCGTAGCGGGCGATGTCCATGGGGACATGCAGCACCCAGATCATCAGTACATAGGCGATGGCCGGGTGGATGATGAGCTTGATGAAGGCGCCCACCATGGCCTGTTTCCAGTTTTCGCCCAGCTTGAACTCGTAGAGCGCGCCGCCGATGCCGAAGAGGGCGGCGGGGACGACGGCCGAGCTCATCATGACGAGGAAGGCTTCGGCTGGCTCGATGAGCTGGAGACCGGAGAAATAGCCGATCATGCCCGCGGCAATGCCCCAGATCAGCGGATTGGAGCCGACGCGCTTGACGGCAGTGACCAGCGTCTGGCCGAGCGGCTTGCCGTCGCGTTTGACCAGTTCCATCGTCACCATGCCGATGGTGAGGAGGATCGCGCCGTGCAGGCCGATGATGGAGAGGGTGACCGGCAGGGCCTCGGGGCCATAGGCGCGGGAGATGATGGGCAGGCCGACGAGGACGGTATTGGTGAAAGTTCCGGTGAAGCCGACAGAGACGCCCTCGCCCGGGGTGTTTTTGAAAATGCGGATGGCGATGACGATACCGATGACGAAACAGATCAGCGCGCCGATGTAAAAGGGGCCGATAATCGAAAGATTGAAGGCCGAACGTAAATCGGATGTCACAAGAGAGTGGAAGAGCAGGCAGGGCGTCGCGAAATTGTTCACGAAGGCGATGAGGCTCTTGATGCCTTCGGCCGGGAACAGGCGGAAGCGGACGGCGCTGTAGCCGAGCGCCATCAGCGCGAAAATCGGCGCTATGACATTGAGGATGGCGAGCATGGGCCGGGCAATCGGGAGAAGAGGTGACGCAGTTGCGTAACCCCCTGCCGTCATTGGGTCAAACCCAATCTGGTATGGCAGCCATCACCATTGGCACCCCGGCGAAGCGAAAGCATTTTCCTTCTCAAACGAAATCCAATCGCGTATAAACGAAACAACACAGGAGCGATGAATGACGGGCAGCGAGAGCGTCGATATCTTTGTCATCGGCGGCGGCATCAATGGGGCCAGCGTGGCGCGCGACGCAGTGGGGCGCGGCTATTCGGTGGCACTGGCCGAGATGAACGATCTCGCGAGCGGCACGTCTTCGGCGGCGACCAAGCTGGTGCATGGCGGGCTGCGCTATCTCGAACATTATGAATTCCGCCTGGTGCACGAGGCCCTGGCCGAGCGCGAAGTGCTGTGGGCGGAGGCGCCGCATATCATCAAGCCGCTGCGGTTCGTCCTGCCGCATCACAAGGGGTTGCGGCCGGCGTTTATCCTGCGCACGGGCCTCGCCATGTATGACTATATGGGCGGACGGCGGCTGTTGCCGGCGACCAAGACGCTGGACCTGACCAAGCATGAGACAGGCAAGGCGCTGAAGCCCGGCTACCGGTTGGGGTTCGAATATTCGGACTGCTGGGTGGATGATGCGCGCTTTGTGGTGCTCAACGCCCGCGATGCGGCGGACAAGGGCGCGGCGGTGCATGTGCGGACCAAGGTGACCAGCGTACGCCGCGATGCGGGCGGCTTCGTCGTCGAGCTGGATGGCGAGGGCGGGCGGCAGACGGTGCGAGCCAAGCTCGTGGTCAATGCGGCCGGGCCGTGGGTGGACGATGTCATCACCGGCGCCATGGGCAAAAATGGCGCGCATAATGTGCGGCTGGTCAAAGGCAGCCATATCGTGGTGCACAAGCTCTATGACCACGACCGCTGCTATATCTTCCAGAATGCCGACGGCCGCATCATCTTTGCCATTCCCTATGAGGACGACTTCACCCTGATCGGCACGACCGACGAGGATTATGAGGGAGACCCCAAGGACGTCAAAATCTCCGACAAGGAGACGGATTATCTGCTGAGTGCGGCCAGCGAGTATTTCGCTCGCGCCGTGACGCGCGACCAGATCCACTGGACCTATTCGGGCGTGCGGCCGCTGTTTGACGATGGCGCGAGCGCGGCGCAGGAAGCCACGCGCGACTATGTGCTCAAGGTGGACGGCGATGCGACGACGGGTGCGGCGATCAATGTGTTCGGCGGCAAGCTGACCACCTCGCGCCGGCTGGCGGAATCGGTGCTGGAAAAGATCGAGGGCGTGCTGGGCAAGAAAGGCGCGGCCTGGACCAAGACCAGCCGCCTGCCGGGTGGCGATTTCGAACCCCTGGCGTTCGACGCGGAAGTGCGCCGGCTGGCAAAGGACTATCCGGAACTGCCGGCTGGCATGGTCAAGCGGCTGCTGCGGCTTTATGGGTCCAAGGCAAGGGTGATCCTGGGGGATGCCAAGACGGTGGACGATCTCGGCCAGCATTTCGGCTGGGACCTTTATGCGGCCGAAGTGATCTATCTGGTTGAACAGGAATGGGCGCGTACGGCACAAGATGTGTTGTGGCGGCGCACCAAGCTAGGGCTGCGGGTCGGGCCGGAGGATGTGGCGCGGCTCGAGGCTTATTTGGCAAGCCGCAAGTAGGCGCCAAGGCTGTGTGATGAGGGGCTGCTTCCGGCCGTCTGGCATGAGATAGCTGGCCATTCGAGCTTAGCTCTCGTGGCCTTCTCGCTAAAATCGCTCCGCCGGAGCGATTTTCCCTAGCGGGACGCTGCGAAGCCCCTCACCCTGCAATTCTGCTGAACGCAGAATTGCTGTCCCTCTCCCGCAAGGGGAGAGGGTTAGAAGGTGGAGGATGCTGCATGGGTAAGTTCATTCTGGCGATCGACCAGGGCACGACATCGACGCGGGCGATCGTGTTCGACGAGAAACGCGCCATCAAGGGTGTGGGCCAGAAAGAATTCAAGCAGCATTTTCCGCAGGATGGCTGGGTGGAGCATGACCCGGAGGAAATCTGGGAATCCGTGGTCTGGTCGATCCGGACAGCGCTGAAAGAGGCGGGTGTCGAGGGCAAGGATATTGCCGCGATCGGCATCACCAACCAGCGCGAAACGACCCTGATCTGGGACCGGGAGAGTGGCAAGCCGATCCACAATGCCATTGTCTGGCAGGATCGGCGGACGGCGGCATACTGTGCCAAGCTCAAGAAGGCGGGCCATGAGAAGCTGGTGACCAAGCGGACCGGGCTGCTGCTCGACCCCTATTTTTCCGGCACCAAGGTCAGGTGGCTGCTGGACAATGTGAAGGGTGCGCGCAAGCGCGCCGAGAAGGGTGAACTGGCCTTTGGCACGGTTGATAGTTTCCTGATCTGGCGGCTGACGGGCGGCAAGGCGCATGTGACCGACGCGACCAATGCCGGGCGCACGCTGCTGTTCGATATCGGCCGCAACCAGTGGGACAAGGACATGCTGGCGCTGTTCGATGTGCCAGCGGCGCTGCTGCCCGCGGTCAAGGATTGCGCCGATGATTTCGGGGTGACCGAGGAGAGCCTGTTTGGCGCAGCGATCCCGATCCTGGGTGTGGCGGGTGACCAGCATGCGGCGACGATCGGCCAGGCCTGCTTTACGCCGGGCATGCTGAAATCGACCTATGGCACGGGGTGTTTCGCGCTGCTCAATACCGGCGCGGAGATGGTGCGCAGCAAGAACCGGCTGCTGACGACCATAGCCTATCGGCTCGACGGCAAGACCAGCTATGCGCTGGAAGGCTCGATCTTCATTGCCGGGGCGGCGGTGCAGTGGATCCGAGACGGGTTGAAGCTGGTCAACAGCGCCAGCGAAACGGGTGCCCTGGCGGAGAGCGCCGACCCGAGCCAGAATGTGTATATGGTGCCAGCCTTCGTGGGGCTGGGGGCCCCGTGGTGGGATGCGGAAGCGCGTGGAGCCATCTATGGGCTGACGCGCAATTCGGGGCCTGCAGAAATCGCCAAGGCGGCGCTGGAGGCGGTCTGCTACCAGACGCGCGACCTGCTGGACGCCATGCACAAGGACTGGAAGGACTCCGGCGACACGGTGCTCCGCGTCGACGGCGGCATGGTGGCTTCGGACTGGACCATGCAGTGCCTCGCCGATGTGCTGGATGCGCCGGTGGACCGGCCGGTGATCCTCGAAACGACCGCGCTTGGCGCGGCATGGCTTGCTGGATCGCGGGCGGGCGTGTGGCCGGGGATGGACGAGTTTGCGCAGAGCTGGGAGCGCGACGCGCAGTTCACGCCGAAAATGGATGCGGCTGAGCG
Source organism: uncultured Devosia sp. (assembly GCF_963517015.1). Classification (NCBI taxonomy): domain Bacteria; kingdom Pseudomonadati; phylum Pseudomonadota; class Alphaproteobacteria; order Hyphomicrobiales; family Devosiaceae; genus Devosia; species uncultured Devosia sp. The sequence goes on from NZ_CAUQDV010000002.1 coordinate 505,274, forward strand.
CAAGCGGAAGATCAAGGGCTGGGATGCGGCGGTGCGGCGGACGCTGAGCGCGTAAAGCGAAGAGGATTCTTTGTCGGATACCCCCACCTAACCTCCCCCTGATAGGGGGAGGGACTTGGCCGGTGGATGTCATACATCTTTGCCCAGAACTGGGTCTGTCCCTCCCCCTTTTCAGGGGGAGCGACTGTCTTGCCGGTCAAGCGTTTTGCCATGGTGTTTTGTCCCTGATGATGGCGTTGAGGATGGTGAGAAGCTTTCTGGCAGCTGCGATCAGGGCGAGCCTTTTGGGTTTGCCGGCGCTTATCAGGCGCTCGTAGAAGGCCCTGAGCACGCTATTGTGGCGTGATGCGACCATGGCGCCCATGAACAGCGCCGCTCGTGGTGCGGTTCTGCCGCCGGCAATGAAGCTCTTGCCGCGCCATTGGCCCGATTGCCGGGTAAAGGGTGCCAGGCCGGCCAGGGCGGCAATGGCACGGCGATCCAACTGCCCAAGTTCAGGCAGATCAGCCAGCAGGCTGCGCGCGATCTTGTCACCAATGCCCGGAACCGAGGCGAGCAGGTCCTGCTTTTCTCGCCAGAGCGAGCTTTGCTCGATGAGGCCGCTAAGGTCTTTGTCGAGCTTGGCCAGTTCGGCATTGAGAACGGCGATGATCCGCACCACGCTCAGTCTGACCTTGCCAGGCGGCAGCCTGCCAAGCCGGTTCTTCTCCGCCACCAGCATGCCTACCAACTGGCGCCGTCGCGCCATCAACTCGGCCAGCACCGCTGTGTCTTCATCCTTGAGCCGATGCGGCACCGGCTCTGTGGCGGCCACGAACAGGGCGATGATGCGGGCGTCGATGGCGTCGGTCTTGGCGCGTGTACCACAGCCCTGGCATAGTGCCGGACCTGGGCGGGATTGATTACAACGACCGGCAATCCTGCGTCCGCCAGGCAGGCCGCCGCCAGCTTCTCATAACCGCCCGTCGCCTCCATGCCGATACAATCGGGCTTGAGGGCGCCAAGCTGCTCCACCAGCCCAATCAGGCTGGCCTCGTCATTGTCCAGGCTGAGCATGACCCCGCTGGGATGCACATACACATCCAGCCGCTTCTTGCTCACATCGATACCAACGGTGATCTCCATCTCGTCCCTTCCTTGCGCAAGCGGGCTCGCAACGCGGCCCAAGCGACTGTTCGGGATCGATGGATCAAGGCGCAGCGGAACACTCTCCCCCGCGGGCTCGATCACCCAGGCTAGGTTCGTCCTGCTGCGCCTCACCGCACCTGATGATCGGTCAACGCGCGGCAACGTCAAGTTACAAGGATAGGTGGGGGTACTCTTCCCTTAGCCGTAAACCCGCCAGGCGTCGTAGCTGCCGCCGGCGATCATGGCCCAGTAGAGCTTGCCCCCATCGCCTCGGGCGGCGGCGAGGCCGAATTCGACGAAGCGTGTGCTGAGCAGCGTGTTGCGGTGGCCGGATGAGTTCATCCAGCCACCAATGACGCCTTCGAGATTGGTGTAGCCCTTGCCGACATTTTCGCCCACGGCGCCGAGATAGCCGGCTTCGGTGACGCGCTGGCGCAGGGTGACGCCCAGATCGTGGCTCATGGTATTTTTCTGCGCCATCAGGCGCGCCTGTGAACGGGCGGCGGATTCGAGGCGGGTGTTATAGGTCCAGGCTGGGGCGCCATTGGCCTGGCGCACGGCATTGATGGCGACCAGGATTTCGTCGTCGCTGAGGGTTTCCGGCGAACTGGCTGCCGATTTGGGCAGGACGGGCATGGTGGTGGAACAGGCTGCCAGCAGGGAGGCGGCGCCCAGCATGATGAGACTACGGCGGGTGACAGATGTCATGGGGCGATTCCGTTGGGCACTGTTGTTGTGTAGAGCCATTGGGACGATTGTGAATCGAGGCGGGTGGCAAGGCAAATGAAGATCGTGTGGGACAGCTGGCAGTTCTGGGCATTGTTGTCGGCGGGCTTTGCCGCGCTGACCGCCATCTTCGCCAAGGTGGGTATAGAAAACATCAATTCGGACTTCGCAACGCTGATCCGGACCGTGGTGATCCTGCTGGTGCTGGGCGGGATCGTCGCGGCGACGGGGCAGTTCCAGCCGATCGACAGCATTGCCAGCAAAACGTGGTTGTTCCTGGTGCTGTCGGGCCTTGCCACCGGCGCGTCGTGGCTGGCCTATTTCCGCGCCCTCAAGATCGGTCAGGCGGCGCAGGTGGCGCCGGTCGACAAGCTGAGCGTGGTGTTGGTGGCGGTGTTCGGCGTCATGTTTCTGGGCGAAAAGCTGACCCTGCCCAATTGGCTGGGCGTGGCCATGATCATGGGCGGGGCTGTTCTGGTGGCCTGGCGGTAGTTGTCTTTTGCGTTCCTTCAAACGCTCTAGGCCTGGTCATAGGCGCTGAGCAGATGCGGCAGGCAGGCGAGCTGGCCAGTGATGGGCCTTTCATCCGCCAGGTCCCAGCAGGCCGAGAGCGCGGCATGGGCGGCGGCCCAGCCGAGGATGCGCTTGCGCGGATAGTTCAGGCGCTCCGAGAGGATATCGGCGCGGGTCGCGATGCGGCGCGGATCGGCGGCGATATGGTCGGCACGCTCGGGATTGATGAAGACATTGGCGAGTTCGTAGCTCGGATCGCCGAGCAGACCCTTGGGATCGATGGCGAGCCAGCCACGATCAGAGCTCAGGATATTGTCGTGATGCAGATCGCCGTGCAGCGGGATTTGCGCGCTGGGGCGATCGAAGAGTTTGAGCGCAATGCCGCTGGCGCGGGCATAGAGATCGCGCGCCGTGTGCGGCCAGGCGCGGACATCGGTATCGAAGAGGCCCTGGAAATGTTCGCGCAGGGGCAGCAGGATTTCTGGCGCATCGGCCCGCGGCCGGTGAAGATTTGCAACGAGGGTTGCGATGGCTATGGTCGCCTCGTCATCCTTGCCGGCGCGCACGGGATCGCCCAGCGTGCCGCCATCGAGCCATTCCATGAAGAGCGTGTCGCCATGGGTATCGAAGACGGTGGCAGCGCCCTCCCCGCCATACCAGTTGAGCAGCATGGAGCCGCGGCGTTCATCCATGGCCGATGCGGGTTTGAGGATTTTTAACGCCGCAAAATTGCGGCCGTTCTGCTCGACGCGAAAAATCCAGCTCGTGCGCGTTTCGGCGACGGGCGTGGACTTGGTGAGCGACCAGCGGATCAGGGCGCGGCTGAGCGCGGTTTCGACGGGCGACTGATTCATGACGTCCATTAGAGCAGAAGCCGCGCTTTGTTTCGACATAAGCCCGCATGTGGCCGGTAAACTTGATGAAATGGTGGCAGTAACGAAACAGAAAGCCTGTTGCTTGGGATTGTCGAAACCTTAACCGCAGGAAGGTTTTACGATGCAAGGCTTCGTTACTTTCAGTCATGCAAGGTGGCGTCACTGAAACGCGGAGCTCCGTGCGATGACCCACCAGCCCTATGATAGAAGCCGCGAGACCACGCGCTTTTCCGATATCATTGCGCGCAACGAGACCCATGTGCCCCTGGGCAAGCAGGTGCTCAACGGTCTCGGAGGCATGGTGGCGCTGTTTATCATCGGGGTGATGATCGTGCTCGTCGTCTTGTGGAAGTCGCCCTAAGTCTTTCGGGCGCCGAAGAACCAGTGGGCCAGCAGGCCTATGCCCCAGCCGAGCAGGACCCAGGGAAACCAGTAATAGCCACCGGTCCACAGGTTGATGATGATCAGGACGATCATCACGGGCACAAAGACCATGGCGTGGATGCGGAAACCTTGCTGCCGATCGGCAGGCGACAGATCCTTCATGACGTTCTCCCGAATGCGTCGGAGCAGTTCACGGAAACGCAGGACAGACAGAACACGCAGACCCTCGATCTGCGCGTTCAGAATAGCATTTTTCGCCGGTTTTCCGCCAGTATGGCTAACTGACTGACAGCGCTCAAAAGCTGCCTGGACTGTCAGAGGCGATATGCGTCCTTGGCGGACTGGTAGCTCAGGTGCTTTGCCACATCGCGGGCTGTCGACTTGCTGATGCGGTTTTCACCGACCCAAGTTGCGAGGAAGTGGCAGACTTCGCGGCGCCAGACTTCGTGGCGGGCTGGGATGGAGAGCAGAGCGCGGGTGTCGTCGTTGAAGCCGGCGAGATTATAGAAGCCGGCGGTTTCGACGACCTGATCGAGATAGCGGCGGATGCCCTGCGGGCTGTCGTGGAACCACCAGGGCGGTCCGATCATCAGCGATGGCCAGAAGCCGGCCATGGGCGCCAGTTCGCGGGCATAGTTGCTTTCGTCGAGGGTGAAGGCGATGAGCCGCAGATTGGGCTCGTTGCCGAAGCGGGCGAGCAGCGGCTGAAGACCATCGACATAGTCGACGCGGCTGGGGATGTCGGCGCCGAGATCGGTGCCGCGCTCGGCGAGGAGCTGCGGATCGGTATTGCGGCGGGCGCCGGCATGGATCTGCATGACGAGACCGTCCTCAACTGAGAGGCCAGCCATTTCGGTCATCATCTGGGCGCGGAACAGGTCTGCGTCCTCGCCACTATATTGGCCGGTCAGCAGGCGATCGAGCAGGGCCTGCTTTTCAATCGGGGCGAGGTCGGCGGTCTGGGCGGTGGGGATGCCATGGTCGGTGGCGACGGCGCCGAAGCGACGGAAGTATTCACGCCGGTTGCGATGCGCATCGAGCAGGCCACTCCAGCGGGTGATGTCCTCGCCGGTGATTTCGGCGAGCTGCTTGATGCGGTCGAGCCAGCCTGCGCGTTCGGGATTGGTCACATCGTCCGGGCGATAGGTGGTGCGAACGCGGCCGAGATAGCCGTCGGCTTCCATGGACTGATGGTGCGGCAGCTGGTCGAGGGCAAACTCGGTGGTGGTGATGACCTCAACCTTGGCCTTGTCGAGCAGGGCGCGGGGCAGAAGCTCGGGGGTGGCGAGGGCCTTGTCGATGGTGTCGTAGATGGCGTCGGCCGTTTCAGGCGACAGCTCATCGGTGATGCCGAAGGCCCAATCAAGGGAGTGATCGATCCAGGTCTTGGAGGGTGTGCCGGCAAAGAGGTGGTAGTTGGCGGCAAAGAGCTGCCAGGCCGCCCTGCCCTCGGCCACCGGCTTGCCGTCCTTGCGCGGCACGCCGAGATCGTCATAGCTCAGGCCCCGGCTGCGCAGCATGCGCAGAACGTAGTGATCGGGCGTGAGGAAGAGCGCGGCGGGATTGGAGAAGCGCCCATTGCTCGCGAACCAGGCCGGATCGGTATGGCCATGCGGGCAGATCAACGGCAGGTCGCGCACTTCGGGATAGAGTTCGCGCGCGATGGAGCGGGCGGGCTCGGCGGCGGGAAACAGGCGGTCTGGATGAAGATGGGTCATGGGGACTTTCTGCCATGACGCCGAAAATAGTGCAATCATCTTCCATACAAGATTCAACGTGTCGGATTTTATGTAAATTAACCGCGAATCCAGGATGGCGTTCGCCCACTCCCGAGACGGGGTTAGGCTTCATCCAGCGGGTAAGAAACAGCGCAAGGCGGCTGCCCAGAGTTCTGTCAAAGTTCAAGATTTGACTGGCAATTGTGGGGCGAGGCAATGACGCATCTGGATACAGACGAAGACATTGGCGTGCGGTTGGCGCGGCAGAACGCGCGGCGCGGCGGGCATGTGCAAAATGCACAGGTAATGCTGGCGGCGGCGGGGATCGCCGCTTTCGGCATCGTGGCCGTGGCCACCGCCATGCTGACCACGATCCTTTAGACAGCGCGGGTGTAAATCCTTATGGTGCCGCCGGGGAATGAAACCGGCGACCAATGCGCATACTGCTTGTCGAAGATAATGAAGACCTGGGCGAGGCGCTGGAAAAGCGCCTGCGCAGCGCCGGCCATTCGGTGGAATGGGTCAAGGACGGCAATGACGTCGTGCCAGCCGCCGAGGGGCAGGATTTCGATGCGGTGGCGCTCGACCTGATGCTGCCCAATCGCGACGGCATCGGACTGATCGCCGAATTGCGCCGCCGCAAGTTCAATGCACCGATCCTCGTCATTACTGCGCGTTCGGAAATCGACGACAAGGTAAGCTTGCTCGACCTCGGCGCGGATGACTATCTGGTCAAGCCGTTCGACCTGCGCGAACTGGAAGCGCGGTTGCGGGCACTGATCCGCCGGACGGGCGGGCAAACGACGAGCACGCTCAGCGCCGGCAATCTGGAAATGGACCTGGCCGGGCTCAATGCCAGCGTGGGCGGCAAATCGCTGGAGCTGGGGCGGCGCGAATTCCGGCTGCTGGAAATTCTCGTCACCAATGCCGGCAAGGTGGTGCCCAAGGAGCGGCTGATGAACCAGCTGTTCAATTTCGACGAAGCCGTCTCGGTCAATGCGCTGGAGCTGCATATTTCGCGGCTGCGCAAGAAGCTGGAAGCAGCAAACGTGGAAATCGGCACCGTGCGCGGCGTCGGCTACGTGGTTCGCACACCCAATGGCGGCTAAGTCATTCTCCATCCGCCGGCGCATCCTGGCCCTGGCCCTGGCACTACTGCTGGTGGCGGCGGCGGTGCTGATCATCTTCATTCGCGACTATGCGGAGCGGGCGGCGGACCGGGCGTTCGACCGGCTGCTGGCGGCTTCGGCGTTGACCATTGCCGGTGCGGTGCAGGTGGAAGATGATGCGGTGACGGTGGAATTACCCTTTGCGTCGTTCGGCATGTTTTCGGGACAGGACCGGGTGTTCTATGCCGTGGAAAATCCGGGCGGCGGGGCGGTGACGGGCTATGAAGACCTGTCGCGGATGATGCCGGAGATGACCGCGGCGGGACCAGTGTTCCAGGACGCGATCTATCGCGACGAGCTGGTGCGAGTGGCCAGCGTTGGGCGATTGACCTCGTCGGGCAGCGATACGGACTGGGTGACGATCCATGTGGCCGAGACGCAGACCGAGCGCGAGGCGCTGGCGTGGGAAATCCTATCCAATGCCATCGTGCCAGTGGTGGCGCTGACGGTGCTGGCCATTGCGCTGGTGTGGTTCGGGATCGGACGGATGTTTGCGCCGCTTTATCAGCTTGAGCAGGAGTTGCGCGGGCGGGCGCCAGATGACCTGTCGCCGCTCGATGTCCCGGTGCCGGTGGAGGTCAGCCATCTGGTGAGCGCGCTCAACGGCTTCATGGGGCGGTTGGGCAATGCCGTCGAGCGCGTGACCGGGCTGGTGGCGGAGGCGGCCCATGAAGTGCGGACGCCGCTGGCGTCGCTGCGGGCGCAGGCGGAAGTGGCAATGGACGAGCAGGACCCCGAGGCCCTGCGCCGGCGGGTGGGGCGCATTCACCAGGGCGCGGCGCAGGCGAGCCAATTGGTGACTCAGATGCTGATGGAAGCGACGATCAGCCACCGGCTCGAAAACCAGGAAGTGGATACCAGCGTGTTGGGGACCGTGGTGGACGAGGTGCGCCAGCGCCTTGACCCAGACCTGGCCGATCGCGTGGTGGTGGCCCTGCCCGACGAGGCGAGCGGGGCGCAGATCCGCGGCGACCGGGTGGCGCTGCGCGAGATGCTGCGCAATGTGGTGGACAATGCGCTGGTCTATTCGGAGGGGCTGGTGGAGATCGGCGGCGTAGTGCGGGACGGCGTGCTGACGCTGTCGATCAGCGACAGGGGACCGGGCATTGCCGAGGCGGAGAAGCCATTGGTGCTGGAGCGGTTCAAACGCGGCGCATCGAGCGCGGCCAAGGTAGGATCGGGGCTGGGGCTGTCGATCGTCAAGCGCGTGGCCGAGGCGCATCGCGGGGCATTGCGGCTCAAGGATCGGGATGGCGGTGGGCTGGTGATCGAGATCGACTTGCCACTCATCGGGCGCACGCCCCGGATCGAGCAGATGCGCAAGGCGCTGGGATCGCTTTCGGCCCTGGTCCTCTGCCTGCTGCTGGTCGACCCCCGCGCAGCGCAGGCGGCCTCGACCACCTATCCGGCGCCCGATGGCAGCACGGATGAGGTGCTGTCGATTGCGGGGGTGACGCATACGCCGCTGTTTGCAGAATTCATCACCGGCTTTCAGGCTATCCGGCCTGATGTCAGCGTGATCTATGAAGAAACGGACTCGCTGCCGCTCTATGAACGCTACCTGGCGGGAGACATCGCGCCGCAACCGGACCTGCTGATCAGTTCGGCCTCGGACCTGATGATCAAGCTTGCCAATGACGGCCATGCCATGGCCTATGACAGTCCGTATCTGGGCGCCCTGCCCGACTGGGCGCATTGGCGCAACGAGGTGTTCGGGTTCACCTTCGAGCCGGCCGTGATCATCTACAATCCGGACCGGATTGCACCGGAAGAAGTGCCGCGCACGCATCTGACGCTGGCGGAAATGCTGGAAACACAGACCGAGCGGTTCCGCGGGACGATTGCCACCTATGACATCGCGCTGTCGGGCGTGGGCTATCTGCTGGCCTCGCAGGACCAGGTGATCTCGTCGAACTTCTGGCGCCTGGCGGCGGCCTTCGGGCGGGTGAATGCCAGGTTCTCCGGTTCGAGCCCGGAAATCCTCAATGGCGTGGCCGATGGCAGCCTGGCGCTGGGTTACAATGTGCTGGGCTCCTATGCCTTCGAGCGGAAGGCGGCGGGTGCCAATATCGAAATCGTGGTGCCGGATGACTATGTGCTGGTCCTGACCCGCGCCATGCTGATCCCGCGCGAAGCCCCACATGCCGACCTCGGGCGGGCCTTTGTCGATTTCGCGCTGTCGCCGGAGGGTCAGGCGATTGCGGCGGGCTCGACAGGGCTGGGCTCGGTGGCCGAGGGCACGGTGGGCGAATGGACGGCGGAATCGATCGCGGCGCGCGGGCGTGGCGTGATCCAGCCCATTCCATTGGGGCCAGCACTGATGGTGTCGCTGGATCAACAGCGCCGCAAGCGCTTTCTGGACAGTTGGGGCGAAATCGTTTCGCCAAAGCCTTAGACCAAGACTTGGCTCGTCCGCAAAATGACTTGGGTCAATCAAGGCGTGGGGCTGAATATCGCAGCCCTGATCTGGCGTGACGCCGTGATCGACGTGGTGCTCAGCAACGCTATCCAAGGCCGCAAAATATCCGTGACAGCCATGCACTTGGCGCAACACTAATGCCCAAACACCCGCATTTCGGCGTTCCAATGTGGTTATCGCGCCCTTAATTGCATGAAACGCATGGCTGGCGTGAGCTTTCACCCCTAGCAGAACGAGCTTGGTTAGCCCATCTGTCAACTCATGAAAGCGACCCGGCATTCGGCCCGGTCTTCAGAGGAGTTTGAAATGAGCACCCCGCGCAAGTCTATCTTCGCGACCCTTGGCACTTTCGTTGAAGTCTTCGGCAGCGCCGCTGCCGTATCCAACGCCGTCGAGGGGGGCCGTGCTCCCAAGGCCAAGCACCTCAAGACCCTGGGGATCGATCCCGCCGCTTTCCGTTCGATCGGCCACTAAAAGATAGCGGCGGGCTCCTCCTCCCTCCTGCCGGCCGCATCCTTGACCGACCGACGTAGAAAAGCCCGGATGCCATTGCGGTGGCATCCGGGCTTTTGCTTGTTCGGGTGTGTCGGTAGCACTCTCCTCACCCGCCCTTCGGGCTCCTTCTCCCACGAGGGGAGAAGGGAAAAGAGATCGTGCCGGCGGAGAAGCTGGGTCCTGCGAGCGCCACTCGGCCATCGGCCTCGTGGCCTGCTTCCCTAAATTTGCTCCACTGGAGCAAATTTTACCTACGGCACAGTGCGCAGTCTCCGGGCCTAGCTGCCTAAAAACGCTCCACTGGAGCGTTTTTGCGCCGCCGGCGCCGGCAGCTAGTCCTCGTCGCTGGCCATCTGGCTGAGCATGGCGCCCTTGCCGCGCAAGCGGAAGTAGAGCGGCACCAGCACCGCCGCTGCCGCCACGACATAGAGCGTGATAGCGATGGGCGAGTGGAAGAGGATGGCAAAATCGCCCTGGCTGATCGACAGCGCGCGGCGCAGTTGCTGCTCGGCCATGGGACCGAGGATCAGACCGACGACGACAGGCGCAATCGGATAGCCGAAGCGGCGCAGCAGATAGCCCAGGATGCCGAAGGCCAGGAGCAGGAGGAGCTCGAAGGAGAAGGTGATCGGACCGAGATGGCCGGACATGGCGCCATTTGCGCCTAGGGTGCCCAGGGTTGCGAACACCAGAATGCCACCATAGAGCCAAGGCCGCGGAATGGTCAGCAGCTTCACCCAAAGACCGATCAGCGGCAGGTTGAGCACGATGAGCATGAAGTTGGCGACCAGAAGGCTGGCAATCAGCGCCCAGACCAGGCTGGCATTGTTGGTGAACAACAGCGGGCCTGGCTGAAGACCGAATTGCTGGAAGCCGGCCAGCATGATGGCGGCCGTTGCCGTGGTGGGCAGGCCCAGGGTCAGCAGGGGCACGAGCGTTCCGGCGGCCGAGGCGTTGTTTGCCGCTTCGGGACCAGCAACGCCTTCGATGGCGCCATGGCCGAATTCCTCGGGACGCTTGGCGAAGGTCTTTTCAGCCGAATAGCTCAAAAAGCTCGAAACGTCGGCGCCGCCGGCGGGCATGGCGCCAATGGGAAAGCCGATGGCGGTGCCGCGCAGCCACGGAATCCAGCTGCGCTTCCAGTCTTCCCTGGTCATCCAGACCGAGCCCTTGACCGCCAGGACCTCCTCTTTGACGAGGTTGCGATCGGCGGCGATCTTGAGCGTTTCGCCGATGGCGAAGAGCGCGACGGCAAGCGTCGTCACTTCAATGCCATCGAGCAGGTCAGGGATGCCGAAGGACAGGCGGGCCTGACCGGTCTGCAGGTCGATGCCGATGATGCCGAGACCAAGTCCGATGAACAGCGCGGTGAGGCCGCGCAGGGCGCTATCGCCGAAGGCTGCCGAGACGGTGACGAAGGCCAGGACCATCAGCGCGAAATACTCGGCCGGGCCGAAGGCCAGCGCAAATTTCACCACCCATGGGGCAACGAAGGCCAGAGCCAAGGTGGCGATCAGGCCAGCCACAAAGGAGCCGATGGCGGCAGTGGCCAGCGCCGGACCACCCCTGCCCTTGCGGGCCATCTTGTTGCCCTCGAGCGCGGTGACAATGGAGGCGGATTCGCCGGGGGTATTGAGCAGGATCGAGGTGGTCGAGCCGCCATACATGCCGCCGTAGTAGATGCCGGCGAACATAATGAGCGAGCCGGCCGGATCGAGCCGATAGGTGACGGGCAGCAGCAGCGCCACGGTCAGGGCCGGACCGATACCCGGCAGCACGCCAACGGCGGTGCCCAGGGTCACGCCGACCAGTGCATAGAGAAGGTTCTGCCATTGGAGGGCGGCAACAAGGCCCTCGGCGAGAAGTCCGAACGTGTCCATTTAGCGGCGTCCGATCAGGGAATGAGGCGTTCGAGCGGGCCCATGGGCAGCGAGAGCTGCAGACCCTTGGCGAACATGAACCAAACGATGAAGGCGAAGACGACCCCGAGGGGGATGGTCTTCCAGAGCGGCCCGCGGCCAAAGGCCATGGCGGTGAAGGCAAAGAGCAGGCCCGTGCCAACCGAGAAACCGGCCCAGCCAATGGTCAGCAATTGCGCGACGAGACCGCCGATGACCCAGGCAATGGGGATGTAGTTGTCGTCGTCGCGCTCGGGGAAGCCACGACGGAAGGCCGAAACCACCGTGCCGACGGACAGCGCCAGCAGGCCAGCTGCGATGATATAGGGGAAGACGGTCGGCCCGACGCGCGCCTGAATCGGGGGCACGCGCATCTGCGACATCTGCCAGAAGATCACGGCGGCGATCAGGGCAAGAATGGCTGCGATGACAAGCGCCGCCCCATCGGGGCGGCGCGAGAGGTTGGGATTACCTGAGGTCATTGAACGAGGCCAATGTCGCGCAGGATGGATTCGGTGGCGGCGGTATCTTCGGCCAGCTGGGCATCGAAATCGGCGCCGGCGAGATAGGTGTTCACCCAGCCACGCGACTCAAGAGCGGCCTGCCAGGTTGCCGAGTCGACCATCTTTTCGATGTCCGACGAGATGGCAGCCTTCTGCTCTTCGGTGATGCCGGGCGCAGCGGCGACCATGCGCCAGTTCTGCACGGCAACATCGACGCCGGCTTCCTGAAGGGTCGGCGCTTCGACGCCGGGAACGCGTTCGGCGGTCGAGACGGCCAGCAGGCGCAGTTCGCCGGCTTCGATCTGCGACGCAAACTCGGAATAGCCCGAGATGCCGACGGTGACCTGGCCACCGAGCACGGCAGCGAGGGCTTCACCACCGCCCGAATAGGCGATGTAGTTGACCTGGGTCGGATCGGCACCGACGGCCTTGGTGATGAGACCGGCCGTGATGTGATCTGCGCCACCAGCCGAGCCACCGGCCCAGGAGACGGCACCAACGTTTTCGACCAGCTTGGCCTTGAGATCATCGACAGTCTGGATGTCGGACGAGGCCGGAACCACGAGAGCGACGGCTTCACCGGTGAGGCGAGCAATCGGGGTGACCTGTTCAAGGGTGACGGGCGAAGCATTGGTCAGGATGGCGCCGACCATCACATAGCCGCCAACGATCAGCGCGTTGGGATTGGCATTGGACTGGTTGACGAACTGGGCGAGGCCAATCGTGCCACCGGCGCCAGGGACGTTGGTGACCTGCACATTGCCCGAAATGCCTTCGGTCTGCAGGGCTTCCTGCATGGTGCGGGCGGTCTGGTCCCAACCGCCGCCGGGGGCAGCAGGGGCCATGATGGAGTAGTCGGCAGCAAAAGATGGAACAGCCATAGCGCCAGTAATCAGCGCGGCCACGAGCAGCTTGTTCATAGGTCCTCCCATGTCAAAATCCGGAACGTCGTTGCGTTCGTGACAGGGAGAATAGATTCCGTCCCTGTCACCGTCCTGTCAGATGGACTTTTGGCCACCGGGCAGTGAGCACTGGATCATCGAAGCCAGATTGCGCCTCGCGCGGCGCAAAATCAATCGGGTCAGGCGCTGCGGCGCTGGACCGGCTCGACGGGCATGTCGACGGGCCTCGCATCCGGCCGTTGGGCGAAGAGCGAGAGCAGATGGGTGGTGTCTGCCACCGAACCAGGGCGGGCAAAGAGATAGCCCTGCCCCATGCCACAACCAAGCTGGTTGAGCGCGCTGGCTTGCGACGCGGTCTCGATGCCTTCGGCCACCAGCTTCATATCGAGCTTGCGGGCAATGTCGATAATGGAACTGACCACGACGTCGCTAGCGCGATCATGGCCGAGATGTTCGACGAAGGACTTGTCGATCTTGATGATATCGACGGGAAAGCTCAGCAGGTGGGTGAGCGAGGCAAAGCCGGTGCCGAAATCATCGAGCGCCACCAGAATGCCGCGCTGGCGCAGGGCGCCGACCGCTTTGGGCACCATTTGGTCGCCGCCGCCCATATAGACGGCCTCATTGACCTCGAGCACGACGTGTTTCAGCGGCACATCGGCGCGTTCGAAGGTTTCGACGATGCGCGCCTCGAGGTCGCCGCGCTGGAAATCGCCGGTGGTGACATTGATGCCGACATGCTGGAAGGGAATGCCCAGATCCAGCCAGTAGCGAATATCGGTGGCGATCTGCGCCAGCATCTGGCCGGTGACCTGCCAGGCGATGCGCGGATCGGCCAGAGCCGCGTGAAACTCGCTGGCAACGGCGATGCGGCCATCGGGCATGCGCATGCGGGCGAGCGCTTCGAGGCCAACGATCTCGGCCGTATCGAGCCGGACGATGGGCTGGTAGTGGACGATCATGCGCTTTTCCGAGAGTGCCTGATCGACGCTGCGCACCATATTGGCGCGCTCCATCATCGAGGTACGCATGCCTGGGGTGAAACGGATATAGCCGCCGCGGCGCACTTCCTTGGCGTGATACAGCGCAAAATCGGCATTCTGGCTCAGCGAGGCCTCTTCCACGCCATCGGGCCCAAACAGCGCGCCGCCAATGGTGACATGCGGATCGATGGTCTGGTCGCCCATCTGGATCAGGCCGCGCACGGCGTTGAGCATGCGATTGGCTGCGTCGCGCAGGGCATATTCGGAATGACAATCGGCGACGAGAACGGCGAATTCGTCGCCGCCGAGCCGGCAGGCGGTAAGCGTGGGATGACAATCGGCCAGGCGGCTGGCGACCGTGCGGATCAGCTGATCACCAAAGACGTGACCGACCGTATCGTTGACCAGCTTGAGATGATCGATGTCGACGAGCAGCAGGCCGAAAGGTTCCTTGAGGCGGATGGCGCGGGGGAGCAATTCGTTGAAGCGGCCACGATTGGGCAGGCCGGTCAGGGCATCGTAATAGGCCAGGCGATGATTGCGCTCGCGGACCTTTTCATGGTCGATGGCGATGGAGCAGAGATGGACGCAGGTCTGGACGATGCTGCGCTCGAGCTCATCGGGGCCGCGGCCGGTGCGATAATAGAAGGCGAAGGTCGCCACGACCTGGTTGTCGGAATCGCGGATGGGGCTGGACCAGCAGGCGCGCAGACCGAGTGGCCCGGCAAGGCTGCGATAGTCCTCCCAGAGCGGGTCGGTTTCGATATCGGTGACGAGCACCGGTTCATTGCGGAACACGGCCGTGCCGCAGGAGCCCGCCTTGGGGCCAGCCAGCAGGCCATCGATGGCGGTGGAGAAGGCCAGGGGCAGCGACGGCGCCGCGAGCGGCCGCAGACGGCAATCGGCATCGACCATCAGGATGGAGCAGATCGCCTCGGGCGCCAACTCCTGCGCGCGGCGGCAGAGCAGGTCCGCCACAGCCACCAAAGGCTCGCCACAGGCAACCGCTTCCAGCACTTCCGTCTGGAGCTTCAACAGCAAAGCACTATCAGTGACCATGAATTCCCCACCTCAACCCGGAGATGGAGCCTAGCAACGGGCTATGAAGCGCTGGTTTGGGGAATGAAGAGGATTTGGGGCGTGGGAGTCAGGGAGTGTTAAGGACAGCGGGGTGTCGTAAGTAGTTGTGCTTCTCTATCGTGGATTGCCCATTTTGCTGTTCGGCGGTGCATTTCCTCTAGAAAACAGCACGGGCTCGGATCAGCCTGCCACGCAGCACCGCAATAGGTCGTCGCTATAGAGGAGAAGTGGTGCCCGGGACCGGAATCGAACCAGTGACACGCGGATTTTCAATCCGCTGCTCTACCAACTGAGCTACCCGGGCAGCGGGGCTTTGGGCCCCAGGGCGTCACGCCATGGCGGGCTTATAGGGGATGGGTTTGGGGTGTGCAAGCGGGAAAAGGGCTTGTGGAAAAGGAGTTTGGATAATTCTGTTTTGTCATGAGCCGATACCTCGCCCTCAGGTTGCGACAGGCATCATTCCAATCGCATCATGTCATCGAATTCCGGCGCGCGCCGTTGCCGCCTCACCCTCAGCGTTGGCAACGATCTGGCGGCTGCAGCGGACGAGTATCGCCTGCCTTTGCGGGGCCGATGCCACGGCAGACGAGGCAGCCTTCACTCCAATTGATGCGATTGAACTCGAGGTGGGGCTGACCAACTTCAGCAGATTTTGGTCTGCCTCGCCAACCCGGCAGAGCCGTCTCCACATGGCATCAGCAGGCGTTCGCGCGCCCCGCCGCCCTAGCGCTCGTCATCATCCCCGGGCATGCCATCTTCCACTTCCGGCTCGTCGTCCCGCGCTGGGATGACGTAGTTGCCGTTTAGCCAGCGGTTGAGATCAACATCGGCGCAGCGCTTGGAGCAAAAGGGCTTGAACTCTTCCACTGCTGCCCGGCCGCAGATGGGGCATTTTCGCTCCGCCATCAGACGCCTGAGGACTGGTTGAGCCAGTTGAAATGGACCGGATAGCCCTCGCCGGCGAGGACTTGGGCGGTTTCCATCAGAGGCAGACCGACGACGCCGGTGTAGGAGCCGGAGAGTTTGACCACGAAGGCGCCGGCGATGCCCTGGATGGCATAGCCGCCCGCCTTGTCGCGCCATTCGGTGCTGGCGAGATAGGCTTCCATTTCACGGGTGGAGAGGCGCTTGAAGCGCAGGCGCGTCTCGACGAGGCGCTGGCGCTTCCCGCCGGAGGGCGTCAGCACGGTCAGGGCGGTATAGACGCGATGCGAACGGCCCGAGAGCAGGCGCAGGCATTCGCTGGCCTCTTCCATCGTCTCGGCCTTGGGCAGGATGCGGCGACCGACGGCCACGACCGTATCGGCGGCGAGAACCAGCGCGCCCTGACCAAAGCCGGCGGAGCGGGCCTTGTGCTGGGCGGTCAGGGCCTTGAGATCGGCGAGGCGGGTGGCCAGCTTGCGCGGGAGCTCGCCCTTTTCGGGCGTCTCATCGACATGGGCCGGAACCAGATGTTCGGGCTCGATGCCGATCTGATTAAGCAGCGCCAGCCGACGCGGCGAGGCGGAGGCCAGGATCAAATCCGGACGACTGGCCATCTATGCCATCACTTGAATCGGTAGGTGATACGACCCTTTGTCAGGTCATAGGGCGTCATTTCGCACAGGACCTTGTCGCCAGCCAGCACGCGGATGCGATTCTTGCGCATGCGGCCAGCGGTGTGTGCAATGATCTCATGTTCATTTTCCAACTTGACGCGGAACGTCGCATTGGGGAGCAATTCAACCACCACGCCCGGAAATTCGAGCACTTCTTCCTTCGCCATACTGTCTCCTGATGGACCCATAGGGGCATAGCTTGCCGGCCATGGGTCGGAAAGTGGGTTCTACCTACTTCAATTCAATGGGTTTGTGAACCACTGGAAATAAGAGGTTCGAGCCGATCTCTTACTCGCTTGCGCAGACTGTCTCGCAGGTCACGATAGGCCCCCAGCACAACTTCCCGATTGCCTTCTACCAAGGATGGGTCGGAAACATGCCAATGTTCCACGGCGCCGGCCTCGAGTTCCTTGCGGGACACGGCTTCGGGGGCGTCGTCGGAAAGGGTGATGACCAAGTCGAAACGGTTGGCGACCAGCTCATCGAGGATATGGGGAGTGTGGACGCTCATATCAATGCCGATCTCTTCCATCACCTCATGGACGAACTGATCGGCCTTGCCGCCATTGACGCCGACCGAGCGGGCAATGAGGCGACCCGGGAAGGCCTGGCGCGCCAAGGCCGCGGCGATGGGCGAGCGGACCGAGTTCATCGAGCAGACGAAGAGCACGGACGGAAGTTCGCTGGTCGCTTCGTCGATGCGGCTGGCATAGGGCTGGACGGCGCAGATCAGCGTGAAGAGGCGCCGGGCGGTGTTGAGATCGATGATGATTTTGTTGGTGAGGCGCGTGCGCAGCAGTTCGGCGGCTTCATTGTGCATGCCGCGGCGCGCCATATCGACGGTCTCGATCTGGAAAGGCTGGGCCGAGCGGATGGCCTCGTAATAGGCGTCGCGAATGCGGAAATAGTCGCGGATCAGCCGGCGAAAAGGGCTTAGCGACAGGTAGTGCGCGGCAATCGGCTGGAAGGTTTCGGGATGGCGCACGTCGAGGACGATGAAATTGCCGATGATCGACATGTGCAGGGCATAGGGCCCGGTCGCCGCGACACGGGCGGGGCGGAAGCTGTTGTCTTCGAGCAGATCATAAATGGCGATGCGCCATTCATGCACCTCGTCGGGATTGATTGAGGTGATGGTATTGGGGTCGAGCGTGACGGTGACCAGGCGGTCCTTGTCCTCGGGACTGGCCTGGCTTTCCATCGAAATGCTCAATGGTTGAGCCTCATCGAAACCGAGCGACCGTGGCCGTCGAGACCTTCCTCTTCCGCCAGGGTTACCGCTGCCGTGCTGAGCGCGGCCAGCGATGACGGATCGCAACCCAGGATCGAGGTACGCTTGACGAAATCGAGCACGCCGAGGCCGGAGGCGAAGCGCGCCGTGCCCGCCGTTGGCAGCACGTGGTTGGAGCCGCCGACATAGTCGCCGATGGCTTCGGGCGTGTGGTGGCCGAGGAAGATCGCGCCGGCGTGACGGATGGAGGGGAGGATCGACTGCGGATCGTCGATGGCCAGTTCGACATGTTCGGAGGCCACACGATTGGCCAGGACAACGCCCTCGCTCAATGAGGCGACGGTGATGATGGCGCTGTAGTCTTCCCAGCCTTCGCGGGCATGGGCGGGATTGGGAAGCGTCGCGATCTGGCGGGTGACTTCGGCATCCACCGCGTCGGCCAGGCCCTTTTCGGTGGTGACGAGGATGGAGCGGGCGCCGGCGCCGTGTTCGGCCTGTGCGATGAGATCGGCGGCGACCCAGGCGGGATTGGCCGAGCCATCGGCCAACACCAGCACTTCGGAGGGGCCGGCGATCATGTCGATACCGACCTTGCCGAAGACCTGGCGCTTGGCAGCGGCGACAAAGGCATTGCCGGGACCGACGATCTTGTCGACCGGGGCGATGGTATCGGTGCCATAGGCGAGCGCCGCAACGGCCTGGGCGCCACCGACGCGGTAGATTTCGGTGATGCCGGCGATCTTGGCGGCCAGCAGGATGGCGGCAGCGATCTGACCATCCGGCGTGGGCACGACCATGGCGATGCGCTCGACACCGGCCACCTTGGCGGGCACGGCATTCATCAGCACGGAGGATGGATAGGAGGCGAGGCCGCCGGGAACGTAAAGGCCGACGGCATCGACCGGGGTCCAGCGGGTTCCGAGGGTCACGCCCAGGGCATCGGTATAGATGTGGTCCTGCGGCTTCTGCTTTTCGTGATGGGACTTGATGCGGTCATGGGCGGTCTGCAGCGCGGCGCGCACTTCGGGGGTAACGCGGGCCGCGGCTTCGTCGATCTCGGCTTGGCTGATGCGCAGGTCGGCGGCGCTGGCATAGCTGGTGCGGTCGAAGCGATTGGTCAGCTCGAGCACGGCGGCGTCGCCACGGGCGCGGACATCGGCGATGATGGATGCGACCACGTCATTGACGTCGCGGCTCGATTCGCGCTTGCCGTCGAGCAGTTGCTGGAAGAGCGGGGCGAAATCGCTGTCGGCGCTATCGAGGCGAAGGACCATCGAGGAATTCCTAGTCTAGGGCGTGAGCCGGCTTGGCCGTGGCGGCCCAGGCAGAGCCGAGATCGGAGAGGCGCGCTTCGAGGCATTCAACGCCCAGACGCACCGTGCCACCGCCGGCAAAGCTGAGTTCCACAATGCCGGCCGGGCCGTCAATCGCGGTGAAGGTTATGGCGAGGAGATTGAGCACGCCTTCGGGCGCATTGGGATCGAAGCCATTGGTGGAAACAGACTGGACGCCGTCGAAATGCAGCGCGGCGCGCTTGCGCAGGCCCTTTTCGCGACGCCCCTGCCCCGAGGTCCAGTCGAAGCGGTTCATCAGCAGCGCAAAGCGGCGATCGCCCCGCGCGTAGCCCATGTCGGCAACGCGCACGACGGCGTCCTGCACATGGGCGGAAAGGACTTCGAGGTCTTCGGTATCAAGCGCGATAAGCTTGAGGTCGGTCATGGTGCGGTCTGTCCCCGGTGAGCGTGATCGCCATGATCTGGTCACACTGCATTCGATCTACAAGCTTGAAGCGCAAGGGGCAATGCGGCGGGAGGGAAAAGCGCAAGAACGAAAGAAAATGGCCCGGCGCTCAGCGCCGGGCCATGGCTCAATCCAAAAGGCTGGCTTGCTAGCCAGCCAGCCGTTCAATCTCCGCCCCGCAGCGGCCGAGCTTTTCTTCCAGGCGTTCGAAGCCGCGGTCGAGATGGTAGATGCGGTTGACCACGGTTTCGCCCTTGGCGGCGAGGCCGGCGATGACCAGCGAGACCGAGGCGCGCAGATCGGTGGCCATGACCTGGGCACCCTTGAGCTGGGTCTTGCCGCGGATGGTGGCAAGCTGACCATCGACCGAAATATCGGCGCCGAAACGGGCGAGCTCGGCCACATGCATGTAGCGGTTTTCGAAGATGGTTTCGCGAATATGGCTGGTGCCAGAGGACATGGTCATCAGCGCCATGAACTGGGCCTGAAGATCGGTCGGGAAGCCCGGGAAGGGATCGGTATCCACATCGACTGCCGCGATGCCGGCGCCATTGCGCTCAACGCGGAGGCCATTGGCTTCGGGGGTCAGCTTGACGCCGGTCCGGCCCAGGATATCGAGCGCTGCCTGCAGGTGCTCGGGCCGGGCGCCCTTGAGCAAAACATTGCCGCCAGTCATGGCCGCAGCCATGGCGAAAGTGCCGGTCTCGATGCGGTCAGGAATGACGTCCACGGTTGCGCCATGCAGCTTTTCCACACCCTCGATGGTGAGGGTGCGCGTGCCGATGCCGGTGATTTTGGCACCCATGGCGACGAGGCATTCGGCGACATTGGTGATTTCGGGTTCCTGAGCGGCGTTTTCGAGCACGGTGGTGCCGCGGGCCAGGGACGCCGCCATCAGCAGCGTATGGGTGGCGCCAACCGAGACCTTGGGGAACTTGATATGCGCGCCGACGAGGCCACCCTTGGGCGCCTTGGCAACCACATAGCCGTCATCGATGTCGATTTCGGCACCGAGTTCCTTGAGGCCGAAGAGGAAGAGATCGACCGGGCGCGTGCCGATGGCGCAGCCGCCGGGCAGCGAGACACGGGCTTCGTGACAACGGGCCAGCAGCGGGCCGATGACCCAGAAGCTGGCGCGCATCTTGGAGACCAGCTCATAGGGCGCGGTGGTGTCGACGATATCGGCGGCATGGAAGGTCATGCGCTGGCCGACACCCTCTTCTTCGCCGCGGCGGCGGCCATGCACGGCAATATCGACGCCATGGTTTTCGAGAATGCGCTCGAGCTGCTTGACGTCGGCGAGGCGCGGCACATTCTGCAGCACCAGCGGCTCGTCGGTCAGCAGCGAGGCGATCATCAGGGGGAGAGCAGCGTTCTTGGCGCCCGAAATGGTGATTTCACCATTGAGCTCATTGCCACCGATCAAACGGATACGGTCCAATTGTCTTGTCCTATATGGCGGGCGATAGCGCCCTTCTACCTGGGATGGAGGTAGGCCAAGTCCTAGTTGCCACGTAAGCCAGACTCGCCGTCTCTTTGAATGCCGGCCCACCAAATCGGCCGCCGGCTGGTCGTCTGATAGTCACCCGAAACTGGTTTACGGTTTATTGACCGTATCACTCCCGGGGGCAGAATGGGGCTCGGGGGCCTGACGCTCCGAATCGGCGCGTGCCTTGGCCTGCCCCTTCCGGCGCTTGAGGTTTTCGCGGAGCTTTGCGGCCAATCTTTGCTCACGCAAGGCGGCCTGTTCGGTTTTGCTCATTGAAGTCTTTTGAACGCCGTCTGGAATCGCATTCTGCGTGAGACGGTTGATAGGCGTTTTTTATCCTTGCGTCGAGATAAGCCCTATGGCAAAGGAGCCCCCGTCGCGCCGGACCACAGCGTCCTTGGCAAATCAGTCGACACACGCTGCCGTAGCTCAGTGGTAGAGCACTCCATTGGTAATGGAGAGGTCGACAGTTCAATCCTGTCCGGCAGCACCAGTTCACTTCATCGACGATCCTGACAGGCGATTGGTCCAGTCTTCCACGGCGCCGGTCTGCAGACGGCGCAGGGCGTGGCGTTTCCAGGATTCGGCGAGTTGCGGCAAGGCTGCAAGCTGTTGGAGTTCGGCGCGGTTAAGCGTGTCGACATAGAAGACGCGCCAGATTCGCTGAAGGCTCCAGTCGGGCGCGGCGCGGTGCAGGCGGGTGAGGCGGCTGTCGGGCGCGACCTGGCCGGTTTCGATCACGCGATAGTACCAGCCGGTGCGGCCGCTGGACTGCACGCGGCGGGCCATGTCGGGCTGAGCGAAGCGGGTGTTGAGCTTCCAGCAGGGCTGCCGGCCCTGGCTGACTTCGATCACGGCAGATCCAAGGGCGAAGACGTCACCGATGGCGACATCCGCCTCGGTGAGACCTACGGTCGAAAGGTTTTCGCCGAAGGCGCCGGGATGGTCGAGAACCGGGCGCGGGCCGATTTCGGCGGACCAGAGCGCGTAGTGTTCGCGCGGATAGTGGTGCAGCGCCTTTTCGACCCCGCCATGGACTTTGAGGTCACCCTGGGCATCGCCATCGAGGCCGGTCGGGCCCAAAGACAGGGCGTGGCTGACCCGTGTTTTGGCTATGCCGCTAGGCGCGGCTGTTGGACCAAGGGGAGCGACGTGACCGGTGAGCAGGGCTTGAAGAGCAAGGCTGGTCATGGACTGGAGAGACCGGTGAGCCATTCCTCGAAGACGAGGCCGGCTGCCCTTGCAAGTGCGGCGCCGTTGCGGGTCGCGTCGGCGCGCAGAGCGGGAATGGCGATGCCGGCAGACGCCAGTTCGCTGGCATGGCCGACGAGCCAGCGTTCGAAACCGCGGCGCGGATCGACTTCGGCATGGAATTGCAGGCCAAGGATGGCTTTGCCGATTGCGAATGCCTGTTGGCGGACAAGCGGCGTCGCGGCGAGATGGGTGGCACCCTCGGGCAGGTCGTAGGTGTCGCCATGCCAGTGGAGGACCGGCACGCCGGCGAGATGACGCAGCGGGCTTGCCTGGCCTTCGTCGGTCAGGATCAACGGAGAAAAACCGATCTCCTTGACGCCCGAAGGGAAGACCTTTGAGCCGAGGGCGGCCGCGATGAGCTGGGCGCCCAGGCAGATGCCGAGCGTCGCACCGCCTTCGGCGAGGCGCGTGGCAAGCAGGGAACGTTCGACGGCAAGGAAGGGATAGGCCTGGTCTTCGTAGACGCCGATGGGACCTCCGAGAACAATCAGCAGGTCGGGCTGCAGCGGATCAAAGCCCAGAAAGTCATCATCGCCGACATCGCGATAGGTCACGGCATAGCCGTGGCTTTCGAGGATGGGGGCGAGAATACCGAGATCCTCGAAATGAACATGGCGCAGAATGGTGGCGGTTTTCATGACAACTCCTGGGATCGTTGGCGCACCGGTTGCATGGAGCGGCGCGTTGAGGGTAATCCTGCTCTGTTTCTCTCTTCATGCCTGGAGGGTGGAACGGCCGGTTCGCCGATGGCAGTCGACGAACCGGCAGTTGCCCGATCAATGGGCCGGCGAAACCTTGCCGGGCAGGCTCAGGTCGCCAGAGGCGATCTTGAAGACATTGTCGACGCAGAGCAGTGGCGCGTGCAAGTTGCCGTTGATCTTGAGACCGGCCGTCACACCATCGAAGGATGCATCGGCAATGCCGCCAATGAGGTCGAGCGGAATGCTGACTTCCACCGTGTCGCCCGTGAAAGTCGTCGGATAATCGGGGCTATCGATCAGCAGCGGCACATTGGGCCAGGTGGGTGGCACTTTGGGCGTCGCGCCTTCGGGAATGTCGCTGACCTTGAGACCGCCGGGACAGGCGGCATCCTCGCCGAGCACGACCCAATGGGGGTGCCAGACGTGGCGGTTTTCGCCACCATAGGCCGCGTCGTCAAAATCGGGATGAAAGGTGACAGCAAGGGCGACGATACCCTGATCCTTGTCGAAGCCGATATCGCCGCTATTGAGCGAGGTCGGCCAGACATAGGCGTAGACGTCGGAGCCTTCGAACTTGCCGGTGGCATCGGGCTTGTCGACGCCGGCTTCGCCGCGCACGCGCGTGGTGAAAATGGCCTGATCGCCCCTGGTGGTGATGCTGGTTTCGACGATGTCGAAGGAGGCCTGCACGGCGTCGGACGGGGCTGCATGAATGCCGGTATCATGGGCAAAGGCCGGCGCAGCCGAAAGCATGGCCAGCAGCGTGGCTGCAGCGCGTAAGTCATGATGCATTTGATATGGTTCTTTCTAGTTGCCTGGAGGGTTTGTGGGATGATCCTTGTGAAACGCAGTCCAGGTGGCAGCCCGGACTGAAGGATCGGCGGTTTCGTGTTCGCGGCAATCGATGCGCAGATCCTGCTGACCGAAGGCTGCGTCGACGAAATTACAATGATGCGGCTGGGTCGCATCCGCATGAGCATAGGGCCGGTAATGCTGGCAACTGACGCACATGCGCTGGATGGGGATGGCGTCACGGTCCTGCAGCTGGCGGATCATGGAGACCAGGAGGACCAGAAACTGCTCCTGATCGGCATCATCGAGGGCAGCAGCCGCCTGCCCTACGGCGCCAGTAGCCGGATTGCCCGCCCGGACAGCATCGAGCCCGGCGCGGGTGATGCAGATGCGCAAAGCGCGGCCGTCATCCGGATCGGGGCGTTTTTCGACCAGGGCCTTGCGCTCGAGCGCCAGGATGGAATCGGTTGCCGTGGGCTGGGAGACGTTAAGCTGCTGCGCCAGAAGCTTGACGGCGAGCCCCTCTGGACGCCCTTCGAGCACATCGAGAATGGCCAATTGGGTTGGATTGATGCCGGCAGTCCTGGCCCGCGACCAGTCATCGGCGCGCAGGGCCGAACCAATGCGGGCAAGGCCTTCAAGCAGGCGTATCGATAGCGGTGGGGCAGTAGTCGGCGTCTCCATGACAAGATTTATATAGGATTCCTATTTATATTCAAGAGCGGAGTTGAGAGGGATTTTCCCGCTTGCGATTCGATATCCCCTGTGTAACTTTCCGGATTGAGAAAACCTTTTCCTTTATATTCTGACCAGCCCAAAGCGGCTTGGCGGGATGGTGCCGGAAAAGCTTTTCCAACTGGCTCGTGGAGGAGCCGGGGTGGCGGGAGGAGACCGCGCTGCCTGATCACAAGGGAGGATTTTCATGACTATGCCGCTTCTGGGCAGGATGGCGCTTGCGCTGTCACTGACCACCGCCGTGCTGGGACCGGTTGCCGCCCATGCCGAGACGCTCAGTATCTGGGCGCGTGCCTCGAGCTCGAATGCCGCCCAGCATATGGTGGACCTGTGGAACGAAGGCCACGACGACAAGCTGGAGCTGACCACCATTCCCGACAACCAGATGGTGACCAAGCTGGCCACCTCGGTGCAATCGGGCGATGTGCCGGACCTGATTTCGTTCGACCTGATCTTCATGCCCGATTTCATGAAGGCGGGCTTTCTGACCGACCTGACCGAAGTGCTGGGCGCCGATACGAACCAGGCCAAGGTGGCCAAGGCGTTCCAGGACCTGGCCAGCTATGACGGCAAGCTGTTCGGCACCGGCTTTACGCCGGACGTGTCGATCCTGCTCTACAACAAGGACCTGTTCGAAGCCGCCGGGCTCGATCCGGAAAAGCCGCCGGTGACACTGGCCGAGTTGCAGGATTATGCCGCCAAGATCCATGCGACCGACCCGGACAATATCTCCGGTTATTACTTCTCGGGCTCGTGTGGCGGCTGCAATATCTTCACCCAGGCGCCGATGATGTGGGGCAGTGGCGCGACGCTGTTGCCGGCGGGGCCGGATACGCCGGTGCTGGAAGGGCCGGGCGTGGTGGAAGTGCTGACCATGCTTAGGGATATGTGGGAAGCCGGCATCATTCCGGAAAGCGCCGAGGGCGATACCGGGGCCAATTTCACCGCAACCTTCGAGACGGGCACGGTGGGCATGCAGGGTTCTGGGGGCTTCGCCATTTCCTCGCTCAAGGCCAATCATCCCGAGATGAATTTCGGCATTGCGCCGCTGCCGGGCATCGAGGACGGGCAGCAATCGTCCTTCGTGGGCGGTGACGTGATCGCCATCCCGTCCGGCGCCAAGAATGCCGAGCTGGCCAAGGAATTCATCACCTGGTCGCTGACCGACGAGGCGCAGCTGGAGGGCCTTGCCAAGAACCTGATCCTGCCGGTGCGAACCGACCTGGCCGACAATGAATATTTCCAGGCCGAGCCGCGCTATATCACCACCGCCCAGGCGGTCGGGATTGGACAGACGCCCTATGCCTTCCACTTCAACGACATGGTCAATGCCGACCAGAGCCCGTGGCTGACCATGCTGCAGACCGCGGTGTTCGACGGTGATGTCGAAGGGGCGATCGAAGAGGCGCGCGAAGCCTTCCTCGATATTGCCTCAGAATAGGCTTCCTGCCGGAACTGGGCGGCGGTTTGCGCTGCCGCCCTTCCTTGCACATCCTGCGTCGGGACCTCTCACCGTGGCCGCCATCCGCAATCGTCATCTGGGGCTGATCTATGTCGCCCCTGCCCTCATCTTCGTCTCCGCCTTCGTGCTCTATCCGCTGGGCCAGCTGGTCTGGCTGTCGCTGACCGATACGTCGCTGCTGGGCGGCGGCAAGTGGGTGGGGCTAGAGAATTACGCCGACGCGCTGGATGATCGCGCCTTCTGGCGGGCGCTGTGGTTCACAGTCAAATACACCGTCATCATCACGCCGATCCTGATGGGGCTGGGCTTTGCGCTGGCGCTTCTGACCAGCCAGAATACCCCGCTCAAGCTCTTCACCCGGGCCACGATCTTCCTGCCGGTGGTGATCGGGCTGGGGACATCGAGCCTGCTCTGGTACTGGCTGCTCGACCAGCAGGTGGGGCTGTTCAACAAGATTCTGCTCGACCTGAGACTGGTCGAGGGCATGCCGGTCTGGTTCACCAAGGCCGATCCGGCTTTGGCGGCGGTCATCGTTTCTGTGACGTGGAAAGTGGTCGGCTTCGGCATGATCCTGTTCGTCGCGGCCATCCAGTCGATCAATTCGGAGGTCATCGAGGCAGCGATCATCGATGGGGCCAGCTATTGGCAGCGGGTGTGGCGGATCATCATTCCGCTCTCGATGCGCACGCTTTTGCTGGCGACGCTGATCTCGGCCATCGGCTCGATGCTGGCCTTCGAGCAGTTCTATATCATGACCGGCGGCAATCCGCGCGGGCAGACCTTCACCTCGGTCTATCTGATCTACCAGAACAGTTTCATCAGCTTCAAACTGGGCTATGGCGCAGCGCTGTCGATCATCCTGACTGCGATCATCCTGGTGTTTTCGGCCTTGCAGGTGTTTCTCAGCAACCGGAGCGCCAGCGAATGAGCGCCATCAGCCAGAAAAGTGCACCCATCGCGCGCGCCCAGCGCTATCTCGTCGCCGCGATCTGCGTGCTGGTCATCACGCTGATGCTGGGGCCAATTGCGTTGAGCTTTTTCGCCTCGGTCAAGACGCCGGCCGAGGCCTCAGCCAGCCCGCCCAACTATCTGCCGCAGAGCCTGAGCGGAGAGAATTACGGGAAGATCATGGATTACCAGGCGGGGCTCTTCACCTATGCCGGGAATTCCTTTCTCGTAGCGGCGATCGCCATCGTCCTCTGCCTCGCGCTGTCGGTACCGGCGGGCTATGGGCTGGCGCGGTTCAAACTGCCGTTCAAAGAGCTGATCTTCGTTTTGATGCTGGCGCCGCTGATGATCCCCTATCAGGCGCTGTTGATCCCGATCTATCTCAACTTCTCCAAGATCGGGCTGGCAAATTCCCATCTCGGCCTGGCCATTGTGCATGCCGTGCTGCAATTGCCGTTTTCGATCTATCTGATGCGCAATGCCTTCGAAGCGATCCCGCGGGAAATCGAGGAAGCGGCGCTGATCGACGGGGCGACGAGCTTCCAGGTGCTGCGGCGGATTTTCATGCCGCTGGTGATGCCGGGGGTGGTGACGGTGATGCTGTTCACCTTCATCAATTCCTGGAACGAGTTTCTTGCCGCGCTGATCTTCATGAACAAGGAAAGCTCGTTTACCGTGCCGATCATGCTGGTTTCGGTGCGCACCGGAAGGCTGGGCGCCGTCGATTGGGGGGCATTGCAGGCGGGCGTCATTGTTTCGATCCTGCCGTGCATCATCATCTATGTGTTGCTGCAGAAGTATTACGTCTCCGGCTTCCTCAATGGCGCCGTGAAATAGAGCGGCAGGGCATGGACGAGCAGGACACATATGAGCGCTATCCGGAGCGCGCCACGATCAGGGACGTGGCACGGCTGGCAGACGTTTCGATCGGCACGGCGTCGAAGGCGCTCAATGCCACGGGACGCTTGCGGCAGGAGACGCGGGACAAGGTGCTGGCCGCGGCAAACGAGCTGGGTTTCCGGCCCAATTCCATGGCGCAGAGCCTGCACCGCGCCAAGTCGATGACGGTGGGGATACTCTCAACCGACAGTTTCGGCCGCTTCACCTTTCCCATTGTCGAAGCGCTGGAAGAGCGCCTGGCCGAGCATGGCATTGCGATCTTCATGTGCAATGCCACCGACGATCCGGCGCGGGAAAAGCAGCATCTCGACCAGTTGCTGGGCAAGCGCATCGACGGATTGCTGGTGACGGCGCGGCGCATGGATATGCGTCCACCCATTGCCGTGCCGGGCAAGTCCATGCCGGTGATCTATGTGTTTTCGCAGGCCGAGGATCCGGATGCGCTGTGTCTCATCCCCGACGACTATGGCGGGGCAGTGCTCGGTGTGCAGCATCTGGTCGACATCGGACGGAGGCGCATTGCCCATATCGCTGGGCCGACGCGGTTCGAGGCGGTGACGCTGCGCCAGCAGGGCTATGCCGACACGCTGGCCAGGGCCGGGCTGCCGTTCAACGCCGGACATACGCTCAATGGCAAGTGGTCCGAGCTCTGGGGCCGCGAGGCTGTGGCGCAACTGTTTGATGGTGCCGGTGAAAAGCCCGACGCGCTGTTCTGCGACAACGACCAGATCGCGCGTGGTGCGGTGGACGCCCTGCGCGAGCGCGGGCTCGACGTGCCGGGCGATGTCGCGGTTGTCGGCTTCGACAATTGGGACGTGATGGCGCTGGCGGCGCGGCCGCCGCTGACATCGGTCGACATGAATTTGCGCGAGCTGGGCCGGGTGGCCGGCGAGCGCCTGATCGCGATGATTGCCGGGGAGCGCCTCCATGGCGTCGAACGGCTCAACTGTTCACTGGTCGTGCGGCAATCGTCCGACCCGACACATAGCTAACCGGTTTCTGGAGGAGAAAATATGAGCCGCTACGCCCCCGTCCCATTCCCGGATGTCAAACTGGAGGGAAAATTCTGGCACGAGCGACTGGAAACCGTGCTGACGCGGACCATTCCGAGCCAGCACAGCAAGCTTGAGGAATATACGATCCTCGACTCGCTGAAGCTTCCCGATCCGCCGCCGCCGCTGCGTTTTCCGCGCCATGGCAATGGCTTCACCGTGCAGGTGTTCTGGGACAGCGATGTAGGCAAGTGGATCGAGGCGGCGAGTTATGCGCTGGCCCATCGGCGCGACGCCGATATCGAAGCCAAGATCGAGGCCATTGTCGACGATTTCGAAAAGGCCCAGGCGCCCGACGGCTATCTCAACTGCTGGTACCTCGGCCACGAGCCGGACAAGCGCTGGACCAATCTGCGCGACAACCACGAAATGTATAATGCCGGGCATATGCTGGAAGGCGCGATCGCCTATTTCCGGGTCACCGGCCGGCGCCGCTGGCTCGATGTGATGGAGCGCTATCTCGATCATATCTACACGGTGTTCGGCACCGGGCCGGGGCAGAAGCGCGGCTATGACGGGCATGAAGAAATCGAGCTGGCGGTGATGAAGCTCTATTTCCTCACCGGCGAGAAGAAGCACCTCGACTTCGTGACCTATATGATCAACGAGCGCGGCAAGCCCAATCCGCATTACTTCGATGTCGAACGCGAGGCGCGCGAGGGCAATGAGGCCAAGCAGCGCTATGTGCATGGCAATTACGAATATTCGCAGAGCCATGTGCCGGTGCGCGAGCAGGACAAGGTCGTCGGTCATGCGGTTCGCGCCATGTATCTCTATACCGCCATGGCGGACCTTGCGGCCGAGATCGACGATCCGGATCTAAAGCGCGCCTGCGAAGTGCTCTGGGACGACGTGATGGAAACCAAGATGTATGTGACGGCGGGCCTTGGCCCCTCGGCGCATAACGAGGGCTTCACGCACGATTTCGACCTGCCCAACCAGACGGCCTATGCCGAGACCTGCGCTTCGGTGGCGCTGATCTTCTGGGCGCAGCGCATGCTGCATCTCGACCTCGACGGCAAATATGCCGACATCCTCGAACTCGCCATGTTCAACGGCGCCCTCTCAGGCCTCAGTCGCGATGGCGAGCATTATTTCTATGCCAATCCGCTGGAAAGCGACGGCACGCCGACCCGCTGGGACTGGCATACCTGCCCATGCTGCACGATGAATGTCAGTCGGCTGGTGGCGTCGGTTGGTGGCTATTTCGTCTCGACGGCGAAGGATGGCGTGGCCTTCCACCTCTATGGGGGCATCGCTACCGAGGTGGAGATCGGCGGGCAGAAAGTCGGTCTGCGCGAGGTTTCGACCTATCCGTGGAATGGCGACATCAAGATCCATGTTGATCCGGAAAGCCCGGCAGCTTTCGACGTCAAGCTGCGCATTCCCGGCTGGTCGTCGGGTGCCAAGGTCTCGGTCAATGGCGAGGCGGTCGATGTCAGCAAGGCGATCGAGGGCTATCTCACCATCAACCGCACTTGGGCCAAGGGCGACGTGATTGCGCTCGACCTGCCCATGCCGGCCGTGCGGCTCTATGCCAATCCAGGCGTGTTGATGGATGTGGGTCGCGTAGCGCTCAAGCGCGGACCCCTGGTCTATTGCCTCGAAGAGATCGACAATCCCGGCGGCCGGGTGCAGCGGCTCAAACTGCCGCGCGACGCCGAGCTCAAGGCGGAGACGCGAAGCGATCTGTTCGATGGCGTGGTGACGCTGAAAGCCGATGCCAAGGCCATCGACGAAGCGGAGTGGAGGACACTTTACCGTACTGCGCCACCCAAGGAGGCGAGTGCCACGCTGACCGCCCTGCCCTATTACCTTTGGGCCAATCGTGGACAGGGCTCGATGGTGGTCTGGGTACCCGAGGCGAACTGAACACGCAAAAGCCGGCGCCCCTTGCGGGACGCCGGCATTCATTCGGCTTTTGCCGAACTACCGGATACTAGATCCAGTAGGGCGCAACGCCGTAGTAGTCATAGACGCGGCGACCATTTTCGGCGGACCAGAAGTCAGCGTCGTCGTCGCGATACTTCGGGGCGCCTTCGAGCTGGTCCTTGGTCACATCGACGCGGTAGCCGCCGAGGCTTTCGTCATAGTTGAGCTTGGTCCAGGGCAGCGGATAGTGGTCGTGGCCGATGCCGAGGAAACCGCCGAAGCTGAGCACGGCGTAGGATACCTTGCCGCTGCGCTTTTCGACGAGAATGCGCTCGATCGAGCCGATATGCTCGCCATTGGGGTCGTAAACCTTGGTGCCTTCGACCTTGTCGGAAGCGATGAGATCGTGAGTTTCCTTGACGTCGGCATCGCGGTTGCGAATGTCATCGTAAGCCATCTTCGAGCTCCTTCTTGGTAGATGTGACAGGTCAACGGCGGCAGCCGGAGTGAAGTTCCGGGTTTAAAGATGTGTGATCGAAGGAACCGATCGGGCGGACTCGGAACTTGCTGACATGGCGGCGCATTTGTCCTTGCGAAGACAAACAAGGAGACGTGCCATGTTGTTTGACAGCCTCCGCGACCGCATGGGCGGTGACGACAGGATCACCCCCATGGGCATCGCCCACAATTCTCTGTTCACCGCCAAGGAAAAGATCGAGCTGCTCAACCAGCTCAAGGCCGATGCCACGGCTGCCGGCGAAGAGGGGCAGGAAATGGGCTTTCATGCCGAGGAAATCGATCAAGCCATAGCCGAGGTGCGCCAAGGCGTGCAGGACGGCGTTGGCACCGATACCGTGCTCAAGGGAGACTTCTGATGGCCACCGTACCCAGACAACCCACCCCGACCGTCGCCAGCGTCGACAATCTGATCGACGAAAACGGTTCGCGCGTGGACGTGCCCAATGCGTCGCCCATCAAGGTGGCCGGCGAGCATGAAGAGAGCGTGGCGGCTACGAGCCCGACGAACTGGTGGCTCTATGGCGTGGTTGGTCTCGCAATCGTCATTGCCGTGCTGTTCCTGATGCAGATGTTCCAGGGCGCGCCATCCACGGCGGTGCAACCGGGGACACCAAGCGCAGAAAGCGTGGTCGCGCCGGCGGCAGACCCTGCCGTGCCGGTGCAGGAACAGGTGGTCCCTGCCAATTAGCAAAACAAAAGGCGCGCCCGCAGGACGCGCCTTTCGCATGTCTGGAGGACGAAATCAGCGGTTGAGCGGCGACAGCTGGATCTCGACGCGGCGGTTCTGCGCGCGACCGGCTTCGGAAGCATTGGACGCGATCGGGCTCGAAGAGCCCTTGCCCTCGATATAGAAGCGGCGCTGATCGATACCCTGGTTGGCCAGGATCGTCGCGACCGACACGGCGCGGCGCTGGCTGAGCGACAGGTTGTGGCTGTCGCCACCGGTCGAGTCGGTGTGGCCATAGACGTTGAGACTGGTCTGGTCGAACTTCTTGAGCACGAGCGCAACCGACACCAGGGTCGAATTGAAGCTGGGCTGGACGTTGGACTGGTCGGTGCCGAAGGTGATGTTGGACGGCATGTTGAGGATGATCTGCTGGCCGACACGGGTCACCGAAACGCCGGTGCCCTGGAGCTGGGCGCGCAGCTCGGCTTCCTGCTGGTCCATGTAATTGCCGATGCCGGCACCGGCCAGGCCGCCCACGCCTGCGCCGATCAGGGCACCAACGCCAGCGTCACCGCCGGTTGCCGAGCCGATGAGAGCGCCGGCCAGAGCGCCGCCGCCGGCGCCGATCAGCGTGCCGCCAGCGGTGTTCGACATCTGCGACTGGCCCGTATAGGGATTGGTGGTGGTGCAGGCGCTGAGCGCCAGAGCTGCCGCCAGAGCGACAAGAATCTTGGTCTTCATGATATCCCCCTGAGGATTGCGTAGTGGCCCGTAGGTGACCACTGAATAAGGCAGGACGGTGGTGAAGCAAAGCCGATGAATATCGGATGAACAGACTTGGTGCCAGCCACCGATAGTTGCCGAGGACTTGGTGAGCACCATCTCGGCCGTTCAACCCCAGACCCCTGCGCAGGCCGAGCGCGTTCACGAAAGCCGGATCAGGACGAATTTGGTACAATAGTGGCCGTTTCGCGCATTGGCAGAACGGGTGCGACACTTTAGAATGGCTCGAATGTTGAGGCTCGGCTTTTCAATGCCGACAGGGCCTTGCCAGGCCCGGGATGCGCGTCCAATTGACCTATATCAATGAGTGTCGCCCCAGCCTAGTTATGGCTTGTTCGCCGCTACGGCTCTCCGCCAGCGGCCGAGCATAGAAGGACGGTTCGATGGACTATCGCGGCATATTCGAGGATGCAGTGGACACGCTGCGGGCAGAGAAGCGCTATCGCGTTTTTGCCGATCTCGAGCGCATTGCCGGCCAGTTTCCCAAGGCCATTTATCGCGACGACGCCGACAATCAGCGTGAGATCACCATCTGGTGCTCCAACGACTATCTGGGCATGGGTCAACATGCCAAGGTCGTCGGCGCAATGCAGGACACGGCGGCCAAGCTGGGCGTCGGGTCGGGCGGCACCCGCAATATTTCCGGCACCAACCGTCCGCTGGTCGAGCTTGAGCGTTCGCTCGCCGATCTGCACCGCAAGGAAGGCGCCCTGATCTTCACTTCGGGCTTTGTGTCCAACGAAGCCGCGATCTCGACCATTGCGCGCCTGCTGCCCGATTGCGTAATCTTTTCGGACCAGCTCAACCACGCCTCGATGATTCAGGGCGTGCGCCAGTCGGGCATGGAAAAGAAGATTTTCCGGCACAATGACGTGGCGCATCTGCGCGATTTATTGGCTGCAGTGGACCGCAAAAGGCCCAAGCTGATCTGCTTTGAGTCGGTCTATTCGATGGATGGCGACATCGCCCCCATCAAGGAAATCTGCGACCTGGCCGAAGAGTTCGGCGCGCTGACCTATATCGACGAAGTCCATGCCGTCGGCATGTATGGTCCCCGAGGCGGCGGCATTGCCGAGCGCGACGGGCTGATGGACCGCATCGATATCATCGAGGGCACGCTGGCCAAGGGTTTTGGCACGATGGGCGGCTATATCACCGCCAACCGCGCCATCATCGACGCCGTGCGATCCTATGCGCCCGAGTTCATCTTCACCACCTCGCTGCCCCCTGCCCTTTGCGCTGCCGCCCGTGCCTCGATCGAGCACCTCAAGGGCTCGACGCATGAGCGCATGATGCACCAGCGCCAGGCGCGCCTCACCAAGGCGATCCTTGCCGATGCGGGCCTGCCGGTGATGGAGACCGACACCCATATCGTACCGCTGATCGTGGGCGATGCACGGGCCGTCAAGGCTGCCAGCGACATGCTGCTGGACAAGCACAATATCTACATCCAGCCGATCAACTACCCCACGGTGCCCAAGGGCACGGAGCGCCTGCGCATCACGCCGACGCCGCTGCATAGCGACGAGCTGATCTTTGCGCTGCGGCATGCGCTGGTCAGCGTCTGGACCAATCTGGGCCTGCCGCGCGAGCCGGCCGACGCCAAGATCACGGCGAGCAAGCTGACCTCGGGTGACCTGACCCTGCCGACCATCGGCGGGTAAGCAATCTCCAAGGCCTGGAACGGAAGAGGCGGTCGATCCGCCGCCTCCCGAATGGCGTCAGGCCTGTTCTTTACCGCAGGCTGGCCGGCGTCGTCCGCAGGTTTCTGGCAAAGTTTTGGAGCGTGGTCTCTGGCCTGCCCAGGGCTTGCCAGGTTTGCGCCGCGTAGAAGGGGTCTTCGTGGTCGCCGAAATAGGCGAACAGGCTCCCGAAGAACCGCATGCGTGCATTGAACAGCCCGATCAGCCTGATCACCCAGAGTGGGGCGACGCGGATTTTGAGCGTCGGGTCGTAGTCGCGCACGAACTGCTGCATTGCCTTCTTGACGGTCAGAGCCTCCGGCCCCTGGATGGCGCAGTGTTCCGGCATGACCGATGGGTTTCTGAAGGCGTTGGCCACTTGGCGGGCATAGTCCGCGACGCTGATCCAGTAGATGCTGACACCGGTATTGCCGATCCATTGCAGCGCATGCTGGTCGATCAGTGTGGGGAGCAATTCCATGAAATGGGTGGGCGCAAAGAATGTATGGGCAATGCCCGAGTCCGCGATGATCTGGTGGCCCTGCATGCGGATCAGGTTTGGGGCGGCATTCCTGCGGATACGTGCAACGGCTGGGGGATAGGCGCCCAGCGAGCCGATCTTGGCGATATACTGGATGGCGAGACCCCGGATGGCCTCCATCAGGTTCGCCACGCCCTCACGCTCTTCGTAAAAGTCCAGGTCAAGATCGCCCGTCTCGGTGGCGAGGTTGATGTAGATGGCGTCTACACCCTGGAGGCCAGCCCGCAGGCTTTCGACATCCCTCAGGTCGCCCGGAACAATCTCGACATTGGCCGGCAGCATGGCGCGCGCCTTTTCGGGCGAGCGTACAATGGCACGGACCTCGAAAGCCCTGGCCAGTTCTGTCGCGACCGGCGCCCCCAGGCGACCCGTTGCTCCGATAACGGCAATCGTTCTTATCGGCTTCATGATCACTCCTGATCCATTCGCATGAACAGCGGTTCGAGTTTTTCGGGGTCGTAATGCCGCTCGATGGCGGCGTTGCTCAACCCCAGACCGCGCAGCAGGAAGCGCACCGTGGCTTCAACCAGCTCGTCCCGGGTCATGCCGTAGTCCACCACCTGCTCTTGAGGCAGGCTGATCAGATGCAAGGTGTTGGCCAGGTGATGAACGAACCAGATTTCCGCCTTGCCGGCGCCTATCCCGGACTCGACGTCGCCTGCAGCGCGTGCGGCATGCAGCGATTTCTCGAAGACATCCCCCCACGGCCGGACATGCCTTTCCAGAAAGGCCCGCGCCAGCCGACCGTCGCCGAGCAGGCTCGACGTGACGAGGCGCTTGGTGTCCTCGTGGTTTTGTTGCGACCCCATGCCGGGAAAAACTGCCTGCACAAGCAGGGCGACACCCGCCACCAGCGTCGCCGTGGAAGGATCGGCGCTGGCAACAAACCGCTCGCCAAGATCATTGGCTTCGACGCAATGCCGCTCCAGTTCCGCATAGAGGGCTTCCTTGCCGGAAAAATGCCGATAGAGCAGGGCTTCGGAAACTCCAGCCGCGCGCGCGATTTCCTTGGTCGTGGCATTGGCCCCGAGGCGGGCAAAGACGGGCGAGGCTGCTTGCAGAATGGCCTGTTTGCGGTCGTCGGCGGGAAGTCTGCTTGTC
This sequence comes from uncultured Devosia sp., assembly GCF_963517015.1. NCBI lineage: Bacteria > Pseudomonadati > Pseudomonadota > Alphaproteobacteria > Hyphomicrobiales > Devosiaceae > Devosia > uncultured Devosia sp. The sequence goes on from NZ_CAUQDV010000002.1 coordinate 541,134, forward strand.
CTGGATGGCATGATAGCTCCTTCAACACACTTTGTAAGTGAATGTTCACTTACAATCAAGTGAGTTGTTGGATTTCGGCTACCTGCTTGCCATTTGGACCAACAGGCGGGCGACCGTTCGCAAATCGGCACCAGTCCATTCGCTGCAATTTTTTGACCAAATGGTAGAAAATGACGTCCGCTCGGCATAGGTCGGAAGACACGCCGCTTATGCGAATAAAGACTTATCATTTTTAGGAGTTTTCAAAATGCAGTTCAAAGACAAGGTCGTGCTGATCACGGGCGCAGCGGGCGGTATCGGTATTGCCGCGGCGCGGCAATTCGCGGCCGAAGGCGCCAAGCTGGCACTGGTCGACCTGTCGATGGATGCACTCAAGGCCGCTGCGGCCGACCTGCCCGACGCGTTGCTGCTGTCGGCCAATGTCGCCCAGGAAGAGGACACAAAGTCCTATGTCGAGCAGACCGTGGCCAAGTTTGGCCGGATCGACGTGTTCTTCAACAATGCCGGCATCAACGGCGACTTCAAGCCGATCACCGAACAGACGATCGAAAACTGGCAGCGCGTGCTCAACGTCAATGTCATCGGCGCCTTCCTCGGCCTGAAATACGTGCTTGCCGTGATGCAGGGCCAGAAGTCCGGTGTCGTGGTCAATACCGCCTCCAATGGCGGCACGCTGGGCGCCCCGAACATGAGCGCCTATGTCGCCTCCAAGCATGCCATGGTCGGCCTCAACAAGACCGCGGCGCTGGAAGCGGCGCCGTTCGGAATCCGCGTCAATGCCGTCGCGCCCTCTGGCGTCGACACGGCCATGATCCGCTCGATCGAAAGCAATGCCGCCAAGGGTCACGAGGACGAGGTGCGCAAGAAGTTCCACGAAGCCGTGCCGCTCGGCCGCTATGCTACTGCAGACGAGATCGCCGATCTCGTGCTGTTCCTTGCCTCCGACAAAGCCAGCTTCATCTCCGGCGCCTACTACCGCATCGATGGCGGCGGCGCGGCCATGTCGGCATAAGCTGGCCCCGAACTTTCGACAGGGTCCCCTGCGCAAGCCGGGGACCTTCTGCGTTTCAAACCCGGTCGAAATTGCTCGGCAGGATGATCATGTCGCGAATGGTCACTTCGCGCCGGCGGGTCAGCATAAAGATTATCGCTTCGGCGACATCCTCGGGCTCGATCAAGCCGCCGCTTTCGCGGGCGGCGCGGAGGTTTTCCTCGGGCCAGTCAGCCAGAAGGGCTGAAACGACGGGACCGGGCGAAATCTGCGCCACGCGCACGCCATGGGGCACCATCTGGCGGCGCATGCCCTGGACAAAACTGGTGATGGCCCATTTGGAACCCGAATAGACCGGTTCCCACCAGGTCGGGAAGTGACCGGCCACCGAGCAGGTGACGATGATGTCGCCGGTTTTGCGCTCGATCATGTGCGGCGATACGGCATGCACATTCTTCATCACCGCATTGACGTTGAGATTGAGCATCCGATCGATTGCTTCGGGCGTGGTCTCGGTCAGATCGCCGCCGATATAGATGCCGGCATTGCAGTGAAGAATATCGATGCGACCGGCCTTTGCGAGGATCTCGGGGACCATGCTGGCGCAGCTTTGAGCATCGAGCAAGTCAGTCACTTGCGCAATGGCGCGGTCGCCCAACTCCGCCACCAGAGCGGTCAGGGCAGTCTCATTGCGATCGACGAGCACCACCACGGCGCCTTCGGCCAGAAGGCCTTTCGTCGTTGCCAAGCCAATGCCCGAAGCGGCGCCGGTGACCACGGCAATCTTGTCAGTCAATCCATTCGACACGTCAGCAACTCCCGCACCTCATGTGCTCCACGGCACAGGTTGGCAGGCATTGTCCATGCGGTCCAGCTGCGAACACGCGTTGGTGGTTCGTCAAGCCCCCGGCCCTTCATCGGGGCTGCGGTTGAAATCGAGAATGTCGCCGATACCCAGATAGCGACCGCCCGAGACGTGGTGCAGCGTGCGCCAGTCGGGGTCGGCGTCCTCGAAATGCCAGCGGCCGTCGCGGAACACGCTGTCGTCGGCCCAGGCGGCTTCGACTTCGCCGATGAAGAGATCGTAGGTGGTCTGGTTGTGCGGCTCGGGGATCAGCCGGCAGATCATCCAGGCGGCGCAGCCGTCCACCAGCGGCAGGTCGTGGCCCGGCATGTCGAAGAGTTTCACGCCGGAGCGGGCAAGCTTGTCGGGCATGTCATGCAGCGAGGTCGTGCCCAGGGCATCCACCACCTTGAGGTGCCTCGCCACGGGGATCTGCATGACGAAATGCGTACTGGCTTCCACCAGGTCCCGCGTCCGCGCGCCGCTGTCAAGCACGACCGTGACCTTGGCCGGGTCCATATCGAGCACCGAGGCCCAGGCGGCGGGCATGACATTGTCCATGCCGCCATGGCGGGCCGAGATCAGCACGGTCGGGCCATGGTTGAGCAGGCGGTGTGCCCTGGCGAGATCGACGGGAAGAATGGTCATGAGAGGTCCGGAGCAAAACGCAGAATCGTCGCCAAGGCTAGCGCAGCACCGCAGACTTGGCGACGTCGGGTTCAGTCGATGAAATCCAGGATGGCCGCGGCGACGCGGTCCGGCGCTTCAAGGCTGGCATAGTGCCCAACGCCCTCCAGCTGGACCGATTTCGGATCATCGGCTACGGCAGCCATGGTTGCCTTGGTGAAGTCGCCTCCGCCTGCACCGATCGCCAGGACCGGCATGGTCAGGCCGCTGCGTTGCGCGATCGCCTGGAGTTCGGCGCCTTCTGCCAGCATGGAGCGATAAAGGCCGCTGGCGCCACGCCAGCCGTGGGGTCGAGCATAGGTACGGGCGAATTCGTCGATATCCGCATCAGTGACGGCGCCGGGGAGAGCGGTCATGGTGCGGAACATCCAGGCGATGAAATCGCGTTCCGTCCCCGCCAGCAGCAGTTCGGGAATGGCTGGCGCTGCGAGAACACCGATATGCCAGGAGCCGCCATGGGTGATGTCGGCAAGCCCTTCGAGGCCAAAGCCGGCCAAGCCCATTTCCACCGCGGTGAAACTCGCCACGTCTTCGGGATGGCTGGTGGCCAGACGAAAGGCCGCACCGCCGCTGATGTCCTGCGCCACAAGATGGACAGGGCCTAGCCCGAGATGGGCGATCAGATCATGCAGGCTGGCGGCGGCGACCGTGCTGGATAGGTCGCCGTCACCCAGACCGGAGTCGCCGAAGCCCGGCAGATCCACGGCAAGGACGCGATGATTGCGCGCCAGAAGCGGGATGAGCTTGTGAAAGGCCCACCAGGTTTCGGGGAAACCATGCACGAGCAGGATGGGCGAGCCGGCGGCGCCTGCGCTGACGTAGTGCAGTTCGGCATTTTCGAGAGCGAGGTGGTGGTGCGTGACTTCTGGAATGGTTGGTGCGGTGGGATCGAACATGATGACCTCAATGTTAGACAGCCTCGTTGTCTTTCAGGGAAGATATAGACAACCACATTGTCCAGTTCAAGGGCCTTAGACAACCCGGTTGCCTTTTGACTCTTGCCGCCCTATTGCGAGGTCATGACACGTCAAGGCGCCAATCTTGCTCTGCTGCTGCTGGGAGGCTTTCGCCAGATGACGGGCGCAGCCCGGGCCGAGCTTACCCAGCAAGGCTTTTCCGGCATCAGCCCAGCCAATGAATTTGCCATGCGGGCCATTGCAGCCGGCGCGGGCAGCGCATCCGAACTGGGCCGGCGGCTGTCCGTTTCCAAACAGGCAGCGGCCAAGACGATCGCTACGCTCGAACAGCAGGGCTATGTCGGGCGCACGGACGATCCGGCAGATGCACGCCGCAAGATGGTGACGATCACGCCGCGTGGCCAGGCAGCGATGCAGGCGGGTGAGGCGATCATGGATGCGTTACGAGCCCAATGGGCGGACCGGATCGGGTCCGACGCGCTGGCGCGGCTCGAGGACAATCTGACGGCGCTGCTCGGCCCCTCGCCGATCGACCTGGCTGCGCCTGGCCAGCCGGACGGTGACGAGGGGTAGGCAGGGCGCAGGGTTCAGCGCTTGATGCGCCGCCTGTTAGCCAGCCATTCGCGCAACGACGCCCCTACCCCACGAGGATAATCCGCATCAGGTCGGCAGTGTTGCGCGCACCCAGCTTTTCCATGACCCGGGCACGATGCACTTCGATCGCCCTTGGCGAAATGCCCAGTTCGCGACCGGCTTCCTTGTTGGACTGGCCGCTGGTGATGAGATGGAGCACCTGCCGTTCGCGCGGGGTAAGCTGGGAAAAGCCGCGGATGTCGGTGGTCCGGCCGTTTCGCAGACCGATGCGCAAGGCATTGCGCAGCACGGACAGCAGGTAGTCGCTGTCGATGGGCTTGGAGATCACATCGATGGCGCCAAGCTTCATGGCACTGACGGCGGCCATGACATCGGGCATGTCGACCAGCATGACGACGGGCAATTCACCCGGCATCGCCTTGACGCGCCGCAGCAGGTCTAGCCCGCTCTGCTCGCCAAGGACCATGTTTATGAGAAAGCCATCGGGCCGGCGCCGCTCGGTGGCGATGGCGAATTGCCTGGTGTCGGTCGAAAAAGACGTATGGAAACCTTCGAGCCGGAAAAGAACGCTCAGGGCCTCGCAGGTGGCTATGTCGGTATCGACGATGTGGATCAAACGATCGCGGGATGGAAAAGGACTATAGTATAGATCATCGCTCATATTGCCGCTCCCCGTGGCAAGAAGTGCTTAGTGACAAACCTTTCGCTGTATACGATCACCACAATGGCCCGCCCTTCGGCAGGCCTTGGCCCAGGTGAAATAGCCACGGCAGTTTGCGCTAAGTGTTCCTGCCGTCCGACAGGATCTTCACTTACGATGAACTACCTAGATGATAGGCATAAAAGCCTATCATCTAGGTGTCAATACGATTCCGGCTTGCGGATCAGACGCGCGGACTTGCGCGCAGCGCGTCACGGATTTCGGTGAGCAGGACTTCTTCCTTGGTGGGCGCGGGGGTTGAAGCGACGGGTTCGGTCGCGGCCTGCCTCTTGAGGCGGTTGATGCCCTTGACCACCATGAAGAGCACGAAGGCGATGATGGTGAATTTGACGATGGCGTTGATGAACAGGCCGATATTCAGCGTTGCCACGCCGGCAGCCTTGGCGGCGGCGACGGAGGGCACGGCGACCTGATCGGGGTTGGACAGCACGACGAAGAGGTTGGAGAAGTCGATGCCGCCGATGATCAGGCCGATCAGCGGCATGAAGATGTCGTCGACGATGGACGAGACGATGGCGCCGAATGCGGCGCCGATAATCACACCGATCGCCAGGTCGATCATATTGCCCTTGATGGCGAAGTCCCTGAATTCCTTGAACATGATGTAAGCCTCTTGATGTTCCGCCGCGCGACCCGCGGGTGGTTAACAAAGCCTTACCTGTGAGGGTTTTGCAATGGGTCGAGAGTAGGTCTTGCATGGCTTTGTCGCTGGGCAGATAATTTCGGCAGCCTAACGACCAGGACTGATCATGCCCGCGCCCACCATCGATGCCGCCATCAAGCTGGGGGATGCCATCGACCATGTTCCGCAGGGCATTGCCGTTTTCGACGCCGCCCTGCGCCTCGTCACCTCCAACAGCCGCTACAACCAGATGCTGGCCCTGCCCGAGGACATGATCAAGCCGGGCACCCCGCTGTTCGACATTGCGCTGCATCTGGGCGACCGCGGCGATTTCGGCCCGGGCGATGCGGCCCGGCTGGCCATCGAGCGGATCAATCTGCTCACGGCCTCGCCGACCACCGTCACCCAGCGGCTGGGCAATGCCGGGCAGACGCTGGAGTTTCACTCGTCGCGCTTGCCCGATGGCGGGCTGGTGGTCAGCTTTTCCGATGTGACGGCGCGGGTGCGGGCCGAGCGCGAACTGGCCCAGGTCAATCAATCGCTGGAGCAGCGCGTCGAGGACCGGACGTCGGCGCTCAAGCGGGTCAATCTGGAGCTGGAAAGCGCGCGGGCCAAGGCCGATGCGGCCAATCACGACAAGACGCGCTTCCTCGCCGCTGCCAGCCATGACCTGCTGCAGCCGCTCAACGCGGCGCGGCTCTATACGTCGACGCTGATCGAACGCGCCAAGTCGACCGGGCTGGGGGATCTCGCAAATTCCATCGAGGCCTCACTGACGGCCGTCGAAGACATCATGGGGGCACTGCTCGATATTTCGCGCATCGACAGCGGCGCGATCAAGCCGATCCCCGCGCCTGTTGCCGCGCGCGACCTGCTGAAAAAAATCGAGGTTGAATTCGGCCCGATGGCCCGCGAGCGCAATATTGCGCTCAAGACCATCAAGACCAATGCCACGCTGATGATCGACCGGTCGCTGGTGGGGCGTATCGTGCAGAACCTCGTCAGCAATGCCATCAAATACACGCCGCCGGGCGGACGGGTGCTCGTAGGGCTGCGCCGGCGCGGCAATCGCCTGCGGCTCGACGTGATCGATACCGGCATCGGTTTCAACAAGGACCAGCATCGCCTGCTGTTCATGGAATTTTCGCGTCTCGAACGCGGTGCCCGCATGGCGCAGGGCTTGGGTCTTGGCCTTTCCATCGTGCAGCGCATGGTGACCGCGCTGGGCCTGACGCTGGAGCTCGACAGCAACGAGGGTCGCGGCTCACGGTTTTCGCTCTTCCTGCCGGCGACGCGGGGCATTCGCGCGGCGCCGGAAAGCAGCGCTGTGCCGGCCGAGACGACATTCGGCATGCAGGGACTCAAGGTGCTTTGTGTCGACAATGAGAGTGCCATCATCGAGGCCATGGAGGGCCTGTTGCGCCATTGGGGATGCGATGTGCGCAGCGCCCTGTCGCTGAAACAGATCGATCGCGAGCGGCTGCTGGAAGGCTGGTATCCTGACCTCGTGCTGATGGACTATCATCTCGACCAGACCTCGGGCCTCGATGCCATCGAATGGCTGCGCCACAATATCGGCGGCCACCTGCCGGCGGCGCTGGTCACTGCCGATCGCAGCCCGGCGGTGCGGACGCTGGCCGAGGAACGCGGCATCGCCGTGGTGACCAAGCCGGTAAAGCCTGCCGCATTGCGGGCGGCGATCAGCGGGCTGGCCAATCAGAGCCGGGCGCCGGTGAAACGCTAGTCAGCGCTCCACATCCATATCAATCACCACATCCGCCCGGTCCTGCGACTGGCAGACCAGATCGTAGTTCGGCAGGTCGTTGCGCTCGATATGGGCCCTGTTGCGCTCCTCGGTGAACAGCCCTTCTTCGCCATGGCGCTTGAGCAGGCGGGCCTTGACCAGTTCCCGCTCGACATTGATGAAGACGGCATAGTCGAGCAGCGGCTTGACGCCGGCCCATGGGCCTTCGGTCAGCAGCAGGTAATTGCCCTCAACAATCAGGATTTTCGCTTCGGGCTGGACGGTGAAGGCATTGTCCACCGTGTCTTCGATCTTGCGCGAATAGCCGGGGCCGGAAACCGCCTCGGTGGCGTGCTTGAGATGATGCAGGAACGAGACGAAGTCCGCGCCCTCAAACGTGTGTGGCGCGCCCTTGTAGTCGACCTGCCCCATGGTTTCGAGCTTGGCATGCTTCATGTGGAAGCCATCCATGGGCACAAGCGCGGCGATGCCGGGATGCGTCGCGTCGAGCGTGGTGATCAGTTCGGCCGCCAGGGTCGACTTGCCGGTCCCCGGTCCGCCAGCGAGACCAATGGCAATGCGCCGGCCATGGGCCTTGCTGGCAAGATCGAGGATATGGGGCACGAGGCGCGACAGGGCTGCGCCCGGCGTCAGGTGCAGATGAAGCGGCGCGCTCACCGGCGCTTGCTCAGGCGCAGCAGCAGCCAGATCGGCACGACGACGGCAGCGCCGGTGGCGATATAGACGCCGATGTCGCGGAACATGCCCAACCCGTCGCGGAAGGAATGGCGGATCAGGTCCACGGCGCCATCCACCAGGTCGAGCGCATTGATGCCGAACATGGTCATGCTCAACCCGACGAGGAAGGAGATGAAAGCAAGCTTGAGCAGGACATTGATCGGGTGGCCACCAAAGAAACGCTCCAGCGGGGAACGACGCGGCTCGCTGCGGGGTTGGTCGGTCATCTCGGGCTCCACCCTGTTGTGATTCATGACGATCATATAGGCTCGATTGTGATTTGATGAAGGTGTGACGACGTGGTTTCGCATTTGGATGCCCTGCCCCCCGTCATCACCGAGTGGTTCGCGCACAAGGGATGGGCGCCGCGCCAGCATCAGCTCGATGTGCTGACCAGCTGGCAGGCGGGGGCGTCGTCGCTGCTGATCGCGCCGACCGGGGCCGGCAAGACGCTGGCGGGCTTTCTGCCGACGCTGGTCGATCTGGCGGATGGCAAGTTTGAGGGCCTCCACACGCTTTACATCTCGCCGCTGAAAGCCCTGGCCGTGGACGTACAGCGCAATCTCAATGCACCGATCCTGGAGATGGGCCTCAAGATCAATGCCGAGACGCGCACCGGCGACACGCCGGCCAGCAAGCGTGCCCGGCAGCGCTCCAAGCCGCCGCATGTGCTGCTGACGACGCCCGAGCAATTGTGCCTCCTCATCAGCCATCCGCATGCCGACCTGTTTTTCGGCTCGCTCAAGCGCATCGTGCTCGATGAATTGCACGCGCTGGTTACCTCCAAGCGTGGTGAGCTGCTGTCGCTGGCCATTGCGCGTATCGCCAGGCTTGCGCCAAACCTGCAAATTACCGCGCTCAGCGCCACGGTGGCGCGGCCGGATCTGTTGCGGGAATGGATCGCCCAGCCCCTGCCGCAGCGCGAGACACATCTGCTCACCACTACGGGCGGCGCGGCGCCTGAGCTCGAAATCCTCGAGACAGAGCAGCGCCTGCCCTGGGCCGGCCATTCGGCCAATTACGCGCATCGCGACCTCTATGAAGTGATCAAGCAGCACAAGACGACGCTGCTCTTCGTCAACACGCGTTCGCAGGCGGAACTGTTGTTCCAGGGGCTGTGGAGCGTCAATGACGACATGCTGCCCATTGCCCTGCACCACGGGTCGCTATCGGTCGAACAGCGGCGCAAGGTCGAGGGCGCCATGGTCTCGGGCCAGCTCAAGGCCGTGGTTTGCACCTCGACGCTGGACCTGGGCATAGACTGGGGCGACGTGGATCTCGTCGTGCAGGTCGGGGCGCCCAAGGGGTCGTCGCGCATGCTGCAGCGCATTGGCCGCGCCAATCACCGGCTCGACGAGCCGTCCAAAGCCATGCTGGTGCCGTCCAATCGCTTTGAGGTGCTCGAATGCGAGGCGGCGCTGGAAGCAGTGGCCGAGGGGCAGCAGGACAGCGAAGATCCGGTCAACGGCGGCTATGACGTCCTGGCCCAGCATGTGCTGGGCATGGCCTGCGCCGAGCCATTCCTTGCGGAGGAGCTCTATGACGAGGTGCGCCGTGCCTGGCCCTATCGCGATCTGCCCTGGGAGCAGTTCGAACGCGTGGTCGATTTCGTCGCCACGGGCGGCTATGCGCTTCGGGCCTATGAGCGCTATGCGCGGCTCAAGCTGACCGACGATGGCAAGTGGCGCATCGCCAATCCGCAGGTTGCCCAGCAATATCGGCTCAATGTCGGCACGATCATCGAGGAACCGATGATCAGGGTCCGGCTGATCCGCACGCGTGGGCTCAAGAAGGGTACGCAAAGCCCGATCGGCGCCGGCGGGCGGGTTCTCGGCGAGATGGAGGAGTATTTCTTCGGCACGCTTCTGCCGGGCGACACCTTCATGTTCGGCGGCGAAATCGTCGCCTTCGAGGGAATGAAGGACAACGAGGCCTTCGTCTCCCGCGCGCAGTCGGCCAATCCCAAAATCCCAAGCTATACAGGCGGCAAGTTTCCGCTCTCGACCTATCTCGCCGAGCGCGTGCGCCGCATCATGGACAGTCCCGAGGAATGGAAGAAACTGCCGGAGCAAGTGGAGGTGTGGCTGCGGCTGCAGCGCGACATTTCCGTCATGCCGCGACGCGATAGTCTGCTGGTCGAAACCTTCCCGCGCGGCACCAACAACTACCTGGTCTGCTATCCCTTCGAGGGTCGCCTCGCGCATCAGACGCTCGGCATGCTGCTGACCCGAAGGCTCGAACGCGCCCGGGCGCGGCCGCTGGGCTTTGTTGCGTCGGAGTATGCGTTGGCCATCTGGGGGCTAGGCGATCTGTCTGGCCTGATCCGCACCGGGCGGCTGTCGCTGGATGATCTGTTTGCCGAAGACATGCTGGGGGACGATCTCGAAGACTGGCTCGATGAGTCCGCCCTGATGAAGCGCACCTTCCGCAATTGCGCGATCATTTCCGGCCTGATCGAGCGCCGCCATCCCGGCAAGGAGAAGACCGGACGGCAGATCACCATGTCGTCGGACCTGATCTATGATGTGCTCTACCAGCACGAGCCCGACCATATCCTGATCCAGGCCACGCGCCGCGATGCCGCACGGGGCCTGCTCGATATCGAACGACTGGGCGACATGCTCCGGCGCATCCGCAGCCATATCGTGCACAAGCCGCTGGAGCGGGTTTCTCCTCTCGCAGTCCCCATTCTGCTCGATATCGGCAAGGAACCGATTTTCGGGGAAGGCCGCGAATCAGCTATGGCGGATGCTGCCGATGAATTGATGAGAGAGGCGCTAGGCGCCGTTGGGTCAGACACTATCTAAAGCCGAGATCACGGAGACGCCGATCTTGCGCTTTGCCGGAAACATTTTCGAACCCCTCCCGTCTGGCGGCCTTTACTGGCATGCCCAGCAGACGCTGCTGGTCGCCGACCTGCATTTCGAAAAGATGGCGAGCTTCGCGCGGCGCGGCCAAATGCTGCCGCCCTATGATACAGGCGTGACGCTGGCGCGGTTGGAGGGTGATCTTCGGCGCACTGGCGCCAAGCGACTGATTTCACTGGGTGACACGTTCCACCGCGCCGATGCCAGCAGTCTGCTGACCCATTCTGACCGGATGCGGCTCGATGCCCTCACTGATCTGGTCGACTGCATCTGGCTGTCCGGCAATCACGATCCAGCGCCCCATGCGATCGGAGGCACCTGTCATGCCGAGTTCGAGCTGGCCGGAGTGAGCCTCAGCCACGAGCCCAAGCGTGGCGCCATGGGGCTGATCTGCGGACATCTGCACCCTGCCGCGCATATCCATATCGAGGGCCGCTCCACCCGCCGTCCCTGTTTCGTGCATGACAATCGCCTGATGATCCTGCCCGCCTATGGCGCGTCCACCGGCTCGATCAACATCATGTCGCCCGCCTTTGTCGGCCTGTTTCACTGGCCGTCGCTGGAGGTCACCATGCTGGGCAAGGACCGGACTTATCCGGTCAGCACCAAGAGGTTGGTGCGGGGTTAGAGTCTTTTTTGGTCGCGCTTTTCGAACCGCAAAAGTGGTGTCCACTTTTGCTGAAAGCGCTCCAACCCCACACCTTAAGGCCTAGACGGCCGGGCGGAAGGCGCCGTTCTGCCAGCCTTCGAACTTGCCGGTGAAGAAGTCGATGTCGCTGAAGCCGAGCAGGTTGAGCACGGTGAAGCTATGCGAGAGCTGCAGGCCGCCGCGGGTGAACAGCACGACGCGCTTGTCCGGCGTCACACCCGCCTCGGCATAAAGCGCCTGCAGGTCCTCGACCGATTTCAGCACCCGGTCAGCATCGAATGTGTCGTCCCAGAAGACATTGACCGACCCCGGAATATGGCCGGCGGCATAGTCTGAGGGCGAGCGGACATCGACCACTACGACATTGGGATCGCTGGCCAGAGCCTTGACCGCATCGGCCTCGAGGAATGCGGGGCCATTGCCGCCTACGGGCGTGCCTTCGAAGGTATAATTGGCCAGCGAGACCTGCTGGCCGGCGCGCGGATCGCGGCTCCATTCGTCCCAGCTGGCGTCATAGAGAACGACATTCTCATAGCCGAGATTGCGCAGCGCCAGGTAGTTGTTGGCCGCTGCGACGCCGCTGCCGCAATAGGAAACGACCTCGCGATCCGGGCTGACGCCGGCGGTATCGAGCAGACGCTGCAGCACGGGCTGGGACTGGAGCGTGGCGGTCTCGGTCAGGAGGCTCGAAGCGGGCAAGGCCTGGGCACCCGGAATATGGCCGTCCTCATAGGCGTCGAGATTGCGGCCGTCGATGATGACCGATGCACTGTCGCCAACCTTGCCGGCGACATAGTCCTTGTCGACGCGGATGTCGTTCTTCTGGGTCAGGGCAAAGGTGGTTGCTGCCACCTGCGGCACGTCCTGGGTCAGTGCGCCCTGCCATGCGCCAACACCGCCGTCGAGCACGTGGACATTGTCGAATCCGGCATAAACGAAGGCCACATAGGCGCGGCCGGGCAACGCTGTGGTGTCATAGATCAGGATGGTATCGTCATAGGTCAGGCCCGCCTCGCCCAGCAGGCGTTCGAACTCGGCGTCGCTGGCGAATTCGTTGCGGATACCATCGCTCTCGGACACGTTCAGCGCCTGCCATGGCAGGTTGATCGCGCCGGCAACATGGCCCTCGGCATAGGCAGCGGCGGAACGTACGTCGATCAGCTTGGCGCCTTCGGCGATCAGCGTTTCAAATTCTGGCTGCCCGGTGATGATGGAGGCGGTGGTCTGTGCCTGGGCCGCAACCGTCATCACGGCCAGGCCAGCCGGCGCCATGCCGAGCGCCAAAGCGTTCAGCGACAGGGCGGTCAGGGCATTGCGGATCAAGGGTTTGATGGTCGGGCGGTGTGCAGTCATGTCAGCCTCCAGATGTGGACGGCCAATATTCGACTAAGTTAGTAGACATTAACAACGCATGGCATTGCGTATGTCGCCGTCGGAGGGACAATGCTTTCTGCTCACAGGGCGGCGAGCGGAAAATCAGCGCTTGAAGATAACGCCGCCGAGCCAGCCGGTGAACAGCGCCAGGAGCACGCAAATCAGGCCATAGGCCAGCGGCTGCTGGGTCGCCGAAAGCGCGAGGAAACGCTCGAAGCCGATCTTGCGGACAGCGAAGCCTTCCGACTTGCGGGCGATGATCTCGCCATTCTTGAACACATAGGTCAGGGCGATATAGGGCCCGGGCGGCGCATTGCTGGGCAGGGTCAGCCGGGCGGAGTAGAAATTGTCGGAGAGGAAGTTCACGCCATTTTCCTGAACACCGAACAGCCCGTCCTGCGTCATCAGGCGGATCAACTGCTGGCCGAAGACCGCGCCGCGCCACCAGTCCTCGCTGCGCGCCACCAGCGTATGGGACTCGGGCAGGATATTGTTGGTGGTCAGCGTCGTGATGTCGGAAATCTCGTTGAGACGACCGCTGGACAGGACGTGGAAGTAGCTCGGAAAGCCCTTGAACTCGACCTGGGCGGTATTGCTCCAGATGCCGAAATTGTTGGTCATCTGGCGGGCGACACGGTTCTGGGTCGGACCGAGCACCACGACCACGACCTGAAACGGACCCTCGACGGTTTTGTCGGGCGAGCCGGCATCGGGCATGATGGTGCCGAAAAAGGTCATGCGCTCGCCATCGAAGCTCGAGGTGATTTCGACGCTGTCGTTGGAAACCTGCGAAACGAGGCGCGCAGCCTGGGCGGGGGCCAGCAAGATGCAAGCAAAGACCAGGCATGCCGCCAGCAATCTCGTCACCGCATGCCTCCTACCACTGCCATGGAGAAGGGATCAGCCGGGGCGATGACCAGCGACAGGCCGAAGCGGATGGCGACGGCCAGAACCAGCAGGGCCAAGAGGCCACGGAGTTGCTCGCCGCGCAGATATTTGCCGGCCGAAGCGCCAAATTGCGCACCGGCCGTGCCGCCAACCATCAGGCAGAAGGCGAGAAGGATATCGACGCTCTGGCTCTGCACGGCATGGAGAATGGTGGTCGCTGCCATCATGGCCACGACCTGGGCCAGAGAAGTGCCGATGACGACATTGCCGGGCACGCGCAGCAAATAAACCAGCGCTGGCACCATGATGAAGCCGCCGCCGATGCCCAGGAGCGAGCCGACGAAGCCGATGAAGAGGCCGATGAGCAGCACCGGCAGCACGCTGATATAGAGCCGCGATTTCTTGAACCGCACCCGCATGGGCAGGCCGTGGATCCAGTTGTGCTGGTTGGGCAGGCGTTCGCGGACGACCACGCCCTTGCGCTGCTTGAGGATGGCGCGGGTGCTTTCGACCAGCATCAGCGAGCCGACCGAGCCCAGAAGGATCAGGAAGCCGAGGGAGATCACAAGGTCGAGCTGGCCGGCATCGCGCAGCAGGGCAAAGGCGGCCACGCCGCCGAAAGCGCCCAAGACGCCCGAGAGGACCAGATACATGGCCAGATGCAGGTCGATAGCGCCGCGCCTGTAGTGGGCCAAGGCACCCGAAGTGGAGGCGGCCACGACCTGGCCGGTGACCGAGGCGACCGCAACGGGCGCGGGGACGCCGGAAAAGATCAGCAGCGGCGTCAGCAGGAAGCCACCGCCCACGCCGAACAGCCCGGACAAAAAGCCGACAGCGCCCCCAATTCCCACCAGGAAGAAGAGGTTCACCGACATTTCAGCGATCGGCAGATAGATCTGCAAGACCGGACCCGCTCAGGAAATCAAGATACAGCACGACCTTACAGGATCGTGCGTCAACAATAGGTCAAGGCTCCCATCTTTCGACAGGAGCCTTGCGGGTGGGCTTAGGACTGCGCGACAGCAGTGTCAAACGACAGTTTTTTGTCAGACCGGCTGGCTGCCCAGAACGGCCAGAAGACGTGGGTTGATAGCGCCGGATTCGGTCATGCCCGTGCCACGCTCGAAGGCCTTGATGGCTTCGCTGGTCTTGGGGCCGGCCATGCCATCCGGGGCGCCGACATCGAAGCCGAGCTTGCCCAGAGCCATCTGCACCTTGGAGACGACGTCGCGGGTGGTGATGTTCTGGCCAGGATCGAATGTCTCGGACCAGGTGCCGAGCGGCGCGAAATTGGCCGCAAGATCCAAGGCCTCTGGTTTCCAGATCGCGGTGTCAGCATTGATCTTGCCGACAGCTTCGGCGCTCAGCGACTTGGCCATGTCGTCACGGGCCTGGCCGGCATCCTTGTCACCATTGCGGGCAGCCAGCGAGAACCACTTGTAGGACTGTTCAAAGTTCTGCTCGACGCCCAGGCCGCGGGCATAAAGCATGCCCAGGTTGAACTGGCTGTCGGTCATGCCCTTGGCAGCGGCCTGCTCGAACCATTCGGCAGCGGCCTCGAACTCCTGCTCGCCCAGATTGCCACCGGCATAGAGCGCTGCGAGATTATGCATAGCCATGCGATTGCCGGCTTCGGCAGCGCGCTGGTACCAGAGCTTGGCGACTTCGAGGTCCTTTTCGACGCCTTGACCGGCCTCGTAGAGACTGCCCAGACGGTATTGGGCGGGGACGAAGCCCTGGGCTGCAGCGCGTTCATACCACTTTGCAGCTTCGGCATAGTCTTGGGTGACGGCGCGGCCTTCGGTATAGATAGCACCGATTTCGAACTGGGCGCGCACGTCGCCATCGGCAGCAGCCTGGCGCAGGTCGAGCGGACCGACGCCGTCCGGGGGCAGATCGAAGGTTTGCGGTGCGCTTGCGGGTTCGGCTTCTTCAGCACTGGTGTCGATCACGGGCTGTTTGGCCGTGGCGGTCAGGGTGCGCGGCATGGCTGTCGCTGTTGCGGACCGGCTAAAACCGACGGGCTGGTTGGGATTGATCGAGCCGGTGGGCGTGGCGTCGATCATGTCGATAACGCGCGGGTCGGGATGGACCAGGGAGACATCGCCCGAGGAGGCCGGAACCGCAGGTGTGGGTTCGACCGCAGGCTCGGCTGCGGGCTGGACCGGCGCCGGCGATGACGTGCCCATGCGCTGGATGACGAGGTTGAGTGCCAGCATGGAGACGGCAACCAACACCGCGGCCAGCAACAGCGCCCTGCGATTGCGCGCGAGGAAGTTCTGCGTTTCGACCGGCGCATCGATGTCGCCATCCACGCCGAAGGCAAGAGCAACCGGCGCGACCTTGGCCGGCTTTTCCTTCTTCAGCTTGATCGGCTTGGCTGGCTTTTCGGCCTTGACGACCGGCGCCACAGGCTCTGGCGCCTCGATGGCTGTGTCGGTGGCCGGCTGGGATGGCTTGAAACGCGATAACGCGCGGCCGATCACCGAATTGCCAGACGCGGTGCCTGTTGAAGCGGCTTCCTGCTTGGCGCGCTGGGCGCGGCGGGCGGCAGCAACGAAAGTGCTGGTGCTGCTGGTGCTCGTGGGCGCTTCGACCGCAGGCGTCACCGGCTTCACCGGTTCGGCAAAGGGATCGGACTCGATGTCGGCAAAGCTCGACTGCGGACGTGGCGGAAGCTGCGCGCTGGTCGGATCATAGGGCTTGGCGGCACTGGTGGTCGACACACTCTCGGGCGCCACGGCCTGGCGAGGCTGAATGCCCACCTTGGCCTCGAGGGCGGAACGCACGGGACCATTGTCCTTGAAGCCGGGATCGATCAGCGGTGCATCGTCAGACGGATTGGCCGGCATGACGTCGCTCTTGGCGGCAGAACGCGGCCCGGAGAGCGCTGCCAACATCGCGTCAAAACGGTCGCGCTGCGCGCCATCATCTTCGGCCGTCTCGACAAAAGAAGGTTTTGGTGCCGGCGGCGGGGTGGTTTCGCGTGCTGCAACCGGTTCGGCAGCGCGCGGCGCCGGGGTCCCAGCAGCAGCTGGCTGGCTTGGCCGCGACGTGTTGTCGGCGGACTTGGCGAGGACTGCCTCGAGACGGGTCAGGCGCTCGGCTGTATCCTTGCCGGCAGTGTTGAGCAGCGCAGTCATGCGCTTTTCGAACTCGCCCATGCTTTCTTCGCTGACACCGGCTGGCGCCGCGGGCGATGCGGATCGAGACACTGCCTCGGAGGTGCGCTCGGCAACCATGTCGGCCAGGATCTCATAGTCGGGCGTCTTGCCGGCCGACTTGATGAGACCCGAAATACGATCCTCGATGCTCTTAAGGCTTTCGGGACCGAACATGGCAACGGGAGCCGGCGCCTTGCGGGTCATGGCATCGCTGGTGCGCTCCGCAACCAGAGTGGCCATGGCTTCCATGCCGGCCGGGTCGGCCTGGGTATTGGTGTAGAGCGTCGCCAGATCGTTGAGCTGGGCGCCGGTCTCGTCCATGCGCTCCATCAGCAGTTTGAGCTGGCTCTCCACCATGCCGGTATCTTCGGGCATGCGATCGGACAGAGCTTCGATCTGCGATTCAATGCGGAGGAAGCGTGGCTCCATGCCCGCCAGCACGGCGTCGCGCAGCGAAGCAATATCCTGCTTGAGACCGGCGACATCGCCATTAGCGGTCTCGAAGCCGCCGATACGGGCAGCCAGAGCGTCAACCTTGGAAACAAGTTTGCCGGGCGCGGCTTCGCCGTCGTTCAACGCCTTGGTGAAGGCGGCCATTTCAGCGGTCAGGCGTTCGAAGTCGCCTGTGGACAGGGTGACGTTGCGTTCGATGGCGTCGATACGATCATAGACGTTGCGCACGCTGTCTTCGATGGCATGCATGGCGGGCGCCAGGGTGTCGGGCGTCGAAGCCTTGCGCTCTTCGCGGACGACCTCGCGCTCCATCTGCTGCGCCTGCAGTTCGGCCAGTTTACCGACCGTGGTCGAGACGTCGTCGAGACGCTTGTTGAGCGCCGAAAGATCGACCTTGGGGCCGTTCTCGATCATCGTGGCCAGCCCGGCAATCTGGGCCTCGAGGCGCTTGACCTGACCGGTTTCGCCCACGGCGCCAGCGAGCAATTCGACCACATGGGTCAGCTGCTCGACCTGGCTGGCGACCTCGTTGATGCTGCCATTGTTGGCGCGCTGATGCTTGAGCTCACCCTCGAGGCGCTCGAGGCGACCACTGAGGCCGGAGACCAAGGTGGTCAGTTCGCGGAATTCGGGCTGGTCGCTGGCGCGGCGGCCCAGAGCTGCAGCAGGCGCCGACATCTGGCGGCCGCGGATTTCAGCAATGGCATTGCTCAGCGCGTCACGGTCTTCGTCATGGTCGTCGCGCTCGCTGAAGCGATCGACGGCGCGCTTGACGGTCTGCAGTGCCTCGCGGCGACGGACGGATGGCTCGGGGCCAACCTGTTCGCGCAGATTGCGAACCCGACGGGCAATGCCGGAAAAGGCCGGTTCTTCGCGCTCGACATCGGCATAACGCCCTTCGACCTGATCGAGCAGAGCGACGAGTTCGCCGCGCAGGGCCTGCCATTCACCGGGCTGCGGTTCATCGGGCAGATCGGACATGTCGGGATTTTGGTAGGCGCGGGCCATGGGCTAGTCCCTGTCACAAAGCGGCGGACCCCTCGCGATTCAACACGAAGGCATGACCGCTATTGTTGGAAAAACATGGTAAAGAACCCGTTAAGTCAGCGTGCATTCTGCAAGGACCCACGGGTATTTGGCCGATTTGTGTAGACCAAATGACAGGTCGAAACAGTTGGCGTTATCCGCTAAAAGAGGCTCCCACAGGAGTGCCCCAGACCATGACCCGTCGCCGCATCATCATCGTCGATGACCACCCGCTGTTCCGCGCTGCGCTCAAGCAGACACTTGCTGGTGGCGATGCGACGGTCACCGTCGAAGAGGCGGGCGATCTCAATGGGTTAAGCGCAGCGCTCGATGCCGACCGGGACTGCGACCTGGTGCTGCTGGACCTCAATATGCCGGGCGTGCGCGGGTTTTCCGGACTGCTGCTGCTGCGGGCGCAGTATCCGGATATTCCCGTAATGATCATCTCGGCCGTCGAGGACAATGCCGTCGTCCGCCGAGCCTTCGAACTGGGCGCTGCAGGCTATCTTCACAAATCTGTCGGACCGACGGAAATTCGTCGCGCCATCGAGACGGTTTTGTCTGGCGAGGTGTTTGTGCCGGAAGGCACGACCTTGGGCGCAGAGGATGATCAGACCGCATTGATGCGCCGGCTATCGACCCTGACGCCGCAGCAGGTGCGCGTGTTGATGATGCTGAGCGATGGCTTGATGAACAAGCAGATCGCCTATGAACTCACCATCTCGGAAGCGACGGTCAAGGCACACGTCTCGGCGATCCTGCAGAAGCTCGATGTCGATAGCCGTACTCAGGCGGTGATCGCCGCGGCACGCATCGAAGAGGGCGAGTTCGAGGCGCTGTTTTCGCTGAATACGGCCGAGAAGTCTTAAGCTCCGGCACCCCTACCCTCGGCCCAGTCGGCGGTTTTGGTACCCACCAGTTCGGCGACATTGGTTTTGCCTTCGGCGCGGACGGCGGCGACTAGGCCGCGCTTGAGGCGATCCAGCATGTCAAAGCCGCCAAAGACCATAGCAGAATAGAGCTGGATCGCATTGGCGCCGGCCTCGATCTTGGCGAGGGCCGATTGCGGCGAGTGAATACCGCCGACGCCGATTATGGGCAGCGCGCCGACCCGCTGGCGCATCTGGGCTAGGCGCCGCGTCGAGAGTTCGAAGAGCGGCTTGCCCGAGAGCCCGCCGGTTTCATCGGCATTTTCCAGCCGGGCAACAGCGTCGCGCGTGATCGTGGTGTTGGAGACGATGAGACCGTCCAGATCGGTGGCAAGCACCACAGCAGCAATGGCATCGAGCGCCGCTTCATCAAGATCCGGCGCAATCTTGAGAAAGACCGGGACGCGGGTCTTTGCCTTGGCGCGGGTGGCCAGCACTTCGCCGAGCAGGCGACGCAGGGCTTCATCGGCCTGGAGATTACGCAGCCCGGGCGTGTTGGGCGAGGAAATGTTGACGGTCAGATAGTCGGCCAGATCGGCAAAACGCGTGACGCCCTGCACATAATCGGCGACGAAATCCTCGCTGTCCTTGTTGGCTCCGATGTTGACGCCAAGCGCCGCTGGAACGCGCTGATCCTTGAGCCGGGCAAAGGCCGCGTCATGGCCTTCGTTGTTGAAGCCCATGCGGTTGATGACGCCTTCCGCGGATGTGATGCGGAACAGGCGCGGCTTGAGATTGCCGGCCTGCGGGCGTGGTGTCACCGTGCCGATCTCGACCATGCCGAAACCCATCTGGGCCAATGGACGGGCAACTTCGGCATTCTTGTCGAAGCCGGCGGCCATGCCGATCGGATTGGACAGATCGAGCCCGCAGAGACTGGTGCGCAATTCGGCGCCGTCAGGTTGGACTTGCTGGGGTGCCATGCCGAGACGCAGCGCCGCGATCGTTGCGCCATGGGCGGTTTCGGCATCCATCTTGAGCAGGGCTTCGCGGGTGAGCCCGGCCAGGGCCGGAATGCGCAACAGGGGCGAAAAGGCGGAAAAGATCATCGAACGGACTCCGGGAGCGTGCAACTGCCATCGGCTGCGACGCTGAGTGGCGTTTCCCAGGCGATCGCCGAAGCGGCGAGCGGGCCGCCATAGAGGTGGGGGAACAGGGCGCCACCGCGCGATGGTTCCCAGATCAGATCGCCGCCGAGATCGGCGGTCCGCACGGCGAGCAGCACCAGATCGGCCTGCCCGGCAAAGTGCAGTCGCAGGGTTTCAGCAAGCTGGTCGGCTGTCGAGAAATGGATATAGCCGTCCTTGGCGTCAATCGGCATGCCCGTAAAATGGGACGTCTGGCGGGCGGGGGCGAAGACCGCTTCGGTGGCGATCTTGTAGACGAATTCGGCTGTGCTCATGGGCGCGAAACTATCCATGGCAAGGGCGGCCCGCAAGCGGACAAAGGGCTTTACAGCGGACAATCGTGGCGCTTATATTCCTAGGAATTAATTCTAAATGCTGCCATTTGAACTGGTGCATCCATGCTCAAGCATCGCGACATCTGGGAAGGTATCGACGCCCTGGCGCGCCGGCATGGCATTTCGGTTTCCGCCCTGGCAAAGTCGGCGGGGCTCGATGCCACAGCCTTCAATATCTCCAAGCGGGTCGCCAAGGATGGGCGCGAGCGCTGGCCATCCACGGAAAGCATTGCCAAGATACTCGCTGCGACCAATGAAGGCTTCGACAGCTTCATCGAGGGCACCGGCATCTATCTGCAATCGGGTGGCCGCTACTCGAACGGGGCGGTGCCGCTGGTTGGTCTTGCGCAAGCCGGTAGTGGTGGGTTTTTCGATGGGGCGGGGTTTCCGGCGGGCCAAGGCTGGGACGAGATCGCCCTGCCCGTGCCCGGTGAAGGAGGCGTCTACGCGCTCGAGGTCAGCGGCGACTCCATGGAACCGCTCTATCGCGAAGGCGACCGTATCCTCGTCTCCCCGACCGAGCAGGTTCGGCGCGGCGACCGCGTCGTGGTCAAGACCCGAGAGGGCGAGGTGATGGCCAAGATACTCCATCGCCAGACCGGCACGCAGATCGAGTTGCACTCGCTCAACCCGGCCTATCCGCCGCGGGTGTTCAATCTCGGCGATGTGGAATGGGTGGCGCGGATTATCTGGGCGAGCCAGTAGCTAGAAGCGCTTGCCTAGACCAGCCTGTTTCAAAGTGGCATTGGCGGTGTGCCGAGAAATCACGCCGCGGTCGAGCGTGAAGGTTCGCTGCGTGATCGGACTGAACCACACTTCGTGGTCACCCTTGCCATGCCGGCGAATTTCGCAACCCGCCTTGATCAACAATTTCACAATCTCGGCGTAATAGCCGCGGACCACTATTCGGCCGCCGTTTGTTGGAGCTGCGAAACGATGTGGAAGTCGATCTTGCCGTCACCTGGGTCGATGCGGTTGTCGTCCAGCAACTCCGGTGTCACAGCCACAACGCGAGCATAAAGCTCGTCGAGTGAGGCGGACTCGGTGACGAGGCCAACAATGTCCTCGCTGGTGGCGACCCAGACATGCGCTTCGTCGTCCCAGAAGACTGTAACCGTGAAGCTCTGGCTCATTTGCGGCTCTCCTGCCGGCCTCAATCTATGTCGAGACCGGCAGCGCGACAAGCCTGGCGTTACGTCAGCATCTTGCCGTCGAGCGCGTCGGCGATCAGCCGGCGGGTGTTGTCGATACCATAGAGGGCGGCGAAGGAGCCGAAGCGGGGGCCGCGTTCCTGGCCGATCAGCACCTGATAGAGCATCTGGAAGAAGTCACCGGACACGCCGGGGCCGCCCGTCGGGCTCTTCTTGGTGTGATCCTGATAGCGCTCGATGGTGCGCGCCACGTCGAGAGCTGCAGTCTGGATGGTCTCGTTGTCCGCGTCGGCAGGCAGTTCCCCGAAAGCAGCAGACAGCGCTTCGAGCGCAGTGCGCTCCACGTCGTCGGGGGCGCGATAGGTCTTTTGCACGAAGTCGCGGAAGTAGCGCATGGCATAGCCGACCAGCGCATCGAGATGCGGGTGGGTCTTGGCCGATACGCCCGGCGCATAGGCCGAGATATAGCCCCACATGACTTCGGGCGTTTCCGGATTGGACGCCGTGGCCAGGTTGAGCAGCAGGGCAAAGGTAACCGGCATGTCGATCTTGGGCACATTGCCGAAATGGACATGGAAGGCCGGATTTTCCAGACGCGCGGCGACGTCCTGGCGGTCATAGGCGGCAACGAAGGACGCATATTCGTCCACGGCGCGCGGAATGACGTCGAAATGCAGGCGCTTGGCGACGCGGGGCTTCTGGAACATGTAGAGCCCCAGGCTTTCCGTCGGCGCATAGGTTAGCCATTCATCGATGGTCAGACCGTTGCCCTTGGACTTGGAAATCTTCTGGCCGTCGGAATCGAGGAACAGCTCATAGACATAATGCTCGGGCGGGGTGCCGCCGAGGATGGTGCAGATCTTGTCATAGATATGCTGGTTGGTCTGGTGATCCTTGCCGAACATTTCGAAATCGACACCCAGCGCCGCCCAGCGCATGCCGAAGTCGGGCTTCCACTGCAGCTTCACATGGCCGCCGGTGACCGGCACCGTGGTGTCGCGGCCGTCTTCGTCGGCAAAGGTGACCGTGCCGTCCTTGGCGTTGACTTCCTTCATCGGCACGTAGAGCACGCGGCCGGAAATCGGGGAGATCGGCAGGAAGGGCGAATAGGTCGCCTGACGCTCGGCACCCAGGGTCGGCAGCATGACGGCCATGATGTCGTCGAACCGTTCGGCGGCAAGACGCAGCACATGGTCGAACTTGCCGGAGCGGTAATATTCCGTCGCGCTGGCGAATTCGTAATCGAAGCCGAAGGTATCGAGAAAACGGCGCAACATGGCGTTGTTGTGGTCGCCGAAGCTTGGATACTCATTGGTCCAGGGATCGGGCACGGCCGTCAGCGGCTTTTGCAGATGCGGCTCCATGGCCTCCTTGGAGGGCACATTGTCCGGGATCTTGCGCATGCCATCGAGATCGTCCGAGAAGCACAGCAGGCGGGTCGGGATCTGGTCGCGGGTCAGCAGGCGGAAGGCCGTGCGCACCATGGTGGTGCGGGCCACTTCGCCGAAAGTGCCGATATGGGGCAGGCCCGAAGGGCCATAGCCGGTCTCGAACAGGGCCTCGCCCTTGCCCGATTTCTCCAGCCGCTTGACCAGCTTGCGGGCTTCCTCAAACGGCCAGGCGCGGGCAGTCTGGGCAGCGTCGAAAAACGCAGGGTCAAGAGGGGGAAGGGAAGCGGACGACAAGGGGCTCGGCCTTTCAGAAGGAGGAATGGGTGTGTTGCATTCCCTTTGGCCTGCGTCAACGTTTGTGGGGCGCAATGCTTGCCAATCCGGCAAGGCGCGCCTAGCTATCGATGACCTGACGCCAGAAGCGGAACCCGTCCATGCCCAATAATGCCCATGACGCCCTGATCCATCTGATGCTTGTTGCCGCCTCGTCCGACAGTGCGATGACGGAAAAGGAACTGGCGCGCATCCAGGCGCTGATCGGGCGGCTGCCGGTGTTCGAGGGCTTCGACAAGAGCCGCCTGATGGCCGTGGCCAATGCCTGTGCCGACAAGCTCAACGGGCCGGGAGGGCTCGATCAGGTGCTGGACGATGCGATTGCGGTGCTGCCGGCAAAGCTGCAGGACACGGCCTATGCCTGCGCCGTGGAGATTGCGGCGGTCGACCTCTATCTCGAGCAGGAAGAGCTGCGTTTCCTCGAAATGCTGCGTGACAAGCTCGATCTCGACCGGCTGACCACGGCCGCTATCGAAGCGGCAGCGCGGGCCCGGCATCGCCGGATGCCAGGCTGACGTCGCTCCAGCCGAACGCCCTTCGGCAAACCCAATAGACAAGGCCTGCCCCGGCGCCAGCTGCAACGAATGGCAATACATCGCGATCGCCGAGGATGGCCGGACTGCCGGTAAAGGCCCATAGCGCGACGCAGCAGGCGAAAACTCCCCCCAGAACATGGACCAGCCAGTGGCGCAGCCGCAGCACCCGCATCACGGCTATGGCGCCTAGCGCGGGCAAGGTCGCATAAGTGGCGGTCAATATCGTGCCGTACCACATGTATTCGAAGAGGTCGTTTCCGGCCGTTGGGCCCATGCCGCTGCCTGCGACAGCCGACGCGATATATTGCGCCACCAGAGCAAGTGGCGGCGTCGCCAGCACGGACAGAATATAGCAGACAAGCACGATGACGGCGGGTCGAAGCAGGTGCATCAGTAAAAGCCCACCGGGAACCAGCGCAGGTAGAGCTCGTCCAGTGCGCCATTCTCTTCGAGCCGCACCAAAGCCCAGTCGATGGCATGGCGCATGGCGTCCTTGCCGGCTGGCACGGCGATGGCCAGGCCCTCGCCAAACAGCTGCGGGCGGAAATAGGCAGCGCCCGCGAAGCCGCAGCAGTCGAGATTGTCGTTGAGCCAGAATGAGGCCCGCATGGCGTCGCCGAAAAAGGCATCGGCCTCGCCGTCCTGCATGGCGGTGAGCGCGTCTATTTCGCTGGGAAAGGTGACGACTTCGGCTTTGGGCAGATAGCGCGCCATAAAGGCCTCATGCGCGCTGCCAGCCCGGACCGCGATGGTCTTGCCGTCGAGCTTTTGGGCATCGAAGGTGCCAATGTCGTGCGCGCGGGTGACGAAGCGACCGGGCAATGCCAGATAGGTCGCCGAAAAATCAAAAGTCGCGCCGGTCTCCTCGCTCAT
Source organism: uncultured Devosia sp. (assembly GCF_963517015.1). Taxonomy (NCBI): domain Bacteria; kingdom Pseudomonadati; phylum Pseudomonadota; class Alphaproteobacteria; order Hyphomicrobiales; family Devosiaceae; genus Devosia; species uncultured Devosia sp. The sequence goes on from NZ_CAUQDV010000002.1 coordinate 566,088, forward strand.
GGCAAGACCGGCGATCAGCGCATCGCCCTGGCTGTCATTGAGCGCATTGGCCGCCTGCTCCCAAGGCCAGGCCTGGATGGTGCAGGCGACATTGACCTCGGCGCAGATGCGCTTGGCCAGATCGACATTGAAGCCGATCAGCTCGCCGCTGCCATCGCGGAAATTGAAGGGCGGGAAATCGGCCGTGGTCAGAAAGCGAATGGCCGGGACCGCCGTGGTGCTGGGCGGCATTTCGCGGGCACTGGGATCGAAGTGATTGGGCAGCGCCTGGGCAAAAGCCGGCATGGCCAGCAGCGCAAGCGCCGCACCGGCCAGGCCGACAAACTTTGCCCAATGCGTGGCCATCAGACCTGATCCAGCCCGTACATCAGGTCGGCAATCAGATCGTCGGGATCTTCGAGGCCAATCGACAGGCGCAACAGGCCTGGCGTGACGCCGGTTTCGAGACGCACTTCTTCGGTCAGGCGCGCGTGAGTGGTGGTGCGCGGATGGGTGATCAGCGACTTGGCATCGCCCAGATTGTTGGAAATCAGCACCACGGCCAGGCTGTCCGACAGGGTGAAGGCCGCCTCCTGGCCACCTTTAAGATCGAGTGCCAGCAAGGTCGAACCGCGCGTCATCTGGCGCTTGGCCAGCTCATATTGCGGGTGGCTGGGGTGATGCGGATAGATCACCCGGTTGACCTTGGGATGGCCAGACAGCGCTTCGGCAACCTTTTCGGCACTATCGGTCATCTGGCGGATGCGCAGTGCGTATGTTTCGATACCCTTGAGCAGGACCCAGGCGTTGAAGGCGCTGAGCGTCGCGCCGGTCTGGCGCAGGAAGGTGTGCACGTCGCCTTCGATCAGCGCCTTGCTACCCAGCACCACGCCGCCCAGCACCCTGCCCTGGCCATCGATATGCTTGGTGGCCGAATAGGTGACGAGGTCGGCGCCGAGCTGGAGCGGCTTCTGGTAGAGCGCGGTCGAAAAGACATTGTCGACAATGAGCCTGGCGCCATGTTCATGGGCGATATCGGCGACGGCCTTGATGTCGACCAGTTCCAGCGTGGGATTGGTCGGCGTCTCGATGAAGACGACCTTGGTGTTGGGGCGCATGGCGCGGCGGAAGTTTTCCGGGTCACGGCCATCGACCAGGGTCGATTCAACGCCAAAGCGCGGCGCGTAATCTTCCACCACGTAGCGGCAGCCGCCGAACAGGGCCTGGGCAGCCACGATATGATCGCCGGCGCGCACCTGGCTCATCACCGCATTGGTGACTGCAGCCATGCCCGAAGCAAAACCGCGCGCCGCCTCGGCGCCTTCGATTAGCGCCATGCGTTCCTGGAACATGTCGACGGTGGGGTTGGCGAAGCGGGAATAGTTGTGACCACCGGGAATCTTGCCCTGGAACAGCAGTTCGGCATGTTCCGAGCTCGGATAGGAATAGCCCGAATTGAGGAAAAGGGCTTCGCTGGTCTCGTTGAAGTCCGTGCGCTTGCCGCCGCCATGCACCATCTGGGTCGCGGCATTGCGACGGGTCGGGTCAAGGAGGGGGTTCTTATCTCGGGACATGGTCACGCCTTCACAACAAAAAACCGGCACGCATATGGCGGCCGGTTCCACAACGGTCTTTAGCAACTTGTTTTAAGTGGCTGCAACCGACCGGCCAAATCACCACTGTTTCGATCTAAGGCCAATTGCCAGTTGGCGTCAATTCCCGCTAGGGAATGCCTGAGGGAAACGGAAGGGCAGCATGGACAAGCAAGAGACCTGGCCACAGGGCGTGTTTCCGGCACGTTTGATCGAACTGCTGCACAGGCAGGGATCGATCGCGGTCGCGAGACCCTTCGACGCCGACCAGGTCCAGCCGGCCAGCCTCGACCTGCGCCTGGGCGATGTTGCCTATCGCGTCCGCTCGAGCTTTTTGCCCGGCCCGGCCCATTCGGTGGCCGAGCGGATCGAAGCGCTGAAGCTGCATGAAATCGACCTCAAGCATGGTGCGGTTTTGGAACGCGGCTGCGTCTACCTCGTACCGCTACAGGAAAGCCTCGACCTGCCCGAAGCGGTCAGCGCCTCGGCAAACCCCAAAAGCTCTACAGGGCGGCTCGACGTCTTTACCCGCGTCATCGGCGACCGCGCGCGCGGCTTCGACCAGATGCCCAATGGCTACAAGGGCCCGCTCTATCTTGAAGTCAGCCCGCGCACCTTTCCGGTGCTGGTGCGGACCGGCTCGCGCCTCAGCCAGATGCGGTTCCGCTCCGGCGACAACCGCCTGAGCATCGCCGAGCATCAAGCGCTGCATGCCAGCGACACGCTGGTGTTTGACAATGATGTGCCGGTCGGCGAAGGCGTCGCGCTGTCCATCGACCTCAAGGGCGCCGGCCGCGATGGATTGATCGGTTTCCGCTCGCGGCGCCATACGGCCGTGGTGGATGTCGACAAGAAGGCGGCGCTCGATGTGCTCGACTTCTGGGATCCGCTGCACAGTCGCGGCCGTGAGGAACTGATCCTTGATCCGGACGAGTTCTACATTCTGGTGAGCGACGAGGCCGTGCATGTGCCGCCCAGCCATGCCGCCGAAATGGTGCCTTTCGATCCATTGGTGGGCGAATTCCGCGTGCATTATGCCGGCTTCTTTGATCCCGGTTTCGGCCATTCATCGGCGGGCGGTACGGGAAGCCGCGCCGTGCTCGAAGTGCGCAGCCGTGAAGTGCCGTTCCTCCTCGGCCACGGCCAGACCATTGGCCGGCTGATCTACGAACGGCTCGCCGAAGCGCCAGACCGGCTCTACGGCTCGGCGCTGGGGTCCAACTATCAGGCCCAGACGCTCAAGCTCTCCAAGCATTTCAAGGACTATCAGGGCTAGTCTCAGCGCAGGGTAAAGCGCAGCGGGACAGTAACGGTCTGCCCTGCGACACCTGCAGGCGGGGCCGGGAATGGCGCGGCACTGCGCGCTGTCTGGACTGCGGCCTGATCTAGCGCGGGGAAGCCTGACGAACGCGCCACGCCCACCGAGCCGATCTGCCCGCTCGCACTGACCGTGAAGCTGACCACGACGACGCCCTCTTCCCCTGCGGCCTGCGAGGCCCGCGGGTAATTCTTGCGCGCTTCGATGCGGGTCAGAACCTGCTGCTGCCATTGCTGGGGCGAAACCGTGCTCGCCGGGGCCGATGGCGCGCTCTGCTGCTGCCGCGGCTGTTGCTGCGGTTGCGGTTGCGGCTGCGGACGCGGTTGCTGCTGCGGTCTTGGCGTCGGTGGCGTCTCCTCGCGCTGACGCTGAAGGCCCGGCGACAGGGTCATCGGCATGGGCAGGTCCGGCGAAGCCAATGGCTCCGGCTCTTCGGGCGGCGGCGGTTCGGGCAAAGGTTCCGGCTCGGGCTCGGGTTCGACAACCTCGGGCTCCGGCAGGGGCTCTTCCTCGACCACGGGCTCCGGCGGTGGCGGTTCGTCGGCGACAGGCTCGGGCGGCGGCGGCTCTTCGACCGGCGGCTCGGGCTCAGGCGGGGTCGGCTCGACTTCGGGTTCCGGCTCGGGCTGCGGCTCCTCGATGGGCTCGGGCTCGACGATGGGCTCAGGCTCCGCAACGGGCTCAGGCTCGACCACAGGCTCCGGCTCGGGCGGCGCCAAGGGCGCCAGGTCGATCAGCATGGCCGGCTCTGCCGCCGCAACCTCCATGGCCGGTGGCGTGTAGTTTTGCACCAGCACATAGGCCCCAGCCCCGCTGGCGGCGACCACGGCAAGCGCAAAGGCCCAGCGACCAAGGTCGAGGGGCGTCAGGCCATCGAGAGTGGTGCCGCGGTCCGCCCTGGTCATGGAGCCGCGGCGGCGTCCGGCATGGGCGGGGCGGCTTCCAGTCCGACGAGGCCGACCTTGAGATAGCCCGCCGAGCGCAGGCCATTGATCAGGTTCATCAGATCGCCATAGGGCACGGCCTGGTCGGCGCGCAGGAACACGCGCTGCTCGCGGTCCCCATCGGTAATGGCATCGAGCGCATCGGCGAGGCCGTCGATGCTCACCACGTCATTGTTGACGTTGAGCGTCAGGTCGCTTGCCAGCGTCACATAGATCGGTTCATCGGGCCGCTCCTGCGGCACGGCATTGGAGCTGGGCAGATCGACATTGATATCGACCGTCGCCAGGGGTGCCGCGACCATGAAGATGATGAGCAGCACCAACATGACGTCGATGAAGGGCGTCACGTTGATTTCGTGCTGTTCGGCGAGATCGTCCTCGCCGGTATCGCGAATACCGCCCGCCATCAGGCCTGCTCCGTCCGCGGGGCCACGTGGCGATAGTCGAGATCGCGCGAGACCAGTCGCTCGATGCCTGCGGCGGTGTCGCCCAGCACCTGCTTGTAGCCGGCAATCCATCGCGAGAAGAAGTTATAGACCACCACCGCGGGGATGGCCGCGACAAGGCCGATGGCCGTTGCCAGCAGCGCCTCGGCAATGCCCGGCGCGACGACGGCCAGATTAGTGGTCTGGGCCTGCGATATGCCGATGAAGGCGTTCATGATGCCCCAGACGGTGCCGAACAGGCCGACGAAGGGCGCCGTGGAGCCGATGCTGGCGAGAATGCCGGTGCCCATCGAGAGACGGCGGCTTGCTGCGGCCTGCAGACGAACCAGCCGCGAAGACACGCGTTCCTTGAGGCCATCGCCACCGGCCTGATCCAGCGCACCGAGCGAAAGGCGCACCTCATCCTCGGCCGAACGCAGCAGAATGGCGCCGACGCCGCGACGGTTGCCCATGTCATTGAGAGCCTGATCCAGCGACGGTGCCGCATTCACCACCCGCAATGTCCGCCGCATGCGCGCCGTGGCTCCGGCGATCTCCAGCACCTTGGCGACGAGAAAGATCCAGGTGATCAGCGAAGCAAAAGCCAGCCCCAGCATCACGCCCTTCACGACAATATCCGCCGCCATGAACATCGCCCAGGGGGAGAGGTCATGGGGCAGATTGCCGATTTCCACGGTGGTGCCGGCGGGGAAGTCCTGGGCGAAGGTAGTGCTGGTGAAAAACGGCAGCGCCGTTGCAGCAACGCCGGAGCGGGAAATGGCCATGTCAGTTACCTTCAACAGAAATCCGGCCGCTTGTGGGCGGCCGGATGGTTTGGTCGATCAAGAGGGCCGGTTACCAGCTCTTGTGCAGGCTCAGGGTCACGGTACGGCCGGCGCCATAGCCGCAGGAGCTCGCGCCTTGGCAGCTTGCGACATAGGTCTTGTCGAAGATGTTCGATGCAGCGAGCGTCACGCCCCAATCATCCTGCTCGTAGCGGAGGCTGGCGTCAAAGACCGTTGCGGCGGGGACTTCGAGCGTATTGGTGTCATCCGCCCAGGATGCGCCGAGATAACGAGCCCCAGCACCGACCGTCAGGCCTTCGAACTGACCACCAAAGTCGTATTCAACACCGAGCGACGCGGTAAGCGTGGGAATCTGCACCGGAGTCTTGCCGATTATGGCGGCATTTGTGCTGTTGATCACTTCGGCATCTAGATAGGTCAGACTACCGAGGATTTTGAAGTCCTCGACATTCACCAGAGCCTCAAGCTCCACGCCCGTCACATTCACTTCGCCAACCGGCACCGAGTAATATGTGTTGGGTATCTGCGAGGGTGCCGCAACGTTGCTACGATTAATGTTGAACACAGAAGCGGTAATGAGACCGTCCATGAAAGTCGGTTCGTACTTGATACCGGCTTCCCATTGCTCACCCTTTTCGCTGGCCAGCAGATTATTGTCTACATCCTGCGACAGCTGGGGATTGAACGAGGTGCCATAGCTCACATAGGGCGTGAGGCCATTGTCGAACTCATAGCCTAGACCAACGCGACCAGTGAAAATGCCCTCGTCGCGCGTCACTTCAGTAGCCTGCTCAAGTGTCGTGGTGGCAAAGTCGTAGCGTCCGTTCAGCGTCAGGATCCAGTTGTCCAGCTTCATCTGATCTTGGGCATAAAGTCCAGCCTGATTGAGGGACGTTGCGGTACCTGCCAGCGTGATAGGCGTATATCCCAAACCATAGGCAGGATTGAAGATATCAATCGAAGGCGTTGTTCCAGGGAACAGCGCTTCATTGACTGAAGCGTTGTAGAACGTCTTCGGATCAATACGATAATTCTTGTAATCAAAACCAAGCAGCAGGGTATGGTCAATTGGACCAGTAGCGAACTGCCCCTCGAGCTGGTTATCAACTGTCAGAATGCCGGCATGGGTTTCATGGGCAAACCGGTTCCTATCAAGCAGGGTGCCGTTGAGGCGACCACTCGCATAGACCGCATCTTCGGTCAGGTCGACTGCAGCGTAACGAGCATTCTGGCGGACGGTCCAGTCACCATTGATGTCGTGCTCAAGCTCATAGCCGACCATGAACTGCTGGCGTTCGTAAATGTCGATGGCCGGCTCGCCATAGTTGAGGTCGCGCGGGATGCGGATGCCGCCGGGCGCGTCGACGACGGTGCCCACGTAGGGCAGGAAACCGGTCGAAGTATGATCCAGATCGACGTTCTGATAGGATCCATAAAGCGTCAGTGAGGTCTCGTCACTCGGAGTCCAGGTTGCACTGCCTTGGACGACACCACGTAGATCGCTGGCATCGTCGGTTTCCCAACCACCACCGGAAAGCTTGCCGGTCAGGCGATAGGAAAGGTCGCCGTCGGCCACGACATCGCCTCCGTCGATACCGACATAAGCATTGCCGAAATTGTTCACTCCAGTTTCGGTATAGAGGAACCGCTCACCTGTCGGTCGCTTGCTGACATAGTTGACGATACCGCCGACGTTGGCGCCACCATAAAGAACCGACGCAGGGCCTTTGACGACCTCGATGCGATCAAGCAGGAAGGGGTCCACAACGAACGTGCCGAAGCCATATTGGTAGAGCGACAAGTTATCCAAAAACATGCCGGTCTGACCGGCATTAAAACCGCGAATGAAAAGCCAGTCGGTATCCGAGTCCTCGCCATATGTCTGGCCGTTGACGCCTGCGGTATAGTTGAATTGAGCGTCAGCCTTTTGGCTGGTGCTATTGTCGAGCTGCTCGCGACTCACAACAGATACCGACTGCGGCACTTCCGTGACCGCGACGGTCAGCTTCGAGCCGGCAGTCGTGCTAACCGTTGTGGCTCCATTCTCATCAGCCTCGACCACCACTTCGCCAAGTGCAATGGGGGCCTGGGCGAAGGCGTGGCCTGTGATCAGGGCGGTGGAGACGAGGAGCAGACCGGCCAGGCTGCCGCGTGACAGTGTCGTCATTGCGTATTCCCAAGAAGACCCGCAGCCCGATTTCTGCCACAGGTGTGAACCAAATAAGATGACGATTTATCTCACCTTAATAAATTCGGATTGTCGATCCTTACGGTCGCTTGAAGGAATCCACGGCCAGTTCACAGCGGCCGGTCGCTCGCCTTCAGCCATCCCAGTGGCGTCTGCCCGGTATATTGCCTGAAGACTCGGGTCATATGGGCCTGGTCGGCAAAGCCGGTCGCATCGGCAATGTGGCTGAGGCTGCCATTGCGCGCCTCCAGCATGGTTTTGACCCGCTCGATGCGCTCGCGCATCTGCCATTGCAGCGGCGACAGGCCCGTCGAGGCCTTGAAAGCTGCGGAAAAATAGGAGGGAGACAGCCCGACCAGTTCCGCCAGTTCCTGCAGGCGCACCGCTTCAAGGCAATGCTCGGCCAGATATTTCGAGGCCATGCGCAGCCGCCGGGGGGAGAGTTGGCCCTTGGCTTCGGTCGCCTGCCGTGCCGGCTTGAACAATTCCACGCAGATAGCCAGAGCTAGGGATTCGCCATAGGCATCGTGCAGCCCCGGTCCCTGGCATTCTGCCGCCAAGAGGCCGGCCAGGGTCTGGATATTGGCATTGTCGAACATCAGGTTCGCCACATTGCCCGGCAGGGCTTCGGCCGTAACCGACAGCCGCTGGCGGAGATGCGCCAGGTCAAGATGCAGATCGAGATGCCGCAGGCGGGCCTGTTCGGGGACGATGGACCAAACCCGCATGTTGGGCGGGATAAAGCTCAAGCGCCCGGCGCCAATTGGCTTTACGGCAGGATCGTCGGTGATCAGGATGGCGCCCGGTGGCGCCTCTTCGAGCAGGACAAACAGGCGTGCGTATGACGACACATATTCGCCATGCGCCCCCGCCGCGCCCTCCACATCCCAGACATCGGCCAGCATGCCCTGCCAACTGCGCCAGTTAGGGCCGCCATTGGGCGAAAACCCCTCGATCCGGGACTGCATCTGGGGATGGAACATCAGGCCACTTCAAGTTGACTGTGTAAGTCATCTTAACATGCTGTCGGCTAGTGGAAAAGCAGCAAGCGGGTAAATGGCTAGCGCCTCGACATTGCCGGGCTGCTGGCCGGCAAGCTCTGGAAGGGCCAACCGGCTTTTGGGCCCGACGCTGGGCTCCAACCAAAGCTCTCGGTGTATTTCAAGGTCTAGCGGTGCTCTCAACAGATGAAGGCACTGTCCCGCCGTCGGGCAAGCCAGGCAACGATTGCGCAGATATGTCCAGGATCTCAAGCCGGACGCGTCCAACATCGACGACGCGTTCTACCTGCCCACGTCGATGAAGAGCGGCAAGCGCCGCATCCAGATTGTCTTCGGCGGGAACGGGAAATTTGGGATTGGTTTCATGCAGCAGGAACAGTCTGCTTCCTTCCAGCGGCATGGTCATCGCATCGCTGCGGAGCACAAGTTCTGACCACAGCATATCCGCGGACAGGTCAGTGATGTCACCATAGGAGAACGCTCGCATGTCGACATCGCGAAGCCAGGGATGGTTGCGGCGCAGGTTGAATTCAAAGCTCTGCGGCCCAATCAGCATTATGTCGTTCTGCCGGTCAAAAGTCTCCAGTTCCGACGCCAGCATATCCAGATCCGTCTGCATTGGCTGCGTCGGATAGTGAGGCAGCAAAGTCACGACCTGCAGCGCGACTATCACGGCGACTGCGGCTGCCAGCGGCCATTTCGGCAGCTTCGATACTGCAAAAGCCATGACGACGGCGGCAATCACGGAGGTCCAGACAAAGACACGGACAATGAGGATGGGCCTGATGTAGCTCAGTGCCAGGAGCATCAGGGGCATGCCGATTACCATCACCGCCAGCAACCAGAAGGCGCGTTTGTTGTTTCGCCAGGCAAGAAAAAAACCAGCGAGCAGCACAATGCCGATGATGGGCTTCGCCCATGCGGGATAGGGATACACACCCACGAACTGCGAATAGACCCAGGTCAAACTCGGCGCAGGTATCCAGAAATTGGCCAAGGTATCACGCGTATGGAAGATGGCCGGCCAAAGCCCTGGCAGGGCCAGGGCCAACCAAAGCAGTGATGCAACCCCGAAGCCGACAAGAATCTGAGGTTCTCTCAGGCGAGCAACAACGAGGATGAGCAAAAACAGGCCTGCCAGAGGCATGATAAGCAAGCCCGTCGCCTGCGCATAGAAGGCCAAAACGGCAGAGACGACGAAGAGCGCCCAATAGCCAATGCTGTTCCCGCGCATGGCGATCAGCGCCAGGGACAAGGTTGTCAGAGCCAGCGAGAGGCTAAACAACGGATACATCCGAAGTTCTCTGGCTTGCGCGATGAACAGGGGAGAGACTGCCAACAGTGCCGCCGCCAGGAGGCCAATGCGCTGGCCACCCAAGATTCTCCCAAGTCCCCAAATGACCGGGACGGTCGCTCCAGCAAGAACCACGCCGAGCATGCGTGCCGTTGCAGCGTCGCTGCCGAACACACTCATCCAGGCCTTCAGCAGGGCATAGTATATGGGACGGTGGGTATCCAGACCCCAGAACCGTCCAAACATATCGGACCAGCTCTCTTGAGCGACTGCCAACGAATAGTGCTCGTCGAGCCAAAGGGCGGGATTGCCGATGCGCCAACTCGCGGCGACAATTGTCACCAAAGCCAGGCCGACAACAATGGCGAGTTCAGCCGCGGATATGCGTCTTGCGGAAGATGACATACCGGTTTCCAAGATAGTTGAAGGTTAGTCCGCAGGCGATTCCGACCAGAGCTGCAAGCTGAAGTGCGAGGGGCTGCTTAGCCGTCAGGCGGCTAGCGGTCAGCAGGGACACACCAAGATTGACAGCGACACCAAGCGCCGACACGGACACAAAACCTGCAAATTGCTTGAGAATTTTGCCATTCCTAGCGTAGGAAAACGTGAAGCGCCTGTTGAGTGCAAAATTGGTGCAGACACTCGCGACGATACCGCCGATGAGGCAAAGCAGGATCGGTGCTCCAATCCTTTCCAGCAGAGTCAGGACCGCGAGATTGACCACCACGCCGGACGCGCCGACAACGGCGAACTGGGCTGCCGCCATGGCATTGGCAGACTTGTAAATGTAAAGTCGGCGGAGATGCATGATATAGAGTAACTGCTGCCTCATCGTGAGCTTGCTCTCACCATGAATGCGGTCAACGAAAAGAATGGGAATTTCGGCGACGTTGTCGAAACCGCACTTAACGATCAGCTCGAGCGCAATTTTATAGCCGACCGCATTGAGGTCATGTGCCGAGTCAAAATCCGTTTTGCGCAATGCAAAAAAGCCCGACATCGGATCCTTGGCGCTGGTCAGTGGACGGGCCAACAAGGTCGCTACCCGACTGTTGAGCCAGCGGAAAACGCCCCAGTCATCATTGGTGGAACCGCCGGTCACGTAGCGTGATCCCAACGCGAACTGCGCTCCTGCCGCCAAAGCCAGAACCAGTTGCGGAATAATTTCAGGTGGATGAGACAGGTCGCCGTCCATGCAGACAAGCACCGGCTTGGTTGCCAGTCGGAAGCCCTCAATGACGGCCGGGCTCAGGCCGCGGTCGGCCTTGCGCACCACGATCCTTGCCCAATCGTGCCCTGCGGCAGCCACCGCCTCAATACTTCCATCCGCACTATCGTCGTCCATGAACAGGACTTCGAGATCGATTTCATATTGATCGCGCAAACGCGAAATACGACCCAGCATCAGCGGTATGTTCTGGGCTTCCTTGTACGTCGGAATTACGACAGAAACGCCAGCCAATACTTTTATCTTTGCCAGATCCGAATTATCCTCACGCCCCTCAACTGACACACTCAAATCGAACTCTCACCTGCAAAATGCGCCATTCAACAATGACGGGCGCCATCCCCTGGATTATTTACTACTATCAAGATATTTTCCCCTGAGAAGGGCATATTTTAGTTCCGGGTATTTTTTATTGCTAACTATTAACGCGCCAGACCAAGCGATCTAGACTTAACACATGAGGCAGATGGCGAACTGCAGCATGTCATATAGCCCAAGTCGAAAAATCCATGTTGGTGGATGGGTGAAACAGGCCAGGCCAAAGGCTGGTTAGCTTGGCGAACCGGTCATGCCGATACCAACGATCCTCACCGGCGCTGGGGCGAAACCTGATTACCAGAACGCTCGCAACGGCAGATGCAACAGTCTCGCGCGCCTCGATGGTTTCAGCCGACCCAGGGCAACAGGCAGCCTTGACGACCCGCATGATTTCCCGCATCTAGTCGCCTGCAAGCGGGTGTAGCTCAATGGTAGAGCAGCAGCTTCCCAAGCTGAACACGAGGGTTCGATTCCCTTCACCCGCTCCATTTCCTCAACCATTGCCACCACTGTGCCCGGCCCTGCGCTGACCGTAGGTCAGCTTTATTGCTGTCGCTTCGACATGAAAGGCAGGACAGCGATCAGGGTCCAGCCCAGACCGAGCCCGACAGAGGCGCCGATCGACTTCCACATGGCATCGCGGAAACGCGCATGGCGGTCGGGACGCAATTCCTGCAGGATTTCCAGGCCAAACGCCCCTATTAAGACGACTATAGCGGCGAACCAGATATGCTTGGGATAGGCAAGGGCAAAGAGAAAACCAACGACCATGAAGGCCGTGACCCGTTCGGCATCGACAGAGATAGGCAGGCTCGGGCGGATGCCAATGGGCGACAATGTCGCCGCCATGATGAGGAACAGGCCGATCCAGGCGGCGGCGATCAGATAGCTTCTGCGTGTCATGCCGCTTTCTTATGGGTCAACGCTGGCGTGGATTGGGAACAATGCTCGAACTGGTACACGACGACGCCAGCCGACTCTAGTTGGTCAAGCGTAATTTTACCCAGTATTTTCATGTTTTCTTTTTTGTTAACCAATCAGCCCAGTCGAGACCCATCGCCCACCGGAGCAATATCGTGACCGCGCACAGTAACCCGATTGCTGCGCCCAGAGGGACGACCCTGCTTGCGCTGGCGCTGTTCTCCTGGGGCCCTTCACAGGCCTAGCCTTTGCCCGTATGGAGGCTTTTCCACGACATTTGGCATCTCCACCAAACAACTGCGAAGCGATGATCAGCTGATACTGGTTTTTTTTAACGATACTGTTTTTTGAGGATTTACCCACCTTTTAAACTAGCACACCCAAATAATATCGATACTATTCGTCTCGATATGACTTAATAGCGCGATGCGGCGATCGTAGCTTGCAGACCAAACCGAGGTGGCAAACAACATGGCGATCTATCAGGTTGTTGAAAGCCAGATCGCTCGATTGCTCCATCGAAGCCCGGATTTCTGGAGTCGTGCCGTCGAGATCTGGACCGTTTCCGCGGGTGACGAGCAGCGGTTTCCTGCTGCCATTTTTCTGCCGGGCCAGCTGGACCGCATCGAGAATACCGTCTTCGGCGATCTCAATGACACCATTACAGCGCTGACAAAAGACGAAGCCCAGTCGATCAGCCCGACCATTGCTGCGCGGTTCCGCGACGTGCTGCTGTCCGACGGCGTGCTCTACAAGGACAGCGCGTCCTACCATCTGGCCAGACGCAGCCGGCGCATACCGCCCCTGGGCCGACCACCGCGGATGGAAACGGGCGCCATCTATGACAGCTGGGTTGGCGTGCGCTATTTCGGCAATTGGCTGATGGACGATTGCGAGACCTACCGGCTGGCCGAGGCCACCGGAAAGCCGGTGACCATCCATGCCGGTGCACCGGGGCATCGTCAGGAATATGAAAAGCGGCTGGCCATCGCCCCTATAAGGACCAGTTTCGCCCATTTCGACGAGCTGATCCTGTTCCAGGATCTCGCCAATAATTCCGGCAAGAAAGCCAGGGCCGCCGACCGGCGTCGTCGCCTGCTGGACTCTATACCGCCGGCCAGCCCGCATCCCGGCGTGTTCCTGATGCGGGGACAGACGGGCGATCCGCGTCTCCTGGTCAATGAGCAGCGCCTCGCCGAAGATCTGGCCGCGCGCTATGGTATCCAGATCGTCCATATCATGGAGCATTCGGTCGAAAGCCTTGTCAGGGCCTGCGCGGGCGCACGGCTCTTGATCGGGGTGGAGGGCAGCCAGCTCGTGCATGCCCTCGCCGTCATGCCGCCTGGCGGCACGATGCTGGTACTCATGCCTCCCGACCGCGTGACGGCGGCGATGAAGCTGATGACCGATCGGCTGGACCTCAATTTCGCGATGGTGATTGGCAGCGGCACAACAGGCGGTTTCGAAATTAACCCAAACGAGATAGACGCGACGCTGGACTTACTGCCATGACTTCCCACAATACTGACAGTTGCGTAAGGTTAGCAGAATACTGACCAAAGTTTCGATCGCCTGACCGGCAAGCACTGCCGCTAAAAAGCGAAACATGGATTACTTGGGGGCGTGGGACCATGTGGGACGAATTAGTTCGTGACTACGTCATTCATGGACGTTCACTGACCGACGCTTCCTTCGTTTCGCTGGCGATTTTCCGTTACGGAAAATGGTCGATCCAGAGAAAGCACCGCGTGACGCGGAAGATAGCCAACTTCTTCTACGGAATACTCAAGCTCTTCATTCTCAACGTCACCAAAATCTGGATTCCGCCACAAACGACGATCGGCAGGGACTTTCACATCATTCACGCCGAGGGGTCGTTATCCATTCATCCCGATGCGATTATCGGAGACCGGGTGGGCGTGATGCACAATGTCACGATAGGCACCAATATGGGTCCCGGCGCGCCGCAGATCGGCAATGACGTGTTTATCGGGGTCAATTCGACCGTGCTGGGCAGGATCAAGATCGGTGACCGCGTCCGCATCGCCGCCAATACGGCCGTCACCACTAATGTTCCCTCGGACTCGGTCGTCATCGGGTCTCCGGCCAGGATATTCCCACGCCTGTCGCTGCTGCGCACGGCTGACCAGGCAGTCCCGAAATGAATGACATGACGATCATCGGTGCGGATGTGCCGATCTGGGACCTGCTATGGGCGAACCTGGCTGAACGCGGCGGCAAGGCATGCCTCGTCGATCCGGATCGGTCCGTGACCTATGCCGAGGTGGCCCGGGAAGCCGATCGGCTGGCTGCACGGTTGCAAGCGCTGGGCGTGGTTGCCGGCGACCGGGTAGTGATCCAGTTCCGCAAGAGCATTGATGAAGTCGTGGCCATGCATGCCGTATGGCGGCTTGGCGCGGTGATGGTCAATGTCAACCACCAGTGGACCATAGACCAGCTGCTCTTTGTCGCGACAGATTGCCGGGCGCGCGTGGCCGTCGTCATGGCGGCTTCGGCGCGGGCCCTGCGCAATGCCGACCTGCCGGCGACGCTGGAGCATGTGATCGTGCGCGGCGCCTTGCCGGTCGAGCCCAGAGAGGCCTGTTTTTCGCTCTGGGACGAAACCATGCCGGGGGCGGCGGAAATCGTGCCCCATGCCACCGATCCCCATGCACTTTGCGCGATCATCTATACGTCGGGCTCGACCGGAAAGCCTAAGGGCGTGATGCTGAGCCACCGCAATATCCGCATCGGGGCGCTGTCGGTAACGCAGTATCTGGGACTGGACGAGAGCGACCGGCTCCTCTCCGTCCTGCCCTATAGTTTCGATGCAGGGCTCAACCAGCTCACCACCATGCTGCTGGTGGGTGGCACGGTGGTGCATCAGCCGGTCATCTTAGCGGCCGAGATCGTGGCTGCCGCCAAGCGCCACGCGGTGACCGGCATTGCCGGCGTACCACCGCTCTGGTCGATGATCGTGCGCTATCTGGTCGAGGTGCCAACGGCGCTGCCCTCGCTCAAGCGCGTCACCAATACCGGCGGCAAGATTTCGCCCGATATCCTGAGCGCCATGCCCGAAGCCTTTCCGGAGGCCAGGATATTTCTGATGTATGGGCTGACGGAGTCCTTCCGATCAACCTTCCTCGCGCCGGAAAAATTCGCGGCCAAGATGGGCTCGATCGGCCAGGCCGTGCCCTATTCGCAAGTCTTTGCCGTGCGGGCCGGGATTGGGCGCGCCGGTCCGGGCGAGCAGGGCGAACTGGTGCATGTCGGTCCCCTGATCTCGCTCGGCTATTGGGAACGGCCCGAGGATACGGCGGCGCGCATCCGCCCCTGCCCCGAGCTCGCCGCCGAAATAGGCGACCAGAACGTAGTTTGGTCCGGTGATCTGGTGGAAGTGGATGCGGATGGCGACCTCTGGTTCGTCGGCCGCATGGACGACATGATCAAGACCATGGGGTTCCGCGTCAGCCCGACCGAGGTGGAGGATGCCGTGGCGCGGACCGGCCTCACCCAGGAAAGCGTGGCCTTCGGCCGCGAAGATGCCGATCGTGGACAGGTCATCCACGTCGCCTGCAGCCTGCATCAGGGCGCCGATCCGGAGGCGCTGCGCGCCGCTTTCAGGCAGACCATGCCGGGCTATATGCAACCAGCCAGCATCTTTCTGTGGCCCGGCACCATGCCGCGCACGGCCAGCGGCAAGCTCGATCGCCCTACCGTCATTGCTGCCTGCGGCAATGGCGACATCCCAACCATTCCCTGATCCCGGACCTCCACCATGGCGACCAAGACACCCCTCACGGCGACAGACCTGCGCGACTATCTGCAAAGCGAGCTCTCGATCGAGCAGCCGCTCGATGACGATACGGAACTCTTCTCGTCGGGCCTGCTCGATTCCGTGTCGATGATGAGCGTCATCATGTTCATCGAGCAGCGCAGCGGCGGCGAGGTGCGGCCGGCGGATGTCACGCTGGAAAATTTCGACACGATCGGCCGGATTACTGCCTATGCTGCCAGCCTGGACTGACCTCGACCCACTCCTGACCGAGGCTGCCGATCGCTTCGGCACGCCGAGCTATCTCTATGTAGCCGACCGCATCGAGCAGCGGCTGGCCGTGCTTGAACGCGATTTCGGTCAGTGGTTTGGCCTCAGCTATGCGGTCAAGGCCAATCCCAATCCGGCCCTGCTTGGCTGGCTGCGTGGACGGGTGCCCTATCTGGATGTGTCCTCGATCGGGGAAGTGAAGCGCGCGACGGCTGCGGGCTGGCCAGCATCCGTGCTGAGCTTCACCGGGCCGGCCAAGAGGCAGGCCGAAATCGCCGAGGCGATCGCGGCCGGTATCGGCGAGCTGGTGCTGGAAAGCCTTGAGGAGGCCGAGACGGCAAATGCCGTCGCCGGGAGCAGTGGGCGCCGCCAGCGTGTCCTGGTGCGACTGGCGCCGGATCATGTTCCCAAGGGATTTGGCGACCACATGGCCGGACGGCCCAGCCCCTTCGGCATCGATGTGGAAGAGGCCGAACCGGCGCTGCGCCGGATTGCGGCCATGGACCACCTGCAGATCGTCGGCCTGCATATCTATTCGGGCACGCAATCGCTCAAGCCCGCCGCGGTAGTGGAGAACTGGCGCATTTTCATTTCCGAGTTCCGTCGCTTTGCCGCGCTGATCGACCTGGTGCCGGAACGGCTGGTCTTCGGCTCAGGCCTTGGCATTCCCCACCATCTGGGCGACGTGCCGCTGGACACGGCCGAGATTGCCGCTGGCATTGCCGAAGACCTGAACCTGTTCCGGCAGGACAGGCGTTTCGCGGGAACCGAGCTGGTGCTCGAACTGGGCCGGCATCTGGTCGGCGAGGCCGGCGTGTTCCTCACAAAAGTGCTGCGGGTCAAGCCATCGCGCGGGGCGCAGGTGGTGCTCTGCGATGGCGGCATGAACGCGCATCTGGCGGCCACCGGCCAGTTCGGCATGGTGCTGCGGCGCAATTACCTGCTGCATCGCGTCGGCGGCGGCAAGGACCTGGCCAAGTATGACCTGCATGGCCCGCTCTGCACCTCGATTGACCGGCTGGCCGCCGGCGCCGAACTGCCCACCCTGGCGCAGGGCGACATCATCGCCATCCATCCGAGCGGGGCCTATGGCCCGACATCGAGCCCGATCCACTTCATCAGCCATTCCCCGCCGCGCGAACTTTTCGCCGAAGGCGGGCAGATTGCCGATGTCACGGCATGGCCTGCCTAGGAGGATGCAGATGGGGGGAGACAAAACAACAAATGCCGGAGCAAAGCCGGAGCGGACCCGTTTTCTGGGCGTGTCCTTCGATAGCCTCGACCAAGGACAGGTCATCGACCAGTTGAGCCACAGCCGCGCCGAAGACCGCTTCGGCTATGTGGTGACACCCAATGTCGACCATATCGTGCGCCTGTCCGGCCAGCCCGCTGCGCTCAGCCAATATCATCAGGCCATGCTGTGCCTGTGCGACAGCAAGCCATTGCAGGTCCTGTCCCGCACGGTGGGGCGGCCGCTGACCCATGTGACGGGGTCGGACCTGACAAAGGCAATCTTTGACAGGTTGCTGATGCCGGGGGATGTGGTGACGCTGATCGTGGCGCGCGAGGGCATTGCCACCAAGCTGATGCAGCGCTTTCCCCATGTCCGCTTCCACTGGCATGTGCCGCCCTTCGGCATTCTCGACAAGCCGGATGCCCTCTGCGACGTGGTGGATTTCATTGTCGACCACCCTGCCCGTTTCACCTTCATCGCCATTGGCAGCCCGCAATCCGAAGTGATCGCCGCACAGACGCAGGCCAATGGCCAGGCGCGCGGGACAGCGCTTTGCGTGGGCGCCTCGCTCGAATTCATCACCGGGGACCGGGCGCGGGCGCCGGCCTGGATGAACCGCAGCGGCATGGAATGGATGCACCGCGTCGCCACCGAGCCGCGCCGCCTGTGGAAGCGCTATGCCTATTCGGTGCCGACGCTGCTGCGCCTCTATTGGCTGGAGCTCATCGGGCGCTAATCAGAAGGCCGCCGCTATTCGGCGGCCTTCCGGTTGTCGATGCTGCTATTGCTGGCCGCCAGTTGCCGGCGGATATGGTCGGCCAGAACCCGGACATTGGGATCGAGAACCATGGAGTCATGGTCGCCTGGAATTACGGTGACCGTGAGCTTGCCCACATAGGGCGTCCAGCCATTGTCCTCGCGGAAGAAGTTGCGGTCCGCGACCAGCTTCCGTCCATTGGACAGGTGATATTCGATCTGCGGATTGGGCCGGAACAGGGTGACCTCACCCGGATAGGGTCTTACCTCGTAACGACCCAGGGCGCGATAGAAGGCGGCTTCCACCATCTCATTGTTGAGCCGGTCCGAACCGCGCTCGAGCGCCAGCGCATTCTGCTTTTCGCGCTCCAGGTTTTTCCAGGCCACCTTGATCAGCAGCCAGGACGCGAAGAGCCCAACGCCTTCTCGGCGCAGATCCTGCAACCGGATATTGGCCTTGTCGAGCGTGGACAGTGCCGGCTGCGTCGGCACGGGCGTATCGAGCATGATGAGCTGACTGACCTCCTCGCCCACTGCCCGCAATTGCTGGGCCATTTCATAGGCGACCACACCACCACCCGAGAAACCAGCCAGCAGATAGGGCCCTTCAGGCTGGATGGCGCGCATTTCGGCGATGCAGCTGGCGGCGGCTTCCTCGAAGGTTTCATGCGGCGGGGTATCGCCATAGATGCCGCGGGCCTGCAGGCCATAGACCGGCCGCTGCGTGCCGATCTGGCGCGCCAGCTGGCGCAGGTTGAGCACATTGCCGAACATGCCGGCGCAGATGAAGAGCGGCGTGGCTTTATTGTCGGCGGGGACATGCATGGCCACGCGATGGATCAGTTCCACCGCCGGCGCTGCATTGCCTGCCGGCTTGACGTCGAACTCGTCATTGGCAGCGACGGGCAGAAGCTTGCAGAGAAGCGCGATGGTGGGCGCCTCGAACAAGGTCGAGATGGGCAGGTCGATGCCATATTCCTTGCGGATGGAGCGGAAGAGCCGCACGGCGACCAGCGAATGGCCGCCGATATCGAAGAAATTGTCATCCACGCCGATCTGCTCGATCCCGAGCAATTCGCGCCAGAAGCCGGCAAGCCGGATTTCCGACGGGGTGGAGGGCGCGACGAAAGCGCTGTCGAGATCGGCCGAGCGGCCGAAATCGAGGTTGGACTTGCGCGGGCCGGCTGCCATCTGCTCGGCCCGCCGGATCAGGCCCGGCAGGTCCATGGAGCTGACGATCGGCTGCGCGGCACCGCTGGCCAGCGCGCGTTCCAGTGCTTCCAGCGCCTCCTGCGGCAGGATGCCCTGGCGCACCTGCCGCGCCAGCTGACGCTGCGCAGTGCCGGATGGGGCCTGGGCGCGCTTCGGCGCGGGCATGCGGACAAGGCCCTGTGCCGCGTCGAGACGGCGGAGCAGGAGCTTTTCCACCACGAGCAGAACGGCGCCTTCCGGCGTCGCCAGCACGATATCGAAACAGGCGAAGCCATCGCCATAGACGGCGCTGTCGGCGAGGCGCACCCAGCTGACGATGTCGGCAGGCAGGGGCTGCAGCAGGGTGATGCGGCCATAGGAGGCCGGCGCC
This sequence comes from uncultured Devosia sp., assembly GCF_963517015.1. Lineage (NCBI taxonomy): Bacteria > Pseudomonadati > Pseudomonadota > Alphaproteobacteria > Hyphomicrobiales > Devosiaceae > Devosia > uncultured Devosia sp. The sequence goes on from NZ_CAUQDV010000002.1 coordinate 585,719, forward strand.
CAGAGCGTGTTCGAGCCGCCATAGCCGGGCACGATATCCATGGCAAAGCCGGTGGCGATGTCGAGCAGGCCGGGATGGGCGCGGTAGCCAGCGTCGAGGTCGGAATGGAAAGCCTGCGGCAGCGACAGGCGGGCGAAGGCCTCGCCCATGCCGGATTGCTGAGCGCGCAGCACCTTCCAGCGCGGACCAAAGCGCAGATGGTCTTCCTGAGCCGAGCGGAGCGCCTGGCCGGGCTGGGCCTCATTCCTGCGCAGGGCGCAGCGTGCCTCGATCTCGGCGACCGGGATGCTGGCGCTGACAGGATGCGCCGGAACCAGCCGCGCGAGCGCGTTGACCGTGACGCCGTCACCGGACGAGGAGGCAATGGTGACGCTATAGTGGCCATGCTCGAAGCCGATGGCGAGGCGAACGGAGAGCGTCTGCCCCTCGGGCGCAAACATGGGGCTGCGAAATTCGAGCGTGTCGATGGCGAGCGCCGGCAGGCCGGCCTCGACCATGGCCTGGCCGATAAGTTCCACATAGCCCGTGCCGGGCATCAGCGCCTCGCCTGATGCCAGGCGATGCTCGTTGAACAGCCAGCTGGTCCTGGCATCGATGCCGGCCTCGAGCCAGACATGGCCCTCGCCATCTTCGATCCAGCGCTGGAAGAAGGGACCGCTGGCGGGGCGCAGGGTCGTCATGGCCTGCTCGTCCGCCTCGGCAATGGCGCGGGCGGCCATGCCGACCTGGTTCCAGATGCCCCAATGGACGGCGATCGTCTTGCGGTCGCTGCGGGAGGCCTGGCTTTCGGCAAAGGCATTGAGGAAGGCATTGGCCGCCACATAGTCGACCTGGCCGGTCGGTGCCGTGTCGCTACTGGTCGAGGAAAACAGGACCAGGGTCTCGATCGGCTGGTCGGCGAGCGCCTCGGCCAGAACCATGGTGCCGACCACTTTGGGCGCGAGGACGAGCTCGGCCGACTCCACCGTCTTGGCAAGGAGTGGCGCGTCATCGACCATGCCGGCAGTATGCAGGACGCCGGTGAGATGTCCCCACTTCGCACGGATCTGATCCAGCGCGCGCTGCACATCGAGCGGATTGGTGACATCGCCTTCGAGGACCAGGACCTCGCCACCGGCCTCTTCCATGGACTGGATGGCGGTGATGGCCATGCGACGACGATCGGTGACCGGCAGGACGCGCGACAGGACCGGCCAATTCGCGCGGGCTGGCAGCGCAGTGCGGGCCAGGAGGGCAACCCTGGCATGCCGGGTCGAAACGAGCTGGGTGGCGAAGGTCAGCGCGAGATCGCCCAGGCCACCGGTCAACAGATAGACGCCCTCATCGCGGAACAGGGTGGCCGGATCGGCGGGGGCGGCGAGCGGCAGCTTCACATGGCTACGTGACCATCGCCGCGCCTTGCGCCAGGCGACGACTTCCGAACCGGGCGCAGCGGCCAATTCTTCCATGAGCGCATCGATCAGGTCGGCGGGCGTAACGGGGCTCGTGGCCTTGGACTTGCCGAAAACCGAAATGTCGCGATGGGTGGTTGGCGCGCGGGTCTCGAGCTCCACATCGATCAGGCGGAGCGTCGTGTCTTCGAATTCGCGCGGAATGACCAGCGCCGGTCCCTCCAGCGTCGCCTTTTCCGGATGGGCCAGGCCCTCGCTCTCGACCTGCTGGGCGCCATTGGTGACGACGGTGATGTGCAGGCGCGGCGCGGCATTGGCTTCGGACAAGGCCTGCATCAGATGCAGCAGGCCCTGGAAGCCGTTTTCCTGGATGCGATTGAAGAAGCTCGAACCGGGACGGAAGCTCGCCGTATGGGTGAGCAGCGGCAGATAGGCCATGCGATCGGGCGTGATCTGGTCGGCGGCGAGGCCCGCGGCCAGGGCATCATAGCCGGCGCGGCCATGTTCGGGGCAGACCACATAGGTCTCGGCATCGCGGCGCGCAAAACCATCGCCGGAGGCGACGGTGACGACGCGATGGCCGAGGTCGCGCAGCCGCTGCGCCAGCTGCTGGCCGGTATCGCCATCGTCGAGGAAGACAAGGTAGACGTGCCTGTCCGCCGTGCTGCCGGCGACGATGTCGGGCACGGAGCGGCGCCAGGCCGGGCGATGGCCCCAGTCGGTCATGTCGTCGAGGCGCAGCAGCGGGGCTTCGTCATCGGCGGCGGGCTGCTGGCGCTCGATGAAGAAGCGGCGATGCTGGAAGGGATAGGTCGGCAGCTGCACGCGACGGCCGGCCGGCACCAGCTTTTCGGCCGGAATGGCGAGGCCTGCCGCCCAGGCGCGGCCGATGGCGGTCAGGCAATAGAGCTGGTCATCGACCTTTTCATCGGGATGCGGCAGGGCATTGATGACGCGATTGGCGTCGATATTGCCCTGCGCCTTGGCCAGGGACGACAATGCGCGCGACGGACCGGTCTCGATATAGATCAGCGCCGCATCGGCGCTGACTTCGGCAAGGCATTGCTCGAAGCGCACCGTGGAACGCAGATGGCGCGCCCAGTAGTCGGGGCTGGTGGCATCTGCCGCAGACAGGGTCTGGCCGGTGACATTGGAAATGATGCGGATGGTGGGCGGGTTCAGCCTGATGCTGGCGAGGAAGGCGCGGAAGGGCGCGAGGATCGGCTCGAGCATGCGCGAATGGGCAGCCACGTCGATGGTGATGCGGCTGGCGTCTATCCCCTGTGCCTTGAGGCTTTCGGCAAAGCGATCAAGCGCCTCGTCCGGCCCCGAGACGACGCACAGGCCCGGCGCATTGACCGAGGCCATGTCGAGTTCTTCCGGCAGGAGGGTACGCAATTGCGCTTCCCCGACCGGCACGGACAGCATGCCGCCCTGGGGCAGGGTTTCGAACAGCTCGCCCCGCAGGCGAACCAGATTGACGGCATCCCTGAAGCTCAGCACGCCGGCAAGGCAGGCGGCGGCATTTTCGCCCATGGAATGGCCGATCAGCGTCTTGGGCGTAATGCCTCGCGCCATCCAGAGACGGGCCAGGGCCACTTCGATGATGAGAATGGCCGGGAGCTGGATCGCGGGGCGCAGCAGACGTGGATCGGGCGCCGCCGCATCGAGCCAGGCCGCGCGCAATTCATCGGCCGCGCCCGGAGGCAGATAGCCGATGCCTTCGTCGACCACGCGCCGGAACTCTGGCTCCCTGCCATAGAGATCGCGGGCCATGCCGTGATGCTGGGCACCGCCGCCGGGGAAAAGAAAGACGGCGCCCGAGGCGTTGTCGAGCGCTGAATGGGCAAAGACGCGCTTCAGTTCGGGCGTCATCAGGGCATGGGCCGCGTCGGCATGGTCGCGCACGGCGAGTGCGGCGCGGTGCTCGAAGGCTTCGCGCCCCTGCAGCAGCGTATGGGCAATGTCGGCGAGCGGAAGCGCGGCATTGTCGCGGATGAATTCGCCGAGCTTGATCTGGGCCGCGTCGAGCGCCTTGCGGCTCTTGGCGGCAGACAGGAGCATGGTCGGCTCGCTGCTGGCAGCCGTGGTGGATACCGCGACGGCGGGCGGCTGTTCGATGACCACGTGGGCATTGGTGCCGCCGACGCCGAGCGAGTTGACCCCGGCGCGGCGCGGCGCGGTGGAGGGCCACTCGGTCAGCCGGTCATTGACGACGAAGGGGCTATTGGCGAAATCGATCGACGGATTGGGCTTTTCGAAGCCGAGCGTGGGCGGGATCTTGCCATGCTTGACGGTCAGCGCCGCCTTGATCAGGCTGACCACGCCGGCCGCCGTATCGAGGTGGCCGATATTGGACTTGACCGAGCCGACGCGGCAGAAATTGCGGCGCGTCGTGCCAAGGCGAAAGGCTTCCGTCAGGGCCTGGATTTCGATGGGATCGCCGAGATAGGTGCCGGTGCCGTGGCATTCGACATAGCCGATCGTGTCGGGCGAAATGCCGGCAAGCCCCTGGGCCTCGATGACGGCTTCGGCTTGGCCGGTCACGCTGGGCGCGAGATAGCCGGCCTTGCTGGCGCCGTCATTGTTGATGGCCGAAGCCTTGATGACCGCATGGATCGTGTCGCCATCGGCAATGGCGTCCGACAGGCGACGCAGCACGACGACGCCGGCACCGCTGCCGAAGACCGTGCCGGCGGCGCGATGATCAAAGGCGCGGCAATGCCCGTCGGGCGAGAGGATTTCGCCATCCTGATAGCTGTAACCGCGGCGATGGGGCTGTTCGATGGTGACGCCACCGGCCAGCGCCATATCGCATTCGCCATTCAACAGGCTCTGGGCCGCATAATGCACGGCGACCAGCGAGGACGAGCAGGCGGTCTGGATATTGACGCTGGGCCCACGCAGGTCGAACGTGAAGGACACGCGGGTCGAGAGGAAGTCCTTGTCATTGCCGGTATGGCGCAGCAGGAACATGCCGGTCTGCTCGACCAGTTCGCGATCGCTGCAGACGTTGAAATAAAAGTAGCTCCCCATGCCGCTGGCGGCAAAGACGCCAACCGGCCCCTGCTGCCGGCTCGGCATGCGGCCGGCATCCTCGAGCGCCTCCCAGGCGCATTCGAGAAAATGGCGCTGCTGGGGGTCCATGACCGCTGCCTCCTTGGGGCTCAGCCCAAAAAAGTCGGCGTCGAACTGTTCCATCTCCGACAGGTCGGAGGTGCGCGGGACATAATTGGGCTCATGGACCGGATCGCCGGCGCGTTCGGCTTCGGCCAATTCCTCCTGCGTCAGCGGGCGGATGGACTCCACGCCAGCCACAAGATTGGACCAGAAGGCGGAGACGGTGTTGGCGCCCGGCACGCGCAGGGCCATGCCAACAATGGCGATGTCACTCGCGGAAATCTCAGAAGCGTCCAGCATCGCGATTGCCCCCTGTCATGCAGGCAGGACCTCGTACCCCACCCTGCATGACCAAGTTCTACAGCAATCAAAACAAGCAATAAACGCCCTCATAACCAAACGTTACCGAATTGGTTACTTTGTGAGGGCGGATCAATTTTCCGAATGACAATTCACCGCGCGCGAAATATCGCGGGCAGAGGATGCAGATCGGCCGGAGGTCCGGGTTATTTGTATTCGATCAGCGTCGAGCGTTTCCCGCGGAGCCGGTCGAAATGATACCTGGCAATGCCCTGGGTCTCGGCGAACTTACCGAGGGTGAAGAAAAAGGCATTGCGCCAACTGGCGGGCGACGCCGCGCCTTGCCGCATGGACTGACGCGCGATAGTGGCCGGATAGGCGAGCAACAGGCCAAGCGACCATGGCGTAACGAGACTCCCCAATGCCGCCACCGGGGCGATGGCTGACCAGCCAAGCGCCCGCGTGACATTGCGCTGCCAGATGCGCCTGGGCGAGTGGCGATGCAGCCAGGACACTTCGGCAAAGGCATGACCGCCCCGTGTGGCGCGGCGCCACCATTGGCCGAGGCTGGTGATATTGGCGTCATGCAGGGTCATTTCCTGCCGCAGCCGCCAGATCGTCCAGCCCTGCTCGCGCAGGCGCAGGCAGAGTTCGGGCTCTTCTCCCGCGATCAGGCTGTCCCGGAAACCACCCACGGCGGAAAAGGCGCTGGTCCTCACCAGGAAATCACCGCCGCTTTCAAGGATTGCGCCGACCGGCCCGTCCCATTCGTCATCGCACATGGCATTGTAGATCGAACGGTCGGGAAACTTCTCGCGCCGCCGGCCACAGACCAGAGCGACATCCGGCTTCTCGTCGAGAAACCCCGTCGCGGCATCGATCCAGCCGGGGTCGAGCATGCAGTCGCCATCGACGAACTGCACGAATTCCGGCCCCGGATGGCGCTGCAGCAGGGCCGCATAACCGGCATTGCGAGCCCGCGCGGCCGTGAAGGGGCGGCTCAGGTCGAGATCGAGCACTTCGACACCCGCCGCTGCGGCCTTGGCCTGGCTGCCATCATTGGAGCCTGAATCGACATAGACGACGCTGCCGGCCAAAGCGCCCAGCGAGGCGAGGCAATCGAGAAGGCGCTGCCCCTCGTTGCGGCCGATGACGACCGTGCCGACACGATGTCCCGTGCCCGTCATTTGCTGCCGCGCGCCAGCCGATGGGCCAGGAAATCCCGCACGAGGAAGGGCGGATCGATATTGTCGCGCCGCTCCACCAGCTGTCGCAGGTGCCAGACGGCTTGGCCCGCAATCCAGCCGGCATCCGCCAGCAGGCTGCCCCAGCGGCCATGATGCTTGGCGAAGTAGCGGCGGCGCGAATTGAACCAATAGGTCGGCCGCCGCACGGCGCGCTTCTTCCTGTCGCTCACCCCGGTGGACTGGCCACAGAGATGGACAACGCGGCTCTTGGGCTCGGTCCAGCAGGTCCAGCCGGCATCGACGGCGCGGCGGCAGAAATCGAGTTCCTCGTAATAGAGGAAATATTCCTCATCCAGCATGCCGATCTGATCGAAGACCTTGCCGCGGACCAGCATGGAGGCGCCGGAGACCCAATCGACCTGGACCGGAGACTGGTCGAAGGACGGAGCGACGCACCAGCGTCGCAGGAGACGCGAAATGGGCCCGACGCGCGCCTCGCCGTCCAATTCGCTCATCGCCGAAGGGAAACGGAAGGAACAGGCCTGGCGCGTACCGTCCGGGTCTTCGAGCGAGCTCCCCACCATGCCGACTTCCGGATGGTCGGCCAGAAACTGCACCAGCGCGCCGACGGCACCGGGGCGGACATAGGTGTCGGGGTTGAGCAGGAGATAACTGTGCGCCCTGCCCCACCGGGCATCGGCCGCCTCGATCGCGCGATTATTGCCATAGGCGAAGCCGCCATTCCGCGGCAGATCGAGCACGGCGGCGCGGTCGCCCCAGTGGTTGGCCTCGATCGCATCGGCCAGCAACTGGGTGGAGCCGTCGCCGGACACGGCATCGACGATCATCATCCGCCCTTGCTGGGGAAAGGATGGATCGGCCATGACAGAGGCAAGACAATCGAGTGCCAGCGGGCCAGTTTTGTAATTAACGACAACAATCGTCAAATCGAGCATGGCGCAATCCGGGATTTTATAATGCCAGATTTATCATGAATTCGCCCCGATCACAGCCACGGCGAACAGATCATTGTATTTGGGTAAATTTGCCAATCACCCAAACCTCTGTCGCATCACATTAACCATGTTCCAAGTCATGTTTCGCCGGCCTCACGGCAATAACAACTCCCATTGATTTGATGGCCGCCATGCATGAACAGACGTAGTGGAAAGGCTGTTAATTACGCTAGCGTCCCAATCACATTTACCAATGCTCGCGACAGTTAATGGACAATTTCCCACCAACCGAATAGTGAAGTATCGTCGGGAGACTGAACGGGGAGAAACATAGAATGCGGGTGACTAAGTTCCTATCTTTGCTGTGTTTTCTGTGCGCAGTAAATCCCGCATTCGCGCAGTCGACCTACAAGTTGCAGCCTGGCGACGAGATCGAAATCTGGGTCGCCCAGTATAGCGACCTGACGCGCTCGGTAACCCTTGCACCTGACGGCTGGATATCCCTGCCGCTTGCCGGCGCGGTGAATGCGCAGGGCATGACACTGGAGGCTTTGCAAAGCTCCCTCGTGGACCGGCTGCAGCCGTTTTTCAACGATGACATCGGGCTCAATGTCTCGCTGATCCCCAGTGACCAGCATCAACCCAGCGTCTTTGTCGCAGGCGATGTGGAGACCCCCGGCCTCTATCTCTATCGCCCCGGAATGACGGTCCTGCACGCGATCAGCGTTGCCGGCGGTCTCTATCGCACGGAACTGGGCGCCACTGCCCAGGACCGGTCCCTCGAGGTGCAGACGCTCTTGGCCAATAGCGAAAAGCGTCTGGTGGAACTGGACGTCATGATCGCGCGCCTCAATGCGCAGATCGAGGGACGCTCGGATTTCGACCTGCCCGAAGGCGTGCGCCCCAATGATGCGGCCGGCTTCATCGGTAGGGAAAGAGCCCTGCTGTCGATGCAGAACAGCAATATCGCTTCACAGCAGACCTCGCTTTCGCGGATGGCTGAGATCAACGAGTCCTCGATGTCCGCCACCAGTGACCAGATCGAAAGCGTCAAGCAGAGGATCGTGCTGGCGCAGGAAAGGCTGGCGGCGACCAATGTCCTTGTTGACCGCGGCGTCATGCAGGCCAGCCAGGCGCGCGATATCGAAGTCACCGTGGTCGACATGGAGACATCGCTGAGCCAGCTGCGCTCGACGCTGGCGACCCAGCAGGCGGCGATCCTCAACGAACAGAGCCGCGTGGCCGTGCTGGTGCAGGAATATCAGGTCGGTCTTGTGACCCAGCTGACCGCCCTCGAGCAGGAGCGGGAAGCGGTCGAAACCGAAAGAAAAAGCTACGAGGACACGCTGGCGATCTATGAGCCGGATACGGAAGCGGTCCAGACCCTGCGCTACGAAATCATTCGCCCCAGCGAGGGCGCCGAGATCGATGTGGACGCGACCGAGCGCACCACGATCCTGCCCGGCGACCTGATCCGGGTGACGCGGACGACACTGTCTACCGAAGCAGACGGGGCACCCCTGGAGCAGGTTACGGACGAGACGTCCGACGCTGCCCCGGCGCCCGCCGATCAATCCTCCTGACAACGGTCACGCCATGCAAAACGAAATCTTCCTGGTGCGCTATTACTGGAGCCTGTTTCTGAGGCATCCGCTGCGCTGGATCGTGCCGATGGTCGTCGTCCTGGCCATTGGTGGCTATTCGGTGATGCAGTCGGCACGCACCTATCAGTCGACCGCCCGCGTCTCGGCCCAGTCGCAGCAGCCCACGACCACCTCGCTGGTGCAGACCACCGTCACCAGCGAACGCATCCAGTTCTTCGAGCAGCGCGTCTTTGCCCGCGAGAACATGGTGGCCCTGGCCGAGCGGCTCGACCTGTTTGCCGGGATCCGGGCCACCATGACCGATGCCGAACTGGCCGATCTCGTGCGCCGCCAGATCACGCTCCAGGTTGCAGCGATCGATCCGGGCAATCCGGGATCGTCCTCGGCCATGGTCACGATCGGCTTTTCCGCGCCGACCCCCGAACTGGCTGCGGCCGGCGCGGGTGAAGTCGTCGAGATGCTGATCCTTGAAAACCGCAATGCGCGTCTCTCCGAAGCCACTGGGCTGCGAACCTTCCTTGAACAGGAAGTCGTCAGCCGGCGTGAACAGGCCGTGGCTTTGGATGCGGAGCGCAATGCCTTCGTGTCCACCAATGAAGCGCTGCTGCCCAGCCGGCTTGGCCTCTACACGGCCGAAATGCAGGAATTGCAGCAGGAATTGCAGACCATCCAGGTTGCCAGCGCGACCCTCTCGGCCGATACGCGCGTGCTTGAAGCCCAGATTGCCGTGACGGCACGCCCCGCAGGCGGGGAGGAAGGCCAGCTGGCCACGCTGCGTGACGAGCTGTCGAGCCGGCAGACCGTGTTTTCCGACAGCCATCCGGAGATCGTGTCGCTGCGCTCGCGCATAGCGGCCCTTGAGGCGAGCCTTGCGCAGAAGGAGGCTGAACCTACCCCGCCTCAGGCCGAGCCGATTACGGCGCAGTCTGCGGAAGAGGCCATGCTGGCGCAGCGGGTCGCCTCTGCCCAACAGCAGCAGGACGATTACGCGGCGCGGCGTGCCCAGATCAACGAGCGACTGGTCTCGCTGCGCGATACGATGGCGCAGATGCCTGCCGTCGAGGCCAATCTGCTGTCGCTCGAACGCCGTCATACTGCAGCCGAAGAAAATCTCGCCGACATGCAGAGCCGTCTCGATACGGCGCTGGTGGGCGAGCGCCTCGAGACCGCACAGATGGATTCCCAGATCACCATCGTCGACGCACCGGATGTGCCCGCCTATCCGACGGGCAGCGGACGCTCCCGCGCGCTGATGATCACCGGCGCCCTGGCCCTGGGCCTGGGCCTGGCCTGCGCCATCCTGTGGGACTTCTTCGACCGTACGATCAAGAGCCGGCGCGAGCTGTCGGCGATCCTCGCCGGCGGAGACCTCGTGGTCATCCCGGCCTGGCAGCCGCCCGGGCGCAGGAATGCCCTTGCCACGCCGGCCGTCGTGGCCGGTCTGATGGCCCTGGCCACGAGCGCCGCCCTTGTCGCCGAAGCCCCCCAAGACTTCCCGACGGACTGGACCATGATGCACCGCGCAACAGCTGAGCTGGAGACCTAGAATGGAAAGCTTCATCAACGCTCTTGCCCGTGCACAGGACAATGCCTGGCCACCGACGCCGGCACAGCCCGTATCGCTCGACAGTCCGCGCCTGGCGATCAGCGATCAGCTGCTCGAACTCTCGCCCAGGACGCTCAAGGCCAATCGGGTGGTGAGTTTTGACGGCGGCGACAGGATCACGCGCACCTATGACGTGCTGCGCAATACCTGTCTCAAGGACCTGGCCCCGCGCGTTGCCGATCGCCCGATCCTGGGAGTGACGTCGCCCAATCTGGGTTGCGGCGCGTCGACGACCGCCGTGAACCTGGCTTTTTCGCTGGCGCGCCAGCGCAAGGGCGCCGTGCTCATCGCCGATCTGGCGCCGCCGGACCAGGGATGGTGGACGCAGCTCGGCCTCGACAAGACCGGCGTTTCGGCCAGTGCAGCGCGCGACACGATCCTGTCGCTCGAAGTCGATGACAGCGTGATCCATGCGACGAGCCTGCGGTCCATCGTCGACGGCAAGTCGGGCAGCGAGATCAAGGAAGCGCTGCGCAACTGGGCCGCGGCGGTGCGGCGAGACCTCGGTCCGACCACTATCGTGCTCGACCTGCCGCCGCTCCTGACCAGCGACCGCACGGCCGCCCTGCTGTCGGAGATCGACCTGGTCCTGATGGTCCTGGCGACCGGCAAGTCGACCATGGCCGAACTCGACACCTGCAAGAGCTACCTGCATGACGCGGCCAGCGTGCAACTGGTGCTCAACAAGGCAAGGAATTATGACCTCTAGCCACGCGGCGGCACTGCTTCATGTATGAACGACATTTCGGGCTTCAGGTCAGGCCTTTCTCGATCCTGCCGGATCCCCATTTTCTCTATCTGGGCCGTCATCACCAGATCGCCTATGCCATGCTGGAATATGGCCTGGTCGGACAGGCCGGCTTCACGGTGATCACCGGCGCCATCGGCTCGGGCAAGACGACGCTGGTGCAGAAGCTGGTCAATTCGGTGCCCGGAACGCCGATCACGCTGGGCCTGATCTCGACCACGTCGATCGCCTCCGGCACGCTGATGGAATGGATCATGATGGCCTTCGGACAGCCCTTCGAGGGCCTGTCCTATCCGAGGCTCCATCGTGACTTCGGCCAGTTCCTGATGCAGCAGGCCGAGAGCGGCCGGCGCGTCGTGCTGGTGATCGACGAAGCGCAGAACCTGCAGCCGGAGAGGCTCGAGGAACTGCGCATGCTGAGCAATCTCAATATCGACCGCATGCTGCTGCAGCTCGTCCTCGTCGGCCAGCCCGAACTGCGCGAAATGCTGCGCCAGCCCAGCATGCGACAACTGGCACAGCGCGTCTCGTCGGATTTCCACCTGCCGCCGCTGGCGCGCACCGATGCCGTGCCCTATTTCGAGCACCGACTGAAGATTGCTGGCGGCCGGCCCGGCATTTTCACGCGGCCCGCCATCTACCAGATTTTCGACTATGCCCGTGGCACGCCGCGCTCGATCAATATCGTCGCCGACAAATGCCTCGTCTATGGCTTCGGCGATGGGGTGAGCAAGATCGGGCGCCGGATCGTCGGCCGCGTCGTGGCCGATATCGACCACTACGGGATTTATAATCCGTCGGACAATCCGATCGCCGAGGCACAGACCGCCGGCCTTGCCGTCGTCACCTAGCCGCCCGCACCCCTACCGCCCGCGGATCCACGGATCGGTCGAGCCGGCGGGGAGCCGCGTCATCAGCGCGACCAGCGCATAAAAACCGAAGCCGACGGGGTCGGCGGCGACGAGGCGGCCCAGGCTGGAGCGCGACTTGCCCTCATTGGCCAGCAATTGCGGATAGTCGCGGGCGATTTCAGCCACGCCCCTGTCCTGCCGCCGACGAACGCGCACCAGATTGGCCAGCCCCTCGACCATGGGCCAGTGGAAGCCGGCAGCGACATTGATCCGCTCCTGGGGCGTGAAATGCAGCCGCACGAAAGTGTCGTCGGAAATGATGGCGGGGAAGTGCCCCCAGCGCGCGCGCCCTGCCCGATTGACGGCAAAGACGCCGCAGCCCGGCGCGCCGTCGACGACGAATGGCAGGCTGCGCCAGAAGCGGGCATAGGTGCGGGTGGCCCAGGTCCGCGCGTCCGCGATATGCAGGGTGCCAGTGGCATAGGCCGGCTCGGGTCGGTCGAGCGCCTGGGCCAGCTGGTCGAGCAATGCCGGCTCGACGATCACATCGGCATCGATATAGGCCAGCGCATCGCCCCTGGCCTCGGCCTCGCCGCGATTGAGGGCATTGAGCTTGCCGCCTTCGGCAATGTCGAGCACAACCAGTTCGGCCCCTGCGGCTTCTGCCGGCACGGCATAGCTGCGGGAAATGGCGACCGTGTCGTCGCGGCAGCCATTGGCCGCGATGATCAATTGCCAGGGAGCCGGACGGGCAAAGCGACTGGCCAGCAGCGCCTCGATGCAGCGACCAATCAGCGCGGCCTCATTGCTGGCTGGTACGATGACGGTCAGCATGCAAACCCCTTTCGCGCCCGGCGAAACCACGCCATGCTATTGCCCTGACATCTGCGCTTCGTCCAGTGCGCCCGCAGAAAAAGAGTAAATCTGGTTCCGTCGGTAACTGTGAGCGGAAGTTTCAAAAAAGACTGCTTGCCCGCCCCCGAACCATGCTCTTCAATACTATCCGGCAAGTCCGGGAAGAGTATTATGATCAATTCGACGTTTGTTATTGTCGGCGACGAATTTTTGACGTTGCAATGCGCTGAAATCTTGCTGGAGCGCGGCCACGAAATAAAGGCGATCGTGTCGTCGGCACCCCGTAGCCAGGATTGGGCGGCACAGAAGAATATCGCGACCCTGTCCTCGCTTGCCGACCTGCCGAAGTGTTTCGAGAAGGGTGCGATCGACTGGCTGCTGAGCATTGCCAATCTCCAGATCATTGCCGCCGAAGCCCTGTCGCTGCCGCGCAAGGGCACGATCAACTTTCATGACGGCCTGCTGCCGCACCGCGCCGGCCTCAATACGCCGAGCTGGTCGCTGATCGAGGGGAGCGCCGAGCATGGCGTGACCTGGCATGTCGTGGCCGGCGGGATCGACGAGGGCGATATCCTGGCGCAGCAGAGCTTTCCTCTCGCCCCGGACGAGACGGCGCTGACGCTCAATGCCAAGTGCCTGGAAGCCGGCATGGCCAGTTTTGTCCAGGTCGTGGACCAGATCGAAAGCGGCGCTCTGCAGGGGAAAGCCCAGGACCTGTCGCAGCGGCAATATTATGCCAAAAACCAGCGCCCCGATGCCCTGGCAACGCTCGATTTCGGCCGTCCTGCAGCCGAGCTCTCCAGCTTGGTGCGGGCGCTGAGCTTTGGCGACGGTTATCGCAATCCGCTGGTCACACCCAAGATCGCGGTGCAGGGCCGGGTTTTCCCGGTCACCGCCCTGCAGGTCAACCAGAGCCGCAGCGGCGCGGCGCCCGGCTCGGTCATCGCCATAGCCGATAGCGGCGTCGTGGTGGCGACAGCCGATTTCGACGTGCAGCTGGTCGCGGGACCCGCCGCGGATGGCAGCCAATTGGCGCAGGTCGTGGGTGCGGGCGACGTGCTGGGGCTGACCGCTGCCGAGCGCACGGCACTGACTGCGGCATCGCTTGACGCCATTGTCGGCGAAGGACGGCACAAGGCGCGGATCGCGAGGGCCGCCGATATCGACCTGTCGCTGATTGCCGACAGCGACGCAGCCGGCCGGACCCAGTCGGTCGCGCTTAACCTGCCGGCGGGCACGGCTATCGAAACCATCGCCGCCTTTTTTGCCCGCCTGACCAGTCAGGACAATCTGTCGCTGGCCTATGCCAATGATGGCTTTGCCGCGCTCAACCAGCAATTTTCCGACTATTTCTCCGCCAGCGTTCCGCTCAATCTTGCCGCCGCGCCCGATATGGCGGTGCGCGACTATATCGGCACCATTGCCCGGTCGCTGGTAAAGCTGCGCAAGGATGGCCCCTATCTCGCCGACCTGACCGCGCGCGAACCCGACCTGACCGCTCCCCGGCTGACCATGGGTCTCAAGCAGAGCGGCACGCCGGGCCTGCTCGATGGCTGTGCCGCCACGATCACCATTGGCGAGACCGGGGCGGTGCTGCAGTTTGACGACCGGCGCCTGTCGGCCACCAATGCCAGGCGGCTTGCCAGCTGGTTGCAGGTGTTTGCCGGCGCGGTGCAGGAGAGCCCGGATATGGCGCTGAAACGCGTGCCGCTGCTCTCGCCCGAGGAACTGCATGACCTGCTTCACGCGCGCAACGAGACCGCGCTGGACTACGATCGCAAGGCGACGGTGCATTGGCTGATCGAGGCGCAGGTGGATCGCACGCCGGACGCCATTGCCGTGGCGCGGGGCAGCCAGGCGCTGACCTATCGGCAGCTCGATGCAGCGGCCAACAAGCTGGCCGCCCAGCTGATCGCGCGCGGCGTGGGCGCCGGCACGCTGGTGGGCCTGCATCTGCAGCGCTCGGTGGAAATGGTCGTCTCGGTGCTCGGCATTCACAAGGCCGGCGGCGCCTATGTGCCGCTCGATCCCGAATTTCCGGCCGATCGCATCAGCTACATGGTGGAGGACAGCAAGGCGCTATTGGTCGTGACCGACCGGCGCCATGCCAATGGGCTGGGTCTGGACGCCAACAAGTTGATCCTGATCGAGGATGTTCTGGCCGGGCCCAATGCGCCGCGGCCGGGCGACCGCGCTGCCCCGAGCGATCTGGCCTATGTGATTTATACGTCTGGCTCCACCGGCCGCCCCAAGGGCGTCATGGTCGAGCATGGCAATGTGGTCAATTTCTTCGCCGGCATGGACCAGCGCATTCCCGTCAATCCGGGTGGCGACAATGTGTGGCTGGCGGTCACCAGCCTTTCCTTTGATATTTCGGTGCTCGAGCTGTGCTGGACGCTGACCCGCGGCTTCAAGGTCGTGCTGCATGTCCACCATGCTGCGGCCGCCAAGTCGGAGCGCGGCGCGCTGGCGCGGCCGGTCGAGTTCGGCCTCTATTACTGGGGCAATGACGAGGGCGTCGGACCGGCCAAATACCAGCTGCTGCTGGACGGCGCCAAGATTGCCGATGCCAATGGCTTTACCTCGCTCTGGACGCCGGAGCGCCATTTCGGCGCCTTTGGCGGGCCCTATCCCAATCCTTCGGTGACCGGCGCCGCCGTGGCTGCGGTCACCAAAAACCTCTCCATCCGTGCCGGCAGCTGCGTGCTGCCGCTGCATCATCCGGCCCGCGTGGCCGAGGAATGGGCGGTGATCGACAATATCAGCAATGGCCGCGTGGCCATGGCCTTTGCCTCGGGCTGGATGCCGGAAGATTTCGTGCTGCGGCCTGAAAATGCGCCGCCCAACAACAAGACCGCCATGTTGCGCGATATCGACATGGTGCGCCGGCTATGGCGCGGCGAGAAGGTGAAATTCAGCGCCGGCGGCATGGATGTCGACGTGGTGACCCAGCCGCGGCCGATCCAGAAGGAATTGCCGATCTGGGTGACTTCGGCGGGCAATCCCGAGACCTTCCGCGATGCGGCGCGGCAGGGCGCAAACCTGCTCACGCATCTGCTGGGCCAGTCGGTGGACGAGCTGGCGGAAAAGATCGCCATCTATCGCGCAACGCTGGCGGAGCTGGGTCACGACCCGAGCCAGTTCAAGGTCACGCTAATGCTGCATACGCTGCTCGGCGAGGACCGCGAAAAGGTGCGGGAACAGGCGCGCCAGCCGATGAAGGATTATCTGCGCAGCGCCACGGCGCTGATCAAGCAATATGCCTGGGCCTTCCCGGCCTTCAAGAAGCCGGCCGGGGCGACACAGGCCATGGATGTGGATCTGCGTACGCTGAACGAAGAGGAGCTGGATGGCATTCTGGAATACGCCTTCCTGCGCTATTTCGAGGAAAGCGGGCTGTTCGGCACGGTGGAGGATGGCTGGGAACGAGTGCGCCAGGTGGCGGCGATCGGCGTCGATGAAGTGGCCTGCCTGATCGACTATGGCGTGCCCACACAGGAGGTGCTCGCGGCGCTGCAGCCGCTTTCCGCACTGGTCACGGAAGTCCGTAGTGCCGAGATTGCGGAAGACGAGGAAGGCGGTCTTGCCCTCGAGGTCAGCCAGCATCAGGTCACGCATCTGCAATGCACGCCGTCCATGGCCATGATGTTCCTGTCGGCCGAGGAAGACAAAGCTGCTCTCGCGCAGGTCAAGCATCTGTTTATCGGTGGCGAGGCGCTCAATGCCTCCCTGGTGCGCCAGCTCAACGAGGCCTCCCCGGCCAGTATCGAGAACATGTATGGCCCGACCGAAACCACGATCTGGTCGTCGACCATGTCGGTGCCGGGCAATCTCGACGGCGTCGTGCCGATCGGCACGCCCATCGCCAATACGCAGCTCTATGTGCTCGATGCTCATCAGCAGCCCGTGCCCATGGGCATTCCCGGCGAGCTGTTTATCGGTGGCGATGGCGTCACCCGCGGCTATTACAACCGGCCCGACCTGACGGAAACGCGCTTCTTTGCCGATCCGGCCATGGGCGGACGCATGTACAAGACCGGCGACCTGGTGAGCGTCGATCCGCAGTCGCGGCAGATCAAGTTCATCGGCCGCACCGATTTCCAGGTCAAGGTGCGCGGCTATCGCATCGAGCTGGGCGAGATCGAGACGGCCATCGGTGCCTTTGCCGGCATCAAGGAAAATGTCGTGCTGGCGCGCAAGGATGACGACAGCGATATTCGCCTCGTCGCCTATCTGCGGCTTACCGGCGTCGAATTCGACGAGGCCGGCCTGCGGGCGCATCTGTCGTCCACCCTGGCGCCCTATATGGTGCCGAGCCAGTTCGTCGTGATGCAGAATTTCCCACTGACGCCCAATGCCAAGGTCGACCGCAACAAGCTCCCGGCGCCCAAGGCGCAGGCGGCTGCGGCCCAGGCCGTGGCCAACGACAGCGTGGAAACGCCGCCGGAAAACGATGCGCAGCGCACGGTGGCCGAAGTCTTCAAGCGCACGCTGGGACTGCAGCAGGTCGGGCTCTACGACAATTTCTTCACGCTTGGCGGGCACTCGCTCCTCGCCGTCCACATGCATCGCGAGCTCAAGGGGAGCGTTGCGCCCGATCTCGCCATTACCGACATCTTCCGCTACCCGACGGTGGCGGCCCTGGCGCAGCGGATTTCTCAGGCCGGCGTGCCCGATATCCGTCTGAGCGGAGCTGCACAGCGCGCCGCGGAACGACGCAATGCCATGGCCAACCGGTTCCGGCCGCATGGCGGCTGATGGCACGTCCCGGCGGGTAAAGCCTTGAGCGCAGAGACGGGGAGCCCCCTCTCTGCGCTGCAGGCCATGGCCGATCTGCTCATGCCGCCCGGGGTGGTCGCCGTCTGCCGGGACGCCAATGGCGATATTGGCGGGCTTTTCGCCGAAGAGCTTGCCGTCATCGCGCGCGCCGTCCCCTCCCGACAGTCCGAATTTGCGGCCGGCCGCTCGGCGGCCCGTGCCGCGCTGCGGCGTCTGGGACGGGCAGCCACGCCGATCCCTTCGGGTCCCGACCGGGCGCCGGTCTGGCCGCGTGGCTTTATCGGCAGCATCTCGCACTGCCGGACGGGGGTGATTGCCATTGCCGCCAGCCTCGACGCGCCTCTCCGCCATGTCGGCGTGGATATCGAAGAAGCAACCGGGCTCGAGCCGGAGCTCTGGGAAAGCATCTGCCGGCCGGCTGAAATCGGCTGGTTCGATGCCAGGCCCGATGCAGAGCTCTGGGCCAAGATTATCTTCTCGATCAAGGAAGCCGTCTACAAGGCGCAGTTTCCGCTGACGCGAAGGCTGATCGATTTCCATGACGTCGAGATCGTCGAACTCGATGCCGACGGTAACTTCACCGCCTCGATATTGGTGGGGGAATTGAAAAAGGTCACCGGCCGTTTTCGGGCCAGCGACCTCTTCATTCTAGCTTTCGCCATGGCCGACGGGCCGGGGCGCTAGAAAGCCGAACTGCGATCAAACATGGCGCCGAAAGTGCGCAGCGTGATGCGGATATCGAGCCAGATCGACCAGTGATGCATGTACCAGAGGTCGTGTTCGAGGCGGTCTTCCATGCTGGAGACGGTTGGCGTCGCGCCGCGATGGCCGTTGATCTGGGCCCAGCCGGTAATGCCCGGCTTGACGTGGCGGCGGAAAGCGTAGCGCGCGATCAGCTGGTCGTAATGATCTTCCTGGGACAGGGCATGCGGCCGCGGACCGACGACGGACATATGGCCGACAAGCACGTTCCAGAATTGGGGCAGCTCGTCGACGCTGGTCGAGCGGATGAACCTGCCGACACGGGTGACGCGGACATCGTCCTTGACCGCCTGGGTGATCGCGCCGGAAGACTCCATCACCGACATGCTGCGGAATTTGAGGATTTCGAAGGGCTCATTGTTGAAGCCCTGGCGCTGCTGACGGAAGAAGACCGGCCCGCGCGTGTCCAGCTTGATGGCCAGGGCGACGAACATCATCAACGGTCCGAAAAAGAGCAGCGCGAGCGACGCGACGGCAATATCGAAGCCGCGCTTGATATAGCGCTCGGCCAGGTTGAGCGGCGCCCGCTGCATTTCAACGATGGTCGTGTCGCCGAAGGCGATGCCCGGCAGGGGCACGAACTGGCTGACGAAGGAGTCGAGGACGAAATGCACCGGCACGGGCAGCGTACGGAGCTGCCTGATCACGTCCTGCAGCGCGTCGCGGGAAATGCCGTCCGTCATTACATAGATGTCGCTGACCTTTTGCGACATGGCGGCGCTGACCGAGGCCAGCAGGTCGCAATGCTCGCCGACCTTGTCCAGGTCGAGCACGCGCACGGCATCAAGCCCCAGATCGTCCAGTTCGGCCTGAT
This sequence comes from uncultured Devosia sp., assembly GCF_963517015.1. Lineage (NCBI taxonomy): Bacteria > Pseudomonadati > Pseudomonadota > Alphaproteobacteria > Hyphomicrobiales > Devosiaceae > Devosia > uncultured Devosia sp. Next base: position 604,692 of record NZ_CAUQDV010000002.1, read on the forward strand.
GGTTCGACGCTGGCTGTCCGCCGGCGTGAATGAGCAGGATCTTCTTTTTCTGGACCGTGCCTCGCGTCGTGGCTTCGCGGATATAATGCGCCCAGCCGAGCCGGCTCGCCATGACACACATTGTCGAGGTGGCGGCAAAGATCGCCACGGCACCGCGCGAGAAGGTGTCGGAGGCCCCGACCAGGAAGACGATCAGCGCCAGGAAAGTGGCCAGAAGGAAGCTGCTGGCGACGATATAGACCAGCTGCCTGGAGAAAAAGATCAGGACGGATGGTTTGTAATAGCCCTTGGCCACCATGAGCAGGACAAATCCGGCCGCGAATACCAGGCCGATGGCGAGGTATTTCTCATAGGTGTCGATATAGCCGAACATGACCCAGTGATAGGCAATTCCCGACGCGATGGCCGCCACGGTAATTATTGCAGCATCCAGGGTTGCAACGAGATAGGAGACAGCACTGCGGTGCATGGCGCCACGACTGCGCCCCGCAATACGATCTATAGCTCCAGCATTCGCCTCAACCATTTGCTGACCTCTTCCCGACCTCAGCTTCTTATTAACACAATATTAACACATTTGAACCGTCGGGTAACAATAGAGTTAATCGACGCACTTAATTAGACAGCTTTATTTCTTGGCTTTAACGCTCCGCCCCACCCAAATGGGTTAGTCAAAGGTAAAGAAGGCGACTTGCCCGGAAATTGTCGCATTGTGGCATTCCGGAGCGCGTCGAACGGCCCGATGAGGCCGCCGGAAAACGGCGTGGACTATCGCGGGATCTGGTCCCCGCGCTCACGATCGCAGAGATGATTATAGCCGCCCTGCCAGTAGACCAGCGGGCGCCCGCCCGCAGCCGTCACGACATTGACGACGCGGCCGATCAGGATGGCGTGCGAATAGCGCTGGATGGCCTCTTCCAGTTCGCATTCGACCACGGCAAGCGCGTCCCGCAGACGCGGCAGGCGCCCTGCCCCTTTCTGCCAGCGCAGATCGATATAGCGTTCCACCCCGCTCAGCCCCCGCCGTCCGGCGAAGGTTTCGGCAATCTCGTAATGCGCCGAGGACAGGATATTGACGGCAAACCGTCCGCATTTCTGGACGAGCGGCCAGCTGGCCGAATTTCTGTTGAGGCTGACCATGATAGTGGGCGTGTCCACTGACAGCGACACGACTGACGTCGCGGTAAAGCCGGAGGCTTCGCCGCCAGTCCCCACGGTCACCACGCTGACGCTGGCCGCTAGATTGCGCATGGAATTTCTGAAGTCGCCGGCGATGGAGGCCTTTGCCGCACCTTCTTCGATTTCACCCGAAGAAATGATGACGCTTTCCATATCGTCCACATCTTCACGCATGCTCGCCCCTGCGAAATCCGCTGCCAGCTAGACTGACCAGATCATTCTGGACCGCCACCTGCGCCTTGGCAATTGACACTTTAAGAAAGAATTAACGACGAACATCTTGCCAGCAGAGTCATGCGACAAAGAGACGCCACGCATTAACTGCAAGACTACAATTTTCAGTCAGGCGATTGCCGCGATCAGCTTGGAACTACTAAGGTGCAGCCAGGCGTCCATCGCAGGTTGCATCCGTATGACTTCTCGACTTCGCGTCCTTCTCATCGCGGAAGCCTGCAACCCTGAATGGGTCAGCGTTCCCCTCGTGGGCTGGTCCATGGCGTCGGCTTTGCGCGAGGTCGCCGATATTCACCTCGTCACCCAGGTCAGGAACCGTGAGGCCCTGCTGCGGGCCGGCCTGACGGAAGGGGTGGATTTCACCGCGATCGATTCCGAGGCCGTGGCGAAGCCGCTATGGCGCCTCGGCTCCGTCCTTCGAATGGGCGAGGGCAAGGGCTGGACGACGGTCCAGGCCATCGAAACGATATCCTATCGCTATTTCGAACACCTGGTCTGGCGTCGCTTCAAAAAGCAGCTGCGTGATGGAGCGTTCGACATCGTGCACAGGCTGACGCCGCTATCGCCGGCCATATCGAGTTCCCTGGCCGGGAAGTGCAGAACGGCCGGCATCCCCTTCGTGCTGGGCCCGCTCAATGGCGGCGTGCCCTGGCCCAAGCAGTTCGACGCCGCACGTCGCCAGGAGCGCGAATGGCTCTCCCATGTGCGCGGCGCCTACAAGCTGCTACCGAGTCGGCAGTCGACCATGAAGGCCGATGCGATCATCGCCGGGTCGCGTCATACCCAGTCGGAAATCCCCTCGCATGCACAGGCGCGCACCATCTATATGCCCGAAAACGGCATTGACCCCCGGCGCTTTTCCACCATTGCCCAGCATAAGCCTGGCAAGCTGCGGGCGTGTTTTGTCGGGCGAATGGTTCCGGTCAAGGGAACGGACATGGCGCTGGAGGCATCCCTGCCCCTGCTCAAGGCCGGCCTGATGACGCTCGACTTCGTGGGGGACGGCCAGATGGTCGAAGCGCTCAAGGCCGATGTCCGCCAGCATGGCGTCGAAGAGGCAGTCACCTTTCACGGCTGGGTCGACCATGGCGCGGTGCAGCAAATCCTGTCGGAATCGACACTTTTCCTTTTCCCTTCGGTCAAGGATTTCGGCGGCGGCGCGGCGCTGGAGGCCATGGCCCTGGGAGTACCACCGCTTGTCCTGGATTATGCCGGCCCCGGAGAGCTTGTCGATGACAGCACCGGGTTCAAGATTCCCATGGGCACGCGCGACGAGATCGTGGTCGCTATGCAGGCCCTGCTGAGCTCGCTGGCCGGACGTCCCGACCTGCTCAAGGCGGCGGGCATGCGCGCCCGTCAGCGCGTCGAGAGCCTGTTCGTCTGGCACAAGAAGGCCGGTCAGATGCTGGAAATCTATCGCTTCGCGCTGGGCCAGACCGGCAAACCGCAACCCATTCCCTAGTTATTTCCGCCCTGCGCTCGGCCAGCCGATGCGTTTCCAAAACTGACTGATACTACAAGGACAGGTTAGACCAATGCCCCTCTTCAATTTGCGCCTGCGCAGACCTTTGGCCAGCGCCGCCCTGGCTGGTGCCCTGATCCTTGCTCCCGTTGCAACCTTCGCCCAGGACCGCCTCGACCTGCGGATCGTCATGTCCGGGCATAGCCTGACCGATCCTATTCCGGTCCCTCTTCGCGCCTTGGCCATTCAGGCCGGGGCCAGCCCCGACGTGGTCATCGACGGCTCCACCATTCCCGGCAGCCCGATGGAGTGGCGCTGGGATAATCCAGCGACGCCAAACGCCAAGACCGACATCGCCAATTACGACCTGATGGTCCTGACAGAGCGCGTCCCGCTCTCCAACACCCTGCCCTACCACAACTCCACTACCAGCGCCCTGGCCTGGCTTGATAACGCCTATCGCCACGGCGCCGGCGGCAAGGGCGCAGAGACTTTGCTCTATGCCAGCTGGGTGGATATCGACAGCGGCCCTGGCGCCGAAAACCTTTATGGCGACGAAGAGCGTCATATTCCATGGCGGGAGAGAATGCCCCTCGAATTTGCCCGCTGGCTTGAAATTGCGGACTATGTCAACGGCAATCTCCCCGATGGGGCCCAGCCCATGCGCGTCATCCCGGCAACGCTCGTCTTTGCCGCGGCCTATGACGACATCATTGCCGGAAAGGCCCCTGGTTTCACCGACATATCCGAGCTTTTCCTCGACACGATCCATGTCAATGGGAAGGGTGCCTATCTCGCGGCGCTGGCCCATTACACCGTCATCTATGATCTTGATCCCCGCGGCATGTCCAATGATGTCGGCCTGCCCGAAACGGTGACACGCGAACAGGCCGCCTGGATGCAGGACGTGGTCTGGGAGGTGATCCAGACCTATCGCTCGCTCGATGATCGGCGCAGAAGCGCCAGCCTCAGCAGCGAGAGCTTTCAGGCCTGTATCTGGCAAAACCTCCGCCATGCCGCGCCATCTTGCGGATAGCTGGACGTTGGGTGAAACAATGGGAGGCAGTCAGAGGCCTCATGTCTCGTTGACAGTTTGAGAAGCGTCCACCGATGCCAAACACTTTTGCCTTTTTCATGCTTTTTGTTTGGCCACTGGTCTCGGTGTTTCTGTTCAAGCGCCTGCCGGTCAGGCAGGCGTTTATCTGGACCATTCTGGGCGCCTATATGGTGCTTCCGCCGGCCACCTTTGTCAGCATCCCGATGCTGCCGGATCCGGACAAGACCACCGTTCCCAACCTCTGCGCCTTCCTCGGATACCTCGCCACGAGGAAAGAGCCGTGGCGGGAAAAGTCCGTCCTCTTCAATCTGGTCCTGGCCATCTATCTGCTGTGTCCGATCGGCACGGTGCTGACCAATCTCGACCCAATCCACTTCGTGGTCGGCGGGCTGTCCCCCATGCTGCTGGTGGAGATTCCGGCCAGTATCCTCAACACCTTTATCGTCGTCATGCCCCTGCTGGTGGCCTACGAGCTTTTTCGCGACGAGGACTCGATGCGCGAACTGCTGGTGGCCCTGGTCGTGGCGGGGATTGCCTATTCCATTCCCATGCTCATCGAAATCCGGCTGAGCCCGCAGATCAATGTCTGGATCTATGGCTTCTTCCAGCACTCCTTCGACCAGATGATGCGCTATGGAGGCTATCGGCCGATCGTCTTCATGCAGCACGGACTATGGGTTGCGTTTTTTGCTTTCATGACCGCCTTCGCCGCGGTGACCCTGCTTCGTCACCAGCCAGAGCGCCGGCAGATCAATTTCTTCATCTGCCTGTATCTCATCGTCGTCCTTGTGCTCTGCAAGAGCGCGAACGCGATCGTCCATATCGTGCTTTTCGCGCCGATGGTCCTCTTCCTGTCGCCGAAGATACAGGTTCGCATCGCTGCGGTGATCGGGGCGATCGTGCTTGTCTATCCGGCGCTACGGGGGGCCGGTTTCATACCGACCGCGGCGATATCCGATTTCGCCAATTCGATCGACAGCACCCGCGCGAGTTCCCTCATCTTCCGGATGACGAATGAAGACACCCTGCTTGCCCATGCAAACCGACGTCCGTGGTTTGGCTGGGGCGGATGGGGACGCAGCCTGCTGCACGATCCTGTCACCGGTGAGATGATCAGCGTCATCGACGGTCGCTGGATCGTTCAACTGGGCGGCTCCGGCTGGTTTGGCTATGTCGGCGAAATGGGCCTGCTCGTGCTGCCGCTTTTCCTTCTGAGCATTCGCGCCGGCAAGACCACGTCCAGCTACAAATACGCTGCGGGCTTGGCGCTGATCCTGACGGCCAACCTGGTCGACCTGATCCCGAATGCCACGCTCATCCCCTTCACCTGGCTTATGGCAGGCGCATTGCTCGGCCGCGCGCGAAGCTTGAGCCATGCCTCGGATACTGTCGTCCCCGATCCGGCAAGCCACGCGCTCGCCGCCCCCTGGGCGAGGCGGCAACCGGTCGTGTAGTGGCCCCTTATGCCGATGCCTTCAGGCTGGCATTCACGGCATCGGCCACGCGCAGCGCATTGGCGACGATCAGCAGCCCCGGATTGACCCCGCAGGACGTGGGCATGAAACAGGCATCGGCCACATAGAGGTTGTCGATGTCGTGAAGCCGACAGTCCGGATTGAGAACGCTTGTTGCCGGGTCGGTGCCGAAACGCAGCGTGCCGCAGGCGTGGGACAGGTCCAGTTCAAGACCCGATGTCAGGAACAGGATCGGCAGCTTGAGCTTTTGCCGCAGCATCCTCCTGAATTCCAGCTGCCTTGACTTGAGCTCGGGATAAACCGTGTATTCGAAGGCGGATTTGGTGGGATTTTTGGGATCGTGGACGACCCGGTTCTCCGGATAAGGCAGATCCTCGATGATGGCCCGATAGACCTTGCCGATGCCTAGAAAGGCCATCGCCAGCCAGACGGGCAGGTTGACCAGCTTGCGCAACATACCGCCTGGGCCAAGAAGGCTCCCGGCAAAGCGCTGGCGCAGGACCTGAAGGACCTCGCCGTACCCCGCATTCAACCCAGCGGACTGCAGCAGACCATAGCGCTTGCCATCGCTATAGTAGAGGTCGCGCAAGGTCATGGCCTTGCTGGGAGCAGATGAGGGGAGCCGCCTGCCGGGCCAGATCGCGATCGATTCCAGCAGATGGAACATGAGATTGCGCCCGACCAGGCCGCTGCGATTGCCACATCCTTCCGGCCAGTATTCCGATGTCGACGCCATCAGGAGCTGCGGCGATCCGAAGCCACCGCCGGCGAGGATATAGCGCTTGGCACTGATCGTCGCGCGCTGGCCCTGGCACTCGATCTCGAGATGGGTGACCGTATCGGACCGGCCACGCAAAGCGACCACCGCGCAATGATCGAGCACTGCGCAATTGCCTGCCGCCAGAGCCGGTATCACGCCGGCGGTGCGGCCATCCATCTTGCATCCGCGCGCGCAGACGCGGCCGAAACAATTGACGCAGTCATCGGTATCGCGCAGGGCCTGGTGCACCTGGTATGGATGGAAACCGCGACGCTTGAAGGTTTGCGACATGGCGGCATCGACGCCGGTCAGCGGCTTGGGCGGGAGCAGGTTCCCGACCTCGGCTGACAGCGGGTCCGGTGTGCCGCGAACAAGAAACAGCCGTTCAGCTTCGGCGAAATAGGGAAGATAGGTGCTGAAACGGACCGGCCAGCCGCCTGTCGGATGAGGGCGCTCCAGCGTATCTTCCATGTCGGACGGTTCGGGTCGCTCGAAGGAGGCGGCATAGAGCAAGGAAGAGCCCCCCACCCCAACACCAATAGCCCGCTCGAGAAGTCTCTCGCGGCCATCGATCTTGCCGTGAAGCGGTGCCCCCCAGAATTTGCGGTTCAACGCATCGCGGTCGGCAGCCTGGTCCCGGACCAGATCGTCGTCGAATGGTCCCTTTTCCAGAAACAGCACGGAAAGGCCCAATTCGGCCAGTCGCCGTCCAGCGGCTCCACCACCGAGCCCGGCCCCGACAATCACCACATCCCAGTCGCGCTGCAAAACATCTGACAGCATCGCCTCTCCTCAGAGACACACGCCAAAAAGAGGCCAAACATCATCAGATGCTACGAAATCCACAGCATCGTCAAGTTGCACTTCGAAAGCTATCGCGGGCATTATTTCACCATACCAATCATCGCTCTATGCAGGACATCGCATTCTGATAACGTGCAAACAAAATCGACTATAGATTGGTTTGCAGATGAGCTTTGCTCTAGCGTTGACCCTGCTGTTCTTGTCCGGACTCCATCAGCCGCTGGCACCACCGAACGGCCTGTTCGGCGAGACGGCGCGCGGTGGCGATGTCGTGCATGTCGCGCAAGCGGGTGCATCGACGACCCTGCCCGCCCGGGCCGATCCCGGCTCCCTGGCCGACCCGTCCGTGGGTCTCGGCATTTCCTCGGTCTTCGACTATTCGCCCCAGTTGCCCTTCATCGACATCATGAAGTCGGCCCGGCCCTGGACTGCCAATGTCCGGGGCGAATGGGGCAGCATGAGTTTCCAGGAGCTCAAGGATGGCGGCTATCTCGATGAACAGGGCTGGCCGACAGCCATGCCGGCAGGCATTGCCACCATAACCACGCTCGTGCTGACCGATCTGCCAGCCGAGTCCGCCTCTGCAAACGGGCGCTATCGCTTGCGATATGAAGGCCAGGGCCTGGTCGAGATCTCCTCGGCGGGCGAGACCGTAATGGGCCGGAGCGGGGAGGCCTGGTTCAATACCAAGGTCGGCCCGGAGTCGATGGTCATCATAAACATTCTGAGGACCGACCCCAACGGCGTCGGCGAGTATTTGCGCAATTTCACGATCGTGAAGGAGGAGAATATCCCGGCATTCGAAGCCGGACAGATATTCAATCCCCTGTGGATTGAGCGGATCAACGACATGCGCGAAATACGGTTCATGGACTGGATGTCGGTGAACAATTCCACCGATTCCGAATGGGCGGAACGCCCCCTGGCCAACGACTTCACCTATGGCAATCATGGCGTGCCGCTCGAAATCATGATCCGCCTTGCCAACGAGATCGGCGCCGATCCGTGGTTCACCATTCCCCATCTGGCGACGGACGACTATATCCGCAACTTTGCCACCACGGTCCGAGATGCGCTCGCCCCCGACCTCAAGGCCCATGTGGAGTTTTCCAACGAGGTCTGGAACTGGATGTTCTCGCAGGCGGACTGGGCCAACCGCAATGCCGTTGCCCGCTGGGGCGAGGGCAGCAGTTGGGTGCAGTACTATGGGCTGAGAGCGAGCCAGATGGCCGAGATCTGGGACGAGGTCTATGGCGATGCCGCCGAGGACCGGGTCATCAAGATCATTTCGACGCATACGGCCTGGCACGGTCTTGAGCAGGACATCCTGACGGCCCCGCTATGGACGGCCGAGGCGCCGGAAAACAGGCCGCCCTATAGCTATTTCGACGCCTATGCGATCACCGGTTATTTCAGCGGCAGTCTTGGCAGCGACCTCAAGGCGCCGGCCATCATTGCCTGGCTGGCCGAAAGCCGCGCACAGGCGGAGCGCGAGGCCGAGGCGGTTCCAGAGGAGCAACGGGCGGACTATATCGCGGCGCATGGCTATGATCTGGCGCTGGAACGCGCCGAGCAGGAGTTGAGAGACGGGTCGCTGACCGGCACGGACGAGGATTCCGTCAATACCCTGCTCACCGATACATTCCCCTACCATGCCGCCGTGGCGCGCAAATATGGGCTCGACCTCATCATGTATGAGGGTGGGCCGAGCGTTTCCAATGGCGGGCCGTGGGCGGAGAATGAGGAGCTCACCGCTTTCCTTATTGCCTTCAGCTATTCCGAGCATATGGGCCGCCTCTATACCGAAGTCATGACGGGCTGGAAGGATGCGGGCGGGACGCTGTTCAATGCCTTTGGCGACGTTTTTCTGGTCGGCAGCGGCGGAAGCTTCAGTCTGCAGCGCTACCTCGAGGATGAAAATCCAAGGCTGGACGCGGTTCACACCTTCAACAGCGCGCATCAGGCCTGGTGGGAGACCCGACCGCCCGGGACGTTCAACTAGACACGCGGGTCACGGGCTCCTCCATGTGTGATGACGATCGGCAGCATGACCTCTGCAAAGGTCGTCGCCGGCCAGTCTATATGTGTTGCGTAGCTTAACTACATTGGGTGGCCAAGCCTCAAGGCAGCCGACGCCGCATTGTTCTTCCACTGCAATTCTGTTTCTATCGCGGAAATATTGGACGTTTCTTCGACTTTCAGGCGGTCATGAAAACCAGGTATCTATTTCTCTGCCCCGATCAGACTGCACCATCAGGCGGCATTGCCGTCATTTATGACATGGTCGTACTGCTGAATCGCTCGGGATATGACGCCGCGCTCGTCCATAACAGTCCGTCGGCAGGGTATCCGGATTACCCTCATCCGGTTCCCGCCTTCTACACCGACCTGGTCTCGCGGGCTTACTGGAAATATTACGGGCTTCGCGATCGGATGGGGCTGCTCCGCCAGCGCTTTGCAGGGCGAAAGCGCAGATTGCCGCCGCTCGAACTGCGCCCGAGCGATGTCATGATCACTCCCGAATTCCAGATGGCCGAGGGCATCGAAGCCTTTCCGGATATGCCGCATGTGATCTTCGTGCAGAATCCGTTTGGCATGATGATGTCCCATCGGGAAGCGATCAAACGCGACCTGCGGCCTGAAGAGCGCATCAAATACTGGCTTGGCGTTTCCGACATCTGCCTGACCCATATGGAGATGCTCGGTGCGATCGAGCCCGGATATTTCCCCGCTTCGATGAAGCCGGAAGAGTTTCCCTTCCAGCAGAAGAAGAAAAACCTCATCACCTACATGCCGCGGAAACGCCCATGGGAGGCCGAGATCATCGAAGAGACCCTCAGGCGACGCGGCAAGGTCGGCAACTACGAGTTGAAGGCGCTCGACGGCATGGCTCGAAGCGAAATCTCGCATCATTTGAGCCAGAGTCTCGTTTTCATCTCGCTGCTGAAACAGGAATCCATCGGCTTCCCGGCTGCCGAGGCGATGGCGTCGGGCTGCATCGTTATCGGTTTTGATGGGCTGGGCGGCCAGGAATATTTCGACGAGACGACCGGCCTGCCGATAACGGAGGGTGACGTCGCCGGACTGGTTTCGGCCGTCGAGCGGACGATCAAGGAATATGAGCGCGATCCCGCTCGCCTTGATGCCATGCGCAAGCATGCGTCGGAAAAGATCAATCTGCGCTATAGCAGCCAGGCTTTCGAGGCCGGCGTGCTGGCAACCTGGGCGAAGCTGGAAGAGACGCTCGGGAGCAAGGCTGGAGCCTAGACCGATGTCAGGCGGCTACCAGCCGCGCCTCCAGCGGCCCAAGGCAATGCGAACGCGCTTCAGCCAAGGTAGCGGCTTTTGCAGGTAGAGCCCGCGGGAGCTGAATGCATAGTCATCCTGAAAGCCGGACAGGTACTTTCGGACCTTCTGTCCCTCACGGAACGCTGCCCGGATTCGCGCCTGCTCCGGGCCCCATTCGTGGCAGTGGAAAATCCTGACATCCATCGTGTTCAGAATCCTTAGCCCATAATGCCCCGTCGCTGCCAGGTAGGCCTCGAAGTCGCCTTCCGGCGCAAAGCGCCCATAGTCGCTTTGCGCCTCGAACGCCCCCTTGAGCGCTTCAAACCAGATCTGTTTCGAGACGATCAGGAAGCAATTGCTGACGCGCTGGGTCAGCAGGAGATCGGCCGAGGTCGTGGGCAGATCAGCGCGATAGGGCAAAGTCGAGCCGGTGATGAACAGTGCCTTTGTCTGCTGCATCACGAGCAGGGCCTCATCCTGCCAGGCCCGCCCCGGCGCGCGGAACGGAAACGTATCCAGCTTTACCAAGCAGGCCAGTTCATCCGACGCCACATGCTGGAACTGTGCGGCAAGAAGATCGAGCTCGTTCTCGGTCGTCTGCCGCGCCGTCGTCGTGCCTGCGTCGACAAGAACGATGTCGTGCTTGCGTGCGAGCGCTTCGACGGCCTTCCGGATTTCCGGATCTGCGCCGATATGGACGATGAGCTTGCTGACCGGGCGATCAAAGAAGTCTAGCCAGTCCTCGAGGATGGTGCAGTGATGCTCTTGCAGGACGAAGGTCAGCAGGCAGATTTCTGTCGCGCTTTGACTCATCTGCTTCTGTCACGCCATCACGAAGGACATGATGTCGGCGTGCCACATCCAGATCCCTAGTGCCGCACAGCCCCAGCCGATGGCAAGCGCAAGAAGGTCGGTCTTGGGGTCCCATGATTGATAGCGATACGCTGCCCGCGCCTTGAATGGATAGAGGAACAGCTCCGACACGCAGAGCGTGAAGATCGCGCCCAGAATACCGAAGTGGGAAATCAGCAGTAAAGAAACGGCGACTTGGACGACAGCCTGGATGAGAACCAGTCGGAAATGTTGTCGGGAGTCGCCGGCACCCAGATATGAGCCGTCATAATTGGCAGTCGCGATCTGCGCCGTGACGGTGAAACCCAGCAGCGCCAGGATGGGACCAGCATCGTGATAGCGGCTGTCATACAAAAAATCGACCATGGGAATGGAGACGAGCGACAGGAACCCGCTGGCACAAACCATGGATAGGTTCACCAGGCGGCGCGCCCTGAAAATCTTGCTGCGATTGTCAGGCCCGGCTGAAGGGGGAAACTTGCTGAACAGGGGTAAGATGATCTGTCCACCCATCGAGCGGGCCAACTCGCTTGGGACAAGCGCAAACATCAGCCCGACGGTGAATATCCCAAGATCGGTCAACGAGACGAAGCCGCCAAGAATGGCGCGATCGCCCTGATTGATCAGGAATCCCGCCACCGAACCCAGAAAAATGTACTTCCCGAAATGGAGGATTTCCCCGACGAGCGCCGGGTCCAGATGCCAGCTATTCTTGGGTCCCTTAAGCAAGTTGTTCTGCAGAAACACCTTGAGGAACGCGCCAAATACCGCGCCGGCGACGAGCGACCACACGCTGCCCGTCAGCCAGGCACCCAGCATGGTGACGACCAGGGTCGCCACCTGGCTGACGAGGTCGGTCATGACGCGCGTGCCGATCTGCAAATTGCGATCCGCGAGCCCGGCATTGGTCGTCGTGAAGCCCTGAATGCAGGCCGTGAAGCCCACGACCGGCAGAAGCATGGCCAGGCGTGGCTCTGCATAGACCAGCGATACGGGATAAGCGAGCAGACAGGCGCCCAGCCAGAGCAGCGCCCCGCGCAAGATCTGGATCGACCAGACAGTATTAAGGAAACTGGGATCGTCGCCCCTCTTGTTCTGGACGATCGAGAGATTGAGGCCGACATCGGAGAACAAGTGGAGCCCGGTCACGAACACGTAGACCAGAGACATCAGCCCGAAGGCCTCGGGGAACAACAACCTGGTCAGCAGCAGGTTCGAGGCCAGCCTGAGCACATTGGATGTGCCGAAGCCGAAGACCACGATGGCCGAACTGCGCATGGCGCGCGCGCGGAACCCATCACCGCGAAAGGAAGCTTTCAGATGATGGAACACCAAACCCGCCTCTAATGACAGCTACCGGATTAGCAGACACACCCAGCAAGAGAAAGTCTATCCAGCTCGTTACAGTAAATTTGCATTTCCGGCCGCCGATACTGCAGCCAATCTTCAGGCAAAATAAAAACGACGTCGCAGCGACACCAAGGCGTAATTGACGCCTGCGGAAAAATGCGCAAGTCAGCCGGACGATGACGGCCGTTAACTGATCATCGCTCGCACTATGGCCTATCCTCTTGCGCACTGTATGTTGAGCTCACCGCGAGAACAGTTCTGGTGCCACAAAGCCAATGTCAATGAAGAGCATTTCAAAACCGATTGCCTATTTGACTGGCGAATATCCCAAAGTGTCCCACACATTCATTCAGCGCGAAATCGAAGCGCTGCGCCGCATTGGACTGGACATAGAGACCTTTTCCGTGCGCCGCCCGGCCAGCCAGCACATCCTGGCGGACCAGAAGCAGGAAGAACAGAAAACGTTCTACATCCTCGAAGCCTGCAAAAATCCGGCGCGCGCCACGGCCATTCATTGCCGCGCGCTTTTCGGCAGGTCAGGGCGCTATTTCACCACGCTCCAGTTGGCGATCCGGCTTCGCCAGGCGGGGGTAAGGTCTCTGGTCTACCAGCTGATCTATTTCTTTGAGGCCGTCATTCTCGCGCATGAACTGTCACGGCGTCAGATTGGCCATATTCACAACCACTTCGGCGATTCCAGCTGTACGGTCGCGATGCTGGCCAGCACGCTGTCGGACATCCCCTACAGTTTCACCGAACACGGCCCCAATATCTTCTTCGAAGCCGGACGGTGGCGGCTGGACGAGAAGATCGCCCGCGCGGAATTCGTGGTCGCTATCAGTCATTTCTGCTGCTCCCAGCTGATGCTTTTCTCAGATGCGAAGCACTGGTCCAGGATCGCCATCGTCCATTGTGGGGTGTCACCGGCCGGCTATGCCAGCGGCAAGGGCCCGGGCAAGCGGCTGATCTATGTGGGGCGTGTCGAGCCGGTCAAAGGCCTGCTGGTGCTGCTGGATGCGATGGTGGAGCTCAAGCAGGCCCATCCCGATATCGAATTGACGGTGGTGGGCGACGGGACCTCGCGCAAGATGATCGAAGCCAGAGCAAGCGAATTGGGGCTAACCGACGTGACCCGCTTCGTCGGCTACAAGACGCAGCGCGAGGTCGCGACCCTGTTGAGCGAGGCGGATATGCTGGTCCTGCCAAGCTTCGCGGAAGGCGTCCCCGTAGTCCTGATGGAAGCCATGGCAAGCGGCAAGCCCGTCGTCGCCTCGCGGGTTGCGGGTGTTCAGGAACTGGTCGAAGACGGGGTCAATGGCTTTACCGTGCCGCCCGGAGATGCACAGGCCTTGGCCCTCCGAGTCAACCAGTTGATCGGCGACCCTGCCTTGTCGAGGCGAATGGGCTTGGCAGGACGGTCGACGGTCGAGCAAAGCTTCAATACGGATCTGGAAGCCGAGCGTCTCGCGGCGCTGCTGACCGGCAATGTGCGTCAGGACAGGGAAACACCGTAGCGTTCGGGCGCTAAGGCGTGCTCAATATGCGGAGCAAATATTGCCCATAGGCATTCTTCTTCATCATCGTGCCGAGTTTTTCGAGTTGGGCCGCGTCGATATTGCCCATGCGGAAGGCAATTTCCTCGGGGCAGGCGATCTTGAAGCCCTGGCGCTTTTCGAGCGTCGCGACGAATTGGGCTGCGTCTAGCAGGCTGTCGGGCGTGCCCGTATCGAGCCAGGCATAGCCGCGGCCCATCAGTTCGACCGACAGCTGGCCCTTCTCGAGATAGGCGCGGTTGACGTCGGTGATTTCGAGTTCGCCACGCGCTGAAGGCTTGAGGTTGGCGGCGATATCGACCACCTGCTCGTCGTAAAAATAGAGCCCGGTGACGGCCCAGTTGGAGCGTGGCCTTTCGGGCTTTTCCTCGATGCTGAGGGCGCGCATATGGTCGTCGAAATCGACCACGCCGTAACGCTCGGGGTCGGAGACGTGATAGGCAAAGACTGTGCCGCCGCTCTTGCGCTCGACACCGCGCTGCATGATTTCGGGCAGGCCGTGGCCGTAGAAGATATTGTCGCCCAGCACGAGCGCCGAGGGACCGCCGGCGACGAAGTCGGCGCCGATGATGAAGGCTTCGGCGAGGCCATTGGGCTGGGGTTGGGCGGCATAGGTCAGCGACAGGCCCCATTGCGACCCGTCACCCAGCAGGCGCTTGAAGCCATCGGCTTCGTGCGGCGTGGTGATGATGAGGATTTCCCTGATCCCGGCCAGCATGAGCGTGGTCAGCGGATAGTAGATCATGGGCTTGTCATAGACCGGCACCAATTGCTTGGAGACCGCCAGCGTCATCGGGTGAAGCCGCGTGCCGGTGCCGCCGGCCAGAATAATGCCCTTCATGCGCTTGGCTCCTCGATTTTTTGGCCTTCTACGCCTGTCAGCAGGCGCGCGATTGTCTTGTGGGTGGAGGTGCGCCAGTCCGGCATGGTGGTGCCGTGGATGCTGCGCAGTTTCGTGGTGTCGAGCCGGGAATTGGCGGGGCGTTTCGCCGGGGTCGGATAATCCGTGGTGCCGATGCGGGTGACGCTGGCCGATGGGCCGCCAAGGCTGGCGGAATGGGCAAAGATCTCCATGGCGAAATCGGCCCAGCTGGCTTCGCCCGTGCCGGTCATGTGGAAGGTGCCGCGCAGAGCTTGATCATTTGGCCGATCGATCAGATTGGCGGCGATCTTTATCACCGCGTCGGCAATGTCGAACGCCGAGCTGGGATTGCCGCGCTGGTCATCGACCACGCGCAGTTCCGGCCTTGTCGCCGCGAGCTTGAGCATGGTCTTGAGGAAGTTGTTGCCGAAGGGCGAATAGACCCAGGCGGTGCGCAGGATGGCGTGATTATGTGTGGCCGATGCAACCGCGCGTTCGCCCGCCAGCTTGGTCGCGCCATAGACGCCAAGCGGATTGGTCTTGTCGCTCTCGACATAGGGCGACGGCTTGCTGCCATCGAACACATAGTCGGTAGAGAGATGGATGATGGGAATGCCAAGTTCGCCGGCGAGGCGGGCCAGGGCTGCCGGACCATGGGCGTTGATCCGCTCCGCCAGATCGGCTTCCGTCTCGGCCTTGTCGACAGCGGTATAGGCCGCCGCCGAGACGATCGCATCGGGTCTTGCCTCGGCGATACGGAACAGGCCTTCCTGCGGATTGGCGAGGTCGAGCTCCGGGCGGCCCATGGCGATGATCTGCACGCCCCTGGCCGCGCCGCGCTCGATCAGCGCGGTGACGACCTGCCCGGTCCTTCCCGTGACCAGCAGCCTCATGGCTTGGTCTGGTTGCCGGGTGCGAGACCCAGCCGCTCGCCGGCATAGTTCTGCCGCAGCGGCCGCCACCACCAGTCATTGGCCAGATACCAGTCCACGGTGCGGGCAATGCCGGTGTCGAAATTCTCCTGCGCCTTCCAGCCCAGTTCCGTTTCGAGCCGTGTCGCGTCGATGGCATAGCGCGCATCATGGCCGGGGCGGTCGGTCACGAACTGGATCAGTTTTTCCCGCGGGGCGCCGGTGGGCAGGCGCTCGTCGAGCAAGGCGCAAATCCGGCGCACGACGTCGATGTTCCTGACCTCATTGCGGCCGCCGACATTATAGGTCTCGCCCACCCTGCCCCGCTCGATGATGAGATCAAGCGCGCGCGCGTGATCCTCCACATAGAGCCAGTCGCGGATATTGCTGCCCTTGCCATAGACCGGCAAAGCCTTGCCTTCTATGGCATTGAGAATGGTCAGCGGGATCAGCTTTTCGGGGAAGTGATAGGGGCCGTAGTTGTTGGAGCAATTGGAGACCACGACCGGCATGCCATAGGTCCGCGCCCAGGCCTTGGCGAGATGGTCGGATGCCGCCTTCGAAGCCGAATAGGGCGAGCTTGGATCATAGGGCGTCTTTTCGGTGAAGAGACCCGTATCGCCCAGCGAGCCATAGACCTCGTCGGTCGAGACATGATGGAACCGAAAGCGCGCCTTTGCCTCGGCATCGAGCCCTGACCAATAGGCGCGCGCAGCTTCGAGCATGGTGAAGCTGCCGATGACATTGGTATGGACGAAATCGGCGGCGCCGGCAATCGAGCGATCGACATGGCTCTCAGCTGCCAAATGCATGACGCGATCAGGGCGGAAGTTCTGGAACGCCTCGTTGATGGCGCGTACATCGCAGATGTCGGCCTTGAGGAAAAAATGATTGTTGCGCCCCTCGACTTCCCGCAAGGAGGCGGGATTGCCGGCATATGTCAGCTTGTCGACGGTCAGCACCTCATAGTCCTTTTCGAGCACGAGATGCCGCACCAGGGCCGAGCCGATAAAGCCGGCGCCACCCGTCACCAGAACCCGCATGTCAGGCCTCCCCGCCGAGCTGGAAATAGCCCGGCAATTCGCTCAGCAGCGGCTGGATCGTATCCTTAGGCGAGAGCAGCGTGGGATCGGCGACATCGGGCCATGTGATCCCGATCGCTGGATCGTTCCAGCGCACGCCTTTGTCGGCATCCTTGCTGTAATAGGACGTGACCTTATAGCTCACTAAACAGTCGGGCTCGAGCGTACAGAAGCCATGGAGGAACCCCGGCGGCACCCAGAGCTGGTTGCCCTCGTCGGCACTCAGTGTCAGCGAAGTCCACTGCCCGAAACTGCTCGAACCTTTCCGAATATCGACCACGACATCGAAAATCGACCCGGAAAGACAGCGCACCAGTTTGCCCTGGGCATGAGGCTCGCTCTGGAAATGCAGCCCCCGCACCACCCCGACATGCCGGCTCAGCGACTGGTTTTCCTGCACAAAGTCCACGTCGGCCACATTGGCCCGGAACCAGTCCTCGCGGAAAGTCTCGGAGAAATAGCCCCGCGTGTCGCCGTGACGGGCGGCAGTGATTTCCACAATATCAGCCAGACTCGCCTTACGAAATCTCATCGCGTCCAATCACAAACTTGCTTTGCACTCTAATGTTAAAACAAAATTCATCGCAATGCTACCAAATCCAATTCGAGCAACAACACAAGGTTAACTGCCATTAACCTGTCCCGTTACGACGATGACAACTGATTTTTGACAATACAACTTGCACCATCATTTGATGATGTACTTACATAAAACGTCAACGGCGGCGATAACTCAGCACGTCTCGCCAACGCAGAAACATTGTAGGGATTATGACGCTTGGCCGAAGCCAAGCCAGCCCTGCGTTCGAAGGAAGGAAGGGATCCTGCACTCGATCCAGTCATTAGACACGGGACGATGCGATGCGGAAGCCGATCGCCGCAAATAGAGCCAGCCATGGCACCGGCTCCTTGAACAGCCGTACGATGAGCGAATTGACCTGATAGTGGCTGAGATAGATGAACATCGATGAGCCGGCGATTTCGGCGAAGACAACCTTGGCCGCGTGGGGCACGGTCAATTCCGGCAGAAAAAGCAGAAGGGCGCTGCCGCCGAGAATATAGGCACCTCCCGAACTAAAACCGTGATGCATGATTACCGCGACGGTCACGACCGCTATGGCGATCAGCCGATCGCGTGCGTTCTGGGCACAAGCTATCAGCATCCCTCCGCCGACAGTCCAGAAATACCAGATCGGGGTACGGTGGAAGATATAGTTGGTATCCCAGACCATTTCGGACAGCCAGCTCGCCGCCGTGGCGATGACGCCAATACTGGCCGTCATCGGATTGTTTCGAAGCAGGCGCCTCAAACTCGGGAAAGACAGCAGCGCCGCTATGATCAGCAGCAGTTGCATTTATATTTCGGAGAAATAGTAATAGTCGATGTGATATTCACGCGGGTCGAACCAGTTCTAGATCAGCAAGAGCGGCTTGAGCTCGAAAGTCCTTGCAAGAATCTGAATGGTGATGACGACTAGGACCGTCGGGATCGCCACCCGCAATACAGTCCACAACAGCGTCGCAGTCTGGCTGGTCCGGTCAATTTACGGCCATTGGAATCGCATGATGCTATAGCCACACCGCATGAACAGGAAATAGGCCGCGCCCCAGTTACTGCTGTAGGAAAACACGTCGAGGTGCAGAACCACGATACAGATCATGAAGAAGGCGCGCGTCAGCGTCGGCGATTTCAGCCGGCTCGCTACCTTGTGCATGCCCGTCTGCGGGCTCGCCTCCAGACTATCGTGCAGCTGGGCGATGGTCAGCTTCTCCCAGCCCCTCGGCAGCGCCCCATAAGTCTTCTCGAAGCCCATCGAGAAGCGGATATAGCTCAGCGATTCGCCACCCAGGGTCTCGAAACTGTCCTGGGGCCCAACCACATGCGCGGGGAAAAAGGCCTTGAAGAAGGCCAGCATGGCGCGGGACGGCTTCTGCTGGGGTATCGGCTGATTTCAAGGCGCCGGCGGGCGGCGGCATGACGAATTGCTCGGCCATTCTGCGCCGCGACGACTTGCCAGTCGCTCTGGACATGCAGCCCATCGCCGGCGAACAGGCCGAGTACCTGCAGGGCATGACTGGCGACCGACCGCAATTGACCGAGAGAGAACTGCCCGGAATCGGACACCACGAGCACGCCGTCGCCGCGCAGGGCGCCCGGCACCTTGGCCACAACGACATTGCCGCCCTAGCCAAGCAGCCTGTTGATGCGGGCCTCGAACTTGTCGGGGTAGATCTTGATGCCCCCGGAATTTATCAGGTCGTCCGCCCGACCATCATAGTAGAGCTGGCTATTGCTGAAATGGCCGAGATCCTTGGTCTCCAGCCAGCCATCGGCATCGAGCATGTCGACGAGCTGGCCGTACTCGATGCGATTGCGCGTAACATGGGGACCGCGGATACGGATCCGCCCCTCGTCCGATATGGCGATCTCCGTCTGGCCGACCGCCGCGCCCACCGAGTCCAACGCCTCGTCGGATGCTTTGGAAACGGGCAGAAAGGTGCTGCGGGACGCTTCGGTCAGGCAATAATGCTGGACGATGCGCGCATTGGGAAACATGATCCGAATGCTACGCTTTTCGGCGCCTGTCAGATATTGCGAGCCGATTTCCAGCCAGCGCAGCTTTGCCGCCGCCTCCCCGATTTTTTCCGGTGTCTGCAGCAAGAGCCGCAGCAGCGTCGGCACGGCGGAGAAGGCATTGACCTCTCCCGATCCGAGCATGCGGGCTATCTCGCCTGGGTCAAGCCGCGAGACGGTAGATAGGATCGGCCTCCGACCGCGCTGATTGCGCGGATGCGACCCATGCCGAAGCTATAGGTCTCCGGGACGCAGACATATTCTCGGATTTCGGCGGTCAGCCCCATCTGCTCGATGATCCGCTCCGCCGCATCGGCGAGATTGGCATAAGTCAGTACGATGGTCTTCGGCTTGCCTTCCGTTCCTGAGGTGTAGGAAATCTGGGTTGGCCGGTCTTCGCGGATCAGGTCATGGCCGGCTGCAAACCAGCCCGTCTGATCGTCAATAAGGATGCAGCGATCAACCGCTATGCCAGTAAGCGCCTGTGCGGCAGCTAGGTCGGGGACGTTGACGGAGGGCTGACGCACCTCGTTGAGCGCAGACACATTTTGGATATAAGACAACGAGTTGCGCATGACGAGCGCAGTGGCCATCAAATTCTGATTTGGCAGTCTGATCTACTCTATACTAAATGCACACAAATTCGCCGGTTCAATATTGCACCCTCCTATCGGCATACCAGTCAATATTCTGTAAAACTCCAGTGATGATTAATTTCGCCAGACAAAAAAATCCGCACACTTGAAATGTAAAAAACAACTCACGCTTTTCCCTATATTTGAAGCGGAAATTACTCCGAGAACTACGCCGAAACTTTCCCGCATCTATGTGCGTTAGCCATTTCGCCAAATCCCAGACCATCAAGCTTGTCAGATCAATGGCTCTGGCGATAGTTTAACGTCCAATACGAATAGACCATATCCTGCAAGGCGATAAAGTTTCTTGAGCTTTGGCCTTTTTTCGTGGTGGAGTGCACATGACTGCGGAGGCTGGCGAGTCGCTGCTTGCGACCTTTGAACGAGTTCGGATCATCAATTTGAAGACACGCACGGACCGCCGCCGCGAGACCAGCGCCGAATTTGCGCGGCTGGGCCTGCCGGTCGATGGTGGCAGAGTGGCCTTCCACGAAGCCAAAAGGCCGTCTGATCCCGGCGGCTTCCAAACGATCGGCGCGCGCGGTTGCTTTTTCAGCCATCTCGGTATTCTCGAAGCCGCGTTGGACGATGGCGTCGAGAATGTCCTTATCGTCGAAGACGACCTCGATTTTTCCAGGGATGCGGAACACTTGCTTCCTGCCGCCCTGGGCCAACTGGCAACTCGCCACTGGGACGTATTCTATGGTGGTCTCCTGAGCTGTTCCATCCCCGCCGAATGCAGCACAGACCAGCCGCTGTCGCGGGCCAGTTCGGGCAATGGCGTCATGGGTGCGCATTTCATCGCTTTCTCAAGGGCGGCTGTGCAACTGGCAGTCCCTTACCTCAACGCCATAGCAAAGCGTCCGCCCGGTTCGCCGGGGGGCGGCCCAATGCATGTCGACGGGGCCTATTCGTGGTTGCGGCAGGCTCACCCGGAGCTCGAGACCTGGTTCGCTTCGCCGGAACTTGGACATCAGCGCGCGTCGCGAACGGATATTCACGAGCTTTGTTTCATCGATAGAACCCCCTTCATCCGCGACGTGGCGACCTTGGCTCGTCGCATGAAACGAAAGTTCCTTTAGGGTCAGGCGAGAAGTCTTATGCACGAGAATGTTGTCGTCGGCTTTTGCACAAACATGGCGCCTGATGGTCCGGCGATCCTGTGCCGTTCGGTCCGGCAACACCTGCCGTCGAGCAGTACCGAAATCGTGCTCATAACCAATGATCCGGCCAGATACGAGGCGCATCTAAAAGGTCTCGATGTTTCCTATCGGATGACGCCTTCGGACATGACGCGCCAGACGAAAGTGCGGGAGAAGCTTGCGAAACGCCTGGCAGTCCATGCAGGCCGGCTGCTCGGCGGCAGCGTGATCGACCGGGCAATTACGGGTGGCGCAATTGCCAGATTTCAGGACACTCTGATGGAGGCGTGGAGCCACCCCATGGCGGCGCGATGGTTCGGCTATGCCGCAGTCATTCGCGAGCGCCCTGCCGCCAAGCGTTTTCTCCTTACCGACACAAAGGATGTCGTTGTGCAGGATGACTGCTTTTCGATCGTGGCCGATGGCGTCGCCAATATCTTCCAGGAGAGTGAGTTCTTCGGCAATTCATATTGGAATGACAAATGGGTTCGGGACGGTTTTGGCGATGCGGCGGTCAGGCAGATGGTCGGCATTGAGGCCATCTGCGTCGGCACCGTGCTGGGTTGCAGGGAGCCGATCCTTCGCTTGGTGGACCGCATAAGCAAGGACTTCATCCGATATCCTTTCCGGACGGTGGAACAGGGAATGATAAACTGGCTTCTATTTTCTGAAGGCGATCCGGAGGGGGTTGAGCGAGCGCCCAATATATCGGGCGCCGTCACGACATTATCCGGTATTGCCGTGCGCGAGCAACTAATTGGGCAGGATGGGATGATCCGCAGAAAGTCGGATGGGGCCGTTTGCCCCATCGTGCACATGTATGACCGATTCGAGGATCTCAAAGCCTTTGTCAGGAACCGGTATCTGGCCGACCGAACGCAAAATGAGGAACTGGTCTAGACCGCCTCTGCCCCCGCGCTAGTGCGATGTCTTGTGCAGGATGTACCAGTCGTAGAGATGCTTGGCCGCCTTGACGGCTTCGGTCTCGGAGGGGAAATGCAGCGGCGGCGTGTGGTCCTCGCCTCCGATCCGCGCCCAGGGCTGAAAGCCCATGCCGACAATGCGCCTGGCACCGAAATTCCCGAATTGCGGCTTCGCGTCTTTCCGTGGTGTTGCCATTGCGCTCTCCCGGGACCGAAGGCGCTAGAACACTCCAATTTTAACCATAAGTCGAGTCAGCTGGACCGTGCCACGGTCAGGCGCGCCGGCGCAGGGCGGGCGCGGGGCGGTTGGTCGTGCTCAGCAGGCCCAGCAGCGCTGCAGGCGGAATGGGGCGAGACAGCAGGTAGCCCTGCAGGTAGGTGCAGCCCATGGCCACCAGTTCCTCGCGCTGGAATTCCTGCTCGACGCCTTCGGCGGTAATACTGAGCTCCATGGCCTTGCCCATGTCCACGATGGCGCGGACGATATGGGACAGCTGCTCGTCCTTGTCGAGCTGGGCAATCAGCGAGCGGTCGATCTTGATCTTGTCGATGCGATAATTGCGCAGGTAGCTGATCGAGGCATAGCCTGCGCCGAAATCGTCGATTGCGATGCGAATGCCGGCCGCGCGCAATTTGCCCAGGGTCTGTTGCACCTCGCTTGAACTCTGCAGCAGGACGCCCTCGGTGATCTCGATTTCCAGTCGCGAAGGCTCGAGGCCGATTTCCTTGAGGGTCGAGAGGATTTCATCGGCCAGGTCGGCACGATTGAACTGCACCGGAGAAACGTTCACGGCCACCCAGTTGAGATTGGCCTTCCTGGCGAAGGTGCAGGCGCGCCGCAGGACGAACATGCCGATATCGTCGATCAGACCCGACCCCTCGGCGAGGTCGATGAACAGTTCGGGCGAGATCGGACCACGGGTAGGATGGTTCCAGCGCAACAGGGCTTCCGCACCAGCGATCTTGCCGTCAGCCGCCTGGAAAATGGGCTGATAGACAACGTCGAGCTGATCCTGCAGCAGCGCGTGGCGCAGGTCGATTTCGAGCGTCAGGCGTTCCTTGCGATCGGCATCCATGGAGGGATCATAGAGCGTATAGCGATTGCGGCCATTGGTCTTGCTGGCATAGAGCGCGAGATCGGCACGGCGTGCCAGTTCGTCAGGCGCAATGCTGGCGGGCTCGATGGCAAAACCCATGCTGACGCTGGGTTGCAGCACGCCCGTCGAGAGGGTGACCGGGTCCTGCAACGCCTGGATCAGACGCTGGCAGATCCAGCGGGCATGGCCATCGCTGACAATGCCGGGCTGCACGATGGCGAATTCGTCGCCACCCAGCCGGCCCAAGGTCGCCTCTTCGGGCAGTTCGACAAGCAGGCGACGGCCGACTTCACGCAGCAGTTCGTCCCCTGCCCCATGGCCATAAGTATCGTTGACGTCCTTGAAGCGATCGAGATCGACGGCGATCAGCAGGACCTTGGTCTCGGCCAACGTGCGATATTGCAGGGCCTCGCGCACACGCTGCTCGAAGAGCATGCGATTGGCGGCGCCGGTCAATGGATCATGCATGGACAAAAAGCTGGCCCGGGTCTGGCTGCTTTCAAGCCGCAGGGAGGTGCGGCGGAGCCAGGCGAGCAGGAAGAAGATGCAACAGCCGATGACGATCAGCGACAGGATGGCCGGCAGGGCAATCTGCCCGAACAGTTTCGCGGCCGGCTGAGGTGCCGTCCACTGGATATAGGCGACGGTGCGGCCCTGCCCGTCGTCGAGCGCCACGCGGGCTTCCGATGCCGGGCGGCCGGAGACGCGGATACCCGGCAGGCCGAGGCGCTGCGAAACGGCCGTCATGGCCTGCTCGTCAAGCTGGATGATCGAGGCCAGCAGAAGCGGATTGTTGATGAAATCGCCGTCAGTGGTGAAGGCGCGGAGCGGCCGCACGCTGATTAGGGCGACGGTGCCATCATCCAGCCGGCGGATGCCATAGCAGCAAAGCGCCGTCGGTTGACCCTCGACGCTGGGCAGGGACAGATTGGCCCGCACCTGCTGGCTGATCGCGAAGAGGGCAGCCTTGTCGGCTAAAGCGATCTCGCTGGCAGCCTTGCGTCCCTGCGCGCCGGCCTGCAGCACCGCTCCATTGGCGTAGTAGACATAGGTCCGGTCGTGCTTGAATTCGCGACTGAGCCAATCGGCCATGGGCTTGGGCACCCATGCGGTGACGCCATGATCGGAATAGAAGACCCCGTCCTTGCGGTTGGCGGCCGTGCTTTGCTCGAGCTGCACACGCCGGCCGAGTTCATCGATGTCGGCGGCGACGGCCTGCTTTTGTTCATTGAGAGCCGCGCCGTCGATTTCGCGGGCCATCCACGAAGCGCAAAACACCAGGGCGATGAGGATCAGCGCGCCGAATGCCAGCGATATCCACGCAATGTGGAATGACACGCGGTGTGGTGCGGTCGATGTCGGCATGCCAGCAAAAGTCCCCCTGTCCAGCAGGTTACAGCGGGATTGCTTGTATGCGTCTTAAGATCGCAAAGGCTTTGAAGTCTCGGTGAAGAACACCTTAATCGTTACGTAGATTTCCGAGGCGAGTGGCAAGCATAGCGGGATCAACGGGGAAATCGGCTCCGGCGAATAATTGCCGGAGCCGGCTTCAATCACAGAGGGCGCAGCAGGGAAATGCCGTCGGCGTCGAAGAGAATCGCCTTTTCCGGGTCGGCAGTGAGGGCCAGGCTTTCGCCGCGCTGCAGCGGCTGATCGTCGTCGAGCACGGCCAGCCAGTTGGCGCCCGAGGGCAATTCCAGGCTGACGATGGTCTCGTTACCCAGACGTTCGACAAGGCCGACGCGACCGACGACGGAGCCGCCTGTCGGTGCCGTGGCCAGATCATGGGGGCGCACGCCCAGTGTCAGGGTATCACCCTGCTTGATGCGGCTGGTGTCGGCCTCAAGGGTGAGGTTGACGACGTCCTGCCCGGTCACGGTGACCTTGCCGCCCTCGACGCGATCGACCGTCACCGGCACGAAGTTCATCTTGGGCGAGCCGATGAAGCCGGCGACGAAGAGATTGGCTGGGCGCTGGTAGAGTTCGATGGGCGAGCCGACCTGCTGCACGAGGCCAGCATTCAGCACGACGATCTTGTCGGCCAGGGTCATGGCCTCGACCTGGTCGTGCGTCACATAGATCATGGTGGCGCCGAGCTCCTTGTGGAGCTTGGAGATTTCCATGCGCATGTCGACGCGCAGGGCGGCATCGAGGTTGGACAGCGGCTCGTCGAAAAGGAAGACCTCGGGCTTGCGCACGATGGCACGGCCGATGGCAACGCGCTGACGCTGGCCGCCTGAAAGCTGGCCGGGCTTGCGATCGAGCAGCGGCTCCATCTTGAGGATGCGGGCAGCTTCGCGGATTTTCTGGTCGCGCTCGTCCTTGGGCGTCCGGGCGAGTTTCAGGCCGAAGCCGACATTGTCGTAGACGCTCATATGCGGATAGAGCGCATAGGACTGGAACACCATGGCGATGCCGCGATCGCGCGGCTCGACCTCGTTGCAGAGCTTGTCGCCGATATAGAGTTCGCCTTCGGTGATATCCTCAAGACCGGCAATCATGCGCAGCAGGGTGGACTTGCCGCAGCCTGATGGGCCGACGAAGACGACGAATTCACCATGCTCTATGTCGAGGTCGACGCCCTTGATGACGGGCACTTCGCCATAGTTCTTATGGATCGATTTGAGATTAAGGCCAGCCATGGGATTATCCTTTGACGGCGCCGGCGGTCATGCCAGCCACGATCTGTCGGTTGAAGAAGAGGAAGACGATCAGCGGCGGAATGGTGATCAGCGCGATATTGGTGAAGAGCAGGTTGTAGGACGTGTTGAACTGGCTCTGGAAGTTATAGAGCGTCAGCTGCACCGTCGCATTGGCATTTCCCGGCAGGTAGTAGAGCGGGTTGGTGAAGTCGTTGAAGATGCCCACCGACTGCACGACGATATTGGTCACGGTCACCGGCCAGAGCAGCGGCAGCACCACGCGGAAGAAGACGTCGAGCGGGCGCGCACCGTCGATGATTGCCGCCTCGTCGAGCTCGCGCGGAATGGTGGCGATGAAGGCGCGATAGAGGATGATGGTGAAGGGCAGATTGTAGGCCACTTCCACCAGGATCATGCCATGCAGCGTGCCAAAGAGTTTGAGCCCCTGCAGCAGCCAGATGGTGGGCACCACGGCGGGCGGCACCATGAGGCCGGCCAGAATCAGGAACTCAACGAGGCCGTTCCAGCGCGTCTTGCGGCGGGCGAGCACGAAGCCAACCATAGCCCCGAAGACCACCAGCAGCGTCACGCTGGCGACGGTCAGGATGGTTGAGTTGATGAAGGCCGTAACCAGCATCCAGTTGCGGGTCGTGACCACCGTGACGAGATTGTCCCAGAGGTGGAAGCCCGTGGGCAGGGTGAAGTCGAGCTCGCGGGCCTGACGCTGATCCTTGAAGGCGGTCAGGATAATGAAGACGAAAGGGATGACGAAGACGACAAAGGCAACGGCGAGCGCAATGACGCCGCCAATGATGGAGCCGCGGGATCTTTTCATCACTGGTGCCCCTCCTTGCGGTTGAGGAACATGGTCAGTGGGACCACAAGAATGCCGATCAGGATGAAGAGCACCACATTGCCGGCGGTCGAGAGGCCGAAGAAGCCGGACTGGTACTGCTTATAGATCACCGAGGCGATGGTGTCGGAGGCAAAGCCCGGCCCGCCCTTGGTCATGGCCCAGATCAGATCGAAGGTGCGCAGGCCGCCGATGAAGGACAGCGTGATGACCGTTGCCGTGGCGGGGCGCGCCAGCGGCAGGGTGATGTAGAGGAAGTTCTGGAATTTGGTCGCGCCGTCGATGCGGGCGGCTTCGTAATAGTCCTGCGGAATGGCTACGATGCCGGCGATATAGATCACCGTGGCAAGGCCCACGCCCTTCCAGACGTCCACCAAAGCGACCGAGATCAAGGCCAGTTTCGGATCGGTCAGCCAGCCGGGACCCTTGATGCCAACCAGAGCCAGTGCCTCGTTGATCATGCCCTGGGTGGGATGCATCAACACGGTAAAGGTGATGCCGACGCCGATGGTCGAGACCAGAACCGGGAAGAAGACCAGCGAGCGCAACAGGCCGCGCGCCATGACCTGGCTGGTCAGCAGCACGGCCAGCAACATGCCGACGACCACTTTCATGCCGGAGGTGATCACCGCATAGATGACGGTGTTGATCGTGCCCTGGATCAGGAAGGGTTCGCGGAAGAACTGAACGAAATTCTCGAAGCCGATGAAGGTCGAGGTGAACAGGCTCCACCGCGTCAGGCTGAAGTAGAAGGACGCGAAGGTGGGTACCAGAAACAGCACGCCATAGATGATCGCCGCCGGCAGGTAGAATGACGTCGGGTAAGGCGAGCGGCGCAGGACCGGTTTCGATTGTGCGGCAAGAGCGGCCATATCGGGCTCCACAGGTCAGAAAAGGCGATGGCTTCGGGCAGACTAGGTGCCCGAAGCCATCCGAAACGCAATAGTCTTACCAGCCGGGGAGGCCGAGCTGCTGAGCCTGCTTGCGAACATCTTCGTCATAGAGCTCGGCCGCGCTGGCCGGCTCGCGGAAGCCCGAACCGACTTCAACGGTCAGCTGCTCGAGGATCGGTCCCTTGATGGGCGAGACGAATTCGAGGGCGGGCGAATTGTTGCCGTTTTCGAAGTAGGGCAGCAGGTCGCGCACGGACTGGACGACGTCGTCGGGCAGTTCGCAGCCATCGATCAGATAGGGACCGTTGATCGCCACCGCACCACTCTGGACTTCACAGCCCTCGGGGCTGGCGACGAAGTCGAGGAACTGCTTCGCCAGGTCGATATTGGCCGAGGTCTGGGGGATGTAGAAGCCGGCAGGCATCCAGACGGTCAGGCCAGTGTCTTCGGCCTTTTCGGCCGGCAGGGCGAAGAAGCCGACATCGTTGACCAGTTCGGGATAGCCGGCCGAGAGGGCCGGAATGGCAAAGGTGATCATCGGATAGTGGGCACCAGCGCCTTCGGCGATCATGCGCAGGCCGTCTTCATAGCGGGCAGCGCCGACATCCTCGTTGTAATAACCGCCAGCCTGGACTTCCTTGAGATATTCGAAGCCGCGTTCGGCCGCCGGGGTCGTCGCGAACTTGGCCGTGCCGGCAGTGTATTGCGCGGCGAAGTCAGGAACCTGCTTCTGCACATTGTAGAAGTCGGCCAGCACCAGAACCTGGCTGGTCCAAGGTTCGCCATAGGTGCCGATGACAGCCGGGATGCCGGCAGCCTTGATCTTCTCGTTATTGGCCATGAACTCGGCCCAGGTGGTGGGCACTTCGAGACCAAGCTGCTCGTAGATCTTGCGATTGTAGAAAATACCGCCTGCTTCGGCGGGACGGGTCGGGACGCCATAGACGCCGTCACCAGCAGAGACCACCGACTTGAAGGTCTCCGAGACGCGGTCCATGAAGGGCTCGGCGCTGAGGTCGACCAGGGTCTGCTGCGGCGCGATGGCCTGCAGCAGCGAGCCGGAATTGTACCAGAAGACGTCGGTCATCTGGCCGGTGGCGAGGCGGGTCTTGACGATGTTGTCACCTTCACCGCCACCCGGGCGCGCCTCGATCTCGACGGAGACGTCGGGATGCTTGGCTTCGAAAGCTTCGGCCAGGGCATTGGAGATGGCGATGGTGTGCGAGGCATTGTCGACCAGCACGCTCAGTGTGGTCTGGGCCATGGCGGCGCCCGAAAGCGCCGTCATCGCCAGAAGGCCAGTTGCAAGGGCAGTCAGGGTCGTCTTGGTTTTAGTCATGGTCTAGTTTCCGTAGTTAGTCCGTGCAGTGGCCTGCTTGTCGTGGATCGTCGGGCTTACCAGCCCGACAGACCCAGCTGCTGCGCCTGCTTGCGGGCGTCTTCGTCATAGAGAGCGGCGGCATCGGCCGGGGCGCGAATGCCCGAACCGACTTCGACAGTCAGCTGTTCAAGGATGGGGCCCTTGACCGGCGAGAGGAATTCGAGAGCCGGTGCGTTGTGGCCGCCTTCCTCGAAATAGGGCAGCAGGTCGGCGACGACCGGAGCCACTTCCTCGGGCAGTTCACAGCCATTGATCAGGAAGGGGCCGTTGACGCCGACCGTATCTTCCAGAACCTGGCAGCCTTCGGTGCTGGCCACGAAAGCCATGAACTGCTTGGCGGCGTCGGGATTGGCCGAGGTGGTCGGGATATAGAAACCGCCAGGCATCCAGGTGGTCAGGCCATTGGTCGCCGCATCGTCACCCGGCTGGGCAAAGAAGCCGACCTTATCGAGCAGTTCCGGATAGTTGTCGGAAATGGCGGGGATGGCGAAGGTCAGCATGGGATAGTGGGCACCTTCGCCCTCCACCAGCATGCGCAGGCCGTCGTTGTAGGTGGCGGCGCCAAAATCCTCGTTCATCACGCCGGCATCATGCACCTGCTTGAGACGCTCGAAGCTCAGGGTCGCTGCCGGTGTCGTGGCAAACTTGGCCGTTCCGGCAGTGAACTGCTCGGCGAAATCCGGCACGGCATTCTGCACGTTGTAGAAGTCGGCCAGAACGAAAAGCTGGCTGGTCCAGGGTTCGCCATAGGTCTGGATGACGGCGGTCTTGCCGGCTTCCTTGATCTTTTCGTTGTTGGCCATGAACTCGTCCCAGGTCTTGGGGACTTCGAGGCCAAGCTCGGCATAGATGTCGCGGTTGTAGAAGATGCCGCCGGCTTCGGCCGGGCTGATCGGCACGCCATAGACGGCGTCGCCAACGCTCACCACCTGCTTGAAGCTGTCGGACACATTGGCCATGAAAGGTTCGGCCGACAGGTCCATCAGCGTCTGCTGGGGTGCCAGCGCCTGCAGCAGGGAGCCGGAATTGTAGTAGAAGATGTCCGTCATCTGCTGGGTGGCGAGGCGGGTCTTGACGATGTTGTCGCCTTCGCCGCCGCCGGGACGGGTTTCGATCTCGATCGAAATGTCGGGGTTCTTGGCTTCGAAAGCACTGACCAGCGCTTCGGACAGGGCCACCGTATTGGGGCCATTATCGATGAGCATGGTCACCGTGGTCTGTGCCATGGCAGCGCTTGAAAGCGCCGTCATGGTCAGAAGGCCGGCAGCCAGGCCGGTCAGCGTATGTTTCGTCTTGGTCGTCAGCATGTGGTTTCCTCCCGGTTGACCCGCTCCTCAGCGGGCTGCTGATTACTCTTCCCGCACGCCGTTATGGCGTGTGGGCATTGATCTGGAACTCTTCCTTCACAGCCCGCACCGGCGGGGTGAAAGAGAAGGTGACCGTGTGCTTGCCTGGCGTCAGGTCGGCACCGGCAAAGGCTGCGCCATCGACCGTCACGTCACGGTAGTCCGCCGCCAGCTTGAGCACGCCGCGCGACTGCTGGGGCACTTCGATCTCGTAGCGTGCCGTGTTGCCATCGACCGTCCAGCTGGCTGCAATGCGGCCGCGCGGGCTGTCGTGGCTTGCCTCCACCGGAGACAGATCGGGGATGATGGTTGGCTCGAAAACGACCGTGGCAAAGCCCGGATCATTGGCATCTGGCTTGAAGCCGGCCACGGCTTCGAGCAGCCACTGGCACACCGCGCCATAGGCATAGTGATTGTAGGAATTCATCTGCGGATTGTAGATCGTGCCATCGGGCTGGACGGCGTCCCACCGCTCCCAAATCGTGGTGGCGCCCATCTTCACCTGATAGAGCCAACCGGGCACTTCTTCCTGCAGGAAGACGTCGGCCGCCAGGCCCACTTCGACGATCTTGAGCAAGGCCGGCAGCAGGGCCGGGGTGCCGATGAAGCCGGTGCCGATACGGCCTTCGGAGCGGGCGATGGTCGCCTTGAAGTAGCCCTTGGCGGCTTCGTAGTGCTCGGCCGGGATCAGGTCATGCACGATGGCAAGCGCGTATGAAGTCTGGTCGTCATAGGCCAGACGGCCGGACTTGGTGATGAATTCGTGCTGGAAAGCCGCCTTCACCTTGCCGGCCATGTCAGCCAGACGTTGGGCCGTCACGGTGTCACCCGCGATAGTGGCAATGCGCGAGACGAGATCGGCCGTGACGTAGAGATAGATGGTTGCCGCAGCGTCGTCGCCGATGGTGGGCAGTGGCTTGGCCGAGGGACCCGAGGGCTGCAGCCAGTCGCCGAAGGAGAAGCCGCGCTCACCCCACTGGCGTGGCGGGGAAACAATCGGGCCATCGCTGATCGACCAGACGAAGTCGACCCACTTGATCATGGCCGGCAGAGCTTCGCTCAGGATCGCGGTGTCGCCATAGTGCAGGTAAAGCTGCCACGGAATGACGGCAATGGCATCGCCCCAGCCGGTCGAGCCAAAGAAGCCCTGATAGAACTCGGGCTGCATGCGCGTCGGATCGGGCACGACATGGGGCACCGCCCCGTCTTCACGCTGGTCGGCCATGATGTCGCGGACATATTTGCTGAGGAAGCCGTGGGCTTCTGCAAGATAGAGCGCCGTACCGGCAAACACCTGCGCATCGCCGGTCCAGCCCAGGCGTTCGTCACGCTGCGGGCAGTCGGTCGGCACTTCGATGAAGTTGGAGCGCTGGCTCCAGAGCGTGTTGAGCACCAGGCGGTTCACCAGCGGATTGGCGGAGGTGAAGCTGGCTTTCTGCTCGGTCACCGAGCTGGTCGGCACCGAATGGATCGCTGAGATCTTGGCATTGCCGATGATCTGGACACGGGCATAGCGGAAGCCGAAGAAGGTGAAGTGCGGGCGATAGCTTTCCTCGCCCTGCCCCGACAGCGTGTAGATCGTGTTGGACTCGGCCGTACGATAATTGACGTTGTAGAAATTGCCGTCCTTGTCGAGCACTTCGGCGTGGTCGATGACCACCTTGGCGCCGGCTTCGCCGCTCACCGTATAAGCGACATAGCCGCCCAGGTTCTGGCCGAAGTCATGCACCGTGCGGCCATCAGCCTCGACCCAGGTCTTGACCGGGGCGATCGGGGCCAGTTCGCGCACTGGAGTGGTTTCGTGTGCCACGAGAATGGCGGGATCGAAGCTCACTGCCTCCGAACCGGCGGTCACCCTGGTCTCGAAGCGCGCATCGAAATCCTCGCCGAAATAGATGCCGGACTTGCGGATCGGCAGCTCGCCGCTCTGCCATGAGGCGTCCGTCGACAGCAGCAGTTCGGCCTCGCCTTCACCGGCACGCAGCTCGGCGATGGCAGCGATCTTGTCGCCCCAGGTATTGTGCAGGCGGTGCTTGCCCCACATCAGCGGCGAGCGCATCCAGCCATCGGCCAACCAGATGGTGATGGTGTTTTCGCCGGCCACCAGCAGGTCCCCGACGCTGTAGGTCTGGAACGACAGGCGCTTGTCATAAGTGGTCCAGCCGGGCGTCAGCAGATCATTGCCGACGCGCTTGCCGTTGATGAAGGCGCGATAGAGACCCAGCGCGCTGATGCGCAGCACTTCGTTGCCGGTGACGGCACCGACGGCGAAGCTCTTGCTCAGGAAGGAAGCAGGCGTGCCTTCACCCTTGTCGGCAAGCGGACGCACCATGGCGGCCGTCCAGTTATAGGGCTTGGCGGTATTGATCTGGGCGTGCGGAGACATTTTGTCGTGCATGCTGTCCTCCCTGGTCTAGCCGGTCGCCACCGGTCTCGTAGAATGTTCTACGTGTATCGTTCTACAAAACAGATCATTTGGCAATAGGGCGTGTTGCGCTAAGGTGGAGATAGGACAACCGGCCGCAGAACGCAGAGATTCCGTCGCCAGAACAGGACTTTAAGAGTGGCAAAACCACCAGTGCCGGGCGGACGCGATCGCCGTGTGACTATTCGCGAAGTGGCGGAGGATGCTGGCGTTTCGGTCGCTGCTGTTTCGAAAGTCCTGCGCGATGCCTATGGCGTTTCCGATTCCCTGCGCGCCAAGGTGCGGGCCTCGATGGACCAGCTCGGGTATCGCCCCCTGGCCGCCGCGCGCGGCATGCGCGGACAGACCTATACGATCGGCCTGCTGCTGCCCGACATTCGCAATCCCTTCTTTGCCGACATCATGAGCGGCGTGAATACGGCGCTGGAACGCACGCAGTATCGCGCCATGGTTGGCATCAGCCAGTCGTCGCCCGATACGGAAATGGTGATGGTCGAGGCGATGATCGACCGCCAGATGGATGGGCTGCTGTTGATCGGGTCCACCGAACAGCGCGCCAATCTCACCAGCATCGCCGCCCGCAAGCCGCTGGTGACCATCGGCCATCACGATCCGGCCGCGGGCAATTTCGACACGGTCAACAACAATGACCAGCAGGGTGCCATGCTGGTGGTCAAGCATCTGGTGACGAATGGCTATCGCAAGATCGCCATGCTGAGCCTTACCTCCACCACCTCGACCATTCTGGCAGAGCGCGAGATGGGCTATCGCCGCGGCATGATGGAGGCCGGCCTTGGGCAGAACATTTCCATCACACATTCACAGCAGACGCTGCGTGAGGTGCAGATCGCCGTGCGTCGGCTACTGCAGGCGCCAAACCGGCCCGATGCGCTGTTCTGCTGGACCGACCTGATCGGGCTCGAAGCCATCAGCGTGGCGCGTGAGCTGGGTCTGCGTATCCCCGAGGATGTTGCCATTGTCGGCTATGACAATACGATGTTCTGCGATTTCGCGCAGAACGCCCTCACCAGCGTTGACCAATCCGGCGAAGTGCTGGGGCTGCAGGCCACCCGCCTGTTGATGGAGCGGATCAAGGGCCGCAGCGAAGGCGAACACTTCGTCGTCACGCCGCGCATCGTGGCGCGGCATAGTTCGGCCGGTCCAAAATCATGACTTGAGCAGGACACGCACCGGACCGGTCTCGTCGCCAATGATCTCTTTCCAACCGGCACCGAACTGCTCGATGGCCAGCGGTTTGCGATGACCAGCCGAAAGGTCGGCAAGGACCAGCAGCATGTCTGACGACTTCTGGCGGTTGAACGCCAGAATGTCCGGTCCGGCGTCCAGCGGCAGGTAGCCGCCGGACAGGAACAGGTCGGGCAGGCGCCTGCGCAGTTGCAACAGCTCTTGGGTTGCGACCAGTTTCTGGCGATCGGGCGCGGACGGATCCGCCAGACGGTGCGCCAGATGGTCGAAATCGAGATCCCGGCGATTGTCGGGATCGACGAAACTCTGCTCCCAGTCTTCGGCGCCGCGATAGATGTCGGGGATGCCGGGAATAGTGAGTTTCAGCACCGCCTGGATCAACGCCTTGCGCTTGCCGGTTTCGAGAAACAGCTCCCGGTCCGCCAGGAAGCGGTCGATGAAGGGCTGGCACGACAGGGCCAGTCCCACGAAGGCATCCACTTTCCCCTCATAGTCGGCATTGTTGAAATTCCAGTCCGTGCGCAATCGCGCCTCACGGATGGATTTCTGCATCGCGCCCTTGAGGCGGTCTGCCAGATCATCCGCCGTGCCCTCGATCGGCCAACCGCCCAGCAGCAGTTGGAAGAAGAGGTAGAGGTCGTTGGGATGCATGCCACGGATGCCCTGCCCCGCCAGCAGATCACGCCAGCCGCTTACCACTCGCTGCCAGTCCTCGGGATGGTCGGCCATGGCGCCGATCACCGCGCGGATATCCTCGCCGCGCTTGGTGTCGTGGGTGGAGGTCGAGATCATGGCCAACGGCGTTTCTGCCAGCCGGCGCCGGTTGGCATCATGAAAGGCAGCAATGCCGATCGAGAAGCGGTCGGGATGGGCGCCGACCTCGTTGAGCGCGACCATGCGGTTGAAGCGATAGAGCGCCGTATCCTCGAGTCCCTTGGCCATGACCGGCCCGGAATATTGCTGGAATTTGCCCAGCACACGAGCGATGCGGGCCGGATCATAGGCGGCATCGAGCCGTTCACAGAACAGCGCTTGGAGGAAGTCATAGATGCCCGGACGATCCTGCAGCCGCGACTGTCGCGCCATGGCCACCGCGCGCGTCAGCTCGCGGCGATCACGCCCGGACGGACCGTTATCATCGACATAGGTGCGATAGACCGACAGATGGGCGATCACCTCGCGCACGGCCCGGCGCAGGCCCAATTCGGTCAAATCCGCCGTTGCCGGCTCCGACCAGGCCAGATCGGCCAGCAGGCGCGACAGGCTCGACAGTTCGGCGGCCAGTTCATTGCCCATCACCCGCAGCTTGCAGCGGTAGGTTTCGTCCTCGGGTGCCGTCACCTCACCGACGAACTGCTCATATGTTTCGGTGAGCGACGCCTTGGCCTCGGGCCGCACCAGCACCCGCGTCAGCAGCGCGCCCGTCTCGTATCCGGTCGTTCCCTCGATCGGCCATTCGCGAGGTAGGGGTTCATGTGGGGCGAGGATTTTCTCGACCACGAGATAGTTCAGCCTGGGCGCCTTTTCGCGCAGTGTTTCGAGATAGGCCCTGGGGTCGAGCAAGCCGTCGATATGGTCGATGCGCAGCCCGTCGATCAGCTCTTCCTCGATCAGTTGAAAGATCAATTGATGCGCGTGAGCGAAGACGTCGGGCCGGTCGATTCGAATGCCGGCGAGGTCGGAATTGACGAAGAAGCGCCGATAATTGATCTCGTCGCCCGCCGTCGCGTAGTGCGCCGCGCGCCAGTGCTGCTGCGCCATCAAGGTGTCGAGCGCGGCATGGCCCGAGTGACCGGATAGCGCCGCGATCGCCGCCTCGGGTGAGCCGTGCTGCGCCAGCACTTGCCTTTCGCTCTCCGGACTCAGCGGCAGCTTGTGCTCGCCATGCGCCCAGATCGCCAGGCCATCCGCATCGGCCCGCAGATCGAAATCGCCATCGATGAGGCATTGCGCATGGCTCTTGCCGAGGAAGGGCACCAGCACCTTGCCACGCAGAGCCTCGCGCCGCGGCGACCAGTCAATGTCGAACCAATCAGCATAGCGGCTCGCCTCGCCATGTTTCAGCACATCGAGCCAGAGATCGTTGACTGCGCCGCCGACACCCATGTGATTGGGCACGAAATCGAGCAGCACGCCCATGTCGCGCTGGCGCAGATCGCCGACCAGGGCGCGAAAATCATCCAGCGTGCCCAGTTCGGGATTGATGCGCCGGTGATCGATCGTGTCGTAGCCATGCGTACTGCCCGGCCGCGCCATCAGGATGGGCGACAGATAGGCGTGGCTCCCCCCCAGTTCGGCAAGATGTGGGATGACGGCGCGGGCATGGTCGAAGGTGAAATGCTGGTTGAGCTGAAGGCGATAGGTGGCGCGAAGCGGGATCAAGTGCGGGCCTCGGTGGTCAGGAGAAGGGCGGTATCGGCGGGGAGAATGGAGAAGCGGTCGAGGTCGAAGGGCACGCGCCCGCCTCCGCCATAGTCGGGATGCTCGCTCGACCATTGGACCAGCCACTTTCGCCCGGCTGGCGGCGCCAGCAGCGGTTCGGCGACGACGCCGATGTGGAGATCCCGGCCCAGGTTGAGCAGCAGCAGGCGCTGGTCGGCCGTGGTTTCGGTCAGGTAGCGGATCAACAGCGCCGCCGGCCCGATCACCGCACCATCGACACGGCGGCGATGCCGCTGCGAGAAGGCAACATTGCTGCGGCGGAGGTCGATCAGGTCGCGATGCAGCGCCAGCAGCGGCGCATGGCTCTCCAGCTCGCTCCAGTCGAGCTTGCTGGCCGCAAAGGTCTCGTCCGACGCCGGATCCGGCAGGCGCGGGCCCATGGTTGGATCGGTGACGCTTGGGAAGTTGCGCAAGGATTGCTGCCGCCCCTCGGCAACCGCACGGGCCGCGTCGCCCTCGACACCAAGGAAATAGGAGAAGGCGCGCGACGAAGCGAATTCCTGGCCCTGGAACAGGCAGGGCACTTGTGGCCCCAGCAAGAGCAGCGCGGTGACGGCCCGCAGCCGCGCCGCCGTCGCTATGCCGGAAAGACGCAGGCCCTGCGCCGAATTGGCGACTTGGTCGTGGTTCTCGAGGAAATGCATGACGCGGTCGGGCGGCGTCCCGAGATTGTCGGTGCCATAAATGGCGTCACGCATGTCCGACCGCTGGCCCTGATACAAAAAGCCATGCTTCAGCGCCGAAACCAGCTCCTGCGGCGTGCCGAGGTAGTCACGATAGTAGAAGTCGTTGTGGCCGGTCACGGCAACACGTGCCGCATGCTGGAAATCGTCGCTGGCCAGGGCGTCAAGGCCATAGCCGCCCAGCGCCGGGCGTTCCACAAGCTTGCGGTCCTGCGGCTGGTTTTCCGCCAGGAGATAGATCGACCTCGTGCCCGCAGCCGCTCGCGCCGCAGCAGCGATGGCCGCAATGATGTGGGGTTCGCTGTCGTCGATCAGCGCCTGCGTCGCATCGAGCCGCAGGCCGTCGAGGTGGAAATCGCCGATCCAATAGGCGGCATTGCCGGTGATGAAATCGCGCACCGGCTGGCAGCGTTCGCCATCGAAGTTGAAGCTCTTGCCCCATTCGGTGGCATGTTTGTCGGTCAGATAGTGGCTGCTGAACGCCTCGAAATGGCCGCCCATCCCGACGTGATTATAGACCACGTCGAGAATGACGCCGAGGCCGAGGCGATGCGCGTTATCGACGAAACCGCGCATGTCCTCCGGCGTGCCATAGGGCGCGAAAGGCGCATAGGGCAAGGTCGTGTCATAACCCCAGCCGAAGCGTCCCTCGAAGGTCGCGACCGGCATCAAATGAATGATCGTGACACCAAGCTTCTGCAGGTGTTCCAGCCGCTCGCCCGCTGCCGCCCAGGTGCCGCCTTCGGTAAAGGTGCCAATATGCAGCTCGTAGATCAGGTGGTCGAAGTGACCCGGGCCGGCCCAGCCGGCATCGGTCCAAGGGAAATCGCTCGATTGCACCATGGACCAGCCGCCATTGCCTTCTGGCTGGCAGCGCGATGCAAGATCGGGATAGGGCCCCTCGCCGTCGACATGATAGCGGTAGCGCGTGCCCTGCCCGATGCCGTCGACAAAGCGTCCGAAATAGCCATCTGCCAACGGTGTCAGCGGCAGGAGGGCGGCGCCCTCAAGCTCAAGCGATACATGGTCATGCCCGGCTGCCCAAACCACGAAATGGGTGCCGCGATCGGAGACGATCGCACCGGGCGCGGGGCGGTTCATGATGGAGGGATCGCTGTCATGGCCCTGCAACGGGTGAGCCGGTTGGCCGGTTCCGCGACCGGCCCACGACACTAACGCGGCTCGCCATACTCGAAGTGGACGCTGGTGCGAAACAGCGCGAGATCGCTTTCGGTGCGAACATTGATGGTGATCAGCAAGGAGCCGTCCCGCGGAATTTCCTCGGCCGCGATTTCGGCGATGGTGAGCACTGCCTCCCGGCGAGCCGCCTGTTCGTGGACCAGGTCGATCCCCTCGTTGTCGGTCTTGGTCAGGTCGTTGATCGTGATGTCGAAATAGTATCGTGGCAATTGTCGCAGCTCCCAATGGCCCTAGAACGTCGATTGAGGGCAGACGGGTTCCTTCACGTCCGCGCCACCAGGCAATCACATGGCCGGCGGCAGCGTCCGATCATGCAGATGCAGATAGGTCGGATCGAAATGGGCCAGATCCTGCAGGGCTTCCCAGCGCAATATGGTCACCACGCCTTTTTCGAATTGCAGCAGGCCCTGCCCGCGCAAATCCTGCAGCGTGCGATTGGCATGGACGGTGGACGTGCCCAGCATGTCGGCCAGGTCAGCTTGGCTCACCGGCAGCTCGAAGCTTTGACCGTCGGTCAACCCCATTGTCCGGGCACGGGTAAACAATTCGCAGAACAAATGCGCCATGCGTTCCGGCGCCTCGGCCTGACCGATCATCAGCATCCAGGCGCGAAAGGCCGCGGAATCAATGATGGTGTCGCGCCAGAGCAGGTCGGTCAGCGTGGCCGAAGCATTGAGCAGCGGGCGGATGGCCGCGTGCTGGATGAAGGCCACTTCGCAGCGCGAGGTGGCGACCAGGGCATGATCCATGGTGCGCAGATGCAGACTGTGCAGGTCGGGAATGTCACCGGCCATATGGAGGGAGAATATCTGTCGCTTGCCCGTGGGCAGGAGCTTGGAGCGATGCACGTAACCCTGCGTGACGAGGCAGGCACTCGATGAAATCAGTCCCTCGGCGACAAGGACCTCACCCTTGGAAAAACTCGCTTCGCGATAGGGCAGGCTTTGCAGGGCCTCGCGATCCTCCGGCCGCAGCTGGCCTATGGATTCCAGCCGCCGGATCAATAAGTCGATTGCTTTGCCCATTGCATTCCTCGTTCCTGTCCACTGACAACGAGGCGGGGCTACGGTGGTTCAATCGAACGCTTCGGGACCCGGCTAACTCCCACCCACAATTGCACGATTTCGACTTGGGTCGGGCGCAATGCTGGGCTAGCTTCGCAGGCAGAGGGGAATTCCTGCATGCAGAAAATCATTGCCGAACTCGAGGAAAAGCGCGCCCAGGCGCGGCTTGGCGGCGGGCAGCGCCGCATCGAGACCCAGCATGGCAAGGGCAAGCTGACCGCCCGCGAGAGGCTCGACGTGCTGCTCGATCCGGGTTCGTTCGAAGAATACGACATGTTCGTCACTCACCGCGCCCGGGACTTCGGCATGGGCGAGACGATCATTCCGGGCGATGGCGTGGTGACCGGCTGGGGCACGATCGACGGCCGGATCGTCTATGTCTTCTCGCAGGATTTCACCGTCTTCGGCGGTTCGCTTTCCGAGACCCATGCCGAGAAAATCTGCAAGATCATGGACCTCGCCATGCAGAATGGCGCGCCGGTGATCGGGCTCAACGACAGTGGCGGCGCCCGCATCCAGGAGGGCGTTGCTTCGCTGGGCGGTTATGCCGACGTGTTCTGGCGCAATGTGCAGGCCTCCGGCGCCGTGCCGCAGATTTCGGTCATCATGGGGCCCTGCGCTGGCGGAGCGGTCTATTCGCCGGCGATGACGGACTTCATCTACATGGTCAAGGACACGAGCTACATGTTCGTGACCGGGCCGGATGTGGTCAAGACCGTCACCAACGAGACGGTGACCCAGGAAGAGCTGGGCGGCGCCTCGACCCATACGAAAATCTCCTCGGTGGCCGATGCGGCCTTCGACAATGACATCGAGACCCTGCTTGAAGTGCGGCGC
This sequence comes from uncultured Devosia sp., assembly GCF_963517015.1. NCBI lineage: Bacteria > Pseudomonadati > Pseudomonadota > Alphaproteobacteria > Hyphomicrobiales > Devosiaceae > Devosia > uncultured Devosia sp. The sequence goes on from NZ_CAUQDV010000002.1 coordinate 644,905, forward strand.
CTCTACAGCTTCCTGCCGCTCAGCGCCGGGCAGAAGCCGCCTGCGCGCCCAACCCAGGACCCTGCAGACCGGCGCGACGACAGTCTCGACAGCATCATCCCCGACAGCGCCAACAAGCCCTATGACATGCGCGAGGTCATCGAAAAGGTGGCCGACGAGGGCGATTTCCTCGAACTGCAAAAGGATCACGCCGGCAATATCCTGACCGGCTTCATTCGCCTCGATGGACAGAGCGTGGGCGTGGTCGCCAATCAGCCGCTGGTGCTGGCCGGGTGTCTCGACATCAATGCCTCAAAGAAAGCCGCCCGCTTCATCCGCTTCTGCGACAGTTTCGAAATCCCCATCCTGACCTTTGTCGACGTGCCCGGCTTCCTGCCCGGCGTGGCGCAGGAATATGGCGGCATCATCAAGCATGGTGCCAAGCTTCTTTTCGCCTATGCCGAAGCCACCGTGCCGCTAGTCACCGTCATCACCCGCAAGGCCTATGGCGGCGCGTATGACGTGATGGCCAGCAAACACATCAAGGCCGACGTCAACTACGCCTGGCCCTCGGCCGAGATCGCCGTCATGGGCGCCAAGGGCGCAACGGAAATCCTCTACCGCTCGGAACTGGGCGACAAGGACAAGATCGCCAAGCGCACGGCAGACTACGAAGCGCGGTTTGCCAATCCCTTCGTCGCGGCCGAGCGCGGCTTCATCGACGACGTGATCATGCCGCACGGGACAAGACGACGGGTGATCCGGGCCTTCTCGACACTCCGGCACAAGAGCGCGAGCATGCCCAAGAAGAAGCACGACAATATTCCGCTGTGAGGAGAGATAGCGTGATCACCAAACTCCTCATCGCCAATCGTGGCGAGATTGCCTGCCGGGTCATCAAGACGGCCAAGCGCATGGGCATTGCGACCGTTGCCGTCTATTCGGATGCCGATCGCGAGGCGCTGCATGTGCGGATGGCCGATGAGGCCGTGCATATCGGGGCGTCTCCGGCCAAGGAGAGCTATCTCCAGATCGACAAGATCATTGCCGCCTGCCAGCAGACCGGCGCTACGGCGGTGCATCCGGGTTATGGCTTTTTGAGCGAGAACCCGAAGTTTGCCGAAGCGCTGGAAGCGGAGGGGATCATTTTCGTCGGTCCGCCGGTCAAGGCCATCGAGGCCATGGGCGACAAGATCACCTCCAAGAAGATCGCGGCAGAAGCGGGCGTTTCGACCGTGCCGGGGCATATGGGCCTGATTGCCGATGCCGAAGAGGCGGTGACCATTTCGCAGTCCATCGGCTATCCGGTGATGATCAAGGCCTCGGCCGGCGGCGGCGGCAAGGGCATGCGCATTGCCTGGACCGATGCCGAGGCGCGCGAGGGTTTCGAGCGCTCCAAGTCCGAGGCCGCGTCGAGCTTTGGCGATGACCGTATTTTCATCGAGAAATTCGTCACGGAGCCGCGCCATATCGAGATCCAGCTGATCGGCGATAGCCACGGCAATGTGCTCTATCTCAACGAGCGCGAATGCTCGATCCAGCGCCGCAACCAGAAGGTGATCGAGGAGGCGCCGTCGCCTTTCCTCGACGAGGCGACGCGCAAGGCCATGGGCGAGCAGTCGGTCGCCCTCGCCAAGGCGGTTGGCTATACGTCTGCCGGAACGGTGGAATTCATCGTTGATGCCGATCGCAAGTTCTACTTCCTCGAAATGAACACGCGGCTGCAGGTCGAGCATCCGGTGACCGAGCTGATCACCGGCCTCGACCTCGTCGAACTCATGCTCCGCGTCGCCAATGGCGAAAAACTGCCGCTGGCGCAGGCAGAGGTGCAGCGCAACGGCTGGGCCGTGGAAAGCCGGCTTTACGCCGAAGACCCCTATCGCAACTTCCTGCCCTCCACCGGTCGCCTCACCCGTTATCGGCCGCCGGGGGAAGAGACGAGCGAGGCCTTGGTCGTGCGCAATGATACCGGCGTTTTCGAGGGTGGCGTAATTTCGACCTTCTACGATCCGATGATCGCCAAGCTCTGCACCTGGGCGCCGACGCGCCTCGAAGCCATCGACGCCATGGCCGTGGCGCTGGACCGGTTCGAGGTAGAGGGCGTGGGCAATAATCTGCCGTTCCTTTCCACCGTGATGGACCAAGAGCGGTTCCGCGCGGGTACGCTGACCACGGGCTATATCGCCGAGGAATTCCCCGAGGGTTTTCATGGCGCCGAATTGGCCAAGGGGCATTTCTTCGAAGTGGTCGGCTGCGCGGTGATGATGGCGCTGGTCAATGCGGAGCGGAGCGGACAGCTTGCGGTCACGCGACTTCCCGATGGCCGCGTCGAGAGCTATGGCGAATGGGTCGTGGTGGTGGATGGTCGCCATATCCCCGCTGCCGCGCGACGGGTCGATCCCGAGGGATATTGGGAACTGAGCTATCTCGACAGCGCGCCACTGGTCGACCGTTTCGACTGGTCGCCCGGCGACACGCTGGCGCGGATCGAGTGGCACACGGAACAGGTCAGCCATCTCAAGGTCGCCCCGACTACCGCCGGCTTCCGCATCCGCTATCGCGGCGCCGACCTGAAGCTCACCGTGGTTCGCCCACATATTGCGGCGCTCCTGCCGCTGATGCCGGTCAAGACCCCGCCCGACATGAGCCGGTTCCTCCTCTGCCCCATGCCGGGCCAGGTGGTGCGGATCGATGTTGCCGAGGGCGATGTGGTGGAGGACGGGCAGACGCTCGCTATCGTCGAAGCCATGAAGATGGAGAACGTCCTCAAGGCCGAAAAGCGGGCGCGGATCAGCAAGGTGCATGCGGCGCCCGGCGCGGTGCTAGCGGTCGATGCGGTGATCCTTGAATTCGAGGCCCTGCCATGAGCGAGAGTTTCGCCCATTGGGCCAGGCTGGCGCAGAAGGAGCTCAAGGACACGCCGCTGACCGCGCTCGATCGCGATTATGGCGGCATCCCGGTGCAGCCGGTGTATTTCGGCGCGGGCGCCGAGACGCCGGGCGTCGAGCCGTTCACCCGCGGCGTCCGCGCCACCATGTATGCCAATCGGCCCTGGACCATCCGCCAATATGCCGGCTTCTCCACGGCGCGCGAGAGCAACGCCTTTTATCGCCAGGCGCTGGAAAAGGGGCAGAAGGGGCTCTCGGTCGCCTTCGATCTGGCCACCCATCGCGGCTATGACAGCGATCATCCGCGCGTCACCGGCGATGTCGGCAAGGCGGGCGTTGCCATCGACTCCGTTGAGGACATGAAGGTGCTGTTCGACGGCATTCCGCTCGACCAGATGTCGGTGTCGATGACCATGAATGGCGCGGTGATCCCGGTGCTGGCCATGTTCATCGTTGCCGCCGAGGAACAGGGCGTGCCGCAGGCCAAGCTCGACGGGACCATCCAGAACGACATCCTCAAGGAGTTCATGGTCCGCAATACCTATATCTATCCGCCCGAACCCAGCATGCGGATCGTGGGCGACATCATCGCCCATACCGCCCGGCACATGCCCAAGTTCAACTCGATCTCGATTTCGGGCTACCACATGCACGAGGCCGGCGCGACCGCCGTCCAGGAGCTGGCCTATACGCTGGCCGACGGCATGGAATATGTCCGCGCGGCGCAGGCGCTAGGCCTCGATATCGATGCGTTCGCCGGGCGGCTGAGCTTCTTTTTTGGCATTGGCATGAACTTCTTCCTCGAAGTCAGCAAACTCCGCGCCGCGCGCCAGCTGTGGAGCGAGATCATGACCGGGCTGGGCGCCAAGGATGCGCGCTCGAAAATGCTGCGCACCCATTGCCAGACGTCAGGCGTGTCGCTGACCGAACAGGATCCGCATAACAATATCGTCCGCACCACGATCGAGGCGCTGGCCGCGACGCTGGGCGGCACGCAGTCGCTGCATACCAACAGCTTCGACGAGGCCATTGCCCTACCCACGGAATTCTCCAGCCGCATCGCGCGCAATACCCAGCTGATCTTGCAGCATGAGAGCCGCATCACCGATGTCGTCGACCCGCTTGGCGGGTCCTACTATGTCGAGGAACTGACGCGCCAACTCGTCGACGGGGCCAAACGCCTGATCGGCGAGGCCGAGCTGGCTGGCGGCATGACGCGTGCCGTGCAATCGGGCGCGCCCAAGCTCGAAATCGAAAAGGCCGCTGCCCTGCGCCAGGCCCGCGTCGATCGCGGCGAGGCCGTCATCGTCGGCGTCAATCGCTACCGGCTCGATGTCGAAGAGGCGATCGAGGTGCGCGAGATCGACAATGCAAAGGTCCGCGCCGAGCAGATTGCCCTTCTGCAACGCGTGCGCGAGACCCGCGACGAGGCAAAGTGCCAGTCCATGCTCGCCGCTCTGCGCGAATTTGCGGCCAAGGACGAGGGTAATCTGCTCGAAGCGGCGATCGAAGCCGCCCGCGCCCGCGCCACGCTGGGCGAAATCTCGGCTGCCATGGAAGACGTGTTCGGCCGCCACGCCGCCGTCACCCGCGTCATCTCCGGCGTCTATGCCGGCGGCTATGGCGACGACCCCGAGTTCGCCTCGGTCTCGACCCGCATCGAGGGTTTCAAGGCGGCGCGCGGCCGGGCACCGTCCATCTTCATCGCCAAAATGGGCCAGGACGGGCATGATCGCGGCGCCAAGGTCATCGCCTCGGCCTTCGCCGACCTGGGCTTTACCGTCCATATGGGCGACCTGTTCGAGACGGCGCCGGAAGTCGCCGCCCATGTCGATGATTTCAAGGTCGATGCCGTGGGCGTCTCGTCGCTGGCCGCCGGACACAAGACGCTGGTGCCCGAACTGATCCAGTCGCTCAAGGATCGCGAGCTGGGCGAAGTCACCGTCATCGTCGGCGGCGTCATCCCCGAACAGGACTATGACTTCCTCTACGATTGCGGCGTCGCCGGTATTTTCGGACCCGGCACCAATGTGCTGAGCGCTGCCTTTTCGGTGCTCAACGAAATCGAGGGAAGGCTGTCCAATCGATGATCGGTCGCCTCAATCACATCGCCATCGCCGTGCCCGACCTCGCCGCGGCCGCAGCGAAATATCGCGACCTGCTCGGCGCCCATGTCGGCCAGGAACAAAGCCTGCCCGCGCATGGCGTGACCGTGGTTTTCATCGACACCGGCAATACCAAGGTCGAACTGCTTGCGCCCTTGGGCGAGGCGTCGCCGATCGCCGCCTTTCTGGACAAGAACCCGTCCGGCGGCATGCATCACATCTGCTTCGAAGTGCCCGATATTCTGGCCGCCGCCGCGACACTCGGTGCCGGCGGCGCGCGGGTGCTGGGTGATGGAAAGCCAAAGACCGGCGCCCACGGCAAGCCGGTGCTGTTTCTTCATCCCAAGGATTTCGATGGCACGCTGATCGAGCTGGAAGAGGTCTAGCCCCTCGCAATCACCAGCGAAGACGTTACTTCCAGCGCGCGGTCATCCCGCGCTGCCGCCACATCCCCTGCCCCGGCGTGCCTAGCAATCACCGCGTCCCGCTCGCGGATCAACGTCTCGATCTCGGGCTGATACTGCGTGATCACCGCCGTCAGCCAGCGGTTGACCAGGTAGCTTGGCTTGGCGAGCTGCATGTCGAAGCGTAGCACCAGGGCAATGGTCGGCTCGGCGTCGAGCCAGGTGTCGCCGACCACCCATTGGTTGACCGTGAACAGCCGGTGCAGCTTGCCATAGGCGTCAACGCCCACGGCAATCAGGTGATGCACGGGTCCCTTGGCGCCTTCGGGCCGCACGAAGCAGTGGAAATGGCCATGCTCGATGTCATCGGCCGGCGGCAGATGGCAATGGTAATACCATTGGCCACCGCTGTCGGGATCAAAGACATCGCCGGGCGGATAGTGTTCCCAGGCGGTGACGGGCGCATCGCGCAGGGTCTCGCGCAGGACATTCTCGCCGGACTTGGCGAGAAGCCTTTCGCAATAGGCGGCTTCCTGCGCCGCGCGCTCGCGTTCTGCGTCCATCCCGGTCTCCTATTGCGCCCCAGCCGCACAGGGGTTGGAGGGTGCGCTGGCGGCGCAGGGATTGGCAACAGGCGCTGGTGCCGCAGCAGCACATGGGGCCGCAGCAGGCGCACCCGCCGCACAGGGATTTGCCGGAGAACCGGCAGCACAGGGATTGGCCGCTGCAGGAGCGGGCGCAGCAGCAGCGCATGGGCTTCCCGCTGCGCACGGGTTGGCGGGGGCACCGGCAGCGCAGGGGTTGGCGGCCGGAGCCGGGGCACCAGCGGCGCACGGATTGCCCGCGGCGCAAGGATTGGCGGCAGGGGCCGCGGCCGCACAGGGATTGCCCGCTGCGCAAGGGTTGGCCACAGGCGCGGCAGCACCACAGGGATTGGCCGCCGCACAGGGATTGGCCGAGGCTGCAGCCGCAGGAACCGGCGCCGGGGCGCGGGCGGCGCTGGTCACGTGGTCGGCAGCGACAGCGGCCGTGGCAACGAGGGCGGCAGCGCCGAAAAGCAAGGTGTTACGCGCGCTCATTTGGACTTGAACCCATCGAGACCGAAGAGGGGACGGGCGGCAATGCCACCCAGGCTACCGACGAAAGCCGCGGCAAACCACAGCCAGCCGTGCACGCTGCCCGAGGCAATGCCCGAAAACAGCGCGCCGATATTGCAGCCAAAGCTGAGGCGCGCGCCATAGCCCATCAGCACGCCGCCGATGGCCGCCGCCAGCAGCGACAGGAAAGGCAAGGCCGCCTTGGGCGCGAACTTGCCGGCCAGACCCGCCGCCAGAGCCGCACCAAGGATCAGGCCGAAATCCATGACCGAGGTGGAATCCTCCAAAACGCTCGCCTGCAGGGCCTGCGCCTGCGCCGGCCAGGTCCAGAATTCCCAGCTCGCCACCGGCACGCCGACGGCCTGGGCGATCTTGGCGCCCCAGAGGCCAAAGCCATAGGTGATCGACCACGGGTGGCCGGCGACCAGCAGGGTTGCGATATTGAGGCCAGCCAGCGCCAGACCCGCACCGACCAGCGGCCAGGGACCGCGCAGGAACCGCGTCCAGCCGCGATTGGCCGGGGTCTTGATGGTTTCGAGGCCGCCATGGGCACGGCGTTCGACGAAGACCGTGATCAGCGCCACGGCCGCGAGACCGGCGAAGGTCACGACCAGCGCCAGCGGCACGCCGAGGCTGGTGCCAAGGCTGATGGCCGGCAGCGACGGCTGGGTCAGCCAGAAGGGCAGATGGGCCGTGCCGAGCAGCGCACCGACGATGAAGAAGATCAGGGTCACCAGCATGCGGGCGCTGCCGCCACCGACGGTGAACAGCGTGCCCGAGCCACAGCCGCCACCCAGCTGCATGCCCAAGCCAAACATGGCCGCGCCGAGCAGCACCGAGACACCAACCGGTGCGGTCGCGCCGGCCAGCGGCTGGCCGAAGGGATTGCCGAGGGTCAGCAGGGGAATGAAGGCCAGGGCTGCGACGCCGATCATCAGCATCTGCGCGCGCATGGCATGGCCGCGCTTTTCGACGACAAAGCGGCGCCAACCACCGGTGAAGCCGAAGCTGGCGTGATAGAGCGTCAGGCCCATCAGGCTGCCGATCAGGAAAAGCGCCGCCTGGCGCAGATCGACCAATTGCCAGATGGCGAAGGTGCCCAGGGCCAGCGCGAGGCTGGTGAACCAGACCGGTCCACGGTCGAAGGGGATTGGCGCCGGGCCCAATTTGCCCGCAGTCGTATCAGTCATTATGCCCTCAGAATAAACGACCTTGCCCGGACACGTGGTCCGGGCAAGGCAAGCAAGCTATTTCAGATCAATCAGTTGGTGACAACCGGACGGCTCGGGTCCGAGGTCCAGTCCGACATGGAGCCATCATAGAGGCGCACATTGGGCAGGCCTTCGACTTCCGACAGGCCGAACCAGGCGATCGAGGCCAGGTGACCGGTGTTGCAGAAGGAAATGAATCCTTCGCGGTCGTTCACGCCAGCATCCTTGGCGAGCTGGGCGATGATGTCGGCGCCGACGAAGCCGGGCTTGGACTGATCGTAGAACTTGTCGAAGTTGATGTTGACGGCCGAGGGGATGTGACCCAGCGCCTGAACGGTATTGGTCTTTTCCTGGCCGATGAACTGGGCGACCGAACGCGCGTCGATCAGGTTGGTGTCATTGGCAATGGCTTCGTTGACCTCGGCCACTTCGGCGCGCAGCTCCGGACGGAACTGGGCGTCGAAACTCGCGGCAACCGGGGTCACGGCATCGGTCGACAGCTCGCCATCGGCCTTGGCCCAGGCAGCATAGCCGCCGTCGAGGATCGAGACATTGTCGTGGCCATAGACCTTGAGGGTCCAGTAGACGCGGGTGGCGCCGCCGAAATCGGAAGCGGACGAACCGTCGGTCAGGATGACGACATGGCTGTCATTGCTGACGCCGAGGCCCGAAACCAGGGTCTCGATGGCCTCTTCGGTCGGCAGTAGGCCGGGGACATTGTTGACATTGGCGCGCCAGCCCGAAGCGGCATAGGGGGCGGCAACGGCGCCGGGAACGTGGCCGGTGGCATAGGGATTGCCGGCATCGGTCGCGTCGCGAATGTCGAGCACGACAAGGCTGGAATTGCCAAGGTGATCCTTGAGCCAGGCGCTATCGACCAGCGGCTGGTCGGTCAAGCGCTCGGCATGGGCAGCGCCGGTCAGTAGCAGTGCGGCAGCCATTGCGGCGCCAGCCAGATTGAGACGCATTCGAAACTCCTTGATGCAGCTCGTTTGAATTTTGCCGCATCATGTCACGCCTTGCACTCGCGCGCGGCTTACAGCCTTCCAAAGGCAGCTAAGGGGAAGAAAAATCTATCTAATCGGTCGAGATTGTAGCGAAGAATTGTTCCCGTGCCCGTCTGGCCGGTTCTGGCGCCAGCGACGATACTGTCGTCCAATCAACGAAAAGACTTGGCCCCATGTCCTCCCTGATCCGTATTGCCCTCATCGCCCTGCTCGCCTTCGCTCCCGTAGCGCTCCATGCGCAGGAGACGACAACACAGGCAGCCGCCGGCGCGGTCGTAACGGACTTCAAGGACGAGGCGGCCCTCAACACGCTGGCAGCGGAAGGCAAGACGGTGGTGTTCTTCTATGCCGCCTGGTGCCCCAATTGCCGCGCCACGATCACCGAGCTCAACGCCCGCTGGAGCGAGGTAAACCCCGACCTGACGCTGGTCATCGCCGACTATGACAAGGAAACGGCGCTCAAGGGCAAGTATGGCGTGACCTATCAGGACACGTTCGTGCTGCTCGATGACAAGGGCAATTCGCTCAAGTCGTGGAACAGCGGCGGCGTCGACGGCCTCAACGAGAATAGCGCCAGCTAGTCCATGCTCCTCACCATTGGCTTTGCCTTTCTCGCCGGCGTCATCACGGTGCTGTCGCCCTGCGTGCTGCCGCTGCTGCCGGTCATTCTCGGCTCGGCCACGCAGGAAGGCCGCGCCCGGCCGATCGGGCTGATCGTCGGCTTCGTCGGCTCCTTCACTTTGGCAACTCTAGCGCTGAGCTATCTGGTGCGGTCGCTGGGCGTCTCGCCCGATCTCAACCGCATCCTCGCCGGCTCGGTGCTGATCCTGCTCGGGCTGCTCCTCGCCATCCCCGCTTTGCATCGCGGCTTCGAAAATCTCGCCGGCAATCTCGCCTCCAAGCTTCCCGTGCCGCAGAACCAGTCGGGCTTTGGTGGCGGGCTGGCGATCGGCGCCGGTCTCGGCCTTGCCTGGAGCCCCTGCGTCGGGCCGATCATGGCTTCGGTCATCACCCTGGCACTCAATCAGCAGGTCGATAGCGGCGCCATTGCCGTCACCCTCGCCTTTTCGCTGGGCACAGCGCTACCCATGGCAGCGATCATGTTGGGCGGTCGGCAACTGGCGCGGCGGCTCTCGTGGTTCCAGTCGAACGCCACTCGCATCCAGCAGGTGCTCGGACTTATCCTCGTGCTGACGGGCTGTGCTATCTTCCTTGGCTGGGACCGGCAGATCCAGATTTTACTGCTCACCTGGTTCCCCGGTTGGGAACAGGCGCTGATCGGCTGGGAGCCAAGACCAGCAAACTGACAGCAAAACAGCAGCAAGCTTGCAGCAATGTCAGGGTGTGATGGCGAGCATGGTCGCGGCTTCGTCAAGGTCGATGACCTGTTCGACCAAGGTGTGCGCCGTCGACGCATCCCGGTCTCCGATCGCTGCCACAAGCGTGGTCAATTTTCCAAGGGTGTCCGCCAGATAGTCCCCTGCCCCAGCGCTCTGACGCAGCGCCAGGGCGAGCGTCAGTTCCACCACGCCGGTTACGCTGCGCATCAGCACATTGCCCGAAGTCTCGGCCATGGTGCGATGGATTTCCAGCGCCGCAATGCCATGGTTCTCGAGGTCGCCGCCGGCGCTATCCATCTGATGCAGCCAGTATTTCATGACGCGGATATTCTCCGCCGTGCGCCGCTGAGCGGCGAGGAAAGCCGCCCGCGGCTCGAGCGCCCGGCGCATGTCGAAGAGGCTTTCGTAGAAATGCCGGTCGGGCTTGGCATAGAAATGCCAGGACAGGACCTGTGGATCGAAAAAGCTCCAGCGGCTCATGGGCGAAACGCGGGTACCGACCTTAGGCCGCGCCTCCACTAACCCTTTGGCTTCCAAGGTTTTCAGCGCCTCGCGCAGCACGGTCCGCGAGACGCCATAGCTCTCCATCATCGCCGCATCGCTGGCCAGGATCGAGCCAACCGGAAACTTGCCGGTGACGATGCCCAACCCGATTTCATTGATGACGAAGTTATGGAAATTCCGTGCAGCCGGTCGCCCGGATAGCGAGCGAATAAGGCTGCCTGCTTCGATCATTCTAGACTTTCTCGGGCTGGTCTTCCCGGGGGGCAGAGGCGGCAAAAATGATGCGCTGCAAGACGATAAAGAGGAACAACAGCACGCCGATCACGATCTTGGTCCACCAGCTCGACAGCGTGCCGTCGAAGATGATGTAGGTTTGAACCAGACCCAGCAGCATGACGCCGACGAAGGTGCCGAGCACGAAGCCATAGCCGCCGGTCAGCAGCGTGCCGCCGATGACCACCGCACTGATGGCGTCGAGCTCCACGCCCACCGCCGCCAGCGGATAGCCCGCTGATGTATATAGCGAAAAGACGATTCCCGACAGGGCCGCCAGGACGCTCGACAGCATATAGATCTGCACCGTGGTCCGCGCCACCGGCACGCCCATCAGCGAGGCCGAAACGGGATTGCCACCCAGCGCGTAGACATAGGAACCGAACCGCGTGCGATGCGCCAGCAACGCGCCGACGAGGAAGATGAAGACCATCAGCAGGCCAATGAAGCTCAACCGGCCACCGCCGGGCAGGCGGATGATGAGGTCGGAAATCAGCCCATAGAACTCGTGGTTGATCGGCACGGAATCCTGCGTGATGACCGAGGCGCCACCGCGGGCCAGGAACATGCCGGCCAGCGTCACGATGAAGCTGGGCACCTGCAGATAGTGGATGGTCAGCCCCATGGCCGCGCCGAACATCGCCGCAACGCCCAGTGCGATGACGAAGGCCACGAGCGGATGGAGGCCCAACCAGGAGATCAGCACGGCCACCAGCACACCGGTGAAGCCGATCACCGCCCCCACAGAGAGGTCGATGCCGCCCGAGATGATGACGAAGGTCATGCCGACGGCGGCAATGCCCAGAAAGGCATTGTCGGTCAGGAAGTTGCCGAGCACGCGGGTCGAGAGCATGCCGGGGAACTGAAAGACGCTCAGGCCATAGGCGATGATGAAGATGACGGCGGTTGCGGCCAGCGGGCGAAGGGAACGTTTCATTTGGGTTTCGCCTGACGGGGACTGCGCTTGAAGAAATCGAAGGCATTGCCGACGAGTGGCGATTGCAGCATGAGGATCAGGATGATCATGCCGGCCTTGACGATGAGGTTGAATTCGGGCCGGAAGCCGGAGACCAGGATGCCGGTATTCATGGCCTGGATGATGATGGCTCCGACCACGGCCAGCGGGATGGAGAAGCGTCCGCCCAGCAGCGAGGTGCCACCGATCACCACCGCCAGGATGGCGTCGAGTTCGAGCCAGAGGCCGGAATTGTTGGCGTCGGCGCCGCGGATATCGGCGGCCACGACAATGCCGGCAATGGCGGCGCAGAAGCCGGACAGCGCGTAAACCAGCATCAGGAGCATGCGGCTGCGGATACCCGCCAGCGAGGCGGCCGCGCGGTTGACGCCAATGGCCTGGATGAAGAGGCCGATGGCGGTGCGTTTCACCACCAGCGTCACCAGGACCATCAAGACCAGCGCAATGACGGCGGCCATGGGGAAGCCGAGGAAGGAGCCGGTACCGATGAAGATGAGCGCCGGATCGTTGAAGGTGACGATATAGCCCTCGGTGATCAGCTGGGCGATGCCGCGGCCCGCCACCATCAGTACCAGTGTCGCGATGATCGGCTGGATATCGAGCACGGCGACGAGGAAGCCGTTCCAGAGGCCACAGGCCAGCCCCACCGCCAGGGCGGCGATGACGGCAATGGGCGTCGGATAACCGGCTACCACCATGGTCGCGGCGACCGCGCCGCAGACCGCCATAATGGCGCCGACCGACAGGTCCACGCCCTTGGTGGCGATGACGCCGGTCATGCCGATGGCGAGGATGGCCACCGGCGCACCGCGGTTGAGCACGTCGATCAGCGAGCCGAACAGGCGCCCGTCCTGCCAGGTGATGCGGAAGAAATTGGGGAACAGTGCCCAGTTGATCAGCAGCACGGCGGCGAGAGCCAGCAGTTGCGGATTGGCGAGGCGTTCGAGATGGAGCCGCTTCATGCGACAGCCTCGTCGGGATTATTGGCGATCGCCTGGACGATGACGCCGGGATTGATGTTGCGGCCGCGCAATTCGGCGACCATCTGGCGGTCGCGCATCACGACGATGCGCGAGGAATAGGCGACGACCTCGTCGAGCTCGGAGGAAATCACCAGCATGGCCATGCCTTCGTCGCGCAGGCGATTGATGGTGCGCACGATTTCGGCATGGGCGCCGACATCGATGCCGCGGGTCGGCTCGTCGAGAATGAGGAAGGCCGGATCGGTGGCGAGCCAGCGCGACAGGATGACCTTTTGCTGGTTGCCGCCGGAAAGCAGTTTCACCGGCATGTCGAGCGAAGCAGCTCGGATATCCATGGCCTCGCCAAAGCGGCCGGCGATTTCGAGCTGTTCGTCGCGATTGAGCGCCTTGAACCAGCCCAGCTTGCCCTGCAGGGCGATGACGATGTTCTCGCGCACCGAGAGGTCGCCGAAAATGCCCTCGGCCTTGCGATCCTCCGGGCAAAAGCCGAAGCCGTGGCGGATGGCATCGGTGGTGTTGCGAATGGCGCTGGGCTTGCCATTGACCTCGACCGATCCCTGGTCCGCCGGATCGGCGCCAAACATGATGCGCGCGACTTCAGTGCGGCCGGATCCCAGCAGGCCCGCGACGCCGACCACTTCGCCCTTGTGAATGGTCAGATCGAATGGCTGAACGCTGCGCTTGCGGCCATAGGCGCGGAAATCGAGCAGCACTTCGTCCGGGTTCTCGCTGGGCTCGATATCGGTGGCGCCGGAAAAGGCAATGTCCTTGCCCAGCATCAGCCGCACCACATCGGTGCGGGTCAGCGCGTCGAGCGGCCTCGTATCGATCAGCTTGCCATTGCGCAGCACGGTCACGCGATCGGAAATGGCAAAGACCTGGTCGAGGAAATGGGTGATGAAGATGATGGCCAGGCCTCGCGCCTTGAGCCCACGCACCACCTCGAACAGCCGATCGACCTCGTTGCGGTCAAGGCTGGCGGTCGGCTCGTCAAGGATCAGCACCTTGCCCGAAAGCTGCACGGCACGGGCAATGGCGACGATCTGCTGCACGGCAACCGAATGGGTGCCCAGCTCGCTCGAGGGATCGAGATGCAGGTCGTAATTGGCAAGGATCTTGCGCGCCTCGGCTTCCATCCTGCGGAAGTCGACCAGGCCCCAGCGGCGTGGCTGGTGCCCGAGAAAGAGGTTTTCGGCCACCGAGCGGTTGGGCAGGAGATTGACCTCCTGATAGACCGTACCGATGCCGAAGGTCTGGGCATGCAGCGGATTGTCGAGCGAGACCTGCGCGTCATCGACAAAGACGCCCCCGCCGTCAGGCTGGTAAGCGCCGGTCAGGATCTTGATCAGTGTGGATTTGCCGGCGCCATTCTCGCCGAGCAGGGCATGGACTTCGCCCGGTCGTACGCCGAAATCGACCTGGTCAAGCGCGACATGATTGCCGAAAATCTTCATGACGCCGCGTGCTTCGAGCACGTATTCGCTGCCCATGCTGCCCCCTCTCTTGTCCACCGTCTCGCCTCAAACTCGATGTCACCCCGGCCTTGAGCCGGGGCCCATCCCGAGATCGTTCCTCAGCCGCAAGGTGCCGGAACCAGCATCTCAGGATGGATCCCGGCTCAAGGCCGGGATAACACCGTGGTTGGGGGTGAGTTGGTGAAACTACCCTTAGTAGCCGAGACCCTTGCGGGTGTCGTATTCGCCCTGCGGATTGTCGGCAGGCGTATAGAGCTTGGACTCGGTGATGATGAACTTCTCGGGTTCGGTGCCATCGGCGAGATAGGCCGAGAGCGCATCAAAGGCGGGACCAGCCATATTGGGGGTCAGTTCCACCGTGGCATTGGCTTCGCCGGCGACCATGGCGGCAAAGATGTCCGGCACGCCGTCGATCGAGACCACCTTGATGTCGGTGCCGGGCTTGAGGCCGGCATCCTTGATGGCCTGGATGGCGCCAACGGCCATGTCGTCATTATGGGCATAGACCGCACAGATATCGGCACCGCCATTTTCGGCCTTGATGAAGCCTTCCATGACTTCCTTGCCCTTGGCGCGGGTGAAGTCGCCGGTCTGCGACCGCGCGATGGTCAGGTTGGCATGGCCGGCAATGGCTTCTTCGAAGCCCTGCTTGCGGTTGATGGCCGGGGTCGAGCCCACCGTGCCCTGAAGTTCGACGATCTTGCAGTCGGCATCGCCGACTTCATTGACCAGCCATTCGCCGGCGGTGCGGCCTTCCAAAACCTGATCGGATGCCACCGAGGTCAGGTAGAGGTCTTCAGGCGCATCGACACCGCGGTCGAGCAGCATGACGGGGATTTCGGCTTCCTTGGCTTCGGCCAGAACGTCTTCCCAGCCGGTGGCAACAACGGGTGCCACGAGAATGGCGTCGACGCCCTGGGCGATAAAGCCGCGGATCGCCTTGATCTGGTTTTCCTGCTTCTGCTGGGCGTCGGCAAACTTGAGATCGATGCCGCGCTCTTCGGCCTGCTGCTTGGTGACCGAGGTTTCGGCAGCGCGCCAGCCGGATTCCGAACCAATCTGGCTGAAACCGACGGTGAGACCGCTCAGATTGTCCTGTGCAATGGCGACAGATGTCAAAGCGGTAGCGAGGCTTGCCGCGATGGCAAGCTTGGAAATGATGTTCACGATGTCCTCCCAATGTGATCGCCGCGGCGTGTTCACCTGCGGCAATGGGAGGACGCTATTATAAAGTACTATTATATGTAAATAGCGAAAACGCGCTGTGCATTTCCCCGGGTCAAAGCATAGCCGCTGTGCCGGATCAGGCCTTGCGCATGGGGCTCATGGATGCTTTACGGACGCAACAATGGGCTTTGCGCCAAGGGTTTTACGGCATGATACGTCTCGAAAGCATCGGTAAGCAAAACGGCAAGCAGATCGTCTTCATCGACGCATCGGCCGTGTTGCAGAAGGGCGAGAAGATCGGCCTGGTCGGACCCAATGGCGCTGGCAAGACGACTCTTTTCCGCATGATCACTGGCCAGGAACAGCCCGACGAGGGCCAGGTCACCATGGAGCGCGGCGTTTCCATCGGCTATTTCAGCCAGGACGTGGGCGAGATGAGCGGCCGCTCTGTCGTGGCCGAGGTCATGGACGGAGCGGGCCCGGTGTCGTCGCTGATTGCGGAAATGCGCGCGCTGGAAGCCGACATGGGCGACCCAGACAAGGCCGACGACATGGACGCCATCATCGAGCGCTATGGCGAGGTGCAGCATCAGTTCGAAGAGCTGGACGGCTATTCGCTGGATGGTCGCGCCCGCGAAGTGCTTGATGGCCTAGGCTTTTCCCAGGAGATGATGGATGGCGACGTCGGCAAGCTGTCGGGCGGCTGGAAGATGCGCGTGGCGCTGGCCCGTATCCTGCTGCTCCGTCCCGACGCCCTGCTGCTCGACGAACCGAGCAACCATCTCGATCTTGAGTCCCTGATCTGGCTGGAAGACTTCCTGCAGAACTATTCCGGCGCCCTGTTCATGACATCGCATGATCGCGAGTTCATGAACCGCATCTGCAACAAGATCGTCGAGATCGATGCCGGGTCGCTGACCACCTACACCGGCAATTACGAATTCTACCAGCAGCAGCGCGCCGTTGCCGAGAAGAACCAGCAGGCGCAATTTGAACGCCAGCAGGCAATGCTGGCGAAAGAACTCGACTTCATCGCCCGCTTCAAGGCCCGCGCGTCGCATGCCGCGCAGGTACAGAGCCGGGTCAAGAAGCTCGACAAGATCGACCGCGTCGAGCCGCCCAAGCGCCGCCAGACCGTCGACTTCGAGTTCCGCCCTGCCCCGCGCTCGGGCGAAGACGTCGCCCTGCTCAAGGGCGTGGCCAAGAGCTATGGCTCCAAGACCATCTATGACGGGCTGGACTTTCATGTGCGCCGCAAGGAGCGCTGGTGCATCATGGGCGTCAATGGCGCCGGAAAGTCGACGCTGCTCAAGCTGGTGACCGGCACGGCCGATCCCGATGCCGGTACGGTGACGCGCGGCCCTTCGGTCAAGATGGCCTATTTCGCCCAGCATGCCATGGATGTGCTCGATGGCGACCTGACCGTGTTCCAGCAGCTTGAATCGTCCTTCCCGCAGGCCGGCCAGGCGCCGTTGCGTGCCCTCGCCGGGGCCTTCGGCTTTTCAGGCGACGAAATCGAGAAGAAGTGCCGCGTCTTGTCGGGTGGCGAAAAGGCGCGTCTCGTCATGGCGATGATGCTGTTCGATCCGCCGAACTTCCTGGTCCTCGACGAGCCGACCAACCATCTGGACATTGCCACCAAGGAAATGCTGATCACCGCGCTCAGCGCCTTCGAGGGCACAATGCTGTTCGTCAGCCATGATCGTCATTTCCTCGCCGCCCTTTCCAATCGCGTGCTGGAGCTGACGCCGGAAGGCGTGCATGTCTATGGCGGCGGCTATACCGAATATGTGCAGTCGACGGGTCAGGAAGCGCCGGGCCTGCGCAGCTGAAATCGATAAGCAAGACTACGTATAAGAGCGAAGCGCGAGACGCTAAACCTCTGTGAGGCAAGCGTTACCGTGAAGCTTTGCAAGCATTCCAAGGGATTCAGGATTGGCAAACTCTTCGGTGTTATCACCTTAGGACTATTGCCCACTCCGTATTCCTGGAGGCGACGTGACTTCACCATGGCAGATGCTCGCCGGCAATCTTGCCGTCGTTGCGCTAGTGGTGCTCTGCTGGGGGCATGCGCGCTTCTGGCTGCGCGGCGTACACGGCGTCGCCCGCAGTGCCCTGTTCGGCGCCACGATGGGTTTTGGCGCCGTGGCCTCCATGCTGATGGGCGCCGAAATCGGCACTGGCTATCTCGTTGACCTGCGCTATTCGCTGATCGCCGTATCGGCCTTCTTCGGCGGACCCGTCGCTGCCCTGATCAGTCTTTCGCTTGCCATGGGCTGGCGGATGGAAATGGGCGGCTCCGGCGTGACAGCGGGGCTGTTCCTTATGGTGTTCACCACCGGCCTTGGCCTTGGAGCGCGCGTGCTGTTCCGCAAGAATGGCCCATCGGTCTTTGCCGTTCTCTGCCTTAGCGCGGCGGTCACCCTGCTGGTGGCATCGCCGATCTTCCTCGTGCCGCACGAGAGCATGGCCCATGCCTTCGCCAATTCCTTCGCGCCGATGGCCGTGCTCAACCAGGTGGCCACGACGCTGGCGGGCCTGGTCGTGCTGCAGGCGCGTCGGCTCGCAGCCGAACGCGACCTGATGAGTGCCGCCATGGTGCAGTCGCCGGATTATTCCTACGTCAAGGACCGGCATGGGCGCTTTGCCGTGGTCAACCAGGGTGTCGCCCAGTTCAATGGTTTCGCCCGCCCGCGCGACATGATCGGCAAGACCGATTTCGACCTGACCAATCAGGCGAGAGCACAAACGCTGTTTGCCATCGAGCAGCGCATCATCCGCGGCGGCCAGGCCCAGCTCGACATGGTGGAACAGCTGCAGGACAATCTGGGCCGCATGCGCTGGTTCAGCACCTCCAAGGTGCCGCTGCACAGCGCCAGCGGCGAGATGATCGGCCTTGCGGGCGTCACCCGCGACATTACCGACGAACGCCAGCTGCGGCAGGACCTGATCGACAGCCGCAACACGCTGTCCTTTGCCATGGCCGAAATGTCGGATGGCCTGGCCATGTTCGACAGCGAGGGGCGGATCGAATTCTGCAACGAGCAGTATCGCGAGGCCTTCCCCTATACCGGCACGGTGCGCCAGCCCGGCACGCATATGCGCGACATCCTCAAGGCAGTGATCTCGACCGGCGAGCAATTGAGCGCGCCCAAACAGGTCGATGAAAAGTGGATCAAGCGCATGGTGGACAATCTCCATCGCGAGAGCGAGGAAGAGGTCCATCTATTCGACGGCCGCTGGCTGCAGATCCGCACACGACCTACCAGCGAGGGCAAGACGCTGGCCGTGGTGACCGATGTCACCCGCATCAAGCAGGCCGAAATGGCGCTGCATTCGGCCACCGACCAGCTCAAGCATCTGGTGCGTACGGACGGACTGACCGGCCTGCTCAACCGCCGCGCCTTCGATGACGCCATGGATGCCGAAATCGCCCGCTCGGCGCGCGCCGGCACGCCGATGAGCCTGCTGCTGATCGATGTCGATCACTTCAAGGCTTACAATGACGAATATGGCCATCCATCCGGCGACGAATGTCTCAAGCTGGTGGCCAATCACCTGCAGAAGTCACTCAAACGCTCGGCCGACCTGGCGGTGCGCTATGGCGGCGAGGAGTTTGCGGCCATCCTGCCGGAGACGGACGAGGATGGTGCCTATCTGGTGGCCGAAAGCTTCCGCAAGACCTTGGCTGGCGCCAGGCTTCCGCATCGCGGCAGCGAGCGCGGCATCCTCACCGCCAGCGTGGGCGTAGCCACCTACATGCCGGACAACCTGCGCCGCAGCACGGGTGAACTGATCCAGGTGGCCGATGAAGCGCTCTACAGCGCCAAGGCGGCAGGCCGCGATCGGGTCTATGGCACGCGCGTCCGTGGCCAGCAGGCGAAATACGCGCACGAATAGGCTGTCCTAGAGACCGTGCTTTTCGAGCGTGGCGTGATACTCGTCGATCAACTCCTCGCGGTCACGGTCCGATTCCCACCCGGCCTCGATCTCCGCCTTCACCGCCGGATCGAGCGCTGCCCATCGGGCGTCCCACTCCTCGCCATTGTGCATCCAGTAACCGACAAGTTCGTAGCGCTCGGCGGGGAGCTTGAGTTCCTGCCGGACGAATTTGCGGACGGAGCGCACCACCTTCTGTTCGCCCGCCACCCAGATATAGCCAGGTGTCGCGGGGAGCGGCACGGCGCGGACCACTTCGCCCATACGGCTGGGCGCAACCCCATTGCCGCTGCGGTGCAGCCAGGTCACCGTGGCACCGGGATGAGCGGGGAGTTTCTGTTCGTCCTCGGCCAGCGCGACTTCGACGAAGACACGGCTTTCGATATGCCTGGGCGTCTGCTCCAGGATGCGCGCCAGTGCAGGAATGCCCGTCGCATCACAGACCAGCAATTGCCACGCGGTATCCGCCGGCGGCGTATAGAGACCGCGCGGACGATTGATGGTCACCTTGTCACCGACCTTGGAGGCCACAGCCCAGGTGCAGGCCAGCCCACCCTCATGGATGACGAAGTCGATGTCGATCTCGACCGGGTCCGAACGATAGCGGCGCACGGTATAGGTCGAGCAGCGAATGGCGTCCTGCCCATCGGGATAGGTCCAGCGGCCGTCCTCGGTGATCACCGGCAGGTGCAGCTTTCCGGTTTCCGCATTGGGAAAGAACAGCCGCAGATATTCGTCGCCGATGCCCGTGGTCTTGAAGTCGCGCAGCCCATCGCCGCCAAAGGTCAGCCGGAGCATGCCGGGCGTGAGCTGGTGGCGCGACAGGACCGTCGCTTCGTGGAACATCGGGGTCATCATGGCTCCGCCGGATCGTTGGTGCGGTTACCGCCGCTTGCTGACGAGGGTGCTATATTTGATGACAGGATTAGTCAAGTTACGAGCCGGTCAGCAAGAAGGCGTCCAGCATGCTGGTCGGATTGCATCGCGGATAGAGGCCGATGGGGTGACTTGAACCAGTAGAATGGGTCGGCCACCAACTCGCAGAGACCGCGAAATGTCGCCACCCCAAGCAGGAACCAGTAAGCCGGGAGCCAGAGCTGCGCGCGCCAAAGCTTCAATCGCCCCAGACGTTTAAGACCGAGCATAGTTGTGGCCCAGGCACTGCCATAACCCATACCCAGCATGGCGAGATAGAATACCGTCCACAGTGACCCATCCACCACGGCTGCACCAAGGCCGACCCTGACCAGCAGCGTCATCGCAAAAACGCAATGCAAGACCGGCGCCACGATCATTCCGAGCACCAGCATTTCAAAGACCAGAAAGGGTCCCAGGCCCATTTCTCCAAGCAGGCTAACAGGATCGCGGTTGTGCACGATGAAAGTCTGCATCCAGCCCTTCATCCAGCGCCGTCGCTGCCCCAGCCAGGCCGGCAGCCGGGTCGGCGCCGTCTCGCGTGTCGCCGATTGCAGCATGTCGACGCGCAGTCGCCGCCGCGCCAGGCGAATGCCCAGATCGGCATCCTCGGTGACGTTGAAGGCGTCCCATCCCCCGATGTCACGCAGGGTCGACAGGCGGAAGTGGTTGGAGGTGCCGCCCAGCGGCATGGGCATGCGCCAGCGCCCCAGGGCCGGCAGCAGGACGGCGAACAGCCCGGCATATTCTCCTGCGAACTGTCGCGTCAGCCAGTTCTCCGAGCCATTGTCGATGGTCAGCCGCGCCTGGAGACAAACCACCTCGGCTTCATCCCGAAACCTTGCGGCGGCCTTCCAGAGCTGATCCGGATCGGGAATGTCCTCCGCATCGAACACGACGACGTATTCGCCCCGGCAAAGCGGCAGGGCGAAATCGAGGGCCTTGGGCTTGGTATGCGGCTTGGCGTCCGGCACGGAGACCAGCGAGAACTGCGGCGCATTGAGATGTGTCCTGACGGCAGCGATGGTTTCATCCGAGCGGGATTCGACCACGAATTTGATGTCGAGCCGGTCGGCCGGGTAGTCCAGCGCCCGCATGGCGGCGAAAAGCTGCGGCACCATTTCGGATTCGTTGCGCAGCGGGATCAGCACCGAATAGACCGGCAGTTCCTCGTCAGCCGGCCGCTGCAGCCGTGGTTGTGGTCGCAGCGGTTCCAGAACCGCCGCCAGCCGGATGCATGCGGGACCCAACAGGAGCACCAGAACCACCGGCAAGAGGACCTCCTGGGCGAAGAAGGGCGCGGCACAGGTCAGAACGGTCAGCAGGACGACGGCCAGGGCAAAGCCCCAGCGCGCCAGCACGGTCAGCTCAAGCTGGGCCGTGGCAAAGGGCCAGCGCCGCGTCAGGTTCTGCCGTGCCCCATCGACAAGGAAGGGCGAAGCCAATGCGACCAGATGCTCGCGCAAGGCGTGCTCAGGGACGAGAAACAGCAGCTGCCGCAGATGCGGCCTGGACCGCAGCGCATTGCGCAGCCCGATGATCCCGATAAAGTCGGGCGCGGCAACGGCGACCTCCCGATCGACAAGCTGTAGCCGGAACAGCCTCACATCGGCCAGCGCCTCCAGCCTTGTCGGCTCCAGCCTGCCTCGCAGCCCACGCGGAACGCGATCGAAGAAGCTCAGGCCCGCCCAACGGGCCGCGCGCTCCATGATTGCATCGGGGCTCGTGCCATGTTGGGTGGCGATAAACAGCAGCGGGTCGACTTCGCGCAACAATGCCGCTTCGAGCACGGTAAGCGCCTGCTCGTCCGTTACGTCATCGCTCAAAACTGCCCTGACCAGGTCCAGTGCATCCGACATGGGACGCCTGCCCGGTCAGCGCCCCGGCCCCCAGCGTGAACCGTTCAGCAAAAGGCAGGCCCGGCGCCCCGCCAGACCTGCCGAGAATTCTCTATGAAACAAGCCAAGTATAATTTTGCGCGAAACTGCGCCTGGACTGCACACATACATCGAACGCCCCCGAAGCTCACGATGATGCGCCAAAGAACGGCAATAGAGCGACTATTGCGCCGATTAAGTTCACAATCAAGATGAATTCGCGCGCTGGCGGATACTCGGCTAGATCGTGATCAGCCCGAGGCGAAGGGCTTCGACCACCGTGTGTACCCGATTGCTGGTGCCCAGGCGCTTCTGGGCGTTTTCGCAATGCTGGTTGATGGTGCGCGGGCTCAGGCCGGTGATCTCGGCAATATCAGATGCCGTCTTGCCAGCGGCCACCCATTGCAGAACCTCGCCCTCGCGATCGGTGATCAGCCGTCCGGGTTCGGGCTGGCTATGCAGATAGCGCAGCTGGCCATAGGTATAGAGCGCCAGCATGTGCACTTCGAGCACCTGACGTTCACTCAGGCCTTTCGGATCGCCCATCAGCGAAACGGCACCCGCGAGTTCACCGTCGATGTGGATCGGCACGCAAAGGCCCGATACAAGGCCACGGCTCGCGGCCAGCATGAGCATTTCATGCATTTCAGGCTCGGCAACGGGATCGTAAGGCGCATCGTCCCAATCGAAGGGCATGCTGGTGTGCAGGCAATGGCGCGCCACCGGATCATGACGAATATAACCATTGGCCACGTATTCGGCGAACCACTCAGCCTTGCCACCGGTCAGCAGAACGGTCTCGGTAATATCCCAGTCGTTCGTGGGAACGCCGGCTATGAAAAAACTATCAAAGCCATAACCAGCGACTGCCTTTTGAAAGACATCGAGCATTCCTCGCAGATCCTGCTGTTGCTGGATCGCCTTGATGGTCTTTGATAGGTCGGCGTTCAACCCTAGCCCCCGCCAGATTATTCGCCATTACTGACCGGATTTTTCCCAATAGGCAAGGCACTGGGCGCGCCCTTCCACGAATAGATAGGGCGGCCCAGCTTAGACTTTGGCATATATTTGAGCGGCGATCAGTGTTTGGCGTCGAACTGATGCGGATTGAAGTGGTAGGCGGTCGAGCAGAATTCACAGACCACTTCGATATCGCCATCCACGGCCATTTCCTCGCGGTCTTCGGCAGTGAAATTGGTGGCCAGCATGTCCTCGATCCGGTCTGCAGAGCAGGAGCAGCGCTCTACCAGCGTCATGGGCGTGAACACCCGCACGCCGGTCTCGTGATAGAGCCGGAACAGCAGGCGTTCCGAGCTCAGGTCAGGATCGGCCAGTTCGAGATCGTCCACCGTTCCCAGGTGAACCTTGGCCTCGTTCCAGCCATCGGCCTCGACGAAGTCAGGGTCGGCCGTTTCCGGATTGTCGAAATTGCCGTCGCCCGGCAGGTCCGCCATATGGGAAATGCCGTGCTCGGGCAGATGCTGGATCAGCACGCCACCCGCCCGCCAATGGGGACGATGGTCGCCCTTTTTGGTGAATTCGGCCACGGCGATACGGACCTGGGTCGGGATCTGCTCGGACTGCATGAAATAGGTATGCGCCACTTCCTCGAGTGAATGGCCGTCGAGCGCGACAATGCCCTGGTAGCGCTCGGTGTGGGCACCCTGGTCGATGGTCATGGCCAGATGACCCTTGCCCAGCAGCTGATGCGGCTTGGTATTGCCCTCTTCGGCGGCCTTGAGCAGGGCGTCATGATCGAAACGGGCATAGCCGCGCATGCCATCGGGCGCGTCGAAATCGACCACGATCAGGTTCACCGGACCATCGGTCTGGGTCTGCATGATGAACTTGCCCTCGAACTTGAGCGAGGAACCGATCAGGGCGGCCAGAACCACGGCCTCGCCAAGGAGGCGCGCCACCGGAGCGGGATAGTTGTGACGGCTGAGAATGGTGTCGAGCGCCTCGCCCAGCCGCACGCTGCGGCCGCGCGTATCGAGCTTGTCGAGGGTGAAGGGGACGACAGTGTCGTCCACGCTTTCCGGACGGTCGAGCCCGAGGGCGTTGATCAGGTTCTCGCTCATGGTCGTTTCCGTGGTCATTCTATTGGCTTTCTTGAGGCTAGACCCTCAAGGCGAAAGGCACCACCGCTTCACGCAAAAACCACCCACACCATCTCTGCATTGGCAGAAACGGCGTGAATGGCGCGTTACGATCAGTGGCAGCAGACAGGTCTGCTAATTGACCTCAACACCGAAGGCCCAGCACAGAATGGCTTTCTGGGCATGGAGACGGTTTTCGGCCTCATCGAACACTACCGACTGGGGACCGTCGATAACCTCGTCGGTCACCTCGTCGCCGCGATGGGCCGGCAGGCAGTGCATGAAGAGAGCGTTCTTATCCGCCAAGGCCATCAAATTGGTGTTGACCTGGTAGGGTTTCAAGACCCGGCGGCGCTCTGCAGCATCGACGTCGCCCATCGACACCCAGGTATCGGTGATGACGAGATCGGCACCTTCAACGGCTTCGCGCGGATCCTCGATCAGCTTCACCCGCGAACCGGCGCGCTGGATGTCCAGCATCAGGTCCTTTTCCGGGCTATATTCGTCGGGCACGGCGATGGTCAGCTCGCAGTCGAACACTTCAGCCGCATTCACCCATGAGTGAAGCACATTGTTGCTGTCGCCCACCCAGGCGACCTTGGCGCCCTTGATATTGCCGCGGTGCTCTTCAAAGGTCTGCAGGTCGGCCATGATCTGGCAGGGATGGGCGCGGCGGGTCAGGCCATTGATCACCGGCACGGTGGCGCCTTCGGCCAGTTCGAGCAGGTCGGCATGGCTGAGGATGCGGATCATGATGGCGTCGACATAGCGGCTCATCACCTTGGCCGTATCTTCCAGCGTTTCCTCGCGGCTCAGCTGCATTTCCTGGCCGGACAGCATGATGGTCTCGCCACCGAGCTGGCGCATTCCGACATCGAAGGAAACGCGGGTGCGGGTCGACTGGCGCTCGAAGATCATGGCCAGGACCTTGTCCTTGAGCGGCTGCGGGCGATCGCCATCCTTGAGGCGTGCCTTGAGCGATGCGGCGGTGTCGAGCATGCCGCGCAGTTCGGGATAGGTAAAATCGTCGATCGAAAGAAAATGCCTTGGGGTGCCGGTCGTCATGGCCGGTCTCCTTTGTGACGCTGTAATCGGTATGGATGTGTCGACGTCTGCCGCCTCAATGGGGCGGGGGAAACAGACCGCGTCGTCGTACCGTCTTGTGCGACACACACATGGGATCAGCCCGCTGCCGGAACCGAAGCGTTCTCGGCCTCGATAGCGTCGAAGGCCGCGCCGATCTTTTCCATCGCCAGCTCGATATCGGCCTCGCTGACGACCAGCGGTGGAATGAGCCGCAGCACGTTTTCGCCGGCGCCGATGGTCAGCATGTGATGGTCATCGCGGAGCCGGCTGACGAAGTCGCGCACCGGCGGGGTGATCTTTATGCCGGCCAGCAGGCCTTTGCCGCGCAGCTCCAGCACATAATCGGGATATTTCTGCGCCAGCTGCTGGAGGTGCCAGGCGAGCTTCTGGCCCATCTGATTGACCTGATCCATGAAGCCGGGCGCCAGGATCCGGTCGAGCACGGCATTGCCGATGGCGCTGGCCAGCGGGTTGCCGCCATAGGTGGACCCATGCGTGCCGGGCACCATGGACGCCGCGACATCGCCCCTGGCAAGGCAGGCGCCGAGCGGAAAACCGCCACCGATTGCCTTGGCCACCGCGACGATATCGGGCGTGATGCCGCTCCATTCATGGGCGAAGAAACGCCCGGTCCTGCCATAACCGCACTGTACCTCGTCGAGGATCAGCAGCATGTCATTGTCGTCGCAGAGCTTGCGCAGGCCCTGCATGAAGTCTGAGGACATGGCGGTGACACCGCCCTCGCCCTGCACCGGCTCGATCAGGATGGCGCAGGTCTGCGGCGTGATCAGGCCCCTGACGGCTTCAAGATCACCCGGCTTTGCATGCTTGAACCCGGGGGCGGCAGGGCCAAAACCCTGCAGATAGTCCGGATTGCCGCCGGCGGCGATGGTACCGAGGGTCCGGCCGTGGAAGGAGCCGGTGAAGGCGATGACCTCGAAGCGGTCTTCCTGGCCCTTGGCCCAGAAATAATGCCGGGCCGTCTTGATGGCGCATTCCACTGCTTCCGCACCCGAGTTGGTGAAGAAGACACTGTCGGCAAAGGTCGCCTCGACCAGACGCTGACCGAGCCGTTCCTGCTCGGGAATGGTGAAGGTGTTGGCGGTGTGCCAGACCTTTTCCGCTGCACTCTTGAGTGCCGTCACAAGATGCGGGTCACTGTGACCCAACGCATTGACGGCCACGCCGGCATGGAAATCGAGATACTCTCGGCCCTGCTGGTCGTACAGGCGCGTACCCTCGCCCCGCTCGAAAGCGAGTTCTGAACGAGCATAGGTGCCGTAGAGCGCAGACATGGTCATTTCCTTTTGGCGGGGTTGAAAGCGGGTGGCGGCGAAGCGTGACAATAGCGCCACAAAAATCAAAAACGCGCTCCTTGCGCAGCGCGTTTCGGACCCGGAGTAAGGCCGGTTTTCGCAGATAAGTCAATCACGAGGCCGACAAGTGGCTGATATGACTCAGGACTTCGTTAAGGCAATTTTAACCAGTGAATATTCGGGGAAAATCCACCCCGACTCTTGATCCCGATTCCACCGATGGCGTATTCTCCGGGGCATTGGGAACACGATATCTCGTGTGGCGGACCCATTTAACATACGACGCCTAGAGTTTGGTGGCTGCCATGGCCATTTGGCAGCGCAATGAAGGATTCTGTTTTGACGATGGTTTCAGGAGCACAACCGGCGGGCTGGACTGACGAGCGCGTCGAGACCCTCAAGAAGCTCTGGATGGAAGGCCTTAGCGCCAGCCAGATCGCAGGCGAGCTTGGTGAAGGGGTCACCCGTAATGCCGTTATCGGCAAAGTGCACCGGCTGAAGCTCTCGGCCCGCGCCAAGCCCACAAATTCAGCGCCGCGCGCCCGTCCGGCGGCCCGCCCGGCTCCGCGCCGCGTGGCCAGCCCTTCGGCCGGCGTTTCGAGCATGGGGACCGGCGCCGCCAAGGTGTCCTCGCGCCCGGCGATGACCATGTCGCGACCCCAGACCATGGGCGCCACCGCGCTGGCCATGGAGCCACAGATGGCTGCAGAGCTCTATGTGGCGCCGGCCGCTGCCGAGCTGTTCATCCCCGAGGACAAGCGCCTCAACCTGCTGCAGCTCAACGAGCACACCTGCAAGTGGCCGATCGGCGACCCGCTCTCCAAGGATTTCTACTTCTGCGGCCAGCACAGCCTCGAAACCGGCCCATATTGCGACTTCCACTCGCGCCGCGCCTATCACCAGATGGACAAGAAGCGTCGCTGAGACGGTAGTGATGAATTGGAAAAGGCGCCCGCGAGGCGCCTTTTTTGTTTGTGGTTCGCGAGAAAGAATACCCCCACCTATCCTCCCCCTGAAAAGGGGGAGGGACCGCCCTGCGATCGGGGCCAGATGGTGCCATGTACTCGATCTGATCCCTCCCCCTATCAGGGGGAGGCTAGGAGGGGGTATCCGACAAAGACAATTTATGGGCATAGCCCTCATGGCCTGCTCGCCTAAAATCTCTCCGTCGGAGAGACTTTACCGCTTCGCAGCCGGCTCTTACGGCAAGAACACATCCACGCGCATGCCTTCGCCGGGCTTGCTCTTGATCGCCAGTTGGCCGCGATGGCGGTTGACGATGTGCTTGACGATGGCCAGGCCGAGGCCGGTGCCCTTTTTCTTGCGGCTGGCATCGGCATCGATGCGGTAGAAGCGCTCGGTCAGGCGCGGCACATGTTCCGGCTCGACGCCCGAACCATGGTCGATCACCGTCACCTGCTGGGAATAGCCCGGGCGACTGGAGGGCGACAGGCTGATCTCGATGGTCTTGCCGCCAGCACCGTATTTGATGGCGTTCTCGACCAGATTCTCGAAAACCTCGTAGAGCTGGCCACGATCGCCGGTCACCGTGCTGGGCCCGTCAAACACCGTCATCTGCACATCGAGTTCGGCGGCCTTGGCCTGGACCATCAGCCCTTCGCGCACTTCCCGCAACAGGCCGGCCAGTTCGATCGAGCCCGTCGGACGCACATGCTGATGCATTTCGATGCGCGACAGGCTGAGCATATCGTCGATCAGCTTGCTCATGCGTTCGGCCTGGCCGCGCATGATGAGGAGGAATTTCTCCCGCGCCATGGAATCCTTGGCCGCCGGGCCCAGAAGCGTATCAATGAAGCCCATCAGCGAGGCCAGGGGCGTGCGCATTTCGTGGCTGGCATTGGCGATGAAATCGCTGCGCAGCGCATCGACGCGCTTGAGTTCGGTCAGGCTCTGGAAAGTCACCAGCAATTGCCGGTCCTCATCCTCGAGCCAATCCTGCCCCTGGTGCCGAAGCGGAGACAAGATGACCTTTTCCCAGGTCTCGGAGGGCACGGTTTCATGCAGCTCGATGCTGCGCACCATGCCACTGCGGATGACCTGGTCGAAGGCTTCGACCAGATGCGGGTTGCGCATGGAAAATGTCAGCGGATTGCCGCGCCGCACAGCGGGAAACTGGCGGGTCGCGGCGGCATTGGCATGGAGCACCACTCCACGGCGATCCATCACCATGCACGGATCGGCCAGGGCATCGGCCACGGCAAAGACCGCCTCGTCGTCGCTGACCGGCTGCGGCTTGATCACTTCCACCGTGCGCGTCACGGTCAATTGCGGCAGAGGCAGGATGGCGACTCCGGCCAGGACGACCAGGAAGCTGACCAGGGCCGCAATGGCACCGATTTCGCCAATCAGCACCAGCGCCACGAAAACACCGAAAATACCGGCCAACAAGCCGGCCTGCGCGACGAGACGCGCCACAGCCACCGAAACCGGCGATGCTGATTGGCTAAAGTGCGGCTCGTCCATTTTTTGTTTCTGTGAATCAGCCAGTTGCAACGCCCCTTGCGCGCAAGGGCGCCTCTATAGCACGGTGTGGATGACAATGGAGCGACACCAGTGACCAACCCTCTCGACGGCTTCGACCTCGATAACCCGGAACTCCCCAAGGCCATCAAGAAGCACGCCATGACCTCGGGCGGCTATCCTTATGAGGAAAAGCTCGATGGCGATGTTTATGACGCGCAGTTGCTGGCTTTGCAAAAGCAATTGGTGTTGTTGCAGGCCCATCTGCAGGCGAGCGGCGAGCGGGTGTTGATCCTGTTCGAGGGGCGCGATGCGGCCGGCAAGGGCGGCACGATCAAGACCTATCTCGCCAATCTCAATCCCCGCTACAATCTCAATGTCGCGCTGCCCAAGCCGAGCGATCGCGAAAGCACGCAATGGTATTTCCAGCGCTATGTCGACTGGTTCCCGGCGGGCGGGGAAACCGTGCTGTTCGATCGCTCCTGGTACAATCGCGCCGGGGTCGAGAAAGTCATGGGGTTCTGCACCCCCGAACAGACTGAACATTTCCTCGAAGAAGCGCCGGAATTCGAGAAACGCATCACCCGGGACGGCATCCATTTCTTCAAATTCTACCTGTCGATCGGGCAGGAAATGCAGCTCAAGCGCTTCCATGACCGCAGGCATGATCCGCTGAAAGTCTGGAAACTGTCGCCGGTCGACATCGAGGCGCTCAACAAATGGGATGCCTATACCGAGGCGCGCGACGAGATGCTCAAGCGCACGGATTCCGCCCATGCACCCTGGACCGTCATCCGCGCCAATGACAAGCGCCGCGGCCGCATCAATGTCATCCAGAACGTGCTCGACCAGCTCAAATTTGCGGGCAAGGACAAGGCGGCCATCGGCAAGATCGATCCCCTGATCACCCTGTCCGCGCCCGATTTCCTTGAGCTGCACAAGACCCGATGAGACCTGTCGGCAAGTGCTTGCTGCCCATTGACATTCCCCCTGACTGTCAAGCTACTGTTACAAATGCGACAATTTCTCGCAGGGGCCAATGAACCTTAGTGGGCAGAAAGCAGTCCTGGTTTCCAATGCACGCGGGTCGTCGCCCTTCGTCATTGTGTGTGACCATGCCAGCAACCGCATGCCGTCGCGCTATGGTGACCTGGGCCTCAGCCAGACCGAACGGCTGAGCCATATCGCCTGGGATCCAGGCGCGCTGTCGGTCAGCCGGGCGTTGAGCGAAATGCTGGACGCCCCGTTGGTGCAATCCACGGTGTCGCGGCTGATCATCGACTGCAACCGCGATCTCGACGCACCCGACCTGATCTGGACCCTGTCCGAAGCCACGCGCGTCGCCGCCAACGAAAATATCGACGACGAAGAGCGCCAGTACCGGATCGATCACTTCCACCGGCCCTATCATGCCTCGATCGAGACCCTGCTTGAGGCGCGGCGCCATGCCGGGCAGGAGACGATCCTCGTCTGCATGCATTCCTTCACGCCGGTTTACCACGGCGTCCGTCGCCCCTGGCCGATCGGGCTGATCCATGGCGTGGATACCGGCTATACCAGCGCGCTTTATGATGCGCTCAAGGCCGATGATCCGAGCCTCAACGTGGGCTGGAACGAACCCTATGCCGCCCTCAATGGCGTAACGCTGACGCTGGAAAAACACGGCGACGGTCGGGGGCTCGATGCCACCATGGTGGAAATCCGCCACGACGAAATTCTCGAACCTGCCGGTGTGACTCTCTGGTCCACCCGGCTGGCCCATTGTCTTCAAACCGCGCGGGTCGCGCGCAAGGGAGCGATGGCAGTCTAGACGTCCTCCCATCAAAAAGTTCCGAGGACGTTCGTCTACTGGTCAGTCTTCCGCGGCGGAAGGGACCAGATCTTGGGCTTAAAATTCAGGGGGACGTGACTATGGCTGAAACGAGAAAGGTCGGCAGTGTCGCCTATGCGACGCGCGACAAATCCTACTTCGAAAAGCGCGGGCTTCAGCGCTACGCGGGCATCTGGAGCCTCTGGGCGCTCGGCGTCGGCGCGGTGATCTCCGGCCATTTCTCCGGCTGGAATTTTGGTTTCATGACCGGCGGCTGGGGCGGCATGGTGGTGGCCGGTGCCCTCATCGCCATCATGTATCTGGGCCTTGTGTCGTCCATTGCGGAAATGAGCCCTGCCCTGCCCCATACCGGCGCGGCCTATAGCTTTGCCCGCACATCGATGGGGCCGTGGGGCGGCTTCGTTACGGGCCTGTTCGAAAACGTCGAATATGTCCTCACCCCGGCGGTTATCTGCACCTTCATCTCGGGCTATTTCGGCTCGATCACCGGGCTCGATACGGCCTGGTACCCGCTGCTGTGGGTGGTGTTCTTCGCCATTTTCCTCGCCCTCAACATCTTCGGCGTGGCGCTCAGCTACAAGGTCACGCTGGTCGTGACGCTGATCTCGCTGGCAGGTCTGGCCTTCTTCTGGGTCAGCGCCTTCCCCAATATCGACTTTGGCCGCTGGGCGCTCAATATCGGCGTCGGTCCGGATGGCGGGGCCGTGGAACTGCCCGAGGGCAACGGGGAGTGGTTCCCCTTTGGCTGGCAAGGCGTCCTGGCCACCCTGCCCTTCGCGGTCTGGCTGTTCCTGGCCATCGAGCAGGTGCCGCTGGCCGCCGAGGAGTCTGTCGATCCCAAGCGCGACATGCCGCGTGGCATCCTGCTGGGCTTCTGTACCCTGCTGCTGTCGGCCTTCATGATCGTGCTGCTCAACCCGTCCATTCCAGGCGTCGGCAGCTTTGCGCTGGGCAGCTCGCTTGAACCAGCGCTGGATGGCATCCGCGCCATCTATGGTGACGCCGCCGCACCGATCTTTGGCGTCGTTGCCCTGATCGGCCTGATCGCTTCGTTCCACACGATCCTTTATGCGCAGGGCCGCCAGGTCTATTCGCTGAGTCGCGCGGGCTATTTCCCGTCTGCGCTGTCCGAGACGCATCCGAAGTATCGCACGCCACACTTTGCCATGCTGGCCGGTGCCTCGCTGGGCCTCGTGGTCATGCTGGCCATCTGGTTCGTCAATGGCGGCGGCGGTCCGGGCGAAACCCAGCTGGGCGATGACATCATCGGCTCGGTGCTGCTCAACATGGCCGTGTTCGGCGCCATGCTGAGCTATATCATGCAGGCCCTGAGCTTTATCATCCTGCGCCGGACCCAACCCAATATCGAGCGACCGTTCCGCTCCCCGGTGGGCATTCCCGGCGCGGTGCTGACCATCATCATCGCTACGGTGACGCTGTTCTACCAGCTGCAGGATCCGAACTTCTACAAGGGCGTGATCTGGGTGGTGCTGTGGTGTGCGGTGGGCGTGGTCTATTTTGCCCTC
This sequence comes from uncultured Devosia sp., assembly GCF_963517015.1. Lineage (NCBI taxonomy): Bacteria > Pseudomonadati > Pseudomonadota > Alphaproteobacteria > Hyphomicrobiales > Devosiaceae > Devosia > uncultured Devosia sp. The sequence continues at coordinate 677,384 of NZ_CAUQDV010000002.1, forward strand.
GTCGGTCGCCACAAGCTGATCCTCTCGCCGGAAGAAGAGTTCGCACTCGAGCATCGCGGCGATGCTGCCGTCGCCGCAGCCGTGGCGCCAAAAGCGTAAGTTCGGGGCCGCGGCGTCATCGCCGCGGCCTTTTCGTTTCAAGGGAACGAGAGGAGAATTCCCATGAGCTACAGCCTTGCCGAACTCAAGAAAGACGTGGCCGCCGGCACGATGGATACCGTTCTGGTCGCCTTTCCCGACATGCAGGGCCGCATGATCGGCAAGCGTTTCCAGGCCGAGTATTTCCTGGAAGTCGCCAATGACGAGACGCATGGCTGCGATTATCTGCTCGCCGACGACATCGACATGGAGCCGGTGCCCGGCTATGTCGCGGCCAATTGGGGCAAGGGCTATGGCGATTTCGTCATGAAGCCGGACCTCACCACGCTGATGAAGGCCACCTGGCTCGAAGGTACGGCCATCGTGCTGTGCGATCTTTCCGACCACCACCATCACCAGCCGATCCCGCATTCGCCGCGCGCCATCCTGCGCGGCCAGATCGAGCGGCTCGCGGCGATGGGCTATACGGCCAATGCGGCGACCGAGCTGGAATTCTATCTATTCGACGAGGACTACCGCACCATTGCCCAGAAGGGCCACGCGCGGGCCCAGACGGCGGGCGACTACATTCAGGATTACCACATCTTCCAGACCACCAAGGAAGAAGGCGTCATGCGCGCCCTGCGCAAGCACCTCCAGGCCTCCGGCATTCCGGTGGAGAGTTCCAAGGGCGAATGGGGACCCGGCCAGGAAGAGATCAACGTCAAATATGCCGATGCGCTGACCATGGCCGACCGCCATGTCGTGCTCAAGAATGCCACCAAGGAAATCGCCCATGCCCAGGGCAAGGCCGTGACCTTCATGGCGAAATGGGACTACACGCTCGCCGGCTCGTCGAGCCATATCCACATGTCGCTGGCCGACAGGTCCGGCAAGCCGATGTTTGTCGACGGCAAGGACGAGCGCGGCATGAGTGCGCTGATGAAGCAGTTCATGGCCGGTCAACTGGCCTATGCCCGCGACATCACCTATTTCCTCGCGCCCTATATCAACAGCTACAAGCGCTTCCAGGCAGGGACCTTCGCCCCCACCAAGGCGATCTGGTCACCGGACAATCGCACTGCCGGCTTCCGCCTCTGCGGCGAACACTCCAAATCCATCCGTGTTGAATGTCGCATGGGCGGCGCCGATCTCAATCCCTATCTGGCGCTGGCTGCGCTGATCGCCGCGGGGATCAAGGGCATCGAGGACAAGCTCGATCTCGAACCCGCCTTTGTCGGCGATGCCTATGTCACCAAAAAGCTCCGCGAAATCCCCAAGACGCTGCGCGAGGCTACCGACACGCTCCGCAAATCCAAAATGCTCAGGGATGCTTTTGGGGCTCATGTCGTGGACCACTATGTCCACACGGCTGAATGGGAACAGTTCGAATACGACCGGCGCGTCACCGACTGGGAACTCAAACGCGGTTTTGAGCGGAGCTAGGTCTCCGTCTCGCCACAGAAAGCACCACATACTCGGTGTCACCCCGGCCTTGAGCCGGGGCCCATCCCGAGATCGCACCACAGCCGCAAGGTCGCTCGCACCAACCACCTAGCGGCAAGACAAACATCCCAAGATGGATCCCGGCTCAAGGCCGGGATGACACCGTGGGCTGGGGAGGCTTGAAGCACATGACTGACACCGTAAAGATCATCTCGCCCGTGGACGGCAGCATCTATGCCCAGCGGCCCCTGGCGAGTGACGTCGAAATCGAGGCGGCGGTGATCCGCGCCAAGGCCGCGCAGAAAGCCTGGCACGAGACGACCGTGGCCGAGCGACAAAAGATCATCACACATTTCGTCGATGCATTGCTTTTGGCCAATGACGACATCGTGCCCGAACTGGCCTGGCAGATGGGGCGACCGATTCGCTTTGGCGGCGAGAAGCGCGGTGTGGAGGAGCGCAGCCGCTACATGATCGATCTGGCGACAGAGGCGCTGGCGCCGTCGATGCGCCCGGAGAAGGACGGCTTCACCCGCTATATTACCCGCGAGGCGCTGGGCACGGTGATGGTCATCGCGCCGTGGAACTATCCCTTCCTCACCGCGGTCAATTCCATCATTCCGGGCCTTCTGGCCGGCAATTCGATTATTCTCAAGCACGCATCGCAGACCTTGCTGGCCGGCGAGCGCTTCGCCCATGCCGCCGAGGTCGCGGGCCTGCCTGCGGGCCTGTTCCAGAACCTGGTGCTGGGCCACACAGACACCGAAAAGCTAATCGGGTCTGGTCAGATCGATCACATCAATTTCACCGGCTCGGTCGAAGGCGGTCGGCGCATCGAAAAGGCTGCGGCCGGGACCTTCGCGACGCTTGGCCTCGAACTCGGCGGCAAGGATCCGGCCTATGTGCGGGCCGATGCCAATCTCGACAATGCGGTCGAGAACCTGGTCGATGGGAGCTTCTTCAACTCCGGCCAGAGCTGCTGTGGCGTGGAACGCATCTATGTGCATGAAAGCGTGCATGACAGTTTCGTCGAGCGCTTCATCGACAATGCCCGCGGCTGGACGCTGGGCAATCCGCTCGATCCCGAGACCATTGTCGGGCCCATGGCGCGCGGCAGTTTTGCCGACCATGTCCGCCAGCAGACCGAGGAAGCTCTGCGCGGCGGCGCGACCCGCCACCTCAACAGCCAACACGAGTTCGACAAGCCCAGCTCGCCCTATCTCGCGCCGGAAGTGCTGACCAATGTGAACCACCAGATGTCGGTGATGCGCGAGGAAAGCTTCGGCCCGGTTGTCGGCATCATGAAGGTGAGCGATGACGACGAAGCCATCACCCTGATGAATGACAGCCCCTATGGCCTCACCGCCTCGATCTGGACCGAGGATCTCAATGCCGCCGCGCAACTCGGCGCGCGGGTCGAGACCGGCACGGTGTTCGCCAATCGCTGCGACTATCTCGATCCGGCCCTGGTGTGGACCGGCGTCAAGGACACCGGCAAGGGCGGTGCCCTATCCGAGATTGGCTATGCCAATCTCACCCAGCCCAAATCCTACCACCTCAAGCGGGTTTGATCCGATGACCAAAGCCAACTGGAACTATCCCACGATCATCAAGTTCGGTCCCGGCCGCATTGCGGAGCTGCCCGAGGCTCTCAAGAGCGCGGGCATCACCCGGCCGTTGCTGGTGACCGATGCTGGGCTTGCCACGCTGCCGGTGACGCAGAATGTGCTCGCCCTGCTGCGTCAGGCCGGCATTCCCTTTGGTCTCTTCGCCGATGTGAAGCCCAATCCCGTCTCGGCCAATGTGGAAGCCGGGATCAAGGTGCTGCGCGAGGGCCGGCACGATGGCGTCATCGCCTTTGGCGGGGGTTCCGGATTGGATGTCGGCAAGGTCATTGCCTTCATGGCAGGCCAGACCCGGCCGATGTGGGAATTCGAGGACATCGGCGACTGGTGGACCCGCGCCGATCCGAACGGCATTTTCCCCATCGTCGCCGTGCCCACCACGGCCGGTACGGGGTCGGAAGTCGGCCGTGCCGGTGTCATCACCGACGAGGCCACCCATACCAAGAAGGTCATTTTCCACCCGCTGATGATGCCAAGGATCGTGATCGCCGATCCAGAATTGACCGTCGGCATGCCCAAGTTCATCACTGTCGGCACCGGCATGGATGCCCTGGCTCATTGCCTCGAAGCCTATTGCGCACCGGGCTATCACCCGTTGGCCGATGGCATTGCGGTCGAAGGCATTCGCCTGGTGTTTGAAAACCTGCCCAAGGTCGTGGCCGATCCGCTCGATGTCGAGGCACGCGGCCATATGATGAGCGCCGCCGCCATGGGCGCCACCGCCTTCCAGAAGGGGCTCGGCGCCATCCACGCGCTCAGCCATCCGGTCGGCGCGCTCTATGACACGCATCACGGCATGACCAATGCCGTGTTCATGCCCTATGTGCTGGCGGTCAACAAAAGGGCGATCGACAGCAAGCTGGCGCGGCTGGCCGCTTACTTGGGCCTAGCGCCGAGTTTCGAGGCCTTCCAGCATGCGGTGATCGGCCTGCGCCTGCGGCTCGACGTGCCCCATACATTGGCCGAGTTCAAGGTGGATGGCGCCAAGCGCGACAAGATCGGCGACATGGCGATCGTTGATCCGACGGCAGGGGGAAATCCGGTCGAACTGACGAAGGATCGCGCGCTGGAGATTTTCGACCGCGCGATGGAGGGGCGAGTCTAGAAGAGTACCCCCACCTATCCCTTTCTCCCTCAAATCGCTCCACTGGAGCGATTTGTCCCTTCGGGCCGGTCGCAAGCCTGAAAAGGGGGAGGGACCGTTCCGTGTTTGTCGCGAGATAATGCCTCCGAGTGGAGGCAATCCCTCCCCCTATCAGGGAGAGGTTAGGAGGGGGTACCCTCTTGGGAAATAACCTCCTCCACCGTCTCCTTGACCCCAATCTCGAACAGTGAATCGAGATGCGTCGCGACGGTCTCGCCAAACACCTGGCTCTCCGCCAGATCTCCCCCGAACACCTCGCTCAGCGCCACCAATCCTTCATACAGCGCCTCCGCATCATCGCCAGCGTCTGCGGCAATCGCCATCATGCGCATGGCCAGCGGGTCGCGCACGTCGATGCTTTCGCCCTTCTCGTCGATGCCGATGACATAGCGCATCCAGGCCGCAACCCCGAGACCAAGGCGTTCGAACGGCTCGCCCGCCTTGATCCGCTCGCGAATCGTCCCCAGTAGCCGCTGCGGCAGTTTCTGCGATCCATCCATGGCGATCTGCCAGGTGCGATGCTTGAGCGCCGGATTGCGGAAGCGGTCGAGCAGCTGGTCGCGATAGGCGCCCAGATCGACGCCCGGCATGTCCAGCGTGGCCATGGCTTCCTCGGTCATCAGCCCATGGATCAGCTTGACGAAATCCGCATCGCCCATGACATCGGAAATATACTCATAGCCGGCCAGATAGCCGAGATAGGCCATAGTCGAGTGCGCGCCATTGAGCATGCGCAGCTTCATGCGCTCGAAGGGCTCCACATCTTCCACCAGCTGCGCGCCGGCCTGCTCGAAGGGCGGGCGGCCGTTGGGGAAGTGATCCTCGATCACCCATTGGGTGAAGGGTTCGGTCATGATCGGCCAGGCGTCGTCCGCGCCGATCAGGCCCGCCACTGTCTCGCGATCGGCATCGGTGGTCGAGGGCACGATGCGGTCCACCATGGTGCCGGGGAAAGCAACGCCCTCCACAAACTCGCCCAGCGCCGCGTCGCGCAGTGCGGCAAACTTGCTGACGATGCGTTTGACCGTCGCGCCATTGCTGGGAAGATTATCGCAGCTCATCACCGCGAAGGGGGCAATGCCTGCCGCCTGGCGGCGCGCCAGTGCCTCGACCAGCATGCCCGGCGCGGATTTCGGCGCTGTCGGGTTGGCCAGGTCATGCACGATATCGGGATGGCGCTGATCCAGCTCGCCCGTCGCTGGATCGTGGCAATAGCCTTTCTCGGTGACCGTCAAAGAGACAATCCGAATCTGCGGGCTGGCCATCAGCGCCAGCAATTCCTCGCGCTCGGTGTTGGCGTCGAGCACCTTGAGGATCGAGCCGATGACGCGGGGATGGGTGCCCTCGGCGTCGCGCACGGCCACGGTGTAAAGCCCATCCTGCGGTTCCAGCGCTTCCTTGGTGTCGGGGCGGCGGAGGCTCGCGCCGACGATGGCCCAGTCGGGATTATTCTTCAGCAGGTCGTCGACATAGACGGCCATATGCGCGCGATGAAAGGCGCCGATGCCCAGATGCACGATGCCGGGCGTGATCTGGTCCCGATCGTAATCGGGCACGCGAACGCCCTTGGGTGCATTGGCAAGGGTCTTGGCGCTGAGGCGCGTCATGGCAGTCTCCGGGCGTAAATCTGCGTCACCATAGTGCCTTCCGAACTTGTATGGAAGATAGTGACTTGCAGCCAAATCGGCTTTACCGACATATGCAGCTACGCACTCGGAGGGCAAGGTTTTGGCACAGCAGCGGTTCGTCAGCATCGGGGAATGCATGATCGAGATGAGCGGCGGCGAGGATCGCCAGTATCGCCTCGGCTATGCCGGCGATACGCTCAATACCGCCTGGTACATGCGGGCCCTGCTCGGCAAGGACTGGGACGTGGACTATGTCACGGCGCTGGGCGAGGATCGCTACAGCGACGATATCCGCGCCTTCCTCGAGGCCAATCACATCGGCACCGGCCATATCAAGGCGATCGCCAATCGCCGGCCCGGCCTCTACATGATCCACCAGGACAAGGGCGATCGCCACTTCACCTATTGGCGCGACACGTCCGCCGCCAAGCTGCTGGCCGATGACAAAAAGGCCCTGGCCGATGCGGTTGAAGGCGCGGCCATGGTATATTTTTCGGGCATAACCCTGGCCATCCTCGCGCCGCGTGCCCGTGGCCGTCTGCTCGGTGCTATCGTCAAAGCACGCGACAACGGCGCCCGCGTGGTGTTCGATACCAATATCCGCCCGGCACTGTGGACCAGTCCGCGCGTCATGACATCGGTGCTGACGGCTGCCGCCTCGCTTTCCGACGTCGTCCTGCCGACCCATACCGACGAAGCGCCGCTGTTCGGCGACAAGAGCGTTGACGACACCGCCGACCGCTATCTCGAACTGGGCGTCGAGGAAGTCGTGGTCAAGGACGGTGCGGGCGAGGCGCTGATTGCTACCGCTGATGAGCGCGTCCGCGTCGCGCCCAAGCCCGGTGCCAAGGTGGTGGATGCCACCGGCGCTGGCGACAGTTTCAATGGGGCCTATCTGTCCGCGCGGCTGGCCGGGAAATCATTGCAGGACGCCGCTGAAGCCGCCCACCGGGTGGCAGGCGTGGTCATCGGGCAGAAGGGCGCGTTGGTGGAGCCGGAGTTGCTGCCGAAGTAAGGGGGTACCCCCACCTATCCTCCCCCTGATAGGGGGAAGGACAGATCTTGCTTGTGGCACCATCCAGCCAAACTCACCGGCCGTATCCCTCCCCCTATCAGGGGGAGGATAGGTGGGGGTACCCAAACAGGGACTCTTCCGGCCGCCTCCCTCAAAACATGCTGTCGCCCTGCGCCTTCATATAGGCGATCTCCTCCTCCGAACTCACCCGCCCCAGTGCCTTGTTGCGGAACGGGAAACGCCCGAACCGCGCAACGCAGTCGCGATGCCCTACCATGAACTTGAGCATCTCCGGCCCGAACTGTTCGAAATGGCGTACGCCCTCCTCCTGGATCACCAGCGACTCGGCATGCATGAAGGGCATGAAGAGAAACATCCGACGGTCCATCGGAATGTCCTGGTCGGCGCCGATGAACACCGCTTCCTGGGCCAGCGCCGTGGCCATCTTGTCCTGAGCGAAAGCTTCGGGCGAACCGCGGTGCAATTGCCGGCTGAATTGATCGAGCACGATGATTTCGGCGAGGCGCCCGTCCGGGGTCTGGCGCCACTCCCAGGCCTCGCAGCGCGCGACCTGTTCCAGCGTTTCGGCAAACTGCGCGCGGAGTTCGTCATCAAACTCCGCCTTGCCGCCGAACCAGTCGTCCTTGGTGTGTTCGACGAACCAGAAGTTCAAAACATCTTCGGGGCTACGCATGAAATGCTCCTTGAAAACTAGAGAGTGATGATCGCCTTGATCAAACCGCTCCGCTCCCGGGCCCATTTGGGCAGGTTGGTTGGAACGTCGTCAAAGCTGGTGGAATGGGTGGCGATTTCGTCCGTTGGCACGGCGCCATTACGGATCGAATCCATCACGTGGTCGAAGTCCTCGCGCGTGGCATTGCGCGAGGCGCGGATGGTCAGTTCGCGCCGATGAATTTCGGGGTCTTCCCAATTGAGCGTGCCCTTGACCACGCCGACCAGGGTCAGCGCGCCGCCATTGCGGCAATAGGTGATGGCCTGGTTCATCGCGGCGATCGAACCGGTGGCGTCAAACACCGCATCGAAGCCGCTGCCCATGCGCGCCTTGAACGCGGCGCCCTCAAGCTGATGCAGCGCAGCGACAGCAAAGCCAAAGCGATGGGCGGCATCGAGTTTGTCCTCGGCGGCATCGAGAATGGTCACATCGGCACCGGCGATGCGGGCAAAGAAGGCCACGCCCAGCCCGATCGGACCACCGCCCACCACCAGCACACGCGCGCCGGGTTTGAGTTCCGTGCGGCGCACGGCATGCGCCCCGATGGCAAGGAATTCCACCATGGCCGCATCGCGCAGGCTGAGCCCCTCAGCCTTGTAGAGATTGGCCTCGGGCATGACGATTTCCTCAGCCATGCCGCCATCGCCATGCACGCCGATCACGGTCAGTATCTCGCAGCAATTGGTCTTGCCTTCTCGGCAGGCGGGGCAATTGTAGCAGGGCAGATAGGGGTTGATGACCACGGCATCGCCTTCGGCCAGCGTTGTCGCGCCATTGGCATCGCGCACCACGCCGCTGAGCTCATGGCCCATGATGCGCGGATATTGCAGGAAGGGATGCTTGCCTTCGTAGATATGATAGTCCGTGCCGCAAATGCCGATATGGCTGATGCCGACGCGCAGCCAGCCGGGCTTGAGCGCTGGTGGCTCGATGTCGACAAATGCCAGTTCGCCCGGCGCGGCGCAGGATATGGCGCGCATGAAAAGTCCTCCCGATCTCCACCGGAAGGACTACCATCTTGAGCTCTCTGAAACTACCGCTCAGCCGAGAACGATCTTGATCCGATTGCCGAACGGGTCCTGTGTCTCCAGACCGCCTTCGACCCCAACAACCTGTGCACCGGCCGCAGCGAGACGATTGCCGACGGCTTCCAGCGTCGCCGCATCGGGCAGAACGATGGTGAACCAGCGGAGGCCCGCAGCACCGGCCGGCGGCAGGGCGGCATTGGGGCCCGACCAGATGTTGAAGGCAATGGTGTGGGGCATGTAGTCGAGCCCGACATCACCCATGCCGAAGGAATGGATCAAGAGGAACCCGGCAAAGCCGAGAACGTCGCGATAGAAGTTCATCGCAATGCCCAGGTCATTCACATGGACGTGGATATGGCCGATGCGGGTGCCGGCTGGCATGCGGGGCGCGATGACCGGGTTCTCGCCCAGCTCGGCCAGCAGGCCATCGAGGTCGATCGGGTCGCGACCGGAATGGGATTTTCCTTCAGTGGTCACGGCATAGGTTTCGCCCTTGTCCGGATCGCCCAACGTGCCGCGCCACGGCGTCTCGAAGGTGATTTCGATGCCGTTGCCGTCGAGGTCCCAGAGATAGATGGCTTCCGAAACCAGGTGATCGGTTGGCGAAATCCGCACATTGCGCTGCAGCGCCCGTACAGCCATTTCGGCCAGGGCAACGCGGCTCGGCACATGGACGGCGACGTGATAGAGGCCGATGGTGCGCGGCACGGAGGGGCGGGTCGCGCCGGTTTCAAGCACGATCAGCACCTTGCCTGCAGCGCCCAGGTGCAGGGCATTTCCGTCTTCTGCGATGAGATCGAGGCCGACCACGTCCTGCCAGATGGCCAGCGCCTTGGCCTTCTCGGTAACGGCGATATGGACGGGACCCAGTGCCGTGGTCAGCGGCAGCAGGGGTTTTGACTTCACATTGGTCTGTACGGATGCGTCAATCACGACAAGCTCTCCTCAATTCAACTGTTGAAGCCAATATAGTCCCGAGCGATTAGCGCTGCCATGCCCACCGTGCCGAAGGCATCGTTCGTGAAAACTCATGCAATCCACCGCGCAATTTACTGTAACACCGCGCCGCACCTTCAGAATTTTCATGAGAATTTAAGTAGATTCCGGCAGTTCTGCTGTCCAAGTCCGGCAGCAGAAGCCGCCGGGCAGTTACTCTGGCATCAGGTGCTTAGGCCTATGAATTTCCGCAATATTCCGATCCTGCAGAAGCTGGTTCTGACGGTTCTCCTCATGGGCGTGGTGGCCGTTGCCATTGCCGCCGTCGGCTGGCGTGAACTCAACGCCATGAGCAATACGATGAACCGCGTCGGCGCCAAGGAAGTGGCTGCTCGCGAGGCCATGGACCTGCGCATGGACGTCATCGCCATTTCGCGCATGACCTACCAACTGGTGCTGGATCCTGCGAGCACCGACTTCGTCGCCCAGGCCGATCGCCGCATGACCGAGATGAAGGGTCGCTTCCCGATCATCGAGGCTGCCGCCGACGAAACCGAGTTGCAGCAGCTCGCCGCCGTCAAGCCGGTGATGGATGCCTATTTCGCCAAGATCAACGACATGCTGGCCGTCGCCGCCGTGCAGCCGCTCGACCAGGCTGCGCTCAACGCGTCGCTGGCCGAAGCCCTGGCCGCCCAGTTGGTCGTCACCGACACGATCAAGATCTATTCGACCTATTCGGGCGAGCTGATGGGCTCCATGCGTGCCGATGCCGAAGCCTCGGCCTTTACCGCGATGGTGACCCTGGCCATCGCCGCTGTCGTCGGCATTGTCGCCGGTCTCGCGCTCAGCCTCTTCATCGGTGGCCGCACCATCGTCCGCCCGGTGCGCCAGTTGACCCAGACCATGAGCGAGCTGGCCGATGGCAAGCTTGACGTCGGCATCACCCATGCCGATGCCAAGGACGAAATCGGCGCCATGGCCCGTGCCGTGGAAGTCTTCCGCCAGAATGCCAAGCGCGTCGCCGCGCTCAGCGCCGAGGAAGCGGCCCGCAATCTCTCTGTGGTCGAACGCGCCGACATGATGGCCATGCTGCAGTCCGAACTTGCTTCGGTGATGAAGGCCGCCAGCGCCGGCATTTTCGACAAGCGCGTGCCGACCGACTTCTCCGATGACGAACTCAACCACCTGGCTGACAGCGTCAATGGCCTGGTCGAAACCGTCGATCGCGGCCTGTCGGAAACTGGCAATGTGCTTTCGGCCATTGCCAATACCGACCTGACCCAGCGCGTTACCGGCCAGTACGAAGGCGCTTTTGGTGCGCTCAAGAACAATACCAATGCCGTGGCCGAAAAGCTGGCCGACATCGTCAACCAGCTCCGCAATACCTCGCGCACGCTCAAGACCGCGACCGGCGAAATCCTTGCCGGCGCCAATGACCTTTCCGAACGCACCACCCGCCAGGCCGCAACCATCGAGGAAACCTCGGCGGCCATGGAACAGCTGGCAACGACCGTGATGGAAAACGCCAAGCGCGCCCAGGATGCCAATGGCAATGCCGGCAAGGTGACCGTCTCGGCCGAACAGGGTGGCGAAGTCATGGCCCAGGCCAACCAGGCCATGGAGCGCATCACCACCTCCTCGGCCAAGATTTCCAACATCATCGGCCTGATCGACGACATCGCCTTCCAGACCAATCTGCTGGCCCTCAATGCTTCGGTGGAAGCGGCGCGCGCCGGTGATGCCGGCAAGGGCTTTGCCGTGGTGGCCGTGGAAGTGCGTCGTCTGGCGCAGTCCGCAGCCTCGGCTTCGGCCGATGTGAAGGTTCTGATCGAACAGTCGGCCAAGGAAGTGCAGGATGGCAGCCGCCTCGTGGGCGAGGCTGCCGATCGCCTCAACCTGATGCTCGATGGCGTCCGCGCCAGCTCGGGCCTGATGGAAGGCATTTCGCGCGACAGCCAGGAACAGTCGACCGGCATTACCGAAGTCTCGATCGCCGTCCGCCAGATGGACGAGATGACCCAGCACAATGCGGCGCTGGTCGAGGAAATGAACGCTGCGATCGAGCAGACCGAAAACCAGGCGACGCAGCTCGACGCCATCGTCGATATCTTCAAGGTCGAAGAAAGCAACACCCGCCGCGGCTACGCCCGGGCAGCCTGACGATCCCACAAATCAAGACAAAGGCCGGGGCTCTTGCCCCGGCCTTTTCTGTTTTACGCGACCAATCCCTTGGTCAGTTCCAGCGCCTGCCGCTCGAACAGGCGGCGGTAGATGCCGCCGTTCAATCGGATCAGCGCCTGGTGGTCACCCTCCTCGACGATCCGGCCCTTGTCGAAGACCAGCAGGCGATCAAGCGCCCTGACGGTCGACAGGCGGTGGGCGATGACCAGAGTGGTCCGGCCTTCCATCAGGCGTTCCATGGCCTGCTGGATCTGCACTTCGCTCTCGCTGTCGAGGCTCGATGTCGCCTCGTCGAGGATCAGCACCCGCGCATCGGCGAGGAAGGCCCGGGCAATGGCGACACGCTGGCGCTCGCCACCCGACAGCTTGACGCCACGCTCGCCCACCATGGTTTCATAACCCTTGGGCAGGTCGAGGATGAAGTCATGGGCATTGGCCTGTTGCGCGGCCAGTTCGATCTCCTTGCGCGTCGCTTCTGGACGGCCATAGGCGATGTTCTCGGCCAAGGTGCGGTGGAACAGGATGGGCTCCTGCTGCACGATCGCGATCTGGTTGCGCAGGCTCGACTGCTTCACTTCGGCAATGTTCTGGCCATCGATGGTGATGCCCCCTTCATTGACGTCGTAAAGACGCTGGATCAGCTTGACGAAGGTCGTCTTGCCCGAGCCGGAATGACCGACCAGCCCCACGCGCTCTCCCGGCGCAATGGTGACCGAGAAGTCATTGTAGAGCGGGGTCGGGTGCGCGCCATAGCGGAAGGTGACGTGATCGAACTTGATCTCGCCGGCCGTGATGGCAATGGCTCCTGCGCCCTTGCGGTCGTCGATGCCCAGCGGCGTCTTGTCGAGCAGGACCAGCTCTTCCATGTCGTTGACGGCACGCTGCAGGTTGCGGATGTGCATGCCAACGTCGCGCAGATACCCCTGCAGCACGAAGAACATCGCCAAAACGAAGGTGATGTCGCCCGGCGTCGCCAGCCCCTGCTGCCACATGACAAGGCCCGTGCCCAGGATGCCGGCCTGCATCGAGACCATCATGAAGCCCTGGATCGTGCCGCTCAGCGTGCCGCGCTTCCAGGTGCGGCGGGTGCGATGATCCCACTTGCCCAGCACGTGACGCAGGCGATGCTCTTCGCGGTCCTCGGCACCAAAGGCCTTGACCACCGAATTGCAGCTCACCGCATCGGCCAGCGCGCCGCCGAGACGGGTGTCCCAGGCATTGGCAAGGCTTGCGGCCGGCGAGACATAGCCCATTGAGAGCAAAACGGTGACGCCGATATAGATGATCGAGCCCAGCGCCACGATCAACCCGATCACCGGCCAATAGGTGCCCAAGATGATGCTGGCGCCGACCAGCATGACCACCGATGGCAGCAGCGCCACCAGCAAGAGGTCGTTGATCGCATCGAGCGCCCACATGCCACGGGTGATCTTGCGCACGGTCGAGCCGGCAAAGCTGTTGGCATGCCAGTCGGTCGAGAACCGCTGCACGCGATGGAAGCCGTCATTGACCACTTCGGCCATCATGCGGATGGTCAGCTTGATGACGCCCTGGAAGATGAACCAGCGCAGCACCACGCTGGCAAGGCCCAGGCCCACCACGATGATGAAGGCGCGCAGCGCTTCGGAGGCAGCCGAATTCTGCCCGCCGGCAATGGCATCGACGATCTGGCCGGAAAACACCGGCACCATGACTTCGGCCAGCGTCGACACGATGACCAGGATACAGATTGCGGAAATGATCGCCGGGCGCGACGACCAGCGACGAAAGGTAAAGCCGAGCACGTTGCGATAGGCATCGGCACGGAAATCGAGCTTCTTGCGACTCATGATGGCAGTCCGGTCCCGTTTTCCGGTCACCGGCCCTCAGAAAGAGAGATGAAAGTCACAGCCGTGGCGAGGACGAAATGATCCTGGGATCAGGCCGGCTGCGAATGAAAAAAAACCGCTTGGCGCGGACCCTCGGGCGGGCCGCGAATGGCGAAGACCTAAGGTCGGGTCATGCCAATGGGGGAGGGTTCGATGAATGCTGCTGCCATACGACGCCTCCCTTGGTTTGAAATCTGAAGCGGATGACTTGTGTAACGAAGCAGGCCGGACTTGCCAACCGGCAATTTGCGACGTTGTAATTGTTGATGCAAAGATATCACAGGGGCGTGATGGGGCGCCACGGTCCACCACACCCACAGTGTCATCCCGGCCTTGAGCCGGGATCCATCTTGAGATTGCGCCACAGCCGCAAGGTGTCAGCGTCTATCGAACCACCTTGCGGCAGGACTGACATCTCGGGATGGGTCCCGGCTCAAGGCCGGGATGACATCGAGTATTTTTAGGCCTCAGTGCAAATCGCCTTCGCCACTTACGCCGGGCTGAACACCGTCACCGCACTCGGCCGGATCACGAAATGCGCCGGGGTTTCCGTCACTAAGTCCCCATCCGTATTGATCGCCATCGGCTCCTTGGTCCGAATATCGAATTCGGTGCTCTTGGCCGTGCGCACCTCGTCCCAGGCGCCGTGTTCACCGCGCCTAAAAGCACCCAGCATCAAGCCGAACTTCCAGACATTCTTGAGCTCGAGCGAATAGAGATCGAGATGACCGTCCTCGATTGTGGCATCGGCATGGATCACCGTGCCGCCGCCATAGTGCACGCCATTGCCCACCGCGATCTGCAGCGTCTTGACCTTTTCAGTGCCGCTATCGCTGATGATTTCGGCGCGGAAGGGTTTCGCCTTCATCGCCACCTTGATCGCCGCCAGAGCATATCCCAGCTTGCCCCAGCGGCGCTTGGCCTCTGGCGTCAGGCCGCGAGCCAGATCGACCGATAGGCCCATGCTGGCGACGTTGAAGAAGGGGTGGCCATTGACCTCTCCGAGGTCGACCGTCGCCGTATGGCCGGCGATGATGATGTCGGCGGCCTTGAGCAGATCATCGGGGATGCCAATCGTCCGCGCCAGGTCATTGGCCGTGCCCATCGGCATGATGCCCATGGGCAGTCCCGTTTCCAGCACGCCTCGTGCAGCCGAATTGATCGTGCCGTCTCCACCGCAGACGATAACGAGATCGGCTTCGTGCCGGCGACGGGCAATATCGGCGGAGACTTCATCGGGCGTATTGAAGCGCTCGATCACTACATCGACGCCACCCTCGCGCAAGCGGTCTACCACTGGTTCCAGCGCAGCGGTGCCGCGGCGGGCATTGGGATTGACCAGCATGAGGGCGCGGCGGCGGGCGGGAAGAGCAGACATGAGCACCTGAGGGTTGGAAGACCCTGCACATGGCCTGTCCGGTGACGCGGCGCAAGGCGGCGCCGCATTACCATTTGGTCATATCAGGGCTTTTCGGCGCGATAGACTTCGATGTTCCGGGTCTGCCACTGGCCGTAGCCGAGTGCGATGATGAAAGCGCCGAAGTATGCGCCGACGACAAGTGCGAGAGTGGGAAGATTGGTGATCATCTGGGGCTCCTTGGTTGAGCTGCAGATTGCGCCGCACGGCGTCTTCACCCTTGATTCAGGTCAATTATTTGTTGGATTTTTGCAGGTGGCGCGGCGCGCCCGTGGAGGCTAGGCTCCCGGCCAACCGGACTCAGAACAAGAGGCGTTTGCCCAAATGACCATCGATCCCGTCAAGCTCGACAAGCTCGCCCAGGTTGCCATCAAGGTCGGCCTGCAACTCGAAGAGGGCCAGGACCTCGTCATCACCGCGCCGATGACTTCGGCCCCTCTGGTGCGCCGCATCACCGAGCATGCCTACAAGGCCGGCGCGGGCGTGGTCACCACGATCTATTCGGACGAGGAAGCCACCCTTGCCCGCTATCAGCATGCCAATGACGCCAGTTTCGACAAGGCCGCCTCCTGGCTCTATTCGGGCATGGCCGAAGCCTACCGGAACAATGCCGCGCGCCTCGCGATTTCAGGCGACAATCCGATGATGCTGGCTGGCCAGGACCCGGACAAGGTCACCCGCTCGATGCGCGCCACTTCGGCTGCCGCCAAGCCGGCCATGCAGCTGATCACCGGCTTCGACATCAACTGGAACATTGTCTCCTACCCCACTGCTGCCTGGGCCAAGCTGGTCTTCCCCAATGACAGCCAGGAAGAGGCCGTTTCCAAGTTGGCCGATGCCATCTTCAAGGCGAGCCGCGTCGATCAGGAAGACCCGATCGCGGCCTGGAAGGAACACAATGCCAATCTCAAGGCGCGTTGGACCTGGCTCAATGACAAGGCTTTCTCGGCCCTGAAATACACCGGCCCCGGCACGGATCTGACCGTCGGCCTGGCGGATGGCCATCGCTGGAAGGGCGGTGCGTCGGAAGCCAAGAATGGCGTAACCTGCAATCCCAATATCCCGACCGAGGAAGTCTTCACCACGCCGCACAAGCTGCGCGTCGACGGTTATGTCGCCGGCACCAAGCCGCTGTCGCATAATGGCGCACTGATCGAGGACATGCAGGCCCGCTTCGAAGGCGGCAAGCTGGTCGAATTCAAGTCATCCAAGAACCAGGACCTGTTCAACAAGGTGCTCGATACCGACGAGGGTGGCCGTCGCCTGGGCGAAGTGGCACTGGTGCCGCATTCGTCGCCGATCTCGGCCTCGGGGATCCTGTTCTTCAACACGCTCTATGACGAAAATGCCTCCTGCCACATCGCGCAGGGCCAGTGCTATTCGGACTGTTTCGTCAATGGCAAGGATCTCAGCCAGGAGCAGATCGCGGCCCAGGGCGGCAATTCGTCCAACATTCACATCGACTGGATGATCGGCAGCGACAAGATCGACATCGACGGCGTCAATGCGGACGGCTCCACCGAGCCCGTCATGCGCGGCGGCGAATGGGCCAACTGAGCCAAGCGAGGAGAGCAGGCATGAAACGTCTTCTGATCATTTCCGGCCTGCTCGCCCTTGCCGCGCCGGTCCAGGCGCAGCAGGTGGTCGACAGCGACTTCAACTATGTCGTCACCCTGCCCGACGGCGAAGAGATCGGCGAGAGTTCGACCGCAGTCCCCTATGTGAAGGGCGTTTGCTATTACTGGCACCTGCGCCTTGCCAAGACCAAGGGAGACGTGGCGGTCACGGAAATCTTCACTGTCCCGGCCGAGCCCGCGAGCTGGGGCGCCGGCGAAAATGCCAGCATCAGCGTTTTCGACGACAAGGCGGCGGTGACTTCCCCGCTATCCCTCACGCCTGAAGACAACTGGATCGGCCACGGCTGGTGCCTCGCTAAGGGCGACCCCAAGGGCCCGCACAGCTTTGACATTCTCGTTGGCGACCAGTTGCTGCACCGCTTCGATTTCACCGTGGATGAGCTTTAGAGGGTACCCGACCCAAAAGTCCTCAGCCCCTGAACTCATTCTCCGCGATCGACTCCGGCTTCATCTGGATCGAGAATCCCGGCAGTTTCGGCGGCATGTAGGCGGCGTTCTGAATGTCGCAGGGCTCGATGAAATGCTCGTGCAGGTGATCGACAAACTCGATCACGCGCCCCTGCTTGGTGCCCGACACCACCAGATAGTCGATCATCGACAGGTGCTGGACATATTCGCAAAGCCCAACGCCGCCGGCATGGGGCCAGACCGGCAGGCCAAATTTGGCGGCCATCAGCAGCACCGAGAGCACTTCGTTCAACCCGCCGATGCGGCAGGCATCGATCTGGACGATGTCGATCGCCCCATCTTTGATGAACTGCTTGAACAGGATGCGGTTCTGGCACATTTCCCCGGTTGCCACTTTCACAGGGGCAATGGCTTCGCGGATGGTCCGGTGACCGGAGACATCATCGGGGCTGGTCGGCTCCTCGATGAAATAGGGATTGAAGCGCGACAGCGCCTTGACCCAATCCACCGCCTGATCGACCTCCCAGACCTGGTTGGCGTCGATCATCAGATAGCGATCGGGCCCCATGATCTCGCGCACGATCTCGAGGCGCCGGATATCGTCCTCGAGATCGCGGCCGACCTTCATCTTGATATGCTGGAAGCCCTGCTCCACCGCCTCCGTCGCCAGTCGCGTCAGTTTTTCATTGCTGTAACCGAGCCAGCCGGCCGAAGTCGTGTAGCACTGGTAGCCCTCGGCCTTGAGCGTTGCGACGCGCTCTGCCTTGCCGGCCTCGGCCTTGCGAAAGATCGCCAGCGCCTCCTCGGGGGTAATGGCGTCGGTCAGGTAGCGGAAGTCGACGATGGAGACGAGCTGTTCGGGCGTCATGTCTGCAACGAGTTGCCACACCGGTTTGCCGGCCTCCTTGCCCAGCAGGTCCCAGACGGCATTGACCACCGCGCCAGTCGCCAGATGCATGGCGCCCTTGTCGGGGCCGATCCAGCGCAGCTGGCTGTCGCCGGTCACATGCCGCCAGAAGCGGCCGGGGTTTTCGGCGATCCAGGCGAGGTCCAGGCCCAGCACGCGACTTTCCAGCGCCCTCATCGCTGCGACCACCACTTCATTGCCGCGGCCGATGGTAAAGGTCAGGCCGTGCCCTTCATGAGCGCCATCGGTGCCCAGGATCACATAGGCTGCGGAATAATCGGGATCGGGGTTCATGGCGTCCGAACCATCGAGCGAAGCCGAGGTAGGGAAGCGCAGGTCGTGGGTCTTGAGGCTGGTAATCTTGGTCATTGCGGGCTCGGCTGATCGATAAAATTCAACGAATGTAATGCGTTAATCATTCAGGTTAACCGGGGCGGAGGCCCCGGCGTGACATGGTCGGACCGTCATGGTGGACGACGGGGACGCAGGGTGACGAAGTGGACGATCAAGAGCGGCTATGAGCGCTACTACGCCTGGCTGCTGGGACTGGGCATGGCTCGCACCGTGCTCTTTGCGACTGCGGTCGCCATTACCGGCTCCGTGCTGACCACTGCTGTCATCATGCTGCTGATCCCCGGGCCGAAGGACTTCTTCTGGTACGGCATGGTGGTTGCCGTGGTGTCGCCTGCCCTGACGGCGCCGGGCCTCGGCTCCACGGCCTTCCGGATGGCGTTTCAGCTGAGCGCGACACAGGCGGCGCTCAAGCGGGCAGCCGAAACCGACGCGCTGACCGGCGTCGCCAATCGCCGCTTCTTCATGACCCAGGCCGAGCAGGCCTTCGTCGAAGCCGAAGCGGGCGGGGTGAGCTTTGCCGTGGTCATGCTCGACATCGACCACTTCAAGACGATCAACGATACCCATGGCCACAGCCTGGGTGATGCGGTGATCCATGACGTAGCGCAGGCCTGCCAGGCGGCGCTTCCCCAGGGTGACTGCTTTGCCCGTTTTGGCGGCGAGGAATTCATTGCGCTCGTGCATGTCGCGGGGCAGGACAATGCGCTGGCCGTAGCGGAAATGCTGCGCCGGACGGTAGCGGCCCTTGGTTTCGCCAATGGCAATCCCCCCGCGGTCACCGTGAGTCTGGGCGTGGCGCTCTACCAGCCCGGCAGCGCCCATGGCCTGCACGACATTCTCAACGAAGCCGACCGCCAGCTTTATGCGGCCAAGGCGGCCGGCCGCAACCGGGTCGAGATCGCGAGCGAAGGCCTGCGTCTGGCGTCCTGAGGTCACGCTGTCCAGCCACCGTCGATGACGTGGATCTGGCCGGTCGTATAGGTCGCGCCGGCGAGATAGACCGCGAGGTCCGCCACCTCGTCGGGCCGCGCAATGCGGCCGATGGGCTGGCGTGCGATGAAGGCCTTCTTGGCCCCCTCGAAATCGCCCGTGGCATGCCAGCGCTCGTGCAGCGACGGGCTATCCACGGTACCCGGGCAGATGGCGTTGACGCGGATATTGCTGGTGGTGAAATCGCTGGCCACGGATTTGGTCAGGCCGATCACGGCGGCCTTGGAGATCGAATAGGCGGCGCGATTGGGCACGCCCTTCACCGAACTGGCTACCGTCGCCATGTTGATGATGGCGCCATCCTCGCGCTCCAGCATCTGCGGCAGCACGGCCTGGATGGTGCGGATCTGCGCCTTGATGTTGAGGTCGAAGGCGAAATCCATGTCCTTGTCGCTCATCTCCAGCACCGTCCCGGAATGGACGACGCCGGCGCAGTTGAACAGCACGTCGATCCGCCCGATCTCGGTCACTGCCTGCTTGACCGCGTCGGCCGAGAGCACGTCGAGCACGCGGGTGGTGACGCCTGCCATGCCGTCCAGCTCCCTGAGCTTTTCGGCATTGACGTCGGTGGCGATGACCTTCGCCCCCGCCTTGACGAAAGCTTCTACGGATGCGCGGCCAATGCCCTGCGCGGCCGCGGTAATGAGTACGATCTTGCCAGAAATGTCGGCCATAATGTCTTCCTACTGAATAGTCGCGTGGCTGCCGTGGACGGCGAGACGTTCCACGGCCGCATGATCCCAGGCAATGCCCAGGCCCGGCGCATCGGATGGCTTTGCCCTGCCCTGCTCGATGGTCATGCGTGACGTGGTCAAGTCGTCCAGTTGGGGAATGTATTCCACCCAGCGCGCATTGGGCACTGCGGCGCAAAGGCTCACATGCAGTTCCATCAGGAAATGCGGCGAGACGGCGACGTTGAAGGCCTCCGCCAGATGCGCGACCTTCAGCCAGGGCGTGATGCCGCCGATGCGGCCGACATCGACCTGGATGACGCTGGCAGCATGCTGCTGCAGATATTCGCGGAAATGGCTGATCGAATAGAGGCTCTCGCCCACCGCGATGGGCAGGGTGGTGTGCTGGCTCAGCCGCACATGGCCAGAAATGTCGTCGGCGGGCAGCGGCTCTTCCAGCCAGCCGATATCGAGCCCCTCATAGGCCCGCGCCCGGCGGATCGCCTCGTCGACGGTGAAGGCCTGGTTGGCGTCGGTGAAAATCTCAAAGCCCGGTCCAACCGCCTCCCGCACCTTGGCAATGCGGCGCACGTCCTCGTGGATCGGGCGGCCGACCTTGAGCTTGCAGCCCCCAAACCCATTGGCCTTGGCGCGCAGCGCGTCCTCCACCAAGGCGCTTTCCTCGAGATGCAGCCAGCCGCCTTCGGTCGTATAGAGCGGGATGGATTTTTGCGCGCCGCCCGCCAGCTTGTGCAGCGGCAGGCCGAGCTTGCGGCATTTGAGGTCCCAGAGCGCGGTGTCGATGGCCGCCATGGCGATGGCCGTGATGGCACCCACAGTCGTGGCATGGGTCAGGAACAGCAGGTCTTTCCAGATCGCCTCGATGTCATAGGCGTCACGCCCGATGATGGCCGGCACCAGCGTGCGTTCGAGCAGGGCCATGACCGACGGGCCACCGGTGCCGATCGTATAGCTATAGCCTGTGCCCACCACACCATCGGCATCGGTAATGCGGACGATGGGTGTTTCCTGGCTGACAAAGCTCTGGATCGCGTCGACCCGCTTCACCTTGGGCTTGAGGTCGACCATCAGGATGTCGACGCGGACAATCCTGACCATTACGCCCTCACGCTCTTGCCGCTCGCCTTGTCGAAGACATGCAGCCGCGTCAGGTCGAGGGTGAAATCGAGCGTCTCGCCGGGATGGACGACGCGCGGATTGAGCATCTTGCCCTGCACATCCCGCCCCCCCAGCGTGACGAAAAGAATGGTCTCGGTCCCCAGCGGCTCGGCAATGATCACCTGGCTCTTGAGGCCCATGGCGCCCGCTTCGGCATGCAGCGAATGGCCACGCGGGGCAAAGCTTTCCGGGCGGAAGCCGAGCACGATCTCCTGGCCGTCACGTACGGCGATGCCAGCCGGCAGCGGCACTTCGGTGCCATCGCCGAGCCTGGCCTTGCCGCCCGCCACCACGGCGTCGAGCTGGTTCATCGGTGGCGAGCCGATGAAGCCGGCGACGAAGGTGTTGACCGGGTTTTCGAACACGTCCGAAGGCGTGCCGACCTGTTCGATATGTCCGTCGCGCATGATGACGATGCGGTCGGCCAGGGTCATGGCCTCGACCTGGTCATGCGTCACATAGACGACCGTGGTCTGCACGCGCTGATGCAGTTTCTTGATCTCGACGCGCATCTGGCCACGCAGCTTGGCGTCAAGATTGGACAGCGGCTCGTCGAACAGGAACACGTCCGGGTGGCGGACGATGGCGCGGCCCATGGCGACGCGCTGGCGCTGGCCACCCGACAGATTGGCCGGCAGGCGGTCCATATAGGGTCCGAGGCCGAGGATTTCCGCAGCCTCGTCGACGCGCGTCCTGATCTCGGCTTCCGGCGTATTGGCAATCTTGAGACCGAAGCCGAGATTGTCGCGCACCGTCATATGCGGATAGAGCGCATAGCTCTGGAACACCATGGAGATATTGCGGGCGCGCGGCGGCAGGTCGTTGACCACCCTATCCCCAATAGTGATCGTGCCGCCGGTGATTTCCTCCAGACCGGCGATCATGCGCAGGGTGGTCGACTTGCCGCAGCCCGAAGGACCAACCAGCACGACGAATTCATTGTGGGCGATTTCGAGATCGATGCCATGCACCGTCTCCAGCTTGCCATAGCTCTTGCTGACTTTGTCGAGGCGTACCTGTGCCACAAGAAATTCCTTATTTGACGCCGCCGAAGGTGAGACCGGCAATCAGGTGCTTCTGCACGATGAAGGTCAGCACCAAAGCGGGAATGATGATCAGCACGGCCATGGCGCTCATGCCGGTCCAGTCCACGGTGAACTGGGCGGTGAAGTCCATCAGGCCCACGGGCATGGTCTTGCTGGCCGTGGTGCGGGTGAGCTGGCTGGCCAGGGCGTATTCGTTCCAAGAGGTGAGGAAGGCAAAGATCGCCGCGGACGCCAGGCCAGAGCGGGCCAGCGGGAATTCGATCTTCCAGAAGGCCTGCCAGGGTGTGCAGCCGTCGATCTGCGCCGCCTCGCTCAGATCCACCGGGATCTGGCGGAAGAAGCCGTCGGTCAGCCAGATGGTGAAGGGGATGTTGATCGCCATATAGACGAGGATCAGCCCGAAGCTGGTGTCGATGATGCCCAGCCGCGCCCAGATGATGAAGAGCGGCAGCGACAGTGCCACCCCCGGCACGGTGCGGCTGAGCATGAAGGCGAGGAAAAGCGTTGCCTTGCCACGGAAGCGATAGCGCGCAAAAGCATAGCCACCGGCCATGCCGACCACGATGGCGACCAGGGTCGAGGTGACCGAGATCACCAGCGAGTTGATGAAATATTGCGCGACCGGCAGCCCCTGCTGGCTGCTGGACAGGCCAAAGAGCCGGGCGAAATTATCCAGCGTCCACTGTTGCGGAATCCAGATCGCAGGGCGCGCCAACACTTCGATATTGGGCCGGAACGCCGTCAGCACGACCCAGAGACCGGGCACGGTCAGGATCAGCATGGCAATGAAGACACCGAAGCGGATCAGCCAGCGCTGCCAGGGTTTTTCGATAGTGAGCTGGCTCATTGTGCGCCTCCCATGAAGGTCCGCGCCGCAGTCAGCTTGCGATAGAAATAGAAGGTGAAAACGATCGACAGGATGATCGACACATAGCCCATGGCATTGGCCGACCCCATCTGCGAATTTTGATAGCCGGTGCGGGTCATCAGCGTCCAGATCAGCTCGGTCCGACCAGCCGGGCCGCCATTGGTCATGATGCGGATCATGTCATAGGCGCGGGCCACGTCGAGCGAACGGATGGTCATGGCGATATAGACGAAGGGCATCAGGAAGGGCAGCGTGATGTGCTGGAACACCTGAAGCGGGTTGCAGCCATCGACCTTTGCCGCCTCGATCGGCTCCTTTGGCAGGGCCATCAGGCCGGCCAGCAGCAGGATGGCGAAGATCGAGGTCGACATCCAGATTTCGGCAGTAATGATCGAGAAATTCGCCAGCGTGCCATCGACCAGCCAGGGAATGGGCTGCTTGATGATGCCCAGATCGAACAGGGCGTTGTTCACCAGACCGATCGAGTCATTGAAGATGTATTTGAACTGGAAGCCGACAAGGATCGGCGAGAACATCATCGGAAACATCATCACCGTGCGCAGCAGGCGCTGGCCCATGGTGATCTTGTTGACCAGCAGCGCCAGCCCCAGGCCCAACACCATTTCGAGGTTGAGCGTGATGGTGACGAAGAGGAAAGTACGCCCGAAGGCCCACCAGAATTCGTCATTGCCCAACAGGCGCTGATAGTTGCGCAGGCCGATGAAATTGTAGAGCGTATCGGGCTTGGTCAGGTTGTAATTGGTAAAGCTGGTCCAGAACGAGACCAGAAGCGGCACCAGCACCACGGCCAGGATGACAATGATGGCGGGCAGCAGCAGCAGATAGGGCACGGCGCGCGGCGAGCGGAAAAAGGCAGCAAAGCCCTCGCTCATGGTCGGCCGGGAAAGCGTTTGAGTGGCTGTGGTCACAATGGTCCCTTGCTGGGCAGGCCGCGCAAAGGCCCGTAGTCGAAATTGATATGAGCACCATGGCGCCACACGCACGAATTGTGTGAGCACCATTGCTGCCCCACCCACGATGTCACCCCGGCCTTGAGCCGGGGTCCACCCCGAGATGTTGGTCTTGCCGCAAGGTGGACCAGTTGATCGACCTTGCGGCTGTGGTGAAATCTCGGGATGGATCCCGGCTCAAGGCCGGGATGACACCGAGTTTAAGCTGCCGGAGGTCATCCGGCAGGTCGCTTACAAAATCCCTGCATCCTCAAGGATGATCCGGGCATCGTCGGCAGCCTGGTCCAGCGCTTCCTGGGCGGTCTTTTCACCCACGATGGCGGCCTGGAGCTGCGGCCACAGCACGTTGGACACCTCGATCCACTGTGGGATCAATGGCGGCGTCCGGGCTTCGGCCAGCGAGGCCTGGAAGATGGGGAACATCTCGGCCAGGGCCGGCTTGTCGTTGGTGTTGAAGTATTCAATCGCCTGATCGAAGGTCGCGCTACGGGTCGGCAGATTGCCGGCCTCGGCTTCCATCAACTCGCTCTCGTCATTGGTCATGAAGACCGCAAAGCTCACCGCCGCATCCTTGTTGTCACAAGCTTCAGTGACGGAGAAGGAGTGGCTGCCCGACCAGGCACCGCGCACGCCCGCAGAACCGGTGGGCGCTACGGCAAAGCCGAGATTGTCGGCAACCTTGGATGCTGCCGGATCGCTGTAGAAGCCGGCAAAGCCGGGCCAATCCAGATCGAAGGCCAGCTGGCCGGCTGCGAAGGCCTGGCCGATGTCGTCCCAGGTGTAGTTGACCGTACCGGCCGGCACGGCGCCGGCTTCGTAGAGGTCGATGAACCACTGCAGGGCGGCAACGCCTTCAGGCGAGTTGAAGGTCGGGTTCCAGTCGGCGTCGAACAGGTCGCCGCCATTGGCGCGCAGGATTTCCATGAAGCGCCCGGAGAGGCCTTCATCCTTGCCGGCGAAGGCGGTGCCATAAAGGTTCGGCGGATCGGCGAAGAAGATGATCTGCTGCTTGAGCTCGTCATAGGTCGTCGGCACGGCCAAGTCGACGCCGAACTCGGCCTTGTAGGCTTCCTGCTTGGCCGGATCTTCGTAGAGATCCTTGCGATAGTAGAGGTTGGACACGTCGGTGACGCGCGGCAGTTGCACGAGGCGACCGTCGACCATGGCCGACTGCAGGGTGCCCGGCACGTATTTGGCCAGCTCCTCGGCCGGAATGGCTTGGGTCAGGTCGATGTAGAGATCGCCATATTGCGGGGCGAAGCTCGTGTGATTGGAACCGACGCACCAGGTGATCTGGCCGGTCGCAATATCCTGCTTGATCTCGCGGTCGAGATCGAAGTGGTTCTTGGACGAAACGATCTCGACCTTGGCGCCGGTCAGCGCTTCCCATTCGGGGATACGGGTATAGAGTTTTTCGTATTGCGTGCCGCCGATCAGCTTTACCTTGAGCGTGTAGCCGTCGAACTTGCCGTAGTCATAGTCCTGCGCGGCGACGGCACTGATCATGCCCGTCAAAGCGCACGAGGCCAGGAGCGCCCTGGCCAGAAACTTGGTTGCCATTGTTTTCCTCCACGGACCTTTCGGACGCACTCCGTTTGGAGCTTGATCATCCATATGTGAAAAGTCTATTCGTAGGTAAGCACAGTCATGAATGACTCGTCAACCATGCCCCGCGCGCTGGGCGGTTTTTGGCGCGAGAGGGCAATTGGTTACGGTCAATGCTAACAGTCTGCTAGCCAATTGATCCCAAATGCGACAGTGGATCGAATGGCATGCTAAAGGGGATTTGACGTGACCACCGAGGATGATGGGGACCGCTATCGGGCGCCGGCTCTGGACAAGGGGCTGGACATTCTCGAACTGCTGGCGGCGACGGCGGATGGGTTGAGCCAGGCAGAGATTGCCAAGGCGCTGGACCGGACGCCGAACGAAATCTACCGCATGCTCGACCGGCTGGTGCGGCGCAATTATGTGCGGCGGACGCTGGAAGATCGCTACGAGATCACGCTGAAACTGTTCGAGCTGGCCCATGCCCGGCCGCCGATCACCCGGATGATCAGCCAAGCCATGCCGGTGCTGCGAAATTTCGCGCTCAAGGCCGAGCAGGCGGTGCATCTGGTGGTGCAGGACCGCAGCATTCTCGTCGTCATCGCCCAGGTGGACGGGCCGGGCTACTGGAATGTGTCGATCCGGATCGGGTCGCGGATTGGTCTCGTCAACACCGGCTCAGGCCATGTTTTCCTGGCGTTTTCGACGCCGGAAGAGCGTAAGCTCCTGTTGGAGGAGCAGGATATGGCAACGCTGCCCAAGGGTCTGGAGGCACGGCTGGAGACGGTGCGGGAGCAGGGTTACGAGACCATGCCCAGTGCCCAGGTTTCGGGCGTTTCCAACCTGTCGGTGCCGATCTTCGGACCGCTTGGCTCGGTGATTGCCGTCCTCACCTGCCCCTATACGCAGCGCCTCGACAAGCTCGACGCGCCGGCCATGACGGCGGCGCTGAAGCTGTTGCAGCAGGCCGGACAGGACATTTCAAACCGGACGACGCCGGAACAATAGTGGAGGAATTTCAAAGCGATGCGCATTCTCGATACCCATCTGCACCTCATCTATCCCGACCGTTTCACCTATCCCTGGCTCTCCGGTGCCACGGCCATCAACAAGGCCTGGAGCGTCGAGGACTATTTCGCCGAGGCCGCGCCGCTGGGTATTGAATCGGCGCTGCATATGGAAGTCGACGTGGCCGAAAAGGACATGCTGGCCGAGAGCGAATTCGTCCTCACCCTGCCTCGCGTTGCTGGCGCAATCGCCGCCTGCCGCCCGGAATCCATGGGATTTGTTGATCAGATCGAGCGCCTTAGCGAGCATGCCCATGTCAAGGGCGTGCGGCGGATCCTGCATGAATCGGACAATGAGCTCAGCCAGTCGGACCTGTTCGTCGAAAACATCCGCCACCTGCCTGACTATGACCTGAGCTTTGACCTCTGTGTGCGGGCGGACCAGTTGCCGGTGGGCCAGATGCTGGTCGAGCGAGCACCGGACGTCAGCTTCATCCTCGACCATTGCGGCGTGCCCGACATTCTGGGCGCAGGCCTCGATCCATGGCGGGAAAATATCAAGCGCATCAGCAAGTTGCCCAATCTCAACGCCAAGGTCTCAGGCGTCGTCGCCTATGCCGGCAAAGACTGGACAGTCGAGACGATCCGCCCCTATGTCGAGCACATTATCGAGTGCTTTGGCTGGGACCGCGTGGTCTGGGGCTCGGACCATCCGGTGGTGACGCTGACCGGCTCGCTGACCCGCTGGGTCGAGGCGACGCGGGAGATCATCAATGGCGCCAGCCAAGACGAGCAGGCCAAGCTGCTGCATCGCAATGCCGAGCGGATTTACAAGGTTTGATAGAGCTTTAAGTGGGCACCCCCACCTAACCTCCCCCTGATAGGGTGAGGGACTGTCCGGTGGGCGAGGCGAATTCGAGGAGGAAAGAATGCAGCGCTATGGTTCCGTGATCGGCGTCAGTGCCGAGCAGATCGCAGAATACAAGCGGGTCCATGCCGCTGTGTGGCCCGATGTGCTTCGGCAGATCAAGGCGAGCAATATCACCAATTACTCCATCTTCCTGAGAGAGCCGGAGAATCTGCTGTTCGCCTATTACGAATATGTCGGCGCGGACCACGACGGCGACATGGCGAAGATGGCCCAGGACCCGCGTACCCAGGAATGGTGGGCGGTCTGCATGCCGATGCAGCAGCCGCTCGATACCCGCAAGGACGGCGAGTGGTGGGCATCGACCGAAGAGGTTTTCCACGTCGATTAAATCGCAAGCATGCCGCAAGCCTGCTTGCGAAATGCTGCCACGAAGCTGGCCTCTGGTATCCTTGGCGAATCCCGGAAATGGGCTTTGCAACGACCTAGTCATCACACATGTCCACCCAATTTGTATGATGACTACCGCTTCATTTTCGCTGCCCGATTTGCCGAAGATGAACGAAATCTGAACAGTTTCTGAACAACCGTTTCGCAAAATCCGGTGGTGCGGCTTGGCAGCCCTTGCCACTCCAACTCGTATGTGAAAAGATTATTCACATAAGAATGACGCTTAGCGTCGTCGGGGAGGAGGGCAAAGGTGCCAATCGACGTTTCCAGTCTGCGCCAGAGCTGGCCCAAGCCGGCAAAGCCGCGTCCGATCGTGATCATCGGGGCCGGCGGCATCGTCAATGATGCGCATATGCCCGCTTATCGCCTTGCTGGGTTTCCGGTGGCGGGCGTTTTCGACCTCGACGGCGACAAGGCGCGCGCGCTGGCGGCAAAATGGGACATGCCGGCCTTTGCAACGCTGGAAGAAGCCATTGCCACGCCGGGCGCCGTCTATGACCTGGCCCTGCCCCCATCGGCGCATTTGAGCGTGCTGCCAAAACTGCCGGACGGCGCGACTGTGCTGTTGCAGAAGCCCATGGGAAGCGACCTGGCCGAAGGCAGCGCCATCCTCAAACTGTGCCGCGAGAAAAAGCTCGTGGCGGCGGTCAATTTCCAACTACGCTTCGCGCCGATGATGCTGGCGGTGAAGGACGCGATGGACAAGGGCCTGCTCGGCAAGCTGATCGACACCGAAGTGCATCTCAATCTCGTCACGCCCTGGGAGCTGTTTCCCTTTCTCAAGGGCATGGAGCGGGTCGAGATCGCCGTCCATTCCATCCACTATTTCGACCTGATCCGGGGGTTTCTGGGCAATCCCATTGGCGTGCATGCGCGCACCATGGGACACCCGACGACGGAACTGGCGCAGACCCGCACCTCGGCGCTGGTGGATTTCGACGATGGCGTGCGGACCACGCTGTCGATCAACCACAACCACCACTTTGGCCGGCAATTCCAGGACGCGAGCTTTCGCTTCGAAGGCACGGAAGGCGCAGCCATGGTCAAGCTGGGCCTGCTGCTCAACTACCCGCAGGGCGAAGCGGACGAATTGTGGATCGCCCGCAAGGGTCAGGCCTGGCAGCAGGTCGGGCTCAAGGGTGGGTGGTTCCCTCATGCCTTCATCGGCACGATGAGCAATCTTCAACGCTTTGCCAGTGGTGAGGATGAGGTGCTGGTCACTTCGGTCGAGGACGCCTGGCAGACCATGGCACTGGTCGAGGCGGCTTTCGTGTCCGCTGCTGCGCCCGCCACGCCGCTCGAGGCCAAGCCGTGATGGGATACGCAAAAAGCCCCCACATTCTCGATGTCATCCCGGCCTTGAGCCGGGATCCATCTCGAGATGTCCAGACCGCCGCCAGGTGGATGGGTAGAGCACGACGACCTTGCGGCTGTGGCGAAATCTCGAGATGGACCCCGGCTCAAGGCCGGGGTGACACCGTGGGTGGGACACCCATGGTGGCAAACCGAAGCAGATCCCGAGGCGCCACAAGCCCTCACATCCTCGATGTCATCCCGGCTCAAGGCCATGCGCCATTCGGGCCTAGCCCTCATGGCCTTCTCGCTTCAAATCGCTCCACAGGAGCGATTTGCCCGAGGGGCAGCTCGAAGGGTGACACCGTGAGTGGGGCATCCATGGTGGCAAGCAGAAGCACCTGCCCCGAATCCGATACGAGATTGCCGTCATGACTGACCAAAATACGCCCCTGCTCGATGGCCTGGTGGTTGTCGATCTTTGCCAGTTTCTTTCCGGACCCTATGCCAGCCTGCGATTGCAGGACCTGGGTGCGCGGGTGATCAAGATCGAGCGGCCCGATGGGGGTGACCTCAGCCGCAGGCTCTATCTCAGCGACACGGAGATCGGCGGGGATTCGACGATCTTTCACGCCATCAACCGCTCCAAGGAAAGCCTGGCGCTGGACCTCAAGAAGCCAGACGACCTGGCGGCGCTGCGCAAGCTGATCACCCAGGCCGATGTGGTGTTGCAGAATTTCCGCCCCGGGGTGATCGAGCGGCTGGGGCTGGACTATGAGGCCGTCAAGGCGATCAATCCGAAGGTGGTCTATGCCTCGATCACCGGCTATGGCAGCGAGGGTCCCTGGATGGACCGCCCGGGACAGGATCTGCTGGCGCAGGCACGGTCGGGCGTGATGTGGCTCAATGGCGACCACGACCAGGGACCGGTGCCGTTTGGCCTCGCCATTGCCGACATGCTGGCGGGTGCGGCCATAGCGCAGGGCGTGCTGGCCGCGCTGGTGCGGCGTGGGCTTTCGGGCCAGGGCGCCCATATCGAGACGAGCCTGCTCGAAGTGCTGGTGGACTTTCAGTTCGAAGTCCTGACCACCCACCTCAACGACGGCAAGCGGGTGCCCAAGCGCAGCGAATTCCGTTCGGCCCATGCCTATCTGTCGGCGCCCTACGGGGTTTACCCGACGGCCAATGGCTATGTGGCCATTGCCATGACGCCGTTGCCCAAGCTCGAAAGCCTGCTCGGTATCGCGGCGCTGGGCAACTATGCCGATCCCAAGAGCTGGTTCGGGCATCGCGATGCCATCAAACGGATCATTGCCGAGCATGTGGTGACAGAGACCACCGAGCATTGGCTGGCAATTCTGGAGCCGGCCGATATCTGGTGCGCCAAGGTGCTGGACTGGCCCGAGCTGATGGAGAGCGAGGGGTTCAAGGCGCTGGACATGCTGCAGACGGTGACGCGCGAGGACAATGTGTCGATCATCACGACGCGTTCGCCGCTGCGGGTCAATGGCCAGCGCGCCAAGACCGACCGTGCCGCGCCGCTGGTGGGCGAGCAAAGCGCACAGATCCGTGCGGAGTTCGGACTTTGAGCACAGTTCTAAAAGGCATGACCTGGCGTCATCCGCGCGGCTATGACCCGATGGTGGCGACGGCCAAGCGCTGGGCCGAGGAAACCGGCGTCAGAATCGAATGGGACCAGCGGAGTCTCCAAGATTTCGAGACTTTTCCGGTCGAGGAACTGGCACGGCAATATGACCTGATCGTCATCGATCACCCCCATGTGGGGCAGATCACCAAGGAAGGGTGCCTGGCGCCACTGGATGTGGCGGGCCGCGAAGGCGAGCGGGCGGAGATGGCGGCGCAGAGCGTCGGCCAGTCCTATCCCAGCTATGACTTTGCCGGGCATCAATGGGCCTTTCCGATCGATGCGGCGGCACAGGTGCAGGTCTATCGGCCCGACCTTCTGGCGACGCCGATCAAGAGCTGGGCCGAAGCCGGCGCGCTGGCGCAGGATGGCCTCGTCATCTTGCCGATGCGGGCGCCCCACTCGCTGATGAGCTTTTTCACGTTGGCGGCCAATCTCGGCACGCCCTGTCACCACAGCGGCGATGCGCTCATTGCGCTGGCGGATGGCGTGCGGGTGATCGAGGTGCTGCGGCAGGTGACCGACCATATCGCGCCCGACAACTACGACATGGACCCGATTGCCGCCTCGGAAGCCATGGCGACGGGTGACCGCTATTGGCTGATGCCGCTGGGATATGGCTATCTCAGCTATGCGCTGGAGAGCTTTCGCCCGCATCGACTGAAGTTTGCCGATATTGCCGCCGCCGGCACCCTGGGCCCGGTGGGCTCGGCAATCGGCGGTACGGGCATTGCCGTCTCGGCCTTTTCGCAGCATCGCCAACAAGCGATCGCCTATGCCTATTGGGTGGCAGGGGCAGAAACCCAGTCCGGGCTTTATGCCGAGGCCGGCGGGCAGCCGGGGCATGGCTTTGCCTGGGAGAGCGAAGCGGTCAACGCGCCGGTCGACGGCTTCTATCGCGATACGCGGACGACGCTCGAAGGTGGATGGCTGCGGCCCCGGCACGATGGCTACATGGCATTCCAGGATGCTGCTGCCCGCCGATTGAACCAAGGCCTTCTCGCGCGTGAGGATGCCGCCGGCATCGTCGCGGCAATCAACCAGCTTTTCCGGGAGAGCTTCTGATGGAGCGGCCACGTCATTTCGAGGACTATGTGTTGGGCGAGCTGCGCAAGACCTATGGCCGCACGATCACGGAAACCGACTTCGTGGTGCATGCGGGTCATACAGGGGATTTCTTCCCCCATCACATGGATGCCGAGGCGATGAAGAACAGCGCCTGGGGCCAGCGCATCGCCCATGGCACGATGACCTTTGCGATCGGCATCGGGCTGACCGCCAGCGAGATCAATCCGCTGGCCTTTTCCTATGGCTACGAGCGGCTGCGCTTTCCCAAGCCGGTGTTCATCGGCGACACGATCCATACCGAGCTGACGATCACGGGGCTGGACGACGACCCCAAGCGTGCCGATCACGGGCGGATCACCGAGCAGGTGCGGGTGCTCAACCAGCGGGGCGAAGTGGTGCTGGCGTGTGAGCATATTTATCTGGCCAAGCGGCGGGGGTAACGGGGCGTTTGACCGCGGTGCCTCCAAATACTCGATGTCATCCCGGCCTTGAGCCGGGATCCATCTTGAGATGTGTGGCCTGCCGCCAGATGACTTTTCGTCCCACCTAGCGGCTACGGGCCGATCTCGAGATGGGCCCCGGCTCAAGGCCGGGGTGACACCGAGGGTTGGGATGCGGTGATGCAAGCCTCTGACATCGTTCGGTCTTGATCGGAACTCTCGCGAAGCGCACAACTTATCCAACAAGAACAAAAATATGGGATGAGACTATGAGCGTCAGCGCCGATCGTATTGCCGTTTCCACCTGGTCACTGCACCGCCTCCTGGGCATGACCTATCCGCATGACCTGACCACCAACGACGTCGGGCCGATGCATGAAACCTATGGCGAGGGCGAGGAATCCCTGCTTGGCCTGCCGTCGGTGCTGGCCAATCACGGTTATCACCGGCTGGAGATCGTTTCCTTTCATCTGCGCAGCCGCGATCCGATCTACCTGGCCGAACTCAAGGACCAGCTGCGGATTGCCGAGGTCAAGCTGCAGACGCTGCTGATCGACGCCGGCGACATCAGCGATCCCGAGCATAGCGAGCGCGACACGCGCTGGATTGCCGGCTGGGTGGAAGTGGCCAACGAGCTGGGCGCGGAAAATGCCCGGATCATTGCCGGCAAGCAGAAGCCGACGCGCGATGCGCTGGACCGTTCGATCAAGGCGCTGACGGCGCTGGCCGATGGCAATGCCGGGTCGTCGGTGCGGCTGGTGACCGAGAACTGGTTCGACCTCCTGTCCGAGCCGGCGCATGTGCATTACCTGCTCGACCGGCTGGAAGGGCGGATCGGCCTGCTTGGCGATTTCGGCAATTGGGGCGGACCCAACAAATATTCGGACCTGCGCTCGATCTTCAGCCGGGCCGAGCTGTGCCACGCCAAGGCGAGCTTCATCGATGGCGATCTCGACGAAAGCGACTATGGCGCCTGCATCAGGCTGGCCGAGGGCGCGGGCTATCGCGGGCCCTATACGCTGATCTTTGACAGCGAGATTCCGGGCGAGTGGAACGGGCTGGCGGCGGAGCGGGACTTCATCCTCGGGCTTGAGGAATAATGCGTAGAGACGCTTAAGCCCATTGTTAACGGGCGTGACGCACACTGGCGTCATGTCCGTCACTCCGTTCAAGACCGCCACGCCGGCCCTGCCCCGCTTCGAGCGGGTCGATGCCATGCTGGCGCGCATCGTCGAGACGGCGGCGGTGGGCATGGTGGTGTCGCGGATGAGCGGGCGCATGGTCTATGGCAACCGCGCCTTCACCACGCTGCTCGGGCATGTGATCGTGGATGGCGGGCAGCACAACATCCTCGAGGTGATCCACGCCGAGGACCGCACCATGGCGCAGCTGCAGCTGAAGCGGTTGATGGCGGGGGAAATCGAGGATTATCGCGGCGAGCACCGGTTTCTCCATGCCGATGGAGAGCCGCGCTGGGTGTCGGTGGCGGCCTCGCTGCTGCGCGACGACCAGGATGGCTCGCCGGCCTATCTCATCACCCAGCTCACCTCGATCGAACTGCAGAAGAAGGCCGAAGAGGCGCTGGCGCATTCGGAGAGCCGGCTGAACTTTGCGCTGGAAAGCGCGCGGCAGGGCGTGTGGGACCACGACATTGTCCAGGACACGATGTTCTACTCGCGGCAGTGGCGGGTGATGCGCGGCATTCCGCCGGATGAAGAGGTGGATGGCAGCCAGGAGGAATGGCTGAAACGCCTTCATCCCGATGACCTGCAGCATGTGCTGGACAATGTCGACAAGCAGGACAAGGGCGACGCGGATCTCGATGCGCTGGAATATCGCGAGCGCAGGCGGGACGGGTCCTATGTGTGGATCCTGAGCCGCGGGCGACCGGTGGAATGGGACGAGCAGGGCAATCCGACGCGGACACTGGGGACCGATACCGACATCACCCGGCTCAAGCTGGTGGAGCAGGAGCTGGCGGCGGAGAAGGAGCGGCTGCGGGTGACGCTGGCCTCGATCGCCGACGGGATGATTTCCACCGACGAGACGGGGCATGTGGTGTTCATGAACCCGACGGCGGAATTGCTGACCGGCTATACGTCCGAGCAGGCGATGGGGCGGGAAGTGCGCTCGATCTTTGTGGTGCGTGACGAGGTGACCGGCGCGGTGCAGCCCTGCCCGGTGGCAATATGCCTGGGACAGGACATGCCGGTGCAGCTCGATGGGGACATGATCCTGGTGGCCAGCACGGGCTCGGAGCGAGACATCCGTTGCACGGCAGCGCCGGTCAAGACGCAGGCGGGCAAGCTCGATGGTGCGGTGCTGGTGTTCCAGGACGTGACGCAGAGTCGGGCGCTGCAGCGAGAACTGGCGCATTCGGCGAGCCACGACGACCTTACCGGCCTGCCCAATCGTGCGGCTTTCGACCGGGCGCTCAATGCGGCAGTCCGCACGGCGCAGGACGGGCGGCAGCATTGCCTGCTCTATATCGACCTCGACCGCTTCAAGCCGGTCAATGACACGGCCGGCCATGCGGCGGGTGATGCGCTGTTGCGGCAGATCGCCCAGACCATCCGCGGCGTGTGCCGCAGCCATGACGTGCCGGCGCGCATCGGTGGCGACGAATTTGCCGTGGTGCTGAACGATTGCCCTGGCGACGGTGGCCGGACGGTCGCCGACAAGCTGGTGCGGGCGATCGGCGCGCTGGTGTTCCACTGGGCGGGGCGCGACTACAAGGTCGGCGCCTCGGTGGGGGTAACCATGGTCACCGACCAGCCGGCGTCATCGCTTGGCTTCATGGGCGAGGCCGATGCCGCCTGCTATGCCGCCAAGGCGCGTGGCCGCGGCATGGCCGTGCATTTCAACGACCTCTGACTATTCCAGCGGCTTGAGCCCTGCCAGCAGCGTCGGGATCAGCTCGCTGACCGTGGGATGGATGTGAACCGTCTCCATCATCGTGGTATAGGGCGTGCCGGCGACCATGAGCTGGAGCAGCGAGTGGACCACTTCGTCGCCGCCGATGCCGAGGATGGCGGCGCCCAGGATGCGTTTGGATTTGGCGTCGACCAGGACCTTCATCAGGCCCTGCGTCTCGCCGCGCTCGCGGGCGCGGGCCACCTTGGTCATGGGCATGGTGGCGATCAGTGCCTTGATGCCGGCCTTGCGCACCTCGGTCTCGCTCATGCCGATGCGGCCGAGCGGGGGATCGATGAAGAGGCCGTGGACCGGAATGCGGCCGGCGATGGAGCGCTTACCATTGTCGATGACATTGTCGGCGACGATCTCGAAATCGTTATAGGACGTGTGGGTGAAGGCGCCGCGGCCATTGATGTCGCCCATGGCCCAGATGCCGGGCACCTTGGTGCGCAGGTGATCGTCGACGGGAATATAGCCGCGCTCGTCGAGTTCGACGCCGGCCGCCTCGATATTGAGGTCGGCGGTATTGGGCTTGCGACCGAGGGCGACGAGGAAATGGGTGCCTTCCACCGAGGATTTCTTCTTGCCGGTCAACAGCGACAGCAAGACGCCGGGGCCGGCCTTGGCGACAGCCTCGATGGTGGAATTGAACAGGAAGGTGACGCCCTCGGCTTCGAGGATTTCGCGGATGGATGCGGAAATATCGGCATCCTCGCGGTTGGCGGGACGGTCGTTGCGATCGATGACGGTGACCTTGGAGCCGAAGCGAGCATACATATGGGCAAATTCGAGCCCGATATAGCTGGCGCCGGCAATGATCAGGTGACCCGGCAGGGTGTCGAGATCCATGATCGAGGAATTGGTCAGGTGGGGCACCTGCTTGATGCCCGGCCAATCGGGCACGCTGGCCGAGGCACCGGCATTGATGAAGATCTGCGGCGCGGTGAGCTTGCGGCGACCGACCTTGACCTCGGTGGGCGAGATGAAGCTTGCGGTGCCCTTGATATAGTCGAGCGTCTTGAGGCCGGTCAGCCAGTCGGTCAGGCTCTTGACCGAGGCATTGACGACCTTGTCCTTGCGCGCCTTGACCGCCTTCATGTCGACGGTGACCGGCCCCTTGATCACGACGCCGAAATCGCTGGCCTTGCGGCCGGCCCAGGCAGCGCGGGCGCTGGCCACCAAGGTCTTGGTGGGCGTGCAGCCATCGTTGACGCAGGTGCCGCCGAGCTGGCGCCTTTCGATAAGCGCGACCTTCTTGCCGGCATCGGCAAGGCGGGCGGCAAGAAAGGGGCCGGACTGGCCGGCACCGATAATGATGGCATCGTACGAGTCGGTCATGGGGGCCTCCAATTCCCCGACATTAATAGATGCGGATTGATTTGCGCTAGAGGCAGAACCTACTCGGCAAGGGCCACGATGGGGGTGCGGGGCATGCGGTTCCAGGCGTCGAGCGCTGCGATCTTGTAGGCCTCGGCCAGCGTCGGATAATTGAAGGCGTTCTCGACGAAATAGTCGAGCGTGCCGCCCAGATTGAGAACGGCCTGGCCGATATGGATCAACTCGGTCGCGCCCTCGCCGACGATGTGGACGCCCAGGAGCTTGCGGGTGTCGAGGGCGAAGATCATCTTCATCATGCCCGACTGCAGGCCCATGATGTGACCGCGCGAGGTTTCGCGGAAGCGGGCAATGCCAGCCTCGTAGGGAATGCCCTGTTCGCGAACCTGCTGCTCGGTAAGGCCGACCGTCGAAATCTCCGGCACGGCATAGATGCCATAGGGGAAAAATTCTGGCGCAGGTGGCATGGGCGAGCCACAGGCGTGCAGCGCGGCGATCCGGCCCTGTTCCATCGAAGTGGAGGCCAGCGACGGCCAACCGATGACGTCGCCGGCAGCATAGATATGGCGCACGGACGTCTGGAAAGTCACCGGATCGACCTTGAGCCGGCCGCGATCGACCGGGGTGATACCGGCATTTTCGAGACCGAGATTGGCTGTGGCGCCGGAGCGGCCTGCCGCATAGAGCAGCATGTCGCTGCGCAGGCGGCGGCCATCGGCGAGGATGGAGACGGGCCAGCCCTGTTCGTCGAGTTCGACCCGCTCGACCTTGGCGCCAAGGCGAATGGTCATGCCGCGCTTGCGCAGATCGTGGGTGAATTCCTCGATGATCTCGCGATCGATGAAATCGAGAATGGTGTCCTTGGGCTCGACAATGGTCACCGGCACGTCGAGCGCGGAAAAGATGGTCGCATATTCGATGCCGATGACGCCGGCGCCGACCACGGTCAGGCTGCGCGGCACGCGCGGCTCGGCGACGAGGCTGTCGCTATCGACCACGGAATGATCGTTGAAGGGGATATTGCTGGGCCGATAGGGCGCAGTGCCCACGGCGATCACCGCGTGGTCGAAGCTGAATTTGGTATCGTCGCCATCGGGCGCGGTGACGGCGATATGATTGGCATCGGTAAAGCGGGCAATGCCACCAAAGGTGCGGACGCCATTGCGGTTGAACTGATGCTCGAGCACCTGGATTTCATGGTCGAGCGTCATGCGCAGGCGCGCGCCGAGATCCTTGCCCTCGATGTCCTTCTTGACGCGATAGGAGAGACCGTAGAAGCCGCGTTCGCGCCAGCCGGAGAGATTGAGCACGGTTTCGCGCAGGGTCTTGGAGGGAATGGTGCCGGTATGAACCGAGACGCCGCCGAGACGCAGGCGGTTTTCGACGACGAGAACCGACTTGCCCAGCTTGGCAGCCTGCACCGCAGCGCGCCGGCCGGCCGGACCGCTACCAATGACGATGATATTGAAGTGTTCCAAGTCTTTGGTCCTCGAATTGCCGCAGCGAGTGCCTAACGCCAGAGTGTGACAATAGCGCAGCAAGTGTTGCAAACGCGCAAATGACATGGATGGTTTGCGATCAAGTGGGGTCGCCGCTAAGCTGACAGGAAACACGGAGCATGCCATGGGCGTTCCTGGCCGGGACAGAATGACAGTCGATGCGTTCTTCAAGGCCATTGCCGGTCTCGACGGACGCTTCGAGCTGGTCAAAGGCATTGCCTATGCGATGGCTGGCGCCAAGCAGGGTCACAATGTGATCTGCAGCAATGTGCAGACCGCGCTTGTTCCTGCAGGCAAGACCAAGGGCTGCCGCACGACATCGGCGGATACCGCCATCCAGACAGGTCAAGACAGCGTGCGTTATCCTGACGTGGTCGTGGATTGCGGACCCTATGACCCCTCAGCCCTAACCGCGACGCGACCCACTCTTGTGGTCGAAGTTTCCTCGCCCGGCACCGCCGTATTCGACTATGGCGCCAAGCTTCGGGAATATCAGGCAATCGAGAGTATCGACACGGTACTGCAAATCGAATCCGAATTTGCCTTGGTGAAAGTGCATCGTCGACAGCCGGATGGCGGCTGGAGCGAGGAGACGGTTGAAGCGTTCGGACAGGAGATTGCATTGCCCCCGCTGAGCACGTCGATCACGCTAGATGTGATTTATGACACAGTGGATGTGCGACCAAGAGCGAGACTGCATGTGATTGATGGGGAACGAGGCTGAGGCTAGACATTGCCGCAAGCCCCGCGCCCAACCTCCCCCGCCTGCGGGAGAGGGGGACCGCCATCAGGCGGTGGAGGGGAGCCGCTTGCGCGGTTTTTCCGAACGACCACCGCTCCGAGCTCTGTGCACCCCTCTCCACCACGCTCCGCGTGGTCCCCCTCTCCCGTAAACGGGAGAGGATGGCATTGTGGCTCCTCGTCATCCTGCACTCAGGCGGCGCTTCAGCACGTCTTGGAATTGACACTTCCGTCCCCACGGCTATGGTCCGCGCGCATTCACGGAGAACACCATGTCATACGCCGATCTCGCCAAGACCATTGATGATGCCTTCGAGGCGCGTGCGGAGATCGGTTTCGATACCAAGGGCCCGGTGCGGGACGCCGTCGAGGAGGCGTTGCGCCTGCTCGACAAGGGCGAGGCGCGCGTGGCCGAGAAGGTCGATGGCAATTGGCAGGTGCATCAGTGGCTCAAGAAAGCCGTGCTGCTCAATTTCCGCCTCAACGACAATCGCCTGATCGAGGGCGCAGCCGGTGGCTCGCACTACTGGGACAAGGTGGGCACCAAGTTCGAGGGCTGGAGCGAGAATACGTTCCGCGAGGCTGGCTTCCGCGCCGTGCCGGGCGCCGTGGTGCGCAGCCCTGCCCATATCGGGCGCAACGTCGTGTTGATGCCCAGTTTCGTCAATGTCGGCGCCTATGTCGATGAAGGCACGATGGTCGACACCTGGGCCACCGTGGGCTCCTGCGCGCAGATCGGCAGGAATGTGCATCTGTCAGGTGGCGTCGGCATCGGCGGCGTGCTGGAGCCGCTGCAGGCCGGCCCGACGATCATCGAAGACAACTGCTTTGTCGGCGCCCGTTCGGAAGTGGTCGAAGGCGTCGTGGTCGGCGAAGGCTCGGTGATTTCCATGGGCGTCTTCATCGGCGCCTCGACCAAGATCGTCGATCGCGCCACCGGCGAAATCCACATGGGCAAGGTGCCGCCCTATTCGGTCGTGGTGTCCGGCTCGCTGCCCGGCAAGCCGCTGCCGAATGGCCAGCCCGGCCCCAACCTTTACTGCGCCGTGATCGTCAAGACAGTCGACGCGCAGACGCGCAGCAAGACCGGGATCAACGAACTGCTGCGGGATTGAGATGAGCCTCGACCCGGTCAGCCTGCTCAAGGATCTCATCGCCTGCCCGTCGGTGACGCCGGCGGAAGCGGGGGCGCTGGACCTGTTGGACCAGGCGTTGACCGAGATCGGCTTTGCCGTGACGCGGCTGCGCTTTGAGGGCGACGGCTCCTATCCGGTCGATAATCTGTTTGCCATTCGCGGCACGGGTGGGCGGCGGCTGCTGTTTGCCGGACATACCGATGTGGTGCCGCCGGGTGATCTCGGCGCCTGGAGCGCAGACCCGTTTGTGGCGCGGGAGGCCGATGGCAAGCTCTATGGGCGTGGTGCGGCCGATATGAAATCGGGCATTGCGGCATTCGTCGCAGCAGCATCGGCCATTCCGGCCGATGCCGGCACGGTGATGCTGGCCATCACCAATGACGAAGAGGCCGACGCGATCAATGGCACGGCCAAGCTGATGGAATGGGCGCAAGCGCAGCAGCATGGCTTCGACTTTGCCGTGGTGGGCGAGCCGAGTTCGGCGGCGGTGCTGGGCGATAGCATCAAGATCGGGCGGCGTGGCTCGCTGTCGGGCGTGATCACTGTCAGCGGGACGCAGGGCCATGTGGCCTATCCCGAGCGGGCCAACAATCCCATGCCGGCGCTGGCACGGATCGTGACGGCGCTCGACACGCAGATCGACCAGGGCACGGAACATTTTCCGGCCAGCAATCTGGAAGTGACTTCGGTGGATGTCGGCAATGCCGTGTCCAATGTCATTCCGGCGGCCGGCACGATCCGTTTCAACATCCGCTACAATGACCTGTGGACGCCGCAGACGCTCGCAGACTGGGTGCGCGGGCAGATCGAGAGCGTCGATGCCAGGGGGGCGGTCGTGGATTTCGCCGTGGCGGGCACGCCATCGCGGTCGTTCCTGTCGCCGCTGAGCGATGACGTGGAGACGTTGAGCGCGGCGATCCAGTCGGAGACCGGCAAGCGGCCCGAGTTTTCGACCGGCGGCGGGACGTCGGATGCGCGTTTCATCGCGCAATATGGACCCGTGGTGGAGTGTGGCCTCGTGGGCACCAGCATGCACAAGGCGGACGAGCATATCCTCCTGTCCGACCTGACGGGCCTCACCGAAATCTACCGGGTGTTCATGACCGGCTTTTTTGGAGTTCGGGCATGAAGATCTGGAACCTCGTCAGCAATGCGCTGATTGGCTGGCGGATGATCCTGCGGGGCGAGGCCGACTGGCGCGCGCATTTCTCGCTCAATGCGGCGGGGCTGCTGTCGGCGCTGGTGATCTTCTTTTTTGCGGCCTTCCTTGCCATCGCCATGGCCTCGATCGTCTCGGCAATGCCGGACTTTTATGGCGTGCTCGACCTGTTGCTGGTGCATGGCATCTGGGTGCTGTCGTTCTGGGCCACGATCAAGGCCACGCAGATGGCGATCAAGGACGAGACACGGACCCTGGACCTTCTTGTGCCCGGCATCTACCTCCTAGTGGGCTATCTGGTGGTCGGTTCGCTGCTCAACCTGGTGTTCGCGCCGCTGGTGCAATTGCTGACGATCCTCCTTGGCTGGCCGATCTATCGGCTGGCGCGGGCGGCGACCGGCTGGAACCTGGGTATTGCGGCGGCGTTTGCTGCCGCGACAGTCTTGCTTCTTGTGGTGGTGCCGCAGGCGCTCTACATGCTGAGCAGTGTTCCAGTTCAATAAATCGAGGAAAGCCCTTGGCCAAACCGACCACGTCCTTCCTCGATGAATTCGTCAATGCCGCGCGCGGTACGGTGGCGCTGGTCATCGGCAACCGCCAGGCGTCGAGCTATTTCGATTTCCGCCAGGCGGGCCTTGTCGGTTCGTTCATTGCCGTATTGCTGGGCATGGCGATCCAGGCCTTTGTGCCTCAATTGTTCGGCGGGCCCAGGGCGCCGGCGGGCGTTGCCACGGGCGCGATCATTCTGGGTGGCATGGTTCTGGCGGTGCAGTTCGGCGTTGCCTGGCTGGTGCTGCGCCAGCTCGGACGAGGTGATGGTTTCGTGCCCTTCGTCGTGACGCAGAACTGGGTCACGCTGTTTCAGAGCATTGTGGCGGTAGCAATCATCGTGATCTTTGGCCAGCCGATCGCCCTGTCGGCGGGCGGGGAAATGGCGCAGCTGACGGCGGGGAGCATTCCCTTTGCCGCGCTGGGCATTGCGGCGCTGGTGGTTTCGATCAATATCGCGCGGCTGATCCTGACGCTGAAGCCGATGCATGTGGCGCTGTTCGTGATGGTACAGCTCGGCGCGGCCTTTTTGATCCAGCCACTGATCGGCGCGATGATCTAGTACGTTACTCTCGTGAGGTAGAGGCCGCAGGAGGGGGCCATGGGGCCGCAGCGCTTGCGGTCGCGGGCATCGAGGGCGGCGCGAAAATCGGCGGGACGCCACTTGCCTTCGCCGACGAGGCGGAGCGAGCCGACCATGGAGCGTACCT
Organism: uncultured Devosia sp.; assembly: GCF_963517015.1. Classification (NCBI taxonomy): domain Bacteria; kingdom Pseudomonadati; phylum Pseudomonadota; class Alphaproteobacteria; order Hyphomicrobiales; family Devosiaceae; genus Devosia; species uncultured Devosia sp. Next base: position 719,878 of record NZ_CAUQDV010000002.1, read on the forward strand.
GATGGTGCAGGAAACTCCGGGCGCTGGCATTGATCACGATATGCTCGGGCTCCTTGCGCACGGTGAAGACATCGAGCGTGCGGATCGGCGAATTGGCCTGGCATTCCGAGGAGCGGAAGGTGGTGAAGTCATGCTCGCCCAGGATCAGGCTGGCGGCTTCGCTCATGGCATCGGCATCGAGAGCTCGGGGGCTGTGCCAGACGTGATTGCGCTCGATGACCGCCGGGGCGCGGCGGTTGAGGATGCGGTATTCGTAATGGCGGGCCGTAGCCGAGAAGCGGGCCTGGAAAGTTTCGGGGACTTCCTCGACGTCGAGGATGGCCACGGGACTGGGGCGCAGATGAAAGTTCAGCGCTTCGCGGATGCGGAAGACGTCCCAGGTTTTTTCAAGATCGAAGTGGGCGACCTGGCCCAGGGCATGCACGCCTGAATCGGTGCGGCCGGCGCATTGGGTGGTGACGGTTTCGCCGGACCAGGCGAGGATCGCCTCTTCGAGCGCCTGTTGCACGCTGGGGTCGCTGGCCTGCCGCTGCCAGCCGGCAAAGGGCGTGCCGTCGTATTCCACGGTGAGCTTGTAGCGGGGCATCAGCTGACGGTTACGGGCAGAGCCCCTGCCCCGCGCAGGAAGGTCTGGGCATCCATGGCACCCTTGCCTTCGCGCTGCACCTGGGTGAGGCGAACGGCGCCGGAGCCGCAGGCAATGGTCAGGTCATCGAGCAGGGTGCCCGGTGCGCCGCTGCCCTGGCCGATGGTGGAGCGCAGGGCCTTGACGCGGGTCGGCTTGCCGGCGAGTTCCAGTTCGAACCAGGCGCCGGGGAAAGGCGAGAGGCCGCGAATGTGGTTGTGGACCTCTTCGGCGGGACGCGACCAGTCGATACGGGCCTCGGCTTTTTCGATCTTTTTGGCGTAGAGCGCGCCATCCTCGACCTGCGGCTTGAGATCCAAGCTGCCGCGTTCGAGGGCGGCAAGGGCGCGACCCATCAGATCGGCGCCGGTGCGCATCATGGTGTCGTGCAATTCGCCGGCGGTCATGTCCGGGGTGACCGGGATCACCTCGCCGACCGCGACGGGACCGGTGTCGAGACCCTCGTCCATCTGCATGACCATGACGCCGGTCTGGCTGTCACCAGCCATGATGGCGCGCTGGATCGGCGCAGCACCACGCCAGCGCGGCAGGAGCGAACCGTGGAGGTTGAGGCAGCCAAGCTCGGGCGCGTCGAGAATCGGCTTGGGCAGCAGCAGGCCATAGGCGACCACGATCGCCAACTCGGCGCCATGGCTGGCAAAGACGATCTGCTCGGCCTCGCCCTTGAGTGATTTTGGCGTAAAGACCGGAATGCCGAAGCCTTCGGCCGCAAGATGAACCGGCGACTTGCGTTCTTCCTGACCACGCCCGGCGGGCTTGGGCGCGCGGGTATAGACCGCCACGACCTCATGGCCCGACGAGACGATCTCGGTCAGAGTGGGAACGGAAAAATCCGGCGTGCCCATGAAAATGACGCGCATTGCTCGATCCCATCCTTCTTACTTTGGTAGAGCGACGCCTGTGGCATCCATCATTTCCACACACTCGATGTCATCCCGGCCCTGAGCCGGGATCCATCTCGAGATGCCTCCCCGGCCGCGAGCTGGTTCGGACGGCGACCTTGCGGCTGTCCCTCGATCTCAGGATGGGCCCCGGCTCAAGGCCGGGGTGACACCGTGGTGGTGGAACCCACGGTGCAAACAAAAACTGCGGCTAGCGAGAGGCCAGACGGGCCTGCTTGTCGAACTTCTTGATGACGCGGTCGCGCTTCAAACGGCTCAGGTAATCGATATAGAGCACGCCATCGAGGTGATCGAGTTCGTGCTGGATGCAGACGGCGAGCTTGCCTTCGGCAACCTTCTCGACCTCCTTGCCGTCCAGATCGATGTATTTCACCGTGACGTCATTGGGGCGCTCGACCTCGTAATAGAGCTCGGGGATGGAAAGGCAACCCTCTTCGGTGACCTGCATCTGCTCGCCGAAATGGGTGATCTCGGGATTGATCATGACCAGCGGTTCGGGCGTCTCGCCTTCGGCAGCCAGGTCCATGACGACGATGCGCTTCATCACGCCGATCTGCGGCGCAGCCAGGCCGATGCCGGGCGCGTCATACATGGTGTCCAGCATGTCCTTGGCCAGGGTCTTGATCTCGTCATCGACCTCGATGATCGGATCGGCCACGGCGCGGAGGCGCGCATCGGGAATGACGAGAATGGGGCGAACAGCCATGGGAAAAGGTCCGGGCGAAAAGGGATTTGCCTCTCGATATGGTATTTCCGGCGGTCCGGTCAACTCTTGTGGCCACCAGCCAAGAGAACATTATGCGAACAACGGAATCGTGCTAGGTCTTGGCCATGGATACTATGCTGTTTGAAATCGCGGGCTATCCCGTCAGTGTGCTCGTAGCGATCGTGGGCGTGGTTGCGCTGGCGGCCATTCTGGTTGCGGTCGTCACGCTGGTGCAATCGCGCGCTGCGGCCGATCAGGCGGAGCAGGCCGGGCGGTCGCTTTTGGCCGAGGCGCGGGAGGGCTTTGCCAGCCAGTTGGGCGAGCGCGACCGGCGCATTGCCGAGCTGGACCACCAGGTGCGGGTCGAGCGCGAGCGCGGTTCGGAGAACGTCGAGCGGCTGCAGGAGAAGAACAGCGAATTGCTGGCCGATGTGGCGGCGCTGCGGGCCCGGATGGCCGAGCAGTCTGCCAATGCCCAAGCCAGCGAAGCGCGGCTCCTCGCCGTGCGGCAAGACATGACCGACCAGTTCAAGGCGCTGGCCGGCGATGTGCTGAAAAACCAGAGCGAGACTTTCACCAAGCAGAACCGCGAGCAGGTGGATACGCTGCTCAAGCCGCTGCAGGAAAAGATCGGCGAGTTCCATGTCGGGCTGATCAAGGATCGCGCGACCATGGGCGAGCAGATCCGTGCGCTGCTGGAAAGCAATGTGCAGATCACCACCGAGGCCAACAACCTGACCCGGGCGCTCAAGGGCAATTCGCAGACGCAGGGCGCCTGGGGCGAGATGATCCTCTCGACCATTCTTGAACGCAGCGGGCTGCGCGAGGGCGAGCAATATGTGACGCAGCAGAGCCACACCGGGGCGGACGGCTCGCGCCTGCGCACCGATGTCGAAGTGCTGATGCCCAATGACGACCGGCTGGTGATCGACAGCAAGGTGTCGCTGACCGCCTTCGAGGCCTATACCAATAGCGAGGACGAGACGCGCGAGCAGTATCTGCAGGCCCATCTGGTATCGGTGCGCGGCCATATCCGCACGCTTGGCGAAAAGACCTACCAGAAGCACGCCAAGTCGAGCCTCGACTACGTCATGATGTTCGTGCCGATCGAAAGCGCGCTGGCGACGGCGATCCAGGCCGACGCCACACTGGTCGAATACGGCATGAAGCAGGGCGTGATGCTGACCACGCCGACCACGCTGATGACCGTGCTGCGCACCGTGCGCAATGTGTGGGACATCGAAAAGCGCCACCGCAATGCCGATGAAATCGCCGAGCGCGCCGGCGCACTCTATGACAAGGTAGCCGGGTTTCTCGCCAGCATGGACAAGCTGGACGGGCATCTCGACAAGGCGCGAGCCAGCTTTGAAGACGCCAAGGGCCAGCTGTCCAGCGGGCGCGGCAATGTGGTGCGGCAGGTTGAAATGCTGCGCGACCTGGGCGCCAAGACCAACAAGAGCCTGCCGGCCGGCTGGGATGGCGGCGAGGATGATGCGCCAAAATTGAGGTTGGTCGGCGAGGAGCCGGGCGACCTTTCCTAGCCTGCGGTCAGCTCGCTGCGGCTCTTGAGGACCTTGTCGCCATCGTCCTGTTCGATGAGATAGGCGGGTTCCTTTTTGCTGGCCTCGCGGGTCACTTCGCTGCCCTTGAGGGTGCGGGTGACCTTTTGCGTGAAGCGCTCGACGATCTTGCCGTGCGCTGTATGGGCGCCCCAGCTCCAGCTGACTTTTGATCCCTTGCGCATGGCCATGTGGCGTCTCCTCGTCTGCGGGAGATCAATCCGCCTCGATCACAAGCGTTCCCCCACATCGAACCAGCGGGCTGCTGCGGCGTTCACCCAGCAGGATCAACCCTGAAGGGAGCTCTCGAAATGGCCCAGCATCACGATCACCACGGCACGATGGTGCCGCAGGACACCAATTTCGACAATGCCGACCAGCCGGGCATTGCCCAGCCCTATACGCAAAGCGAAGTGGAAGACCTGCTTTATGGCGAGGACCGGCCGGCCAGCGAACGCCTGGCGCGGCTGCGCGAGTTGCGCGATGAAAGCTCGATCCGCGAAAGCGGCGACTGGGGCGACCAGGACCCGGCCTCGATGCTGGATGAGCTGGATCGCGCCATCGACGAGCTCAGCGCCGTCATCGCCAATGGCGAGGACAATGAGGATTTCGCCGGTCTTGCCACCAATTTCGACAATGATCCGGCCGACCGGCTCGATGCCCTGTCACCCGATGACGACGATGCTCGCTTTGCCATCGAGGGCGATGACGACGGCGAGGATGACGGGCTGGAAGAAGAGAAGTGGGACGGCGGCGCCGAGTTCGGCAAGAGTGACCTGCACTAGTTGCCCTGGCAGTCCAGCACTTTCAACACGCTCGGTGTCACCCCGGCCTTGAGCCGGGTGTGGATTCACATTTGAAGTGCAACGGGTTCAGGAATG